>CAKTFS010000094.1 GCA_934561115.1 uncultured Faecalibacterium sp. | reverse complement strand
GGTGCGACCGGGAGGATTCGAACCTCTGGCCTTCCGGGTCGGAGCCGAACGCTCTATCCAGCTGAGCTACGATCGCAAATGCCGTACCCCTTTGGTGGGTACAACACAGTATAACACATCGGGATGCAAAATGCAAACGAAAATCGTCAGCCCTTCCGGTTTCGCAGCCAGATACGGTGCAGGCCGTCGGTGATCAGGGTCTCGCGGTAGTGGATGGGGGTGCGGCAGGCCTCCCGGATGGAGCGGGGCAGGTCGCCGGTGGCGTAAAAGGCGGTCTGTGCGCCCAGCTCGGCGCAGAAGCGGTCGGCCAGACCGTCCAGCAGGCTGGCTGTGCCCAGCACAAAGCCGTTCTGTAAGCAGGCCGAGGTGCTTTTGCCCAGCACCGAGTCCGAGGCGCGGGCAGCGGGGTCGATCTGGGGCAGCTGGGCTGTCTTTTGCACCAGTGCATTCATGGAAAGCTGCGGCCCGGGCAGGATCACGCCGCCCACAAGCTCCTGTTTGGCGTTCACCGCCATCAGGGAGATGGCAGTATCCGCTGAGATGACCACCAGCGGCCCGGGACACTCTGCCAGCGCCGCCACCGCGCCGCACAGCAGCTCTGCGCCCAGCTGCGCGGGGTTGTCCAGCCGCAGCTTGATGCCGCTTTTCAGCCCCGGCCCCACGGTCAGGATGCGCGCCTTGCACAAGAGCTGTAAGGCCGCCAGCACCCGCCCGCTGAGCATGGGCACCACGCTGCCCAGAATGCCGCCCTCGATCTGCGCCGGGGATGCCCCGTACAGCTGTAACAGATTCACCAGCCGGATGGCGTATTCCTCCACCGTGGCAGCGGGGTCGGAGTGCAGCCGCCCGCAGAAGATAAGGGTGTCTTGTTCGTAGCCGCCCACAGTGATGTGGGTGTTGCCGATATTGACGGTGAGGATCATGGGTCAGGGCTCCTTTCGCAGCGCTCTATAATGTATATAATATATAATAGCGCACCCGCCGCCGATACGCAAGGCTTTTGATTTCAACCGGAAACTGTACTGCCATCGCTGAAGTCACCCCCTCAGGCTCACTACGTTCGCCAGCTCCCCCAAGGGGACGCCTTTGCGCTATGTCGGAAACTTTCCCGCCACCGCTAAAGCCGTCCCCTTGGGGAAGGTGGCATCGCCACAGGCGATGACGGAAGGGGTAATCCCACCCTCCGCAAAGAAATTGGAAAAAAGATGTCAAAAAGTGTTGACAAGTGCAGCGGGGTGTGGTATTATACTTGAGCGCCAAGCGCTGAGACAAAAGAATGACTTCTGAAGTCCCAGCAGGAAGCCCTTGAAAAGAACCAATAGACGCAGAAAAGTTCCGGCTGATACCGAGAAACTTAAAGCGCTCCAAGTTCGTAAAACTTCAAAAGCTTCTCAAAAAAGTGCTTGACAAAAAACCACTTCTGTGGTAAAATAATCAAGTCGTCAGCCGCTAAGGCTGCGGCGCACAGGACCTTGAAAATTGAACAATATCGAAAGAACTTGTAACGGAACCTATTTTCATGTTGGAA
>CAKTFS010000093.1 GCA_934561115.1 uncultured Faecalibacterium sp. | reverse complement strand
ATCGGATCGAAGAGATCGGAAAGGGAGAAGAAGATGCTTATCGTAACTATTAACGAGATCCCGGGCAAAAAGCTGGAAGCGCTGGGTGTGGTGCGGGGCAGCACGGTGCAGAGCCGCAACCTTGGCCATGACATGATGGCAGGTTTCCGCACCCTTGTGGGCGGCGAGGTGACCGATTACGCCGATATGCTCACCGAAGCGCGGCAGATCGCCACCGGACGTATGGTCAAGGACGCCGAAGGCCTTGGCGCGGATGCTATTGTGGGCATGCGGTATGCCTCCGCCAGCGTCATGCAGGGCGCGGCAGAGGTCATTGCTTACGGAACGGCGGTGAAGTTCGTATGACAGCAAAAGAAAAACAGGGCTTTGGCCTGTACTTCCTGTTCGCCTTCGGCATGGCATGGCTGTGTCAGGTCGGCGGCTGCATGGCGCTTTTGCAGCAGAATAACGCCGTGCTGTATCAGCTGGCGCTCATCGTTACCATGTTCTGCCCGCTGGTGGCTGTACTGCTGGTGCAAAAAGCCTTTCTGCGCCAGCCTACCGGCATCGGCTGGAAGGTGCAGGGCAAACGGCGGTTCTGGCTGACGGCATGGTTCGGCCCGGCGGTGCTCACCCTGCTGGGCGCAGTGCTGTATTTTGCGGTGTTCCCCTCCCGGCTGGACTTTACCTGCAGCTGGCTGGTAGCCGCCTACGGCGGCGAGATGGACGCCCAGACCCTGCGCAGCCAGCTGGGGGTCTCCACCCTCAGCTATCTGCTGCAGAATGGGCTGTTTGCGGTGCTCCTTGCCCCGGCCATCAATATGTTCCCCGCGCTGGGCGAGGAGGTCGGCTGGCGCGGCTACATGATGCCCCGCCTGAAGGAACAGTTCGGTCTGCTGAATGGCCGCCTGCTGGGCGGCGTTGTGTGGGGCATCTGGCACTGGCCGCTGATGCTGCTGGTGGGCTACGAGTACGGCACCGACTACTTAGGCGCACCCCTGCTGGGTCTGGTGGTGTGGTGCGTGGTCTGCTTTGCCCTCAACACCCTGTTGGATATCCTCTATGAGAAAACGGAGTGCATCTGGGTGCCCGCCATTGCGCATGGAGCGTTCAACGCCATTGCAGCGCTGCCGCAGGTGCTGGTCACCCCGGCGGATGCTTATTATAATGTACTGGGTCCTATGCCCATTGGCCTGATCGCCGCGCTGCCGATGCTGGCGGCAGCTGTCTGGCTGACCCTGCGGGAGATGAAGCAGGAAGAAAAGAACTGAATTACAAGGCGACAGCCGCTGCACGTTTTGTGCGGCGGCTGTTTTGCGTGTAAATGGTGGAAGAAAGGTCAAAACAGCCCCCGAAACTAAGCAAAAAACTGGCTGATGTATACAAAGCGCAAAAAAAGGCGAAAAAAATGTAAAAAAGGCTTGCAAAAGCGGTTGCGGTATGGTACTATATGTGAGCGCCAAGCGCTGAGACAAAAGAATGACTTCTGAAAGCTCAGCAGGAAGCCCTTGAAAAGAACCAATAGACGCTGAAAACACCAGTTGACACTGAGATGTGCGAAGCGCTCCAAGTTCACAAAACTTCAAAAGCTTCTCAAAAAAGTGCTTGACAAAAAACCGCTTCTGTGGTAAAATAATCAAGTCGTCAGCCGCTAAGGC
>CAKTFS010000092.1 GCA_934561115.1 uncultured Faecalibacterium sp. | reverse complement strand
GATATCCGCCGCTGCATCAGCTGCAACAAGGGCTGCACCGATGCCATCCAGAACCGCCAGTTCCTCTCCTGCGTGCTGAACGCGGAGAACGGCTACGAGAACACCCGCAGCATCCAGCCCGCAGCGCAGAAAAAGAAGATCGCCGTCCTTGGCGGCGGCCCTGCCGGTCTGGAAGCCGCCCGTGTGGCAGCGCTGCGCGGCCATGACGTGACCCTGTTTGAAAAGACCACCTCTCTGGGCGGTCAGCTGAACATTGCCTGCGTGCCTCCCCGCAAGGAGGAGATGCGCCGCGCCGCACAGGATCTGATCCACGCGGTCTGCAATGCCGGTGTGCACCTGTGCATGGGGCAGACCCGCACCGCCGAGCAGCTGAAGGACGCCGGTTTCGAGGCCGTCATCAACGCTGTGGGCGCCCACAGCGCCGCACCCCGCATCCCCGGCATCGACAGTGTGAACGTGGCCGATGCCTGGAAGGTGCTGGCCGGTGAGCAGCAGGTGTACGGCACGGTGGCTGTCATTGGCGGCGGCATGGTGGGCTGCGAGACCGCAGAGTATCTGGCTGCCCGCGGCTGCAAGGTGTCGGTCATTGAGATGATGGACAAGATCGCCGCCGGCGAGAGCACCACCATTCTGCCCACCCTGCTGGAAAACTACAAGACCTACGGCGTGGAGCAGTACCCCAGCCACAAGGTCAAGGAGTTCCGCATGGATGCCGTCGTCTGCGAGAACAAGGACGGCGCAGAGGTGACCATCCCCTGTGACTACATCGTGCTGGCCATGGGCGCACGCTCCAACGAATTTGACGCTGCTGCGCTGGAAGCTGCCGGTATCCCGGTGTATGCCATCGGCGATGCCGCCGGTAAGGCTGCGGATATCTCCAACGCCATCCGCACCGGTTACGATACCGCCTGCCAGCTGTAAAACAACAATATAGTTCTATTTGTGGGTCAGAAACGTCTGCGGGCGCTTCTGACCCACTTTTTTACCCTCTCAGGCAAAGCCTTGACGGCTTTGCCAGCTCCCCCGAAAGGGGGAGCTTTTTCGCATCTTCCAGTCAGCACAAATAAAGCTCCCCCCTCGGGGGAGCTGGCATCGCGCAGCGATGACTGAGAGGGTTATGTTGACTGCCGTGCCGCAGCACCCCCGCCGCGCGACTGTTTCCGCATGGAAACAGGCACTGCAACTGCCGTTTGTCTCCACGACCCCTCCCGTGAAAATGGAATACCGGAGCGTCCGCAGACGCTCCGGTATTCCGAAATTATAAAATAATTTTTCCGCTGCAACGACGACGACCGCCGCCAGCGGCGGAAACAGGGAGGAGTTGTTGGGGCAGCGGCCAGCAAGACGCGAGTGCCGCCCAAGGCACGAAGCGGATGCTGGGTGCCGCAACCCGGAAGAAGCGGAGCGCATTCAAAATCGTCCCACATAAAAAGGCTGCTGCACAAAACCCTGTGCAGCAGCCTTAAATATTATACGTTTACAACAGATCAGATGCTGAACTGCACGGCGCAGAAAGCGGCGTAGATGCACAGCAGTGCAATGCCCTGCGGGCGGCTCAGCTTGCCCTTGATCAGTGCGGGCAGGGTGAGCAGCAGCATCACGGCAAACATGACCGGGATATCCATCACCAGCGAGGCGTTCATGCCTGCGAT
>CAKTFS010000091.1 GCA_934561115.1 uncultured Faecalibacterium sp. | reverse complement strand
TGGAGTCCAGAGGTAGGGAGGGGGGAGTCGGAACACCCCTCCCTGCCTCTGGCCCAGCGGAGCGTCCCTGCACGCTTACTGCAAGTAGAAAGTTTCTCCGGCAGCAAGGCTGCAAATGCAGCTTTCGGCTAAATCCACCCGCAAAAAAAGACCACCGCACTTGTGTATGCGGTGGCCTTTTCTGCGTTTATGTGACCGGTCGTGACCGGTTTTGGTGCTCAGGCTGGTTTACATCAGGCATCCGAGCGGGAGTAGGCGTTCTTCATCTGGCTGCTCAGCTCAAACAGGACTTTATCCAGCGTGTCGGCAGCCTTCTCCTGCAGCATGGCGGCGATGGCAGTGTTGGCTTCCTCCCGCAGGGCGGCGCGGCGGGCCGCGTCCGGCTCGGCGGCAAGCTTTGCGTCGTACTGGTTCACCAGTGCGCGGCCGGCGGAGAGCACGGCTTCCTCGTAGCGCTCGAGGTGGAACAGGGACTTATTATAGGAAGCATCTGCCATGGCAGCGATCAGGCGGCTGGTCCAGTAGAAGTTATCGGTGGACACGGTGCCGGTGGTGTTCGCCAGATACTCCGGGGTGCGCTCCACGTTGGCGTAGAAGGGCACCATGGTGTTGAAGGCGTTGGAGGCATAGGCCACCCACTCCACTGCGCGGAACTCCTCCGGCTGGTCGGGACGCATCTGCAAAAGCGCCATAAAGTCGTTGCGGTTGATGCCGATAGAGCGGTATGCACCCTTTGCGGACTTGTCGCCGTAGCTCAGGTAGGGGTCGTAGGGGGTGCCCTGATAGTGGCTGGACAGCATATACTTGATGTCCTCCGGAGTCACCTTGCGCTCCGGCACCATGCACCACGGCAGGTCATCGGACATGGGGGTGTAGTCAGCGTCGGCCCCCTCCCACACCCATGTACGGGGGTTGAGGTAGCGCAGCATATACCATGCGCGGGGGGTGTTGTAAACGTGGTCGGCGTCATCGTGGCTGCCAAAGGCGTCCCGGGGGTTCAGTGCGCCGTCCAGAGAGAGGTCGAGGTGGTTTTGGGCAATGAACTCCCACAGGTCGGCAGAGCAGAGGTAGTTTTCCTGTGCGCCGAAGGCATCTTCCAGATCAAAGGTGTCGATGCCCAGCTGGTTGGGCATGACCACATATACATCGTCCGGCACACGGCGGGCGATCCAGTGGTGACCGCCGATGGTCTCCAGCCACCAGATCTCGTTTACATCCTGAAAAGCGATGCCGTTCATCTCGTAAGTACCATACTGCTCCAGCAGGCTGCCCAGACGCAGCACGCCCTCGCGGGCAGAGCGGATGTAGGGCAGCACCAGATAGACGATGTCCTCCTCGCCGATACCGCCGGGCACCTCGGGCTTTTCGCCCTTGGCGGGCTGATACTCCACCAGCGGGTCTGCGCCCAGCACGCGGGGGTTGGAGGTGATGGTCTCGGTGGCGGTCATGCCAACGTTAGCGGCGTTGACGCCGGAAGCTGCCCAGATGCCCTTACCCTCCACAGCGTTGGGCATGGCGGTAAACCGCAGTGCGCCCTCCGGCAGAGGGATCTCCACATGGGAGAGGACGCTGCGGTAGGTCTTGGGAAGCTCCTCCGGGTGGATCACGGTGAATTTTTTAGCGGTGAAATGGCCGGAGCCGGAGTCATCGTTGCGGGCGATCATGGTAGAGCCATCGTACGATGCTGCCTTGCCGACCAGAATGGTAGTGCAAGCCATAGGTTTTCCCTCCATATTCTATAATGTG
>CAKTFS010000090.1 GCA_934561115.1 uncultured Faecalibacterium sp. | reverse complement strand
CTGCTCACCGGCGTGACCGCCAGCACCTACTGCCTGTCCCTCTCGCTGCTGCTGGCCTTTGCCATGCTCTACCCGGAGGTGCAGCTGCTGCTCTTCTTTGTCATCCCCATCCGGGTGAAGTACTTCGGCATTTTTGCAGCGGTGCTGTGGGTGTTCAGCTTTCTGGGCGCTTCCCTGCCCGGCAAGCTGGACTACCTGCTGTCCATGCTCAACGTCTGGCTCTTCTTTGCTCCCATGGCCTACCGCTCCCTCCGCGCATGGGTGCGCCGGGAACAGTGGAAGAGGAAGAACAGGAGATAAGAACCCTCTCAGTCACGGCTTGCGCCGTGCCAGCTCCCCCAAGGGGACGCCTTTGGGCGATGACGGAAGGGGCTCTTGCCTGAACTCCCCCAGTCGCCTACGGCGACAGCCCCCTCTAGGATGGGGCCTTTGGCATAGCGGGAAAGTTTTCGGCTAAAGTGCAAAGCTAGCGGGTGCGCCAGAGGCTCCCTCCCCGAGGGAGCTGTCAAAAACGTCAGTTTTTGACTGAGGGAGTTCAGCACGCTGAAATTCTGCAAAAAACTTTCCCCGCAGCGCCGCGCTTTCGCAGAAAGCGGCGCTGTAAATGCCGTTTTCCGTTACGACCCCACCCGTGAAAAGGCAATTCTGGAAAATCCGCAGATTTTCCAGAATTGCGAAATATAAAATATTTTTTCCTTGAATCATGCCCAGAGCAACGCGGAGGGCATTTTAAATCGTCTTACCGTCTCACAAAAGGAGTACCCCCATCATGATGCTGGACCGCATGGAAGGCAACGCAGAACTGAAAACCAGCGTGCAGCAGATGCTGGCCACCCGGCGGCTGACCCACAGCGTGCTGCTGGTGGGCGAAGCCGGACTTGGCACCGGCTTTGCCGCCCGCTGCATCGCCGCCGACTACCTCTACCCGGCAGGCGGTGCCGCCGCCGAGGCGCTGCTGCGCGGCGAATGCTGCCGCGCCGTGGCAAAAGCCGGTAAGCGCGACAGCGGCACGGTGGAAACCGGCATCGTGCGGGAGGCTATCTCGGTGTCCGGTATGGGCAGCGGCGGGAAGTATCTGGTGGGTCAGGTCACCGCCATGCGCAGCGAGATCTTCAACACCAGCCTTTCCGCCGAGGGGCGCGCGGTGCTTTTGTACCATGTGGAGCGCATGAACGAGGAATCCGCCAACGCCCTGCTCAAGGTCATGGAAGAGCCCCCGGAGGGGGTGCTGTTCCTGCTCACGGCGGATTCGCTGGCCAGCGTGCTGCCTACCATCCGCAGCCGCTGCGTCAGCTTTGCGGTGGCACCGGTGTCCCCCGCCGACTGCACCCGCTACTGCGCGGCGCAGGGGGTGGACAAAAAAACAGCCGCACTGTACAGTGAGCTGTTCGATGGTCATATCGGCACGGTGCTGGCGGTCGCCCGGGACGAAGCCCGCACCGCACAGGTGGAAAAAGCGCTGGAGCTTGCCCGCGCCGCCGCCGCCCGCGATAGCTACACCGCCGCCGTGCTGCTTGCCGCCTACGAAAAGGATAAAGCTGCCGCTTCTGCTCTGCTGACCGATTTCCGCGCCGTGGCAGCGGCTGGCCTGCGCAGCAGCCCCCGCGCCCCGGTGCAGGGCACACAGGCGCGGCAGGCGGTGCGTCTGGCAGACGCCGCTTTGCAGAGGCTGGGCGCACAGGTGAACCCCAAAGTGGTGCTCTCGGTGTTCGCGGCAAAGCTGCGCACCCTTTGAAAAATAACGAAACAACAAGAAACCCCTCCGGCGCTTGCGGTACACCGGAGGGGTTTCTTGTTTGGGGTATTGCTTTGGTGTGAGGAGGAATCATGTGCGGGGAAGTGGTTGCGGCCCCACTGTCCCTGCAAGATACAGTATACCCGATTTTACGAAAAAAGTCATTACATTTCTGTGAAAAATCAAAAAAGTTC
>CAKTFS010000089.1 GCA_934561115.1 uncultured Faecalibacterium sp. | reverse complement strand
GGTGGGTGGAGTCCAGAGGTAGGGAGGGGGGAGTCGGAACACCCCTCCCTGCCTCTGGCCCAGCGGAGCGTCTTTGCTCGCTTGCGGCAAGCAGGAACTTTCCCCGCGGAGCGCACACTTTTCTGGTTCTCTTTTGCCATCAAAAGAGAACACCCCCGCTCAGAATCTCCCCTTCTGCAGCCCGTCCAGCACCTCGTACAGGTCGCGGCACTCGGCGGTGTACAGGCGGCGCATCTCGTCATTGGCGGGGGCCATGTCCGGCACCATCACGGTGACAAAGTGCCCGGCGGCACCGGCGCGCACGCCGTTGTAGCTGTCCTCCAGCACAAGGGTGCGGCCGGGCTGGGTGCCCAGCGCCTCCGCTGCCCGCAGAAAAATTTCCGGGTCGGGCTTGGAAGCCGAGAACTGCTCGCCGGAGACGATCACCTTGAAGTAGTGGGTCAGTCCCCAGCCGTCCAAATGGTGCCGGATAGAGGCCATCCGGCTGGAGGATGCCACCGCCATGGGGATGTGCTGCGCGTCCAGCCATGTCAATATCTCGTCCAGCCCGGGCTTTTTGGGCGGCGGTGCCTGAAAGGCCTTTTCCGCCTGTGCGTGCAGCGCCGCGATGATGGCGTCTGTATCGCAGTTTTCCCCGTAGAAGCGGCGCAGCACTATCCGCATGGAGTCCCCCGCCGTGCCGCGGGCGGCAACGTCCAGCCCTTCCTTATAAGAAAGCCCGAGGGTGGCCAGTGCCGGTGCCCACAGGGTGGCCCACACCCGCTCGGTGTCAAACATCAGGCCGTCCATATCAAAAATAACGCCGTCGATCATGGCAGTATGCTCCTTCCATAGAAAAGCGGGGCTGTGCCCCGCAAAAATGCTCTGTGCCCCTATTGTACCATAGATTTGGCAGTTTGCACACCATTGTGCTCATAATCTGGTGCAACTTACCGGGTGGAAAGATGAAACATTTTGCGATTCCTTGCAAAACCGCTCCGGAATATTATAATAGAAACCAACATTTGTGTCATAAAGCGCCGGAAATCGTGCGCACGCGCATAAAAGGAAAGAGGGAAACTCACTATGTTGGATATCAAGATCACCCGCACGGCTGCGCCCAAGGCAAAGCCCACCGATGAGACGAAGCTCGGCTTCGGCAAAAAGTTCTCCGACCACATGTTCGTCATGGATTACACCGAGGGCGAAGGCTGGCATGATGCCCGCATCGTCCCCTACGGCCCCTTTGAGCTGGACCCCGCTACCGTGGTGTTCCACTACGCACAGGAGATCTTTGAGGGCATGAAGGCCTACCGCACCGCCGACGACACCGTGCAGCTGTTCCGCCCGGATTGCAACGCCAAGCGTTTTCAGGATTCTGCCGACCGTCTGTGCATCCCCAAGATCCCGGTAGAGGACTACATTCAGGCTGTCGAGGCTCTGGTGGATGTGGACCGCGACTGGGTGCCCCACACCGACGGCGCTTCCCTGTACATCCGCCCCTTCATCTTTGCCAATGATGTGGGTCTGGGCGTGCACGCTTCCAAGCACTATATCTTCTGCATCATCTGCGCTCCCTCCGGTGCTTACTACGCCGAGGGCATCAACCCCGTGCGCATCTACGTGGAGGACGAGTACATCCGCGCCGCCCCGGGTCTGACCGGCTTTACCAAGTGCGGCGGCAACTACGCTGCCTCCATCAAGGCCGGCGAGCTGGCCGAGGAGCAGGGCTACGCACAGGTGCTGTGGCTGGACGGCGTGGAGAAGAAGTACGTTGAAGAAGTTGGCAGCATGAACATCATGTTCAAGATCGACGGCAAGGTGTACACCGCCGCTACCGTGGGCACCGTGCTGCCCGGCGTCACCCGCCGCAGCTGCATCGAGCTGCTGAAGGACTGGGGCTACGAGGTCGTCGAGGGCAAGATCGCCATTGCCGACATCATGGCTGCTGCCCG
>CAKTFS010000088.1 GCA_934561115.1 uncultured Faecalibacterium sp. | reverse complement strand
GCGGTGCTGTTCTCGCCGCCGTTGGGCACAATGATGTCCGCGTTGCGCTTGCTGGGCTCTACAAAGGCTTCGTGCATCGGCTTGACCGTGGTAAGGTACTGGTCGATCACGCTGTCCAGGCTGCGCCCGCGCTCCTTTACGTCCCGCAGGATGCGCCGCAGAATGCGCTCGTCCGCGTCCGTGTCTACGAAGATCTTGTAATCGAACAGGGCACACAGCTCCGGCTCTACAAAGGGCAGAATGCCCTCCACGATCAGTACCGGGGCGGGCTCGATGTGCTGCACCTCGTTGCTGCGGTTGTGGTTGGAGTAATCGTACACCGGGCAGTCGATGGCGCGGCCTGCCTTCAGTTCCTGCAAATGATAGATGAGCAGGGCGTTGTCGAAGGCGTCCGGGTGGTCGTAATTCAGCTTGCAGCGCTCTTCATAGGGCAGTTCGTCGTGGCGCTTGTAGTAGCTGTCGTGGGAGATCAAGCGCACCTCGTCCTCCCCAAAGCGCTCCTTCAGCCGCAGCGAAAGGGTGGTCTTGCCGCTGCCTGAGCCGCCCGCGATGCCAATGATCAGGTTGTTCATGATGCAAACTCCTTCTGCACAAAATCTGCCGGTTTCTGTGGAAAAACCGGTCAGAATCGATTATAATAGAATTATATTTGTTCTGCTGCCGCCCGGCAGCAGTTCTTCCCTTTTATCATAGCACAAAATGTGTCATTTGGACAGAGCTGCAGGCCATCCTCCGGCACATTCACAAAAAAGGACGGTCGAAATGTCAAACGAAACGCTGCCGCACACCATGAGAAGCAAGGTCCGTGTCTTTGAGGACGGCGGCATCCGCCTGCTCCGCAAAGGCCAGAAAGGGCTGATCCATGCCATCTTCAGCCGCTTCGGGCTGGTGCTGGTGCTGCTGGTGCTGCAGATCGGAGCGCTGTTCAGTCTGATGCGCTGGTTCAGCGGTCTGCTGCCCCACTACTTGGGCGGCACTTTGCTGGTCACGGCGGCCATGATGGTCTACCTGCTCAATCAGGACATGAACAACAGCGTGCGCATCCCGTGGCTGGTAGTCACGGCGCTGGCGCCTGTGCTGGGCGTGCTGCTGTTCTGCTACACCAAGGAGGATGTAGGCCACCGGATGCTCAAAAAGCGCCTGATGGAGCTGGAAGGACAGACCCGCAGCCAGCTGCCGCAGCCCAAAAAGGCAAGCAAGGCGCTGGACGCAGACTGCCCCGGCGCGGCCTCTCTGGCGCAGTATCTGCGCGGACGGGGCGGCGGCTTCCCGGTGTACGAAAACACGCAGGTGACCTATTTCCCCAGCGGAGAAGCCAAATTTGCCGCGCTGCTGCCCCAGCTGGAAAGCGCTACCCAGTACATTTTTCTGGAATACTTCATCATTGACGAAGGGCTGATGTGGGGGCGCATTCTGGAGATTTTAGCCCGCAAGGCCGCGCAGGGCGTGGATGTGCGGGTGATGTATGACGGCACCTGCGAGTTCTCCACCCTGCCCCGGGACTACCCCAGACGGCTGGAAGCACTGGGCATTCAGTGCAAGGTGTTTGCACCCCTCACGCCCTTTGTTTCCACCCACTACAACTACCGCGATCACCGCAAAATTTTAGTCGTGGATGGCCGCGTGGGCTTTACCGGCGGCGTGAATCTGGCCGACGAGTACATCAACCACGTTGAAAAATATGGCCGCTGGAAGGACGCCGCCGTCATGCTGGAAGGCGAAGGTGTGCGCACCATGACCGCCCTGTTTTTGCAGATGTGGAGCATCCAGCGGGAGCCGGAGTTCGCCCAGTTCCTCACCCGCCCTGTCCCGGAAGCACAGGCAAAGGGCTTTGTCATCCCCTACGGCGACTGTCCGCTGGACGGCGAGCGGGTGGGCGAGATGGTCTACATCGACCTGCTCAACCGCGCCCGGCACAGCGTACATATCATCACGCCCTACCTCATTCTGGACGGCGAG
>CAKTFS010000087.1 GCA_934561115.1 uncultured Faecalibacterium sp. | reverse complement strand
ATGGATTACAATAAAGCAGCTCTGGAAATGCACGAGACCCACAAGGGAAAGGTGGGCATCGTGAGCAAGGTGGAGGTCGCCACCCGCGACGACCTGTCCACCGCCTACACCCCCGGTGTGGCCGAGCCCTGCCGCAAGATCAAGGAAAACCCGGAGGATGTGTATAAGTACACCTTTAAGGGCAACATGGTGGCCGTTGTCTCTAACGGCACCGCCGTGCTGGGTCTGGGCGATATCGGCCCGGAGGCTGGTCTGCCGGTCATGGAGGGCAAGGCCGTGCTGTTCAAGGAGTTTGGCGGCGTGGATGCCTTCCCCATCTGCATCGACGCCCACGACGCTGCCAGCGTCATTGCCGCCTGCAAGGCCATTGCGCCCACCTTTGGCGGCATCAATCTGGAGGATATCAAGAGCCCGGAGTGCTTCGAGATCGAGGAAACTTTGGAGCGGGAATTGGACATCCCGGTGTTCCACGATGACCAGCACGGCACCGCCATCGTGGTCACCGCTGCCCTCATCAACGCCCTGCGGGTGGTGGGCAAAAAGATGGAGGACGTGCACATCGTCCTGAACGGCCCCGGCGCTGCCGGTACTGCCATCATCAAGATGCTCATGACCGCAGGCGCAAAGGACATCATTGCAGTGGATCAGTTCGGCACCCTGTACAAGGGCTGCAACAGCGCCGAAGCGCACAAGAACTGGCTGGGCGAGGTGACCAACCCCCGTCAGGTCAAGGGCGGCCTGAAGGAGGCGCTGGAGGGCGCCGACGTGTTCATCGGCGTGTCCAAGCCCGGCATCCTGACCACTGAGCTGTGCAAGACCATGAACAGGGACGCCATCGTCTTTGCCATGGCCAACCCCACCCCGGAGATCATGCCGGATGAAGCCAAGGCGGGCGGCGTGCGCGTGATGGCTACCGGCCGCAGCGACTTCCCCAATCAGGTCAACAACGTGCTGTGCTTCCCCGGCCTGTTCAAGGGCGCACTCAGCGTCCGCGCCCGGGATATCAACAACGAGATGAAGCTGGCCGCTGCCTACGCCATTGCAGACCTTATCACCGATGCCGACCGCAGCGAGGAGAACATCATCCCCGGCGCGTTCGACCCCCGCGTGGCCGAAGCTGTGGCAAATGCCGTGGCAAAGGCTGCCCGCGAGACCGGCGTGGCACGGCTGTAAGCGGAGGGCACAGGCATGAGAACGATCTCCGCACAGAGCATTACGGATGCGGTGGCGCGGCTCTGCATCAAGGCCAACACCCAGCTGCCGCAGGACGTGCAGGCCGCGCTGGAAAAGGCCCGGGCAGAAGAGCCGTGGCCGCTGGCAAAGAATACGCTGGACCTGCTGTGGTCGAACCTTGGCGCGGCAAAGGAGAAAGACCTGCCCATCTGTCAGGACACCGGCATGGCCTGTGTGTTCGTGGAGCTGGGCACCGATGTGCACATTGACGGCAGCTTTGAAGCCGCCATCCACGAGGGCGTGCGCCGGGGCTATACGGACGGCTACCTGCGCAAGAGTATCGTGGCCGACCCGCTGCGCCGGGGCAACACCGGCGATAACACCCCGGCGGCCATCACGGTGCATCTGGTGGACGGCGAGGGCTGCCGCATCACGGTAGCACCCAAGGGCTTTGGCAGCGAGAACATGAGCCGCATCCAGATGCTCAAGCCCGCCGACGGCGTGGAGGGCTTTAAAAAGTTCGTGGTGGATACCGTAAAGCAGGCCGGCTCCAACCCCTGCCCGCCCATCGTGCTGGGCATTGGTGTGGGCGGCAGCTTTGACAAGGTGGCGTATCTTGCCAAAAAGGCGCTGCTGCGCCCGCTGGATATCCCCAACCCCGACCCCTACTACGCACAGCTGGAGCAGGAACTGCTTGCCGCCATCAATGCACTGGGCATCGGCCCGCAGGGCTTTGGCGGCAAGACCACCTGCCTTGGCCTTGCCATTGAGCAGATGCCCACCCATGTGGCGGGTCTGCCGGTGGCTGTGAACGTTTCCTGTCATGTGACCCGCCGCGCCAGCGCGGAGCTGTAAG
>CAKTFS010000086.1 GCA_934561115.1 uncultured Faecalibacterium sp. | reverse complement strand
AAAAACGCCACAAAGAACGGAGTTGTCCAAATGCTTTACAGCGAGTTGCAGTGCAGCGAAGCCATCCACAAGGCTGTGGAACGCATGGGCTTTGCCGAAATGACCGAAATTCAGGAAAAGACCATCCCCCTCATGCTGGCCGGGCATGATGTCATTGCCAAGGCACCCACCGGTACCGGTAAGACCTGTGCCTTCGGCATCCCGGTGGTGGAGCATATCCAGCCGGAAAACAAATACCCGCAGGCCGTCATCATGGCACCCACCCGGGAGCTTGCCCAGCAGATCGCCGAGGAGCTGACGAACCTCACCTACTTTATGCCCGAGGTGCAGGTGGCCTGCGTATACGGCGGCGCCAATATGGAAAAGCAGGCAAAGCGTCTGGCGGAGGGCTGCCAGATCGTGGTAGCCACCCCGGGACGGCTGATGGATCACTACAAGCACCACAGCATTGATATCTCTCATGTGACCCAGATCGTGCTGGACGAAGCCGACGAGATGCTGAACATGGGCTTTTATAAGGATGTGCGCCACATCATCGAGATGATGAAGGCCCGCAAGGCGCTGTCCATGTTCTCTGCCACCATCAGCCGCGAGGTGATGGATATCGGCTGGCTGTACCAGCACGACGCCGAGGAAATCACCGTGCAGCCCCGGGAGGAGAGCCAGCCCAAGATCACCCAGTATATGCTGGAGACCTCCGGCCGCAACAAGCTGTCGGATCTGGCACAGATCATCATCGGCGAGGGCTACAAGCGGGTGATGGTGTTCTGTGATACCAAGTTCAACACCGCCACACTGGCAAACCAGCTGGCATGGCTGGGCTTCTCGGTGGACTGCCTGCACGGCGACCTCTCCCAGAAGGAGCGCAACCAGATCATGCAGGCCTTCCGGGACGGCAAGCTGGCCATTCTGGTGGCTACCGATGTGGCCGCCCGCGGTATTGACGTCTCGGACGTGGATGCAGTTATCAACTACGACGTGCCCAGCGAGAACGAGCACTACACCCACCGCATCGGCCGCACCGGCCGCGCCAAAAAAGAGGGCGTGAGCTACCTGTTCTATGTGCCGGAAGAAAAGAAGCGTGTGCAGGAGCTGCTGCGCCTGACCCGCAACACCGACCTGTGCACCCCGGTGCACTTCGACTTCAACCATGAGCACATCGTGGTGGAGAAAAAGCAGGATAACGCCGACCGTTTCCAGATCAAGTGCTATTTTTAAAGGAAGAAACTCCCCTAGTCTGCTCCGCAGACAGCCCCCTCAAGGAGGGTGCCTGCCCGTACGGTAAGCCTCCCTCTCCGAGGGAGGTGTCGAGCGAATGCGAGACGAAGGGAGTTCTTTTTGCAAAAAGGCTTGACCTTCCCCTTTGTGGAAGGTGTAGAATACTCCCGTAAGGAGGGGGTCGTGACCCATGAAGATCAACGAAGTGGAAGCCGCCGTCGGCGTGACCAAAAAGAACATCCGCTTTTACGAGGAAGAGGGGCTTATCAGCCCCAGCCGGGAGCCGGGCAACGGCTACCGCAGCTACTCGCAGGCGGATGTGGAGCGCCTGCGCCGCATCAAGCTGCTGCGCAAGCTGGACGTGCCGCTGGCAGAGATCCGGGAGATGCTGGAAGGGCAGCGCACGCTGGCCGAGGGCATGAGCCTGCAGCTGGAACGTCTGCGCAGCCGCCGCGCCGACTTGGAAGAGGCAATCGGTTTCTGCACGCTGCTCCAACAGGAAAACGGCCCTCTGGAACAACTGGATGTGGAGCAGACGCTTGCGCGCCTGACCGCACGGGAAGAACAGGGAGTGACTTTTGTGAACATTGAACGGACCGACCAAAAGACCCGCCGCATCCGGGGCGCGTGCATCGGTGCCGCCCTTTTTGTGACTATGATGGCCTTTGTAATGGCTATCATGGGCTGGGCAATTTACACCGACCCGCAGGATGCCCCACCGCTGCCGCTGCTGGTGGTGATGTTCGGCATCCCGGCGGGCTGCATCGTGGGCACCCTGAAGGTGCTGCTGGATCGGATCGAAGAGATCGGAAAGGGAGAAGAAGATGCTTATCGTAACTATTAACGAGATCCCGGGCAAAAAGCTGGA
>CAKTFS010000085.1 GCA_934561115.1 uncultured Faecalibacterium sp. | reverse complement strand
AGGTAGGGAGGGGGGAGTCGGAACACCCCTCCCTGCCTCTGGCCCAGCGGAGCGTCTTTGCACGCTTGCGGCAAGCAATTACTTTCCCCGCGGAGCGCATTCCCAATCGTCCCACGCAAAAAGCAGCCGCTGCACTTTCTCGTGCAGCGGCTGCTTTACTTATGTTATAAAGGTTATCAGCCCTTCAGGAAAGCCGGCAGGGGCTTGCCTTCCTTGAGCCACTGGTGATACTCGGCGGTGGCAGCAAATTCCACGTCACCGGCAGAGTTCAGCGCAGTCTCCACCGAGTCCTGCACCACGCCGATGATGAAGCCTACGCCCACCATCTGCATGGCAATGTCGTTGGAGATGCCGAACAGCGAGCAGGCCATGGGGATCAGCAGCAGGGAGCCGCCGGCCACGCCGGAAGCACCGCAGGCGCCCAGAGCGCTCATGGCGCTCAGCACGATGGCGGCTGGCAAAGATACCTGAATGCCCAGCGTATTGGCCGCTGCCAGCGTCATGATGGTAATGGTGATGGCGGCACCGTCCATGTTGATGGTAGCGCCCAGCGGGATGGACACGGAGTACATGTCCTTGTCCAGACCCAGCTTTTCACACAGGGACATATTCACGGGGATGTTGGCCGCAGAGCTGCGGGTGAAGAAGGCGGTCAGGCCGGACTCCTTCAGGCAGCGGAATACCAGCGGGTACGGATTGCAGTGCAGGTAGATAAACATGATGAAGGGGGAAACGATCAGCGCCATGAACAGCATGGTGCCCACCAGCAGTGCCAGCAGCTTGCCGTACTGGGTAAAGATGGCCAGACCGTTGCCGGAAACGTTGGTGTACACCAGACCCATGATGCCGAAGGGTGCCAGATTGATGATCCAGCGCACGATCTGGGAAACGGCATCGGCGGTGTTGGCCAGAAAGACCTTGGTGCTCTCTGCGCCGATGTTTTTCATGGCAATGCCGAACATGCAGGCCCAGAACAGGATGCCGATGTAGTTGCCGTTCATCAGGGCGCTGACGGGGTTGGCCACAAAGTTGGTCAGCAGGGTGCTCAGCACCTCACCCAAGCCCTGCGGGATCACGTCAGACTGTGCTGCATCGGCCAGCACTACCTTGACCGGGAACATAAAGCTGGTGATGGCTGCAATGGCTGCCGCCAGAAAGGTGGTGAGCATATACAGCCAGATCACGGTGCCGAAGCGGCGGTCCAGCTTGGACGAGCCCTGTGCCAGCGCGCTTGCCACAATGACAAACACCAGCACCGGGGCAATGCCCTTCAGCGCACCGACGAACAGGCTGCCCAGCTCGCCTACCCAACCTGCGCCCGGCGCAACAAGCGCCAGCACCGAACCGACTGCCAGGCCGATCAGGATGCGCAGGATCAGGCTGGTCTGGTTGTATTTTGCTACAACCGCTTTCAAGGTTTTCATATCGTAACACTCCTCTTACACTGTACGCCTAGTGCGTACATTTTCCTGTTCCTTACACGTGAACAGTTGTCATTATAGCATATACGGCAAAAAAGAGGAAGTGTTTTCAGGCGTTTTACGGGCGGAACCGGCGTTTTTTGTAAACTTTTGCAAAAGCACCTCAAAAACTGTTCTTGTGCAAAATACAGTTTTGCGGTTTTGACGACAAAAAACAAAGCCCCCGGGGCGTCCGCAGACGCTCCGGGAGCCGGAATAAAGATCAGATCCTCTGCATCATGGCCAAAGCAGATGCGGCGGCCGGTTCAGATCGTTTTCAGCAGCCTTCTTTTTCAGCCAGCTTGCGGCCCATCAGCACGCCCATGACCGAGGCCATCATCAGCCCGCGCGTCCAGCCGGAGGAGTCGCCCAGGCAGTGCAGACCCTGAATGTTGGTGTCAAGATTCTCGTCCATCTTCACCTTGTTGGAGTAGAACTTCAGCTCCGGGCTGTACAGCAGGGTCTCGTTGGCTGCAAAGCCGGGCACCACCATGTCCAGCATCTTGATGAACTCGATGATGTTGGTCATGGCGCGGTAGGGCATGGCGGCGGTGATATCACCGGCCACGGCATCCTTCAGCGTGGGCTTCACGTTGGACTGTGCCAGCTCCTTCTGCCATGTGCGCTTGCCGTCCAAAATATCGCCGTAGCGCTGCACCATGATGTGGCCTGCGCCCAGCATATTGGTCAGCTCGCCCACCTTCTGGGCGTAGGCGATGGGCTGGTTGAAGGGCTCGGTAAAGTTGTGGGACACCAGAATGGCAAGGTTGGTGTTCGGGCTCTTCTTTTCCTTGAAGCTGTGGCCGTTGACCAC
>CAKTFS010000084.1 GCA_934561115.1 uncultured Faecalibacterium sp. | reverse complement strand
CACTGTCCCTGCAAGATACAGTATACCCGATTTTACGAAAAAAGTCATTACATTTCTGTGAAAAATCAAAAAAGTTCCTGAAACTTTGTACCGCAGTGCGAAAAAAATACAAAACGAAACGTTTAAGAAGGAGAACGAACTCCCTCAGGCAAAACCTATCGGTTTTGCCAGCTCCCTCTAGGAGGGAGCCTTTGGCATGGCGGGAAAGTTTGCGGCTCAAGTGCAAAGTTGCGGGCGCGCTCGCTCCCCCGGGGGGGAGCGAACCCTCTCAGTCTGCTCCCGATGGTCGCAGCCAGCTCCCCCGAAGGGGGAGCTTTTGGGCATCTTTCGGTCAGCACGAATAAAGCTCCCCCTTCGGGGGAGCTGGCACGCCGTCAGGCGTGACTGAGAGGGTTGCCGTCCCCTTGGGGAAGGTGGCTGCGAACGTAGTGAGCAGACGGAAGGGGTAACCCCGCGGAGCACATTCTAAATATTTTTATCCGTTTTTCATCTGCTCCGCGTGCAGTCTGCCGTGCTCCACATAGTGCGCGGCGTTGTGCAGGTTGGCTTCGATCTGCGCGGCGCTCACCTGCTTGATGACCCGGGCGGGCACGCCCACCGCCACCGAGTTGTCCGGGATGACCATGCCCTCCGGCACAAGCGCCCCTGCCCCGATGATGCAGTTTTTGCCCACCACGCAGTGGTTCAGCAAGGTGGCGTGCATCCCGATCAGGCTGCCGTCCCCTACGGTACAGCCGTGCACCAGTGCGCAGTGCCCCACCGTGACGTTTTCGCCAAGGGTCACACAGCCGCCAATGTCGCAGTGCAGCACCGCGTTGTCCTGTACATTGCTGTTTTTGCCGATGGTCAGCGTGCCGTCGTCGCCGCGCAGCACCGCGCCGTACCAGACGGTGGAGCCGGGCTTTAAGATCACATCCCCCTGCACGGTAGCGCTGGGCGCTACAAAGGCTGCGCCCTCATCCCGGGGCTTTTTTCCACAAAAAGACAAGAACATTGTTAAAAACCACCTTTCACCCTTTTTCTTTTGGCTGGTTTATGGTATTCTTTATAAAGACGGGTCTCGCCGTTTCTATTTTATCGCAAGGCGGGAAATGAGTGCAAGATGAAAATAGCATATTTGCGATAGCAAGCTGAAGCTTTATCATCAAGGGAGAAGTCCATGGATCTTCATAAAAACTGCCGCCGGCTGGCGGCATGGGTGCTCACGCTGGCACTGACTGCGGCGCTGGCGCTGCCGGGCGGGGCGGTATACGCAATGCCCATCCAGACCGCCAACGCGCAGGAAAGCATTTACCTGATCAACGCCGTCACCGGCGAGGTGCTGCTGGACCAGAACTCTGACCAGCAGCGGTGCGTGGCAAGCCTGACCAAGATGATGACCGCTCTGCTGTTGCTGGAAAGCGGCAAGAACCTTGACGAGACCATCACCGTGCCTGCCAGCCTGACAGAGGAGTTCCAGAATATCCGCAGCCAGAACGGCAGCACCATTCTGCTGGCGGCGGGCGAACAGCTGCGCCGCATCGACCTGCTGTATGCGCTGCTGGTGTGCAGCGCCAACGATGCCGCCAGCGTCATCGCGTGGGACGTGGCGGGCAGCATCCCGGCCTTTGTGCAGCAGATGAACGCCCGGGCGGCGCAACTGGGCTGCACCAGCACCCGGTTCTCCTGCCCGCACGGCTTGTACGACGATGGAAATGTTTCCAACGCACAGGATATGGCAAAGATCGCGATAGCCTGTGCCCAGTACGAGCTTTACCGGCAGATCGCCGATACCCTGCAGTACGAGATCCCGGCCACCAACCTGCACGCGGCACGCAGCATCCGCTCCACCAACAAGATGCTGGACCCGGAAAACAGCTGCTACCGTGCTTACATCCACGGCATGAAAACCGGGTTTACCACAAAAGCGGGGCGCTGCTATGTGACCGCCGCCCAGCAGGGGGACAGCATTTACGGGCTGGTCATTCTGGGGTCGGATCTGAAAAACATCTACGCCGAGGCCGCGGCCATTCTGGACTGGGCCTTTGCGGGCTGTCCGGAGCCGCAGGCTGCTGCCTGAAAAAAGCCGGTTTTCTTTTACCGGCATCTGTGATATGCTTTATCGCTGAAGAAGTTGATTATAGGGGGTACGCTCATGCTTCATAACACGTTCTGCCGCCGTCTGGCGGCGCTGGTGCTCACATTGGCAGTGGCTCTTTCGGCAGTGCTGCCGGGGTTTGCGGCCTACCCCATGCCCGTCCAGACCGCCACCGAGACCGAGGCGGTGTATCTGTTCAACGCGGACACCGGCAAGACCATCCTGAGCCAGAACGCCGACCAGCAGAAATATGTGGCCAGCCTGACCAAGCTGATGACCGCCCTGCTGCTGGTGGAAAGCGGCAAGGACCTGAACGGTGAAGT
>CAKTFS010000083.1 GCA_934561115.1 uncultured Faecalibacterium sp. | reverse complement strand
GAAGGCGAGGAAAGCGCGATGACACTGAATTTCTACACGCTGGGCGTGCTGTATCTGGTCTATTCCTTCCTTGGGTGGGTAGGGGAGACCGTGGTGGCTACCTTCCGGGGCAAGCGGTTTGCAAACCGCGGCATGGCGGCGGGGCCGTTCTGCTTTGTGTACGGCACCACGGCCATCCTGATGGCAGTGGGCTTTGCAGATATGCGTACAAAGCCTGTGGCACTGTTTGTGGCCTGTATGCTCACAGCTACCGTGGTGGAGTGGCTCACGGCAAAGCTGCTGGAGCGGCTGCACAACCGCAAATGGTGGGATTACTCCGATAAAAAGTTCAATCTGAACGGCTATGTCTGCCTGCAATACTCGGTGCTGTGGGGCGCGCTGGGCATGGTGACTGTGCTTTGGGGCAACGAGTTGCTGCTGCGGCTGTGCGCCCTTGTGCCGGGGTGGCTGCTGCATCCGCTGGTGTGGGTGGCACTGGGCATTGCGGTGCTGGACCAGCTGGGCTCGGCGGTGCTGGTGGGGCGGTATGCAGCGCAGCACCCGGTGCTGGAACAGCTGAACCAGAAGCTGGAAGAGCGCTCCGACACCCTGCGCCGCCGCATTGCCGTGTATGTGGAAAAGCGCATCCAGCGCGCTTACCCGGAGGCCGCCCGGCAGCAGCCCACGGCGGTGCAGAAGGGGCAGGCCGACTTCCTCAGTGCGGCGGATCTGCTGTGGCTGTTCGTCATCGGGGCATTTCTGGGTGACATGGTGGAGACCGTGTTCTGCCGCCTGACTGCCGGGGTGTGGATGAGCCGTTCCAGTCTGGTGTGGGGGCCTTTCAGCGTGGTGTGGGGTCTGGCGCTGGCTATGGCCACCGTGCTGCTGCGGCAGAATCAGGAAAAAAGCGACCGCTACCTCTTTGCCTTCGGCACGGTGCTGGGCGGCGTATATGAATATGTGTGCAGTGCCGTCACCGAGCTGCTGTTCGGCACCGTGTTCTGGGATTACAGCAAGTTCAAGTTCAATCTGGGCGGGCGCATCAACCTGCTGTACTGCTTTTTCTGGGGCATTGCGGCGGTTCTGTGGATGCGCTACGGCTACCCGCTGGTGCTCAGACTGATGAAAAAGGTGCGCAGCCATATCCGTCCGTGGATGACGGCGGCGCTGGCGGTGTTCATGGCGGTGAATATGCTCACCAGTGCGCTGGCACTGGCACGGTACGATGCCCGCACCAGCGGCGAAGCGCCCAACGGACAGCTGGAAGTGTTTTTGGATGAGCATTTCGACAATGCCCGCATGGAGCGCATTTATCCCAACGCCAAAAAAGTGACCAAGGCAGAATAAATCCCATATTTCCCCTTGCGCTTTTGCCGGAAAACAGGTATAATATTCTCTGGATAAAAGGGAGTAAGGGGCGTACCTTAGTAAAAAAACGGTGCGCTGTGCTGCAGCGACAATCCCGGCAGAAATGCCCGATGCAGTACCGGATGCTTGAGACTTTTATCACATTTTACCGTTCTGGGCAGGATGTGATAAAGGTCTTTTTTTGTGCCTCTGCCGCCATCATTCAAAAAAGGAGAGATATTATGCTGATCCCTGTTCTGTTATTTATCGTGGGTCTGCTGTGCCTGATCAAGGGCGGCGACTGGTTTGTGGACGGTGCCACCGGCATCGCCCGCCGCTTCCATGTGCCGGAGCTGCTCATCGGTGCCACGGTGGTGTCCATCGGTACCACCCTGCCGGAGGTCATGGTGTCCACCACCTCCGCGCTCACCGGTCACGGCGAGATCGCCTACGGCAACGCCATCGGCTCGGTCATCTGCAACGCTGCACTGATCGCCGCCATCACCATTGCGGTGCGTCCGGGCAAGGTTGACCCCAAGAGCCTGCGCACCCCGGTGGCCTTCTTCTTTGTGGCTGCCGCTTTCTATGCCGGTGTGGCCTACACCACCGGCTCCTTCACCCGCCCGGTGGGTCTGATCCTGCTGGCCATGTTCGTGGCTTACATCGTGTGCAACGTGCTGGCCATGAAGAACGCTCCCGCCCCGGAAGAGGAGGAGCAGGCAGAGGAAGGCTCCTTTGCCAAGGAGCTGGGTCTGCTTGCCATCGGCGCAGTGCTCATTGCTGTGGGCGCTGACCTGCTGGTGGACAACGGCACCCTGATCGCTCAGGCACTGGGCGTGCCGGAGTCGGTCATTGCGCTGACCTTTGTGGCACTGGGCACCTCCCTGCCGGAGCTGGTCACCGCTATCACTTCGCTGGCCAAGGGCCACGGTGCGCTGTCGCTGGGCAACGTCATCGGTGCAAACGTGTTCAATCTGGTGCTGGTCAGCGGCGTGTCTGTCACGCTGGCACCCTTCAGCATCCCGCAGAACTCCACCATCGCAGGCATGAACGCCTCGCTGGTGATGGATATCCCGGTCATGTTTGCCGTGATGCTGCTGCTCACCCTGCCCGC
>CAKTFS010000082.1 GCA_934561115.1 uncultured Faecalibacterium sp. | reverse complement strand
CAACGACGACGACCGCCGCCAGTGGCGGAAACAGGGAGGAGTTGTTGGGGCAGCGGCCAGCAAGACGCAAGTGCCGCTCAAGGCACGAAGCGGATGCTGGGAGCCGCAACCCGATAAGCGGCGGGCATTTCAAATCGTTTTTCAAGAGCCGTCAGCAGCTCAGAACCCCAGCATCTGCCAGAGGGTCTTACGCTCTTCGGTCGGGTCCGGGTCCGGGATCTCGAACACATAGCGCTCGGTGGCGTTGATGACGGTAGTGTTGCCGCGGGTGCATACCCGGGGCAGCTTTGCATCATAATTCAGGTGTATGTGTCCGTGGATGAACCACTTGGGCTGATACTCGTCCAGGATCTCGTTGAAGCACGCAAAGCCCATGTGGGCACGGTCGTCCCCGTCGTTCAGCCCCTTGGCCGGGGCGTGGGTCAGCAGCAGGTCGATGCCGCCCTTTTTGTGTGCCTGATGTTCCAGCTTGTGCGCACGGCGGCGCATGGCCTTCTCGGTGTACTGGTAGGTGTCCTCTTTATTATAGCGCTGACAGCCCCCCAGCCCCATGATGCGCAGGCCCTTCCATGTGTACACCTGATCGTCCACGCAGATGCAGCCGCCGGGTTCCCCCTCGGTCTGGTAGCTGCCGTCGTGGTTGCCGTGCACATACAGGATGGGTGCAGCGGTAAAGTTTGTGAGATATTCCAGATACTTCTTGGGCAGATCCCCACAGGAGAGGATCAGGTCGATGCCCTCCAGCCGGGCACGGGTGTCATAGTCCCACAGCGCCTTGGACGGGACATCTGAGATGGCAAGAATCTTCACGTTCGTATGCTCCATTCTTTTCCGGTCAGGCCGGCTCATTTCTCCAGACCCTTTACGTTGTCCAGTCCGTTGATCGCCAGCACGGTACGGGTCTTTACATCCAGCTCATCGTAATGGGGCAGCTTGCCGTGTACACAGGCATCCAGCCAGTCCATCTCCATCAGCTCTTTGGGGCTGTAAATTCTGTTCTCCGGGGAGTGCAGGTTGTCCTCGTTATCATACAGCTTTTCCGGGAAGATGTGCACATTGTCCGAGCCCTGCAGCGTTTCCATCAGGTCCAGCAGCTGCCGCGTGCCGCTGGGCAGTGATTCCTGATATTCCAGATCCTCTGCGCCGCTGCGCAGCCCCCACCAGTAGTTCACCGCGCGGGTAGTAGCTGCATTGTCCCAGCTGCCGTCAAAAATGGAGCGCACGATCTCCACATAAAAGGTATCCCACCGCCAGATCGGCAGACCCAGCGGCTGTAAGCTGCCGTCCGGCAGCTTGCGGCACAGGCCGTAGTCCCGGTTGGTGTCGGCGGGCTCCCGGCTGTCCCGGGCGTAGACCATGTCGATCTCCGGGCAGTCGGCAAAATCCAGCGGGTGAGCGGTATCGGTCTGGCAGGCCCAGCGCAGCCAGATACGGCCTGCCGGGCGCACGCTCTTCAGCCCCTGCGCAAAGGCGTTGATCGCAGCGGGCACGCCGTACACGGGGTTTGCCGCCACATAGCCGATGTGCCCGGTCTTGGTCATGATGCCGGCCAGCATGCCCAGCAGATAGGTCACCTCATAGGTGCGGGGGTAGTAGGTGCGCACCAGCGGGTGCGGCGCGTTCAGCGAGCAGTTCAGGATGCGGGTCTTGGGGTGCTGCGCCGCCACCTTCAGGCAGGCGTTGTACATCCGCACGCTGGTGGTGAAAACCACGTCCGCATTGTTGTGGGCAACCTCTTCCAGCACCTGCTCCGCGTCCACCTCCGGGTTCACGTCCTCGTAGCAGCTGATATACACCTTGTCCGGGAATACCTTGGCCAGTGCTTCGCGTCCCTCGTCATGCGCACGCACCCACGCGCTGATCTTGGCGTTGTACTCGTGGAGGAACACCACCCGCAGCTCGCTGGGCTGCTTGCTGGGGCTGAAGATATTCAGCTTGGACAAAAGCGGCTCTGCGGGGCTCTTGGGCGGGTCCAGCGAAAGCTCCACGCCGTGGGGCTCGGTAAGCACCTTCACCTCGTTCCACAATTTTTCGAGATTCTGCCGCACCTGCGCAGGGGTGGCGTCGTAGGTGTCGGAGTAGCGGTACACCGACAGGTACACCAGCAGCGCATCACCGGTGGTCAGCCCCAGAGATCCGCCGCCCAGGGCTTCGAACTGCTGGTGGAACATGGTGTAGAAGGCGGCAAAGTTCAGCCGGTTATCCTCCGACCATGTCTCGCCGCTGGCCTTGCACACCAGCGTCTGCAGTTTGTTATAGCCGCCCAGCTTGGAAAAATGCACATAGTTCACCTTGGACAGCTTATAGAAATCCAGAAACTCGTAGTAGATCTTATTTTCCAGATCCTCGGTGCGGGCGGGGATAAGCCGGGTGACCGTGCCCGGGATCTTGACGGCGCCGTAATACTTGAGCACCGAGACCCGCTTGTTGCCCTCCTGCACATAGAACTGGTTCATGTACTCAAAGGCGATGATGGGGGTCTGGATGCCCTCTTCCAGATGGGCGTCGCACAGGATCGACCACTTGGCGGCAAACTCGGTGTCCGGCTCCAGCAGAGGCATAAAATCATACGAAAAGGCGGTATGCCGTCCGCTGGTCTTGGTGCCCACAAGGCTGTCCGACGGGATCTCCACCAGACCCAGCGGCTCCTGCGCCACGATATCCACGCCCTTGAGCACATCGTCCAGCACGGCCAGATAGGGCGACTGGCCGCGGGCTATGCGGGCACGATAGGCGCGCTGCCCTGCGCGCAGTGCACTTTTATAATCTTCCAGCATAAGAACTCCTTTTTTCTATAA
>CAKTFS010000081.1 GCA_934561115.1 uncultured Faecalibacterium sp. | reverse complement strand
GCCAGTCGGCGCTATCGCTTTAACGCTTTTTTCGCTTCTCCATTTATAGCCCCTCAGTCGCTGCGCGACAGCTCCCCACCGGGGAGCGAACCCTCTCAGTCTGCTCCCGATGGTCGCAGCCAGCTCCCCCGAAGGGGGAGCTTTTTTGCATCTTCCGGTCAGCACGAATAAAGCTCCCCCTTCGGGGGAGCTGGCACGGCGCAAGCCGTGACTGAGAGGGTTAGCCGTCCCCTTGGGGAAGGTGGCATCGCCGCAGGCGATGACGGAAGGGGTGACTTTCCCGCCGCCGAAAGCCCCATTGTAGTCACTTTCGATGATTCTACCAAAAAATCGCCGCAAAAATTGGATGGTAATTCTAAAAGGAATCCAACACAAAAACGTAAAACTGTGATATAATCATAAATACAGACAAGATGCAAAGGGGGTAGTCTGCCCCCTTTTGCATTTCCGAAAAAAGCTTTAGGAGGCGAGGCCCAATGGCACAGATCCGTTCCAAGCCCTTCGGTGTGACCAAAGAGGGCGCTAATGTTACCGAGTACATCCTCTCGAACCCCGGCGGTATGTCCGTCAGCGTGCTGGATTACGGCTGCGTGATCAAAAATATTATCGTCCCGGCCAAAAACGGCCCGGTGGATGTGGTGCTGGGTCACGACACCATGGCAGATTACGAAAATGACTTCACCTCGTCCGGCAGCACCTGCTGCGGTGCTTTTGTGGGGCGTTACGCCAACCGCATCGAAAACGCCGTCTTTACCTTGGGCGGCAAGACCTACCAGCTGGAAAAAAACTGCGGCGAGCACCATCTGCACGGCTGCTTCTCCCGCAAGATCTACACAGTGAAGTCCTTCGGCGATACCCTGCTGATGGAAGCCGTGAGCCCCGACGGCGAGGATGGCTTTCCCGGCACGCTGAAGATCGCGGTGCGCTATACCCTCACCGATGACAACACCTTCCGCATGGACTACCGTGTGTCCTCGGACGCCGACACCCTTGTAAACCTGACCAACCACAGCTACTTCAATCTGGACGGCGGCGGCGATGTGCTGAACCAGAAGCTGCGCATCTATGCGTCCCGCTATCTGGAGGGCAACAATACCACCTGCCCCACCGGCAACATCCTGCCCGTGGCGAACACTCCCATGGACTTTACCGCCGGCAAGCTCATCGGCAAGGAGATCGACACCGGCTTTCCCCAGACCACCATGGTGGGCGGCGGCTACGACCACTGCTATGTCATCGACCGCGCACGCGGCTCCAGCCAGAGCATCTGCGCCTGGGCTACCAGTGATAAGACCGGCATCAGCATGAAGCTGTACACCACCCAGCCGGGCATCCAGCTGTACACCGGCAACTTTTTGCAGGACTGCCCCGCCCCGGGCAAGGGCGGCCAGCCCCTGCGCAAGTACGGCGGCTTTGCCTTGGAGACCCAGCACTTCCCCTGCAGCCCCTCTCACCCGGAGTTCCCCTCCACGGTGCTGCGCGCAGGCAAGGTGTTCCGCGCCACCACTACCCTGCGGTTCTTCACCGGCAAACAGTGCGGAAAGCTTTAAAGAATGGTACACCACGCAAAAAACGTCTGCTCCGGCAGACGTTTTTTGCGTAAATAGTGTTGCTTATAGCGGGCTCGCCCTCTCAGTCAAAGCCTGTCGGCTTTGCCAGCTCTCCCAAAGGGAGAGCCTTTGGCAGTCCCTGCAAACTTCATCTCTTTGCCAAGGCCTCTCCCTTTGGGAGAGGTGGCACGGCGTACGCCGTGACGGAGAGGGCGAGGATGCTGACCGTATTTCTATGTTTTGCACAAACGGCGCATTCTCTCCATGTGAAAAGTGCGAAAAATCTCTGTCAATCAAAAGTGCAATGCACGAAGATGCAACAAAAATATATCTGAATAAAGAAAGCGCCCCTTGCAGTCGGCGGCAAAAAGCGGTATTCTTTAAGCAGACCGGGCAGCGCCCGGCGCAAAGAGAAAAAGCAATAAATGATATGTGAGAGAGGTACTCGGCTATGGCAATTTTGGTTTCCGGCGGTGCCGGCTACATCGGCAGCCACACCTGCATCGAACTGTTGAACGCTGGCTACGATATCGTGGTCGCAGATAACTATTATAACGCTTCCCCTGTGGTTCTGGACCGGGTCAAGCAGATCACCGGCAAGGACTTCCGCTTCTACAAGGCTGACATGACCCGCCGCGAGGACGTGGAGAAGATCTTCTCCGAGTGCCCGGACATTACCGCTGTCATCCAGTTTGCAGCCTACAAGGCTGTGGGCGAGAGCGTGTCCAAGCCCATCGAGTACTACTATAATAACCTCAACTGCACGCTGGTCATTCTGGACGTGATGCGCCATCATGACTGCCACAACTTCGTGTTCAGCTCCTCCGCTACCGTCTACGGCGACCCCGCCAGTGTGCCCATCACCGAGGACTTCCCCGTGGGCGCTACCACCAACCCCTACGGCACCACCAAGGCCTTCACCGAGCGCATCCTGCAGGATGTCTGCAAGGCTGACCCCAGCCTGAATGTGGCGCTGCTGCGCTACTTCAACCCCATCGGTGCCCACAAGAGCGGCCTGATCGGCGAGGACCCCAACGGCATCCCCAATAACCTGATGCCCTACATCGCCAAGGTGGCTGTGGGCAAGCTGGAAAAGGTGCACGTCTTTGGCAACGACTACCCCACCCCGGACGGCACCGGTGTGCGTGACTACATCCACGTTGTGGACTTGGCCCGGGGCCATGTGTGCGCCATCCGCAAGCTGGAGACCGGCTGCGGCCTCTTCATCTGCAATCTGGGCACCGGCAAGGGCTACAGCGTGCTGGACGTCATCCACGCCTTCTCCAAGGCCTGCGGCAAGGAGATCCCCTACGTCATCGACCCGCGCCGCCCCGGCGATATCGCCGAGTGCTACGCCGACCCCACCAAGGCCAAGAACGAGCTGGGCTGGGTGGCTGAGTACGGCATCGAGGA
>CAKTFS010000080.1 GCA_934561115.1 uncultured Faecalibacterium sp. | reverse complement strand
GCGAAAAGCAGCCGATGCCGTAAGGGGACGGCAGACTGCTGATGGGCAGCAAAATGCCTGCACTTCTCTGCATCTTCTTTTACCTTCCTTTATAACTCGATCATAACACCGGCATGGTCAGATACCTGCGGCTCCTGCAGGCCGCCAAACACCACCCGGCTGCTCTTGACGGCCACTGCCTTGGAGCACCAGATCTGGTCGATGCGCTTTTTGGCCGCGGCATCCGGGGCATCCCGCCAGCCGTCAATGGCTTCCACCACTGTGTAGCCATCGTCCCGCTGCTGTGCCAGCTGATAGGTATCCTGCCAGCCGCTGCGCCGGACAAGGTCGTAGCCCTCGCCCCGCACATCGGCCTCGCTGTTGAAGTCGCCCAGCAGAAAGGCGGTCTTTTTGGCGCCCGCCGCCTGCGAAAGCTTTTCCCACTGGGGGGCGAAAGGCTCTACCTCGTCCTTCCACCAGCCCAGATGCACCGTATAATACCAGACATCTCCTGCACAGATGCCCAGCGTGCGGCGGGTCTTCCAGTTGCTGTAATCATTGATCTGGCTCAGCAGCAGGTTTTCGGCATCGGTGATGGGTGCACGGCTGAACACCGCCGCACCCTCATCGTAAATGTCGTAGCCCACCTTTGCCGGGAGCCAGCTCCAATAGTAGTGCACACCCCGCGCTTCCAGCATTTTTGCTACGGCTGCGGCGTGGTTGTCCGCTTTCAGCAGCACGGTATTGCCGGGGCAGGGGTAGTACCCCGCCGGAGCCTCTGCCAGCAGCGGCGCAGCGGCGGTCTGGTTCACCTCCTGCAGGGCGAACACCTCCGGCTGCTCCTTTGCGATGAAGTTTACAAAAATCTCCCGCTTTGCCTCATGCTCCGGGATGATAAGGCTGTGGGTATTCAATGTCAGCAGTTTCATAGTTTTTTTACAGAATATCGTTGATGTCGGATTTCAGAACGTCTGCCTTGGGGCCGTACACGGCCTGAATGCCGTCGCCCTTCACCAGCAGGCTCAGGGCACCCTCGGCCTTCCATGCGGCAAGGTCGGCAACCTTGGCGGGGTCTTTCACGGTAACGCGCAGACGGGTCATGCAGGCGTCCACCAGCACGATGTTCTCCCGGCCGCCCAGCAGGGCAATGATGCGCTCGGCCTGACCGTTATCGGCCTTTTTGTCGGCCTTCTTCTCGGTCTTTGCGGCAGCGGCAGAATCGTCCGCGTTGTCATCGGTGTAGTTGCCCAGACGGCCCGGCGTTGCCAGCTGCAGCTTGCCGATCATGAAGTAAGCCACGAAGTAGCCGATGACGAAGAATGCGATCACACAGATCACAAAGTTGATGATATCGCCGCCCAGACCCGCCTGCAGGGACATGGGGATGCGGGTGATGAACTCCAGATTGCCGAAGGAGTGCAGGCGCAGATGGATGATGCCCGCCATGGCGAAGGCACAGCCCTGCAGCAGTGCGTACACGATGTACAGCGGCATGGCGCAGAACATGAACATGAATTCCAGCGGCTCGGTGACGCCGGTCAGGAACACGGCCAGTGCGGTGGAGATGAACATAGACTTATAGTTTGCGCGCTTGTCGGCATCCACCCGGCGGAACATGGCCAGTGCAATGCCCAGCAGCAGACCGGTGGCACCGATCATCTGACCGACCTTGAAGCGGGCGGGGGTGACGGTAGCCAGCAGGTTGTTGTAAGCGGCCATGTCGCCAGCCTTTTTGAAGTTGATCAGGTCATTTGCCCATGCCAGCCACAGCGGGTCCTGACCAAACACCTGACTGCCTGCGTTGACGCCGGTGGCGATGGTGTAGGTGCCGCCGAAGGAGGTGTAGTTCATGGGGATGGTCAGCATGTGGTGCAGGCCGAAGGGCAGCAGCAGACGCTCCAGCGTACCATAGATGAACGGGGCCAGAACCGGAGAAGTCTCGGAAGAGTTGGCGATCCAGATGCCGAAGTTATTGATGCCGGTCTGCACCACAGGCCAGAACAGCGCCAGCACCAGCGAGATGACTACCGAGTAGGCAATGACCACCATAGGCACGAAGCGCTTGCCGTTGAAGAAAGCCAGCGCATCCGGCAGCTTGCGGAAGTTGTAGTACTTATTGTAAGCCACGCCGCCCACAAAACCGGCAATGATGCCCACGAACACGCCCATGTTCAGCGCCGGTGCGCCCAGCACGGAGGTGAAGTAGCCGTTGACAGCGATCTCCTGTCCGAACAGGGTGTGGGTCACGGCGTTGGGGTCTGCCAGCATGGCGCTGGTAACGCCGAAGATGTTGCCGGTGATGACGTTGATGAGGGCGAACGCCAGCACGGCGGCAAAGGCGCCGCCCGCACGCTCCTTTGCCCAGCTGCCGCCGATGGCGACGGCGAACAGGATGTGCAGGTTATTGATGACCGCCCAGCCGATGTTCTCCATCGTGGTGCCGATGGTCATGACCGCTGCGATGTCGCCGCCGCCCATCTGCACCAGCTTGCCCAGACTGATCATCAGACCGGCAGCCGGCATGACAGCGATGACCGTCATCAGCACCTTGCCCAGCTTCTGTAAGAAGTCGAAGTTGATAAGTCCCTTTTTGCCCGGGACCGCTTTTGTTGTTGCCATGATGTTCCTCCTTATTCCTTTTTGCATCGTTTTGTGCAAGCGTTGCGTTGCGTTTGCACTACTTTACGCAACAAGAATAATCCAACTCTGCAATTTTTACAAGAGTTTTCTGGTGTGAAAATATTTTTTCTATGTTTTACACAAGTGAGCGCTCGCTTATTTGTGGAAATTGGCGAAGGTACGCAGGTGCAGCGTTGCACGGTTTACGCAATTCTGTGCGCAAACGTTGACATTGCGTGCAAACGGCTTTACAATAGAGCCACTACATCAGGGAGGAACAGACTATGGCAGTTACCATCAAGGATGTCGCAGCGGCGGCGGGCGTTTCGCCCTCCACGGTGTCCCGCACCTGCAAGGACAGCCCTTCCATCAGCCGGGAGACCAAGGAGCGGGTGCGCCGCAT
>CAKTFS010000079.1 GCA_934561115.1 uncultured Faecalibacterium sp. | reverse complement strand
GCCTTGCTGTGGCACTGGCCGATCTTGGCGTAGAGCACGTTCAGGCTGTTGGAGATGAGTTTTTTGTTCATGGTGGGCAGCACGCTGCCGTGGTAGACGTTGTCCTTCATCTTTTCGGGGTTGGGCAGATCCTCGGCGGAAAGCATCATGCCGTTGCGCTCGGCGCTGCGGCCCAGCAGGTAGTCGCAGGAAACATTATAATAATCTGCCACCCGCACCACAAAGTCCAGCCCGCACTCGCGGATGCCTTTTTCGTAGTGGGACAGCAGCGCCTGAGAGACCCCCAGATCCTCTGCCGCCTGCTTTTGGGTAATGCCGCGCTCCTTGCGCAGCAGCTTGATGATACGATTGAACTCCATGGTGTGCTCTCCTCAATGTCCGCAGGATCTGTTTTTTGGTAACATCCTTGTTTTTGGTTTACAACAGGTTGATTATACACACTGGAAAACGACTTGTAAAGCAAGAAAAATGCCGATATTTTTCGTCTTTTTTCGTCATTATTGTCAAAAGTCTTGCCGGAAACCCCATATCTATGCTAAACTATGGGTATTAACACATAGATTTTGTGTTTCCGCTGCGGAAGAAAACCGACGACCGTGGTGAAAGTCGTTCTTTTCCGAAACAAAAATTTTTCAAACAGGTGGTTCCATCTTTCCACAGTTTGTGCTATAATCTCTTCTTGGCGACTGTACTTGACCGGCGCACAAATCCGCAAAGGGCAAGGCAGATGCTATAAAAGGTAATACACCGAGAATAGGAAAGAGGAAACTTTAGTATGAAACTCGAGCGCAAAGTCCGTCTGTGCAGCGCTGCCGCTGCTGTCCTGATCGCCGCCATCGCCCTGACCGGCTGCGGCGGCTCCAAGTCCACTGCTTCTTCCGCAGCTGCTTCTTCTGTGGCTGCTTCCACCGCTGCTGTCAACAACAGCTGCGGCGAGGGCGTGACCTGGGCACTGGCTGACGGCACCCTGACCATCAGCGGCACCGGCCGTATGACCAACTTTACCAAGGACGCTCCGGCTCCCTGGGCAGATCAGGCCGACCAGATCACCACCGTTGAGGTGGAGGGCACCGTTACCAGCGTGGGCGCTACCGCCTTTAAGGACTGCACTGCCCTGACCACCGTGAACATCGCCGACGGCGTGGAGTACATCGAGGCCGGCGCCTTTAACGGCTGCACCGCCCTGACCGAGGTCAACATTCCCCTGAGCGTGGGCTACATCAAGACCGGCGCTTTCAAGGGGTGCACCGCCCTGACCAGCGTGACCATCCGCGACAACTGCCGTCTGGACATGAACGTGTTCCCCACCACCGTGGAGGTCAACTACGCCGAGGGCTAAAACCCGTCCGTAATTCTGAACCAAAAGAGGTGTGATCCATGAAAACCTTCAAGCTTCATCTCATCCGCCACGGCATGACGGCGGGCAATCTGCAGGGCCTGTACATCGGCAGCGGCACCGACCTGCCCCTGTGCGACGAGGGCCGCGCCCAGCTGGCTGACCTGAAGGAGCGGTTCGACTACCCGCAGGTAGACACCGTTTTTTCCTCCCCGCTTCTGCGTGCGGTGGAGACCGCCAATATCCTGTTCCCCGGGGCTGCCCACCAGTTTACGGTGCACGATCTGCGGGAGGCCGGTTTTGGCAAGTTTGAGGGCAGACCCGTGAAGGATCTCGTCCACGACGAGGATTTTAAAAAGTGGATCACCCCGGGCTCCGGCTACCTGCCGGAGGGCGCAGAGCCCACCGAGCAGTTCCACGCCCGCTGCGCCGACAGCCTTATGAAGCTGTTTGAGTACATGATCCGCATGGACGTTACCGAGGCCGCCTGCGTGACCCACGGCGGCGTGATCATGAGCATGCTCAGCCAGCGCGCCGTGCCCACCCGCCGCCCCGAGCAGTGGATGGCAGACCCGGGCTGCGGCTACACCGTGCAGACCGACGTGCAGCTGTGGATGCGGGACAAGCTGGTGGAGGCCATCGACATCGTACCCTTTGGCTACGCCGACACCCTGCAGGGGCAGGCCGAGACCGAGGAGAACGAGGCCTACGAATAAGTTACAGTTTCCCGCCGCCCCTTGACAGAACGCGCAGAATCCTTTATTGTTAAGGGGTAGTATTGTATCGTATACAGGAGGAACGCTGTCATGTCCCAATCCATCTCCCGCCGGTCATTCCTGAAATGTGCCGGTTCCGGTGCGGTCAGCCTTGCGGCTGCGCTGCTTACCGGGGTCTGCGCTGCGGCGCAGCAGCCGTGTCTTACGGGCGAGCCTGCCCTGCTGGACGGCAAAGCTGCCGTGGAGCTGCTGGGCTATGCCCCGGCACCGGAGCTGGGCGGCGTGCTGGTGTACCTCTCGGTGGAAAACCTCTCGGCAGCCAGCCTGCCGGTGGATACCAGCTATCTGCAAAGCCGGGGACTGCGTACCCGGGAGCAGCTGTACAGCATGGGCACCGGCGTGACCGCTGCCTGCAACGGCCAGAGCGTGCCCTGCGGCAGCTTTGCCGCCCCGCTGTACAGCGAGAATGCGGCGGATGCTTCGGTGTTCACCCTGAACCTTGCCGCCGGGCGCGGTGCGCTGCTGCACTGCTTCTGCGCCGTGCCGGAGGACTGGCAGACCCTTGAGCTGACATGGCACCCGGACTTTGCCGCCGGGCGCAGCGCCATCTTTACGGTGCGCCGCGATACAGACGAGGCCGATCTGGGCCCCGTGCCCACCACCCCCGCCGAGGTCGGCAGCGTGGTGGACCTGTAACAGCATGATAAAAGGGAATGCGGCAAAATAGCCCCAACAAAAAAATGAGATAGACCTTCCCTTTCCGGGGAAAAGTCTATCTCATTTTTTGTAAGCGGAAACGAAAAGGGGCCGGCCTGCGGGGTTTGCACCCGTTTGCGGTTCTTACGCCGGACGGCTGCCGCCTCCGCCGGTGCGGACGCCCGCATGGCAGGTGCACCGGTCTCGGTGGTGGCAAACTCCGGCAGCGTGATCCTTGATCTGATGCTGAACAAACACCTCCCGGAGACGGAATAAGTCTCCCCACCCAGCCCCTTTCCGG
>CAKTFS010000078.1 GCA_934561115.1 uncultured Faecalibacterium sp. | reverse complement strand
GCGGTGTTCAGGATGGTGTTGCAGTCGCTCAGGTTCTCGGCAGAGCCGGGCATACGGAACTCGAACTTGTTGCCGGTGAAGGCGAAGGGGGAGGTACGGTTGCGGTCGGTGGTGTCCTTGCTGAACTTGGGCAGAACGTCCACGCCCAGATCCATCTTCATCTTGACGGGGCCGGCATAGGGAGAATCGGATGCGATAGCATCGATGACGGCTTCCAGTTCCTCACCCACAAAGATAGAGATGATGGCCGGAGGTGCCTCGTTGGCACCCAGACGGTGATCGTTGCCCGGGGTAGCCACGGAGGTGCGCAGCAGGTCAGCGTACTCATCCACAGCCTTGATGACAGCGGCCAGGAAGATCAGGAACTGCAGGTTCTCCATGGGGGTATCACCGGGATCCAGCAGGTTCTCGTGGGTGGTGCTCATGGACCAGTTGTTGTGCTTGCCGCTGCCGTTCACGCCTTCAAAGGGCTTCTCGTGCTGCAGGCAGACCAGACCATACTTGGGGGCGATCTTCTTCATCATCTCCATGGTCAGCAGGTTGTGGTCGATGGCTACGTTGGTGGTATCGAAGATGGGAGCAAGCTCGTGCTGGCAGGGAGCCACCTCGTTGTGCTTGGTCTTGGCGGGCACGCCCAGCTTCCACAGCTCCTCGTCCAGCTCCTTCATGAACTCAGAAACCTCGGGACGGATGACGCCGAAGTAGTGCTCTTCCAGCTCCTGACCCTTGGCAGAGGGAGCACCGAACAGGGTGCGGCCGGTAAGGATCAGATCCTGACGTGCCTCGTAGTCCTCCTTCTTGACAAGGAAGTACTCCTGCTCGGGGCCGACGGTGGTGGAGACGTAGTCCACATCCTTGCCAAACAGCTTCAGGATGCGGATAGCCTGACCGGACAGTGCGTTCATGGAACGCAGTAGGGGAGTCTTTTTATCCAGAGCCTCGCCGGTGTAGCTGACGAATGCGGTGGGGATGCACAGCACGTCATCCTTTACAAAGGCGTAGCTGGTGGGGTCCCATGCGGTGTAGCCGCGTGCCTCGCAGGTAGCGCGCAGACCGCCGGAGGGGAAGGAGGAGGCATCGGGCTCGCCGCGTACCAGCTCCTTGCCGGAGAACTCCATGATGGCGGTGCCGTCGCCTACAGGGCTGACGAAGCCATCGTGCTTCTCACTGGTGATGCCGGTCAGGGGCTGGAACCAGTGGGTGTAGTGGGTAGCACCCAGCTCCATGGCCCAGCGCTTCATCACGCTGGCGACAACGTTTGCCACCTCAATGTCCAGCGGAGCACCCTTGTGCAGGGTGTTCTTCAGGCTCTTGTAAGTAGCGCTGGGCAGGCGCTCCTTCATAACGTGCTCGTTAAAGACCTTGCTGCCGTAGATCTCCATAACATTTGCTGCCATAAATCCTACTCCTTACTTGATCTTACTTTTTTCTTTCGCCTTGGGTCTGCCGCAATGCAGGAGCCCAAAGCTTGCTTACATCTTAACAAAAACGGCGCTGCGAGTCAGGAGGTGACCCACAGCGCCGTTGCTGTCTATGGCTAAGATTATAGTCGTTGCAGGCAAAAAAGGCAATTGACAAAACTGACGATTCTGCACAAACACGATCCCGGATTTTTGGAACAACCGCGATTGGTATGACTTTTGCACCGGAAAAGTCCCTTTCAGGATGGCCTTTTCCGGCCGGAATGTGCGCAGAGCACTGTAATTGCCCTTTATTATAAAAGTGTCAGATGACCTGAAACAGGAAAAACTTGAGGTAGTTCGTCTCCGGCACGCCCCACAGAATGGGATGATCCGGTGCCTGCTGCTTTACCTCGATCTGCCGCAGCTGCCGGTGGGCGTCCTTGGCGGCAGCGCGCAGCATTTTGATGAACAGCTCCTCGGTGGCAAAGTGGGAGCAGCTGGCAGTGGCCAGATACCCGCCCCGGGGCAGCAGCTTCATGGCGCGGTAGTTGATCTCCTTGTAGCCGCGCATGGCGTTCTCCACCGTGCGGCGCGCCTTGGTAAAGGCCGGAGGGTCCAGAATGATAAAGTCGTAGGGGCTGCCCTCCTTTTCCAGCCGGGGCAGCAGGGCAAAGGTGTCTTCGCAGAGGAAGTCCATGTTGTCGAGGCCGTTGCGCTCGGCGTTGCGTTTTGCCATGGCAATGGCTTCGGCGCTGATGTCGGCGGCGGTCACCCGGGCAGCCCCGCCCTTGGCAGCGTTCAAAGCAAAGCTGCCGGTGTGGGTAAAGCAGTCCAGCACGGTATGCCCGGCGGCAAGGCGTGCCACAGCCCGGCGGTTGTATTTCTGGTCAAGGAAAAAGCCGGTCTTTTGGCCGTTTTCAAAGTCTACATGGTAGTACACGCCGTTTTCGCAGATCTCAGTCTGGGTGGTTTCCGGGTGGCTCTCGCCGGGCAGGGCAAACCAGCCCTTGTTCTGCTCCAGCCCTTCCTTGGCACGCAGGGCTTCATCGTTGCGCTCGTAGATGCCGTCAATGGTCTGTCCGTCTGCCCGCAGAACCTCGGCCAGCAGGGGGAAGAGCACCGGCTTCAGCTTTTCCATGCCCACGCTCAGGGTCTGGGTGACCAGAACGTTGTTGAATCGGTCCACCGTCAGCCCGGGGAACTGGTCCGCCTCGCCAAAGATGAAGCGGCAGGCAGAGAGGTCGGCAGGTTCCAGCACGGTCTTGCGGTAAGCCCATGCGTACTCCACCCGGCGGCGCCAGAAGGCGGCGTCAAAGGTGTCGTTGGCGTTGCGGGAAATCAGCCGCACCCGGATCTTGCTTTTCAGCGAGAGAAAGCCGGTGCCGAGATAAGCGCCCTTGGGGCTGACCACATCCACCAGTGTGCCGTTTTCCGGCTCGGTGCCGGGTACTTCCAGAATATCGTTCTCGTACACCCAGGGGTGCCCGCCCACCAAAAGACCCTCGGCGTGCTTGTTGACTTTATATACAGGATAAGTGCGTTCGCTTTTCATAAAATGCTCCTTTAATGAAAATTGCTCTTCCCATTGAAGGCTTCCCCCGGACGGGGGAAGCCTTCAGAGGAAAATTGATTTTCACGACTATGTTTGTTCTGCTCTTTATCATAACATAAAAATATGGTAGAATAAATAC
>CAKTFS010000077.1 GCA_934561115.1 uncultured Faecalibacterium sp. | reverse complement strand
GCCTTCTCAGAGGGCTTGCTCAGGTCTACGCTGCGGATGATCTTGCGCACCGGCAGGATGCTCTTGGCGTTCATGGACAGTTCGTCCACGCCCATGCGCAGGAAGGTCTCGGTCAGGGCGGTGTCGGCGCCCAGCTCGCCGCAGATGCCTACCCAGATGCCGTGACGGTGACCGGCTTCAATGGTCATCTTGATGGCGCGCAGCACGGCGGGGTGGTGGGGGTTGAAGAAGGGCTCCAGCTTTGCGTTCTGGCGGTCCAGTGCGCAGGTGTACTGGGTCAGGTCGTTGGTGCCGATGGAGAAGAAGTCGCACTCGGCGGCCAGCTCGTCCGCGATGAGCACGGCGGCGGGGGTCTCGATCATGGTGCCCACTTCAATGTTCTGTCCCATCTTGACGCCCTCGGCGGTCAGCTCGGCGCGGCACTCTTCCAGAACAGCCTTGGCGTCCTGCAGCTCCCGCAGGCTGGTGATCATGGGGAACATGATGCTCATGTTGCCGTAGGCAGAGGCCCGCAGCAGCGCACGCAGCTGGGTCTTGAAGAAGTCTTTGCGGGTCAGGCAGATGCGGATGGCGCGGTAGCCCAGCGCAGGGTTCTCCTCGGGATCCAGCTTCATGTAATCCACGGTCTTGTCTGCGCCGATATCACAGGTGCGCACCACCACCTTGCGGGGTGCAAGGCTTTCCACCACCTGCTTGTAGGCCTCGAACTGGTAGTCCTCGGTGGGGAAGTCCTTGCAGTTCAGGTAAACGAACTCGGTGCGGAACAGACCCACGCCGCCGGCGTCGTTCTGCTGCACTGCGCCCACGTCGCCCATGCCGCCGATGTTGGCAAACACGTTGATGGTCTTGCCGTCCAGCGTGGTGTTGGGCTTGCCCTTCAGCTCCTGCAGCAGGGCCTGCTTTTTCTGGTCCTCCTGCTGGCGCTTTTTCAGGCTCTTGAGCAGGTCGGGGGTGGGGTCCACATACACACAGGCGTTGTAGCCGTCCACCACAGCCATCTTGCCGTCCCAGTCGTCCTGAATGTCCTTGCACTGGATCAGGGCGGGGATGTTCATGCTGCGTGCCAGAATGGCGGTGTGGCTGTTGGAGCTGCCCTCGCGGGTGATAAAGCCCAGCAGCAGGCTTTTGTCCATGCGCACGGTCTCGGAGGGAGCCAGATCCTCGGCTACCAGAATGCTGGGCTCGGTGCCCTGCAGGGAGGCGTTGTCCACCCCCTGCAGAATATCCAGCATGGCCTGCGCAATGTCCAGCACATCGGCGCTGCGGGCCTGCAGATACGGGTCGTCCATGGCAGCGAACACCGCAGCCTGATTGTTGCCGGCGGTCTTGACGGCGTACTCGGCGCACATCTTCTGCCCGTTGATGATCTCCTTGATGGCATCCACAAAGTCGTCATCGTCCAGCATCATAGCGTGGATGTTGAACACCTCGGCGATGTCCTCGCCGGCTTCTGCCAGTGCCTTTTCGTACAGGGCGGTCTGCTGCTCAATGGCCTTCTGGCGGGCAGCCTCAAAACGCTCCAGTTCTGCGGCGGTATCTGCCACAGGAGCGGTGGAAATAGCGGTGTCTTTTTTCTTATAGATCTTCAGCTTGCCAATGGCGATGCCATTGAGCACGCTTTTGCCGGTGCCTACCTGCATAGCACTTTCTCCTTCCACTTGCAGCCGGGCGTGCAGCGCCCGGCGTTTTGTAAAAAAAGCCCCCGCAGTTCTCCCGCGAGGGCTCGGCTTTCAAGCCGCGGCTCAGACGTTCTCGCTCAGGAACTTCTGGATTGCCTCTGCGGCTGCTTCTTCATCATCGCCTTCGACCTTGATGGTCACGGTCTCGCCCTGCTTGACGCCCATGCCCATCAGAGCCATCAGCTTGCGCATATCGCAGCTCTTGCCGTCCTTCTCGAGGGTGGCGGTGCTTGCAAAGCCCTTCACGGTCTTGACCAGCAGGCCGGCGGGACGAGCATGGATGCCGCAGGCATCCTTAACAGTGTACTGAAATTCCTTCATAATCATTTTCTCCTTACTTGATCCCTCTGCCCGGGCTGCACATTCAGCCCCGGAGCATGGCTTTGCCAATGGGGATTGGTATACTACTATTATAAACCCGTACCGGTTTTTTTGCACCGTTTCATATTGCCGATTTTTACAAGAATTTTTTGTTACATTTGAACATACGGATGCGACAAAAATCCGTGCTTTGTCTAATTTTTGTCGAATCGTTTGTAAAAACTAGGCAGTTTGTGCAACTGCCGGACAAGAGCTTAAAAAAGGTCGTTTTTCCCCCAATGCCGTCCCTATTCCACGGGATACCCCTCTGCGTCCAGCGGCAGCTCGGTGTAGGGCGCTGCCTGCGGGGCGGCTTCGGGCTCTGCGTCCGGTTCGCCGGAGGTCTGCTGTGCGGTGCTGTCGGTCAGCTGCTCGTCGTGCCGCTCGCCCCAGTCGCCGCTGTAATCCTCGCCGGAGGTCTGTTTTGCCAGCTCGTTCTGGGCGTCCTGCAGCCCCAGCACCGTGCCGGAGGGCTTTTCCAGCAGATAGGCCCCCACAGCCTTCTTTTTATACACCAGCAGCACCCCGTAGCGGCTGGTCTCGCCGCTGCTTGCCGCCGGGAGCAGCGCCGACCATTTTTCCACCGTTTTGCCCTTGTAGCGGACAAGATCCATGCCGCTTTGCTGCACCACCCCGTTGAAGGCAGAAAAGCTGTCGTCCCATTTGCGGGGGATCTTGACCTTATCCGCCGTGATGGACGCGCCGTCCACCTCCAATCCGTAGCCGGTGAACCATGTCTGAATGTCCTGTGCGCTCTCGATGCGGTTCACCGGGGCAGCTACCGCCACCGTCCGGGTACTGATGAACCGCCCCAGCATGGCGCTGAACACCACCAGCGCGCAGCACGCCGCCCCTGCTCCCAGTTTTTTCAGGCTCGTCTTGCTCAGTGTTACCACAAACATATCCCCATGCCTCCCCGCCATTTGCGCTTGCATACTCTGCCACCAGCTTATGCACAAAAACAGGGACGTATGCCCTGTTTTGCGGCAGGGGGACGATTTGAAATGCGGCGCGATGCGGCGCGCTCCGCGGGGAAAGCTTTTATTTGCCGCAAGCGTGCAAAGACGCTCCGCTGGGCCAGAGGCAGGGAGGGGTGTTCCGACTCCCCCCTCCCTACCTCTG
>CAKTFS010000076.1 GCA_934561115.1 uncultured Faecalibacterium sp. | reverse complement strand
ACGCCGATCTGACCCACCAGACCGCAGGTGCCCATGCCGGAGGAGACCGCCGCGCCGTTCATCTCAAAGTGGAACAGGCAGGTAGCCAGCGGGCCGGTGATGGCACTGGCCAGCGTGGGGGCGATCCAGATGCGGGGGTTCTTGATGATGTTGCCCATCTGCAGCATACTGGTGCCCAGACCCTGACTGACAAGGCCGCCCACGCCGTTCTCCCTGTAGCTCATCACGGCAAAGCCCACCATCTGGGCGCAGCAGCCTGCCACGGCAGCGCCGCCTGCAAGGCCGGTCAGACCCAGTGCAGCGCAGATGGCAGCGGAGGAGATGGGCAGGGTCAGCGCCACACCCACGATGACCGACACCAGAATGCCCATGACCAGCGGAGCCTGCTCGGTGGCCCACATGATCAGGGTGCCCACCTGACTTGCGGCTGCACCGATGGGGGCGGCGATGAGCATGGAAAGCCCGACGCCCGCAAAGATGGTCACCAGCGGGGTGACAAGGATATCCACCTTGGTCTCCTTGCTCACGGCCTTGCCCAGCTCTGCCGCCACGATGGCAATGATCAGCACGGCCAGCGGGCCGCCTGCGCCGCCCAGCGCATTGGCCGAGTAGCCCACGGTGATCAGGCTGAACAGCACCAGCGGCGGGCAGTGCAGCGCCCAGCCGATGGCGCAGGCCATGGCGGGGCCGCTCATGGCCGTGGCGTAGCCGCCCAGATCCACCAGCAGCTCCAGACCCGTCTGCTGACCCACCGTCTTGATGATGGTGCCGATCAGCAGGCTGGCGAACAGGCCCTGTGCCATTGCGCCCAGCGCGTCAATGAGGTAACGCTGCGGAGTGATGACGATATCCTTCCGCGCCAAAAAATCTTTCAGCTTCGACATAAAACTTGCCTTTCTATCCAAAACAGATCGTTAAGGTTACAAACGTATGCCCTGTATCATACCATACACCTGTCAAGACAGCAAGAGGGTTGCTGGAAAAAATGTGAAATTTCGGCTTTGTGCAATGTTCTGCCCCGCCGGAACGTATTCCATTTGGAACATTTTCCGACACACTGCCCCGGTGGAGAATTTGTGAGGAAGCCCGCTGTGCCGTTGACTGCTCCCCGCGTGCGGGTGTATACTAAGGGAAGAGTAAAGTTATCATCCGCCGTCCTTTTTATTATAAGCGCAATAAGCGCATGGGCGGCGTGGAATAAAAGCGGGCCCGCCCCGGGCAAGGGGCAAGGGTCCAGTGCAGCACAGCGCTGCACCACCGGGAGATTCGGAGGCAGAGACGACAGATGAAAAAACGATTTGACCGATCCGGCACAGCCCGCCGCAAGGCGGCGGCCGTTGCAGCGCTGACCATGGCGCTGGTTCTGGCTGTGGGCGGCGTGGGGGCAGCGTCCCTGCTGTCTGCACAGCCAGAGACTTTGACCGTGGGCGCGGTCGTGCCCCATATCACCGCCGAGGCACCGCAGGCAAGCAGCCCGGCAGCCGCCGCCCCCACCCCGGAAGCGGAGAGCACGGCAACCGCCCCGGAGCCGGCAGCGGAAAGCACCGCACAGCTGCAGCAGGCTGCCCCTGCCCCGACGCAGACGGAAAAACCGGAAACCGCTGAAACAAAACCGGCTGAGCCGGTAGAAGCTGCCGAAGCACCGGAAGCCCCGGCACAGCCCGCCGGGGATACCGCACTGGAAGAGGAGAACTCCCCTGCCCTGCTGCTGGAAGAGACCCCGGAGCTGGCCGCGCAGGACCCGCAGGCGCCCGCAGCGGACGGCACCGCCCAGAACGATACCGCCAGCCAGCACACCCCGGAGGACAGCGTACTGCTGACCCCGGAGCAGATCCAGCAGGCGCTGGATTCCGGCGCGCTGGAGGATGCCGAGGCGCAGTGCATCGACCTGACCGACGAAAACGGCTTTCTTAAGTGGCTGTTCAACTGGCTGTTCGGCATCACAGACAAGGAAGAAGAGCCCGCATACTCCGGCTGGCGCACCGAAAACGGCAAGACCTACTACTACGCGCAGGACACCAACAAAAAGGTCACCGGTCTGCGCTCCATTGACGGCAAGCTGTATTATTTCGACGCCAACGGCGTAAAGCAGGACAAGGTGACCTTTGGCATCGACGTGTCCAAGTATCAGTCCGGGCTGGACTGGAACAAGATCAAAAAATCCGGCGTGAGCTTCGTCATCATCCGCATCGGCTACCGCGGCTACGGTGCCGAGGGCAAGCTGGTCAAGGACCCCATGTTTGAAGAGCACTTCACCAACGCCCGCAACGCGGGGCTGAAGGTTGGCGTGTATTTCTTTACGCAGGCCGTAAACGAGGCCGAGGCGCAGGAGGAGGCCGAAGGCTGCAACTGGGCGCTGAACGGCCGGATGCTGGACTACCCCATCTTCTACGACACCGAGGCCTCCACCGCCCCGGGCGGCACCGGCCGCGCCGACGGTCTGGGCGTTGAGGACCGCACCAAGTGCGCCATCGCCTTCTGCGAGCGGGTAAAGGAGCTGGGCTATAAGCCCGGCGTGTACGCTTCCACCACATGGTACCGCAAGCGGGTGAATTACAACACCCTGCGCAGCCGCTACACCATCTGGAACGCCCACTACGGCGTCTCTTCCAGCCCCATCGGCTGCGACCTGTGGCAGGGCACCGAGAAAGCCCGCATCAACGGCTACAGCGGCGAGCTGGACGCCAATATCAGCTATATCGGATAAGAACAAAGGCCGCTGCACACGCCCTGTGCAGCGGCCTTTTTCCTGCCGTGGGACGATTTTAAATGCGCTCCGCTTCGCTCTGCGCATCATCAGCGGAATAATTATTTTATATTTCGCGTTTGTCGCGGCCTGCGGGCCGCTCCAAACGCATTTTCACGAGAGGGGTCGTAACGGAAAGCGGCATCTGCAGCGCCGCTTGCTGTGCAAGCGCGGCGCTGCGGTTAGCGGGCTCGCCCTCTCCGTCAGTTCGCTTCGCTCACTGCCACACTCCCCCTTTTGTCGCTGCGCGACATCTTCCCCCGGAGCGGGGGAAGTCTTTCCTCAAAGGGAGAGGCTCTGGCGAAACCGCACACTTTGCAATTCAACCGGTGACTTTCCCGCTATGCCAAGGGCTCTCCCTTTGGGAGAGCTGGCAAGCCCGATAGGGCTTGACTGAGAGGGCGAGGACGTTTGCGGGCATACTCGCTCCCCCTTGGGGGAGCTGTCGCGCAGCGACTGAGGGGCTATAAATCGGCGGAGCCGGAAAAAACGGTTAAAAGATCTTCACGCCG
>CAKTFS010000075.1 GCA_934561115.1 uncultured Faecalibacterium sp. | reverse complement strand
AAAAGCTAGCGCTGCGCCAGTCGGCGCTATCGCTTTAACGCTTTTTTCGCTTCTCCATCCATAGCCCCTCAGTCGCTACGCGACAGCTCCCCCGAGGGGGAGCGGGTACTCCCGCAAACTTTGCGGTTTAGCTGGAAACTTTCCCGCCATGCCAAGGCCTCTCCCTTTGGGAGAGGTGGCAGTGAGCGAAGCGAACTGACGGAGAGGGCGAGCCCGCTTTCCCGCAGCGCCGCGCTTTCGCAGAAAGCGGCGCTGCACCTGCCGCTTTTCTCTACGACCCCTCCCGTGAAAATGCGTTTGGAGCGCTCCGCAGAGCGCGACAAACGCGAAATTTAAAATAATCTTTCCGCTGAACATGGCTAGAGCAAAGCGGAAGCCATTCCAAATCGTTTATTTACAGCCCAGAATCGTGCGGTCTTTCCACTTTTTCACCCCCAAAAGTTAAAAATCCAGCTGAAAAACGCTCCAGATGGTTCAAAAAGCAATTTGGATGTGTTATACTAGAAGCCAAGGTGCCCGTCGGACGGGGAAACCGGCGGGCACGACTGCGTGTTCCATGTGGAACAAATCTTTCCCCGGGAGGAAGAAAAGCGCGTGGCAAAAATTGTAGCGATCGCAAACCAGAAGGGCGGAGTGGGCAAGACCACCACTGCCGTCAACCTTTCGTCCTGCGTAGCGGCATTGGGCAAAAAGGTGCTTATCGTAGACCTTGACCCGCAGGGCAACACCACCACCGGCTATGGCATCCAAAAGCGCAGCGTGGAGGTGGGCACCTACGAGGTGCTCATCGGCAGGGCAACGGCGGTGCAGGCCATCCGGCACACCGAGTACCGTACCGATGTCATCGGCTCCAACACCCGGCTGGCCGGTGCCAGCTTGGAAATGATCGACCTGCCCGGCCGCGAGGGGCGTCTGCGCAAGGCGCTGGCTGGGGTGCAGAAGGACTACGACTTCATCTTTATCGACTGCCCGCCCAGTCTGGACCTGCTCACCCTCAACGGCCTGAGCGCCTGCGACAGTGTGCTCATCCCGGTGCAGTGCGAATACTATGCGCTGGAAGGATTGTCGGAGCTCATCAGCACCCTCAAGACCATCCGCAAAAAATATAACCCGTATCTGGATATCGAGGGCGTGGTGTTCACCATGTTCTCGCTGCGGTACAACCTGACCGTGCAGGTGGTGGAGCAGGTGCAGAAGTACTTCGGCTCCAAGGTGTACAAGACCACCATCCCGCGCTCCATCCGCATTTCGGAAGCGCCCAGCTACGGCCAGCCCATCAATTTCTACGAGCCGAAGGGCAAGGGCAGCGAAGCCTACATGGACTTGGCCATCGAATTTGTCAAGCACAACCGCCCGCAGGAACCCAAAAAGTCCCGCGCAAAGGCTGCACCCGCCGCAGAGCCGGCGAAAAACGCTCTGGAAGATTAAAACAGGGGGAACAAGGTAAACAATGGCAAGAGGAAAAGGAGGGCTCGGGCGCGGGCTGGACAGTCTGTTTGAGGACGCAGCACCGGTCTTTGAGTCAGAGCACGCCGCGGTGGAAACGTTGCCGCTGCGCGAGATCGAGCCGGACCCCGACCAGCCCCGCAAGACTTTTGAACAGGAGACCCTCAGTGAGCTGGCTGCCAGCATCGCCGAGCACGGCTTATTGCAGCCCATCGCGGTGCGGCCAAGACCTATGGGCGGTTACAGCATCGTGGCAGGCGAGCGCCGCTGGCGCGCCTCCCGCATGGCGGGTCTTACCGAGGTGCCGGTGGTCATCAAGGATGTGTCCGATGAGCAGGCCATGGAGCTGGCGCTGGTGGAAAACCTGCAGCGCGAGGATCTGGACCCGGTGGAAGAAGCTGCCGGCATCCGGGAGCTGATGACCCGCTGTGACCTGACACAGGAGCAGGCCGCCCGCAAGCTGGGCAAGAGCCGCAGCGCACTGGCCAACAGTCTGCGGCTGCTCAATCTGCCGGAAACGGTGCTGGAGCTGCTGAAAAGCGGCTTTATCAATACCGGCCACGCGAAGGTGGTGCTGGGTCTGCCCACACCGGAACTGCAGGCCGAAGCCGCGCAGATCATCGCGGACAACCAGCTGAACGTCCGGCAGGCCGAGGTGCTTTGCAAAAAGATGGCAAAGCCCGCCAAGGAGCCCCGCGAACCCGCACCCCGCGGCACTTTGCCGGTGGAGGTGGAGGAGAGCCTGAAGCAGGTGCTGGGCAGCGAGGTGAACGTAGCCTACCACGGCGGCAAGGGCAAGCTGACGGTGCATTTTTACTCCGACGAGCAGCTGCGCGCTTTTGCAAACCTGCTGGGACAGTACCAGATGGAAACCGAATAATCATGCGATCCAAGGCGGGAACAGCCGCCTTTGAACGGCAGCGGAAGGCCGCAGGCGCACCGCTGCAAGCCCAATAGAGTTAAGGAGAGTCAATCATGCTGGATATCAAATTTGTCCGCGAGAACCCGGACGCCGTTAAGGAAAACATCAAAAAGAAGTTTCAGGACGCCAAGCTGCCGCTGGTGGATGAGGTCATCGAAAAGGATGCCCAGTACCGCGCAGCCCTGAAGGAAGTGGAGGCCCTGAAGGCCGCCCGCAACAAGCTGAGCAAGGCCAACGGCCCGCTGTTCGGCCAGCTGAAGAAGTGCACCGATGAGGCACAGAAGGCAGAGCTGCAGGCACAGATCGATGCCAACAACGCCGCCGTCAAGGCCGACGCCGACAAGATGGCAGAGCTGGAGAAGGAAGAGGAGGCACTGTCCGCCCGCATTCAGGAGATCATGTACTCCATTCCCCAGATGATCGACCCCAGCGTGCCCATCGGCCCGGACGATACCTATAACGTGGAAGCCCAGCGCTTCGGCGAGCCCGTTGTGCCGGATTTCCCCATCCCGTACCACACCGAGATCATGGAGAGCTTTGACGGCATCGATATGGACGCCGCAGGCCGTGTGGCCGGCAACGGCTTCTACTACCTGCTGGGCAACATCGCACGCCTGCACGAGGCTGTGCTGGCCTACGCCCGCGACTTTATGATCAACAAGGGCTTCACCTACGTCATCCCGCCCTTCATGATGCACGGCAACGTGGTGCAGGGCGTCATGTCCTTCCCGGAGATGGACGCCATGATGTACAAGATCGAGGGTGAGGACCTGTACCTCATCGGCACCAGCGAGCACACCATGATCGGCCGCTTCATCGACCAGACGCTGGACGAGAGCAAGATGCCCCTGACCCTGACCTCCTACAGCCCCTGCTTCCGCAAGGAGAAGGGTGCACACGGCATCGAGGAGCGCGGCATCTACCGCATCCACCAGTTCGAGAAGCAGGAGATGATCGTGGTCTGCCGCCCCGAGGAGAGCGCCGACTGGTACGAGAAGCTGTGG
>CAKTFS010000074.1 GCA_934561115.1 uncultured Faecalibacterium sp. | reverse complement strand
TTATCACAAAATCTTCCAGAATTTTCCGCTTCCTTTTTACAGTTTCTTCATAGCTTCTTAACGAAATGAATTGTGAAAGCTGTTATACTTTTGCCATGGGAAGCGGGGCCGCAACCGATTCCCAAGTAACATGATTCCTCCTCACACCAAGGCAATATCCAAGCAAAACACCCTTCTCTGTGTGCCGCAACACGGAGAAGGGTGTTTTGTTTCTGCGGGAGACCTTATAAAAATCTTTGTAAAAGTTCGCTTTAGGGTTGACCCCATTTTTTTGCGGCGCTATAATAAAAAAGGATATAGCCAGTGCAGCGCCCGGCGCGGGTGCTGCGGCTGCGGAATTTACGAAAACTGGGAGGTGAACGCAGGACAATGGACCCTGATCATAGTCGAAGTAGCTCCACCGATGCGGTAGATCGGACAACAAAAAGTACTGCGCTCGCCTTTTTGCCCCCGGCGGCTTTCTGAAAAGCCTCCGGCATAGGAAAGGCGCGGCTTTGCGTGCGCGGAAACGGCTGCTTTTGCGGCATTCCGGCACCGGGCGGCGCGTTTTTTGTTTCCCGACCTGCTGCATCCTCCGGCGCGGAGAAAGCCCTCTGCGCCGTATAGTGCCCAGAGGAGGTAGCCCATGGATATGGAAGAAAAGAAGCTGGAGACCAACACGGAACAGAACCTGCCGGTGCAGGAGCTGCCCGCCGATATCCCTGCCGAGGTGCGTCAGAAGCTGGCTGAGGATCTGAACGAGGAAGCCACCGAGGACCTGAAGCAGGATATGCGGGAAGCAGAGCGAGAGGAAGCCAACGACGAAGAGGTCAAGGCGAACCCCGAGATGCTGACCAAGAGCCGTCTGCTGAAGCTGCTGATCAAAAAGCAGTACGTCAAGCTGCGCGAGGTGACCGAGGAAGAGCAGCCCGCCGACCTTGCCGAGCTGCTGGAAGAGCTGGACGAGAACAACCGTCTGGTAGTGTTCCGTCTGCTGAAAAAGGAAGTTGCCACCGAAGCCTTTGCCTATATGTCCGACGAAGCCCGGGACGATCTGGTAAACGCATTCTCGGATGTGGAGCTGGTGAGCGCCATCGAGGAGATGAGCTTGGACGATGCCGCCGACCTGCTGGAAGATATGCCCGCAGGCGTGGTCAAGCGGGTGCTGGAAAAGTCCTCCCGGCAGACCCGCGAGAGCCTGAACAAGCTGCTGAACTACCCGGAAAGCTCTGCCGGCAGCCTGATGACCCCGGAATATGTACGTCTGCGCAGGGATATGACAGTGGAGCAGGCTTTTGCCGCCATCCGCAAGCAGGGCGAGAACGCCGAGACCGTCTACACCTGCTATGTGGTGGAGAGCAACCGGCTGCAGGGCGTTGTCTCTGCCCGTAATCTGCTGCTGGCAGACCCCAAGACCCCCATCACGGAGATCATGGAGGACAATCTGGTCACCGTGAAGGTCACCGACGATCAGGAGTTTGTGGCCCGTGAGATGCAGCGCTACGACTTTACCGCCATGCCCGTTCTGGACAACGAGGGCATGTTCGTGGGTATCATCACCATTGACGACGCTATCGACGTTCTGACCGACGAGAGCACCGAGGATATGCAGAAGATGGCCGCCATTCTCCCGGATGACGACGCCACCACCTATTTTGGCACCAGCGTGTGGACCCACGCCAAGCAGCGCATCCCGTGGTTGCTGATCCTGATGCTGTCCGCTACCTTTACCGGCATGGTCACCACCCACTACGAGGAAGCCTTTGTCAGCCTGCCGCTGCTGGTCTCCTTTATGCCCATGCTGATGGATACCGCCGGTAACTGCGGCAACCAGATCAGCACCCTGATGGTGCGCGGTCTGGCACTGGGCGAGGTAGAACCCAGTGACTTCTTGCAGGTGCTGGGCAAGGAGCTGCGGGTATCTGCCATCGTGGGCGCGGTGCTGGGCGTCGTGAACGGCCTGCGCATCTACCTGATGTACACCTTCCTCTTCCCCGGCCAGTACGCCAACGTCATGGGCTACGCCATCGTGGTCAGCGTGTCGCTGTTCTTCAGTGTCATTCTGGCAAAGCTGGTGGGCGGTATGCTGCCGCTTGCCGCCAAAAAGCTGGGTGCCGACCCCGCCATCATGGCCACCCCCTTCATCACCACCATCGTGGACGCCTGCAGCCTGATCCTGTATTTCCAGATCGCACAGCTGGTGTTCCGCAATATGATGTAAAGAATAAAGCGATGCCGGACAGTCTGCAGACTGCCCGGCATTTTTTGCGGGGACGAACCCTCTCAGTCATCGCTGCGCGATGCCAGCTCCCCCGAAAGGGGGAGCTTAACTCCCTCAGTCAAAACCTGACGGTTTTGCCAGCTCCCTCTGGGAGGGAGCCTCTGGCGCGCCCGCAAACTTTGCACTTTAGCCGGGAACTTTGCCGTCATGCCAAAAGCCCCACCCGTGAAAAAGCAGAGCGGGAAAATCCGCAGATTTTCCCGCTCTGCAAATTATAAAATATCCTTTCCGCTATGGATGCGCAGAGCAAAGCGGAGCGCATTCAAAATCGTTTTTCCCCGGGATGCGGCGCACAAAGCAGTGTGCAGCAGCCCCACGCTTTTCCGGTGTGGAAAACCACCGTTTGTGTCCGTTTTCCACACCGGGTTTTTTGCGCCGGTGGTTTGTGGAAAACTGCCCGGGGTAAGATTCCAGATTGGAGAAAAGCAAACCCGTAAGCCGGAGTAAACTGTAAAAACAAAAGAAAAACCTTCGACTTTCTTTTTTATAAAAGGAAGAATGCCCACATTTTAGCCCAGAAACTTCCAGAATGCGGCGGCGTCCATTACGGCTTGTATAGGGTTTTCCTCTGCCGGATGTGGAAAACTATGTGGAAAAGGTGGAAAACATCGTTGGAAACTGCGCCTCTTTTTCACAAAAACGGTGGAAAACCCGGTGGAAAAAGTGAAAAGTTCATTCCAGAACGGATAGTCCATACAATTTTCGGTTGTCGTTTTGGGACTTGAAACCCGCATGAATGCTGTGCTTTTTCCGCCTTTTCCACACCCCGGCGGCTTCGGGGTGTGAAAATCGGTTTTCCGCGCCTTCCGCGTGGATTTTCTTGAATGCAGGGGCCGGTCATGGTAAAATAGAGGTAACATGAAACTGGCGGGGGCATCCCGCAACGGAGGCGAAACACATGAACAACTGGCTGAACAGGCTGGAGCGCAAGTACGGCCGCTACGGCATCCCGAACCTGACCAATATTCTGGTGGCGGGGCAGATCTTAGTGCTGGCCATCGAGCTGTTTGTTGACCGCACCTTCCCCTTCTGGCTGGGGCTCAGCCGCAGCCTGCTGCTGCAAGGGCAGATCTGGCGGGTGATCAGTTTTGTATTCATTCCCTTTTCCGGCGGCAGCATCCTCAGCGTGGTGCTGGGCATCTACTTCACATGGTTCGTCGGCACAGCGCTGGAGCGGGAGTGGGGCGATTTCCGCTACACGGTGTATCTGCTGTCCGGCGTGCTGGGCACGGTGCTGGGCTGTCTGCTCACCGGCGTGACCGCCAGCACCTACTGCCTGTCCCTCTCGCTGCTGCTGGCCTTTGCCATGCTCTACCCGGA
>CAKTFS010000073.1 GCA_934561115.1 uncultured Faecalibacterium sp. | reverse complement strand
GTCGCCCTCCTCGCGGAGGGCGTGGATAGAAATACGGGCACGATCATGGAGACCAGTCCGGCATTGCGTCGCCCTCCTCGCGGAGGGCGTGGATAGAAATTCTCGGTGGGGTGTGGGTCGTCGGTGACCGGCCGGTCGCCCTCCTCGCGGAGGGCGTGGATAGGAATCAAGTTCGACCTTTGCTGTCCTTGGCCTCATAGGTCTGGTAGGTGCCGCTTGCGAAGTGGATACCGCCGGCGCTGAGGCAGTTGGCGATGACAGAGACGGCTGTCCCACGGGAAACGACCGTCATTTTTACCCTTGACAAATCTTCAATAATAAAATGGATGTGCAAGGGGCTTGTGGATAACGGACTTTTAGCGGTTAGCGGTTCAGGGTGCGATCCCGAGCCGCTTTTTGTATACTTCAAAGCGGGCTACTTGCTCAGCTCTGGTGAGCTTCGCGAACCCCTTGCTTGTCATAGAGCGTCAACCCCTTCGGGTCACTCCCTTGCACCTCGTAATCTCCTCTCTACGTCTATATTACGAATTTCGTTGCTTTTTCTTGGTGGGTGTGATATAGTGAAAAAGAGGGAAGTGTTTATATGATTCGCATCAAGTTGAAAGCCGTGCTTGCCGAAAAAGGCATCAAGCAAAAGGATTTGGTCGCAATGACCGGGATCCGCCAGCCCACTCTGTCGGGCATGAACAACAACTCCGTCAAGCATATTCCGCTGGACGTTCTGGACAAGCTGTGCACTGTTTTGGACTGCCAGCCTGCTGATCTGCTGGAATTCGTGCCGGACGGCAAAGATTGATTTTGAGCAGACATGAAGAGAGTTAATAAAACCTGTCGGTCACCCTCCTCGCGGAGGGTGTGGATAGAAATGGACTTCACCTTGCTGAAATCGCGCGGCACAGAAAGTCGCCCTCCTCGCGGAGGGCGTGGATAGAAATGTTGACCGATTCCCCACCGATCTGGAACTCTATCGGTCGCCCTCCTCGCGGAGGGCGCGGATAGAAATTGCTCCCGCATCGCCACCGGCGATTACGATGCTGTCGCCCTCCTCGCGGAGGACGTGGGTAGAAACAACAAAACCGAGGCCGCGACCAGCGTTTCCGCACCTGTCGCTCTCCTCACGGAGGGTGTGGATAGAAATCTTGAAGCCGATGCTGTCCACATAGTGCGCCGATGCCGCCCTCCTCACGGAGGGCGCGGATAGAAATATCTGCTATATCAATAGCACTGATTACCTGTCCGGTCGTCTGAGCGCCACTTCTTGCGCCACTCATTAAAGCAATTTCCAGATAAACAGGGGTAATTAAGGCACAAGCGCCCACTTTTCCATCCCCTGCCGCACAAACAAAAGCCCCCGAAAATCGGCTTCACAAGCCAACTTTCGGGGGTTTTCCTTTGGAGCTACTGACCTGATTCGAACAGGCGACCTGCTCATTACGAGTGAGCTGCTCTACCAGCTGAGCCACAGTAGCACATTGCACATCTGCTGCAACAGGCAATATTTTACCATATTTCTGCGGCACTGTCAAGGCCGGATTTCCTGTAAGCAGGGCAGCTTTTGCGGAGCGTTTCACAAAAAGTTATTGCATTTTAGCCCGGCGGCCTTATAATAGAATTGATTGCGCAAAAGGCCGCGCCTTTTGCCGGAAAGGACGAGCTACACCATGATCTTTGTTCCCCTGCTGCACTACTTTTTGTGCAAGAACGATTACAGCGGCAACGAGGCCGGGCTGCGCTACCGGCTTACCCCGGGCAAGCGCACCGTGCCGGACCCGGACGGCGGCGCAGATGCCACCAAGGAGGAAAAGATTCTCACTGTGGATTACTGGCCCGCACCGTGGACGATCGACAAGACCGACCCCACCCTGCGCCGCCGGGAGGTGTTTCCGCTTACGGACGAAGGGCGTGCCGCCGCCGCGCAGTATCTGAAGGACGCCTACGATGCCGAGCCGGAGCGCTGGAACAACTGCCCGGACATGATGGACTGCGACCCTTGGGAGCCGCCTGCCGAGCCGGATACTGCCAACGAATAAACCGAACGAGGAAACCATGATCTACCGTTTGAAAGAACTGAAGGGCGATACCATCGCCGTGCCTCAGCTGGTGTTCTCCAAGCTGGGTATTGCCGAAGAATACAATGTGCGGGTGGCGCTGTATGTGCTGGCCACCGGCGTGACCGACCCGGACAAGATCTGCGCCGACCTCAAGCTGCGCAGCCGCATCAGTGCCGAGAGCGCGCTGGCTTTCTGGGCGGGTGCGGGACTTTTGGAGCGCTACGAGGAAAACGCCGCGCCGGGCGCAGAGCCCAGCGCTCCCGCCCCTATGCGCTGGGCAGAGATTGCCGCCGCCAGCCGCACCGACCCCATGATCTCCAGCCTGATCGACTGCGGACAGACAAGCTTTGCCCGTCCGCTGACCCACACCGAGATGGAAAAGCTGGTAAATCTGTATGTGCAGGAGGGCTTTACGCCCGAGACCGTGATGCTCTGTGTGGCCTATGTAGCCAGCCGGGGCAAACGCACCATGGCTGCTGTGACCCACGAGCTGAAGGTCTGGCGCGCCGAGGGCGTAGAGACCGGCGAGCAGGCCGATGCTCACTTAAAGCTGCTGGCACTGCGCCAGAGCCGCGAGGAATACGTCAGCAGCCTGCTGCAGATCTCCCCCGAGGAGCTGACGCTGGGCGGGCGCAAGGCCATTGCACGCTGGTACGAGGTGTACGGCTACGACGACGCCATGGTGCAGGAAGCCGCCGTACAGGCCGGGCCCAAGCGGGATCTGTGGTACTGGAACAGCATCCTTAAAACATGGAACGCCAAGGGTCTGCGCAGCATCCACGATGTGCGCGGCCCGGTGGCCGCAGCCGGGGCCAGCCGGAATATCCGGGTGGACCGCGCTGCGCCCAGCGGAAACGATATCCTGAAAAACGCCACCCGCCGCCGTTCCCTGATCAAGAAACCGGAGTAAGGAGCCTTTATGCGTACCAAAAACGAATTGTATCAGCAGGCATTGCGCACCGTAGCCATGCGGCGGCAGACCGCCCGCGCACTGGCGCAGGATGCACAGGCCGAAGCCGAAGCCGCCATTCCCGGGCTGCGCCACGCCGAGGAGGAAGTGCGGGTGCGGGGCATCCGCTGCGCGATCGCCGGAGCCTCCGGCAAGGACCGCACCGAAGCTGCTGCTGCCCTTGCGGCGGCAAAGCAGAAGCTGACCGCCCTGCTGGCCGGGAGCGGACGCCCTGCGGATGCGCTGGAGCCGAAGTTCACCTGCAAGCGGTGCGAGGACACCGGCGCGGTGGACGGCCGCGCCTGCGACTGTGTGCGCCGGGTGATGCAGCAGCTGCGCCGGAAGGAGATAGAGGAGCTGTCCAGCCTGTCCATCTCCAGCTTTGATACCATGCAGCTGGACTACTACCCCAACACGGTGGACAAGACGCTGGGCGAGAGCGTGCGCAGCTACATGGCCGAGGTTCTGGCTGACCTGCGGGATTACGCCGCAGACTTCTCCCCCGCTACCCGTGAAAGCCTGCTGCTGGTGGGCAACGCAGGGCTGGGCAAGACCCATGCCGCCCTTGCCATTGCCGGGGAGGTGCTGCGGCAGAACTATGATGTGATCTATGTCTCCTGCCCGGACTTTTTCGGCAAGCTGGA
>CAKTFS010000072.1 GCA_934561115.1 uncultured Faecalibacterium sp. | reverse complement strand
CGGATATCGGGAGAAGCCAATGAATCAACCTAAAAAGGAACGCTTTAAGACCAGCGTGGGCGGGCAGGCACTGATGGAGGGCATCATGATGCGCGGCCCAAAGCAGATGTGCTGCGCTGTGCGCAAGCCGGATGGCACCATTGAGACGAAACTGGACCCCACCCCCGCCCACGGGGTATGGACGAAGATCCCGCTGGTGCGCGGCGCAATCTCCATGATCGAGAGCATGATCGTGGGCTACCGCTACATGATGTACTCGGCACAGGTGAGCATGGGGGACGACTACGACCCTGCCGAGGAAGAGACCGCCTTTGAAAAATGGGTGGGAGAGCATCTGGGCGAGAAAGCCGAGAACGCGCTGCTGACCGTGGCGGCGGTGCTGGGCGGCCTGCTGGCGATTTTGCTGTTCACCGTGCTGCCTACCTTCCTTGTGGGCGGGGTGAACCGTCTGCTGCCGCTGGGGCGCTGGGGCAAAGTGGTGCTGGAAGCCGTGCTGAAGGTGGCCATCTTCCTGACCTATATGGTGGGCATCTCCAAAATGAAGGAAATTCATCGTGTGTTCGAGTACCATGGTGCAGAGCACAAGACCATTGCCTGCTACGAGGCGGGCGACCCGCTGACCGTGGAAAATGTGCGCAAGTACACTCGTTTTCATCCCCGCTGCGGCACCAGCTTCCTGATCCTGGTGGTCATCGTCAGCGTGTTTTTGTACAGCGTGCTGCCGTGGGGCAGCATTGGCCTGCGGGTGGTGTGCAAGCTGCTGCTGCTGCCGCTGGTCATGGGCATCAGCTACGAGCTGCTCAAGTGGTGCGGCCGGTCGGATAACATCGCCACCCGCATCATCCGGCAGCCGGGCATCTGGGTGCAGCACCTCACCGTCTTTGAGCCGGACGACAGCATGATCGAGGTGGCCATTGCCGCCATCACCCCCGTGCTGCCCGAGACCCCGGAGGAGGGCAAATGGTAAGCGAAGCGATGCTCCCCCGCGCAGCGGTGCGGGAGGTGGAGCAGCGGCTGACCGCCGCAGGTTGCCCGGATGCGGATTTTGACGCGCGGGAGCTGTTCCGGCTGGCGACCGGGCGGGACGTGCGGCTTTCTGACCGTCCGCTGACCGCAGAGCAGGCGGCGGCGCTGGAAGCCCTCTGCACCCGCCGCGCCGCACGGGAGCCGCTGCAATACCTCTGCGGCAGCTGGAGCTTTTTAGACTTTGAGCTGGCGGTGGGCCCCGGGGTGCTTTGCCCCCGGGCAGACACCGAGGTGGTGGCACAGGCCGCCGCCGAGACCCTTGCGGGCATCGCAGCGCCCCGGGTGCTGGATCTCTGCGCCGGCACAGGCTGTCTGGGGCTGGGGGTCAAGCGCTTCTGCCCCGCTGCGCAGGTGACCTGCGTGGAAAAAAGTCCGGCGGCCTTTGCCTATCTGGAAAAGAACGCCCGCTGCGCCCTGACCGGGCAGGGCAGACAGACCGAAAATGTATTGGAACCCTCTGCGCTTGAGCAGGCGGATGCCCCGGCCTTGGATTGGGGCCCGGCGCTGAACGCGCTGCGGGCAGGCAAAAAGCCTGCCTATGCGGTGCAGCCGGTGCAGGGCGACCTGTTCACCTACTGGGAGACCCTGCCGGAGGGGCAGCTGGAACTCATCGTCTCGAACCCGCCCTACCTGACCGCCGCCGAGATGGAGCAGCTGCAGCCCGAGGTGGCGCAGGAGCCTGCCATGGCGCTGGAAGCCGGGGAGGACGGCCTTGTGTTCTACCGGGCGCTGGCGCGGCACTACCAAAACGCGCTGTGCCCCGGCGGGGCGCTGGTGCTGGAGATCGGCTGGCAGCAGCGGCAGGCCGTGACCGCCCTTCTGGCAGAGAACGGCTGGACAGATATCCGCTGTATCCAGGACTTTGGCGGCAACGACCGCTGCGTGATCGCCCATCGCCCAAAATAAATTGGAAAAACAAACAACTTCTTGTTGTAATATTTTGATTTTGTGTTATACTAAGAAGGAAAGCGAAGGACAGCCCGCCCTCTGCGGGCCCAAAGGATAAAAGGAGCAGCAGGCTATGGCAAAAAATCAGAACAACAACGTTGCACCGGCTACCCAGAAGACCGAGCCGGAAGCCAAAAAGGACGCGCTGGCTACGGCGCTGGCGCAGATCGAAAAGCAGTTCGGCAAGGGTGCCGTCATGAAGCTGGGCGACAACGCCTCCATGCAGGTGGATGCCATTTCCACCGGCAGTCTGGGGCTGGATCTGGCGCTGGGCGTGGGCGGTGTGCCGCGCGGCCGCATCATCGAGGTGTACGGCCCGGAATCCAGCGGTAAGACCACGCTGGCACTGCACATCCTTGCCGAAGCCCAGAAGAAGGGCGGCGAAGTGGCCTTTATCGACGTTGAGCACGCACTGGACCCCACCTATGCCGAGGCACTGGGCGTGGACATCAACAACCTGCTGGTCAGCCAGCCGGACACCGGCGAGCAGGCCATGGAGATCTGCGAGGCACTGGTGCGCTCCGGTGCCATCGACGCCATCGTAGTGGACTCGGTAGCCGCCATGGTGCCCCGCGCCGAGATCGAGGGCGAGATGGGCGACAGCCATGTGGGTCTGCAGGCACGTCTGATGAGTCAGGCCATGCGCAAGCTGACCAGTGTGATCGGCAAGACCAACACGGTCTGCGTGTTCATCAACCAGCTGCGCGAGAAGGTGGGCGTCATGTACGGCAACCCGGAGGTGACCACCGGCGGCCGCGCTTTGAAGTACTACGCCTCGGTGCGTATCGACATCCGCCGCGTGGAGGGCCTGAAGGACTCTTCCGGTCAGTTCATCGGCAACCACACCCGCGCCAAGATCGTCAAGAACAAGGTGGCTCCGCCGTTCCGTGAGGCCGAGTTTGATATCATGTTCGGCGAGGGCATCTCCAAAATGAGCGAGCTCATTGACGTGGGCGTCAAGCTGGGCATCGTGCAGAAGAGCGGCGCATGGTTCAACTACGGCGATATCCGTCTGGGTCAGGGCCGCGACAATGCCAAGCAGTTCCTGAAGGATAACCCCGAGATCGCCAACGACATCGAGGGGCAGATCCGCGCCAATGCGGATAAGCTGTACGCCACCCGCCGTCCGGCAGGCCGCGCCGCCGCCGCAGTGGAAAAGCCCGCCGACCCCGCAGCCGCAAAGGAGCCGGTGGTCAAGGCCCCCGCCCGCAGCAGCGAGAGCGAGCTGGACATCATGGTGGAGGACTAAATGGCCTTCTACCGCCGCCGACCCCGTCCGGATGCGGAAAAGTGCGCCGACCCCGCCAAGGCGCGGGCCAGCGCGCTGGAAACGCTGGCCGGGCAGGAAGTGTCGGCCAATATGCTGTATGAGCGGCTTTGCCGCCGCTATACCGAGCAGGCCGCTGCCGCCGCTGTGGCGGAGATGGTGCAGCTGGACTATGTGAACGACGCCCGCTACGCCGAGGCACGGGCCCACAGCCTGCTGGCTGCCCGCAAAAGCCGCCGCGCCGCCGCCCAGAGCCTGCGCCAGAAGGGGCTTGCCCCCGCCGAGGTGGCAGATGTGCTGGAAGCGGTCTACGCCCCGGAGGACGGCGACGACCCGGAGCTGGAAGCCGCCGCCGCGCTGGTGGACAGCCGCTACCGCAAAAAGCTTGCCATCGGCCGCCGCGACCTTGTGGTGGCCGC
>CAKTFS010000071.1 GCA_934561115.1 uncultured Faecalibacterium sp. | reverse complement strand
TTTAGGAGGTACGGTATTATGAAACGTGGTCTGAAAGGGTTCGCATTCCTGGTCTCTGGTCTTGTGCTGGGCATCATTGGTGCAACGGCATCGGTGACTGCGATCGCACTCAGCGCTGTGGGCATGGCAAAGGTGCGCCGTGCCAGCAAGTAAAACAACGGAGGAACGAGCATGAACCGCGAAGAGATCCTGTCCCATGTCGATCATACCCTGCTGAAGCCGGAGGCTACCTGGCCCCAGATCCAGCAGCTGTGTGACGAAGCCATTGCAAACCACACCGCATCTGTCTGCATCAACACCTGCTATGTCAAGCAGGCTGTGGAGTATATGGCAGGCCGCATCCCTGTGTGCTGCGTGGTAGGTTTCCCTCTGGGTGCCATGGATACCGCCAGCAAGGCCTTTGAAGCCAAAACTGCCATCGAGAACGGTGCAGCCGAGGTGGATATGGTCATCAACATCGGCCGCCTGAAGAACAAGGAGTACGATGCTGTCCGCGAGGACATCCGTGCCGTGAAGCAGGCTGTGGGCGATAAGATTTTGAAGGTCATCATCGAGACCTGCCTGCTGACCGAGGAAGAGAAGGAAAAGATGTGCGACATCGTCTGCGAGGCCGGTGCCGACTACATCAAGACCAGCACCGGTTTTTCCACCGCAGGCGCCAACTTCCACGATGTGGAGCTGATGGTCAAGGGTGTGCATGGCCGCTGCAAGGTCAAGGCTGCCGGCGGCATTTCCACCGTGGAGGATATGGAGACCTTCCTTGCACTGGGCGCTGACCGTCTGGGCACCTCCCGTGCTGTCAAGATCCTGAACGGCGAGCAGGCAAAGGGCTACTAAGTTTTCTGTAAAAAAGTAGTTCAACCAAGTCTACGGCTTGGCTGAACTGCAAAGGATAATTTTCCCAAAGGCTGCTGCACAAATTTGCTGTGCAGCGGCCTTTTTGCGTCCAAGCCTTGCCAGCAGGGCGCGGCAGGGTGTATAATACAGATAGACACTGTATAAAACAGGGGGCTGTCTGCCTTGTGGGGCAAGGCGGGCAGAGGAGGAAATGCAATGAATATACCCGAGATCCTTGTGGCCAATGGCACAGGAGCGGTGCTGGTAAGCTTTCTGCTTTTGCTGCGGGTGCGCGGCGAGAGTAAAAACAGCGTTGGAACAGCGCTGTTCTGCCGGATACTGGTGGTGACGTTGCTGGCACAGGCGGCAGAGACGATCAGCTTTCTGCTGGACGGCGTGCCCGGCGCGGCAAGCCGGTACTGGCTGTACCTGACCAACACCGTCTGCACCGGCGCAACCGTGAGCGTGGGCTTTGCGTGGTGTTTGTATGTGGACTTCCGGGTCTACCGCAGCACCGGACGCCTGCGCAGAAGGCACCTGCTGCTGAGCGCGCCGCTGCTGGCCGTTCTGCTGATGCTGCTGGCAAACCTTTTCGGCATGGGATGGATCTTTACCATCTCCGCGGACAACGTTTACCATCGCGGCCCGCTGAACATTTTGCTGTATCTGCTGCTGTTCAGCTATTATGCCGAGAGCGTGTGGCAGGTGCATAAGGCAAGGCGCGACGGCATTACAGTAGAGTTTTTCCCGGTGTACTACTTTATCATCACCTGTGCGGTGGGCACGGTGCTGCAGGGGGTATTCTACGGCATGGCTTTCGGCTGGCTGTCGGTGGGCATTGCCTTTGTGTTTGTGGACAGCCAGACCCGCAGCCTGCGCGGCTATACCGACGAGCTGTCCGGCCTGTTCGGGCGCAAGTACATGAACTACTGTCTGGACCGCATCCACGCCACACAGGAGAAGGACGTTTACGGCATCATGATGGACGTGAACTGCTTCAAGGAGATCAACGACACCTACGGTCACGCCGAGGGCGACCGGGCCATTCAGGAGATCGGACACATCCTGTCCGGGGCGCTGGTGGCAAACTCGGTAGCCATCCGCATGAGCGGCGACGAGTTCATGGTGCTGATCCGGCACGGCTCGGAGGAGATACTGGATAAGACCTGCGCCGCCATCGAGCAGCGGGTACAGCACTATAACGCCACCGCCCCGGCGGGCAGCTTTCAGCTGTCCTTCTCCACCGGTGTGGCAAAGTACGAGGGCGGCAGCGTGGAAAAGTTTCTGGTGGAGCTGGATCAGCGGATGTATGCGGAAAAGCGTGCGTTCCATGCCGCCCGGGACGGTCATGCCGCACCGGAGCAGGGAAATGCTCCATCAATTTAAATGGAATGTCTAAAATAAGTGCGACTTATCTTGACAATCTGACGCTGCAATGATAGAATATGGAACGTACCAATTGAATACCGACTTATCAAGAGCGGCTGAGGGGACAGGCCCTGTGAAGCCCGACAACCTGCGCGAGAGCGTAAGGTGCCAAATCCTGCGGGAAACCGGAAGATAAGAGTGCAACGCTCAGAGCTTTCGGCTCTGGGCGCTTTTATTTTTCAGAACAAACTTGATGGAATGGTAAATACACGCAACTGCAACATTTAGGAGGCAAAAAATGGCTAGACACCTGTTTACTTCGGAGTCCGTCACCGAGGGACATCCCGACAAGATCTGCGACCAGATCTCTGATGCGATTCTGGACGAGATCCTGACCCACGACCCCGATGCCCGCGTGGCCTGCGAGACCTGCGCATCCACCGGCCTTGTGCACATTATGGGCGAGATCACCACCAGCTGCTATGTGGACTTCCAGAAGGTCGTCCGCGAGGTGGTTGCCGATATCGGCTACACCCGCGCAAAGTTCGGCTTTGACGCCGACACTTGCGCCGTCATCTCCAACATTGACGGCCAGAGCCCCGACATTGCACTGGGCACCAACGATCAGGTGGGCGGTGCAGGCGATCAGGGCATGATGTTCGGTTATGCCTGCGACGAGACCCCCGAGCTGATGCCCATGCCCATCAGCCTTGCCCACAAGCTGGCAAAGCGCCTGACCGAGGTGCGCAAGAGCGGCGAGATGGACTACCTGCGCCCGGACGGCAAGAGCCAGGTGACCGTGGAGTACGACGAGAACAACAAGCCTGTGCGCGTGGATGCCGTGGTCATCTCCAGCCAGCACAGCGAGAGCGTGAGCATGGAGCAGCTGCGCGCAGACGTGATGGAAAAGGTCATCAAGGCCACCATCCCCGCCGATCTGCTGGACGAGAACACCAAGTACTACATCAACCCCACCGGCCGCTTTGTTGTGGGCGGCCCGCAGGGCGATACCGGCCTGACCGGCCGTAAGATCATCGTGGACACCTACGGCGGCTATGCACGCCACGGCGGCGGTGCCTTCTCCGGCAAGGACCCCAGCAAGGTGGACCGCAGCGCAGCCTACGCTACCCGCTGGGTGGCCAAGAACATCGTGGCTGCGGGTCTGGCAAAGCAGTGCGAGGTGCAGGTGGCCTACGCCATCGGCGTGGCAAAGCCCGTGTCCATTATGGTGGATACCTTCGGCACCGGCACTGTGGCAGACGAGAAGATCGAGCAGGCAGTGGAAAAGGTATTTGACCTGACCCCCGCCGCTATCATCCGCGAGCTGGACCTGCGCAAGCCCATCTACCGCCAGCTGGCTGCCTACGGCCACATGGGCCGCGAGGATCTGGGCGTGAAGTGGGAGAACACCGACCGCGTGGATGCTTTGAAGGCTGCCGTGGCTGCCCTGTAAAAAG
>CAKTFS010000070.1 GCA_934561115.1 uncultured Faecalibacterium sp. | reverse complement strand
CAGAGGTAGGGAGGGGGGAGTCGGAACACCCCTCCCTGCCTCTGGCCCAGCGGAGCGTCTTTGCACGCTTGCGGCAATCAGGAACTTTCCCCGCGGAGCGCGATTCATTCCAAATCGTCCCGCCCGCGGGCAGACAACCAAAAAGCGCCCCGCACTTCCGGTGGAAATGCAGGGCGCTTGGGTGATACAGGCTGGTACGCCTTATGCCTCCGGCTGAGGCTGTGCCGCAGAGGACTGGGCGGCAATGAACTCGGCGGCGTCGTCCGGGATGTCGTCCAGGTCCTCGTCGCTGCCGATGTCCACGTTGAGCGGCGGCTTCTTGAACAGGATATCGTACAGGATCGGCACGATATACAGGGTCATCAGGGTGGCGTAGCTCAGGCCGCAGATGATGACGATGGCCATGCCGCTCATCAGCTGGCTTGCCATGTCGTTGCTGAACACCATCTGCAGCATGGCCAGCACGGTGGTCAGGGTGGTCATCAGGATGGGGCGCATACGGGTCTTGCCGGTGGCCACCAGCGCGGCGCGGCGCTCCATGCCGCCCATGCGCAGCTGGTTGGCGTAGTCCACGAACACGATGCCGTTGTTAACGACCGTACCCATCAGCACGATGAAGCCCATCATGGAGATCATGGTCAGCTGCTGGCCGGTGAGCAGCAGACCCAGCAGACCACCGGTAAAGGCCAGCGGCACGGTGAACAGCACGATGAAGGGGGACAGCAGGCTCTGGAACTGTGCCACCATGACAAGGTACACAAAGGGCAGAGCCAGTGCCATCCACTGGATCATCTCGTTGGTCATATAGTTCACGCTGTCGCTCTCGCCGCCCATGGAGAAGGAGCAGCCCTCCGGCATTTCGTCGGTGAGGGCAAAGGCATCCAGTGCCTTTTTCACCGCACGCGCCTGCACCGTGGTGTTGTAGCCCGGGGCAGTCTCGGCGGTGACGGTGACGAACTGGTTCTGGTTCTCGCTGGTGATGGAGTCCGGTGCGGTGCCGGTGGTCCAGCTGGCGATATCCGACAGCTTGCAGGTGCCGGTGGCGGTGGTGCCGTCTGCAGACATGACGGTGGTCTCAAAGGTCATGTCCATCATGTTTTCCTTGGTCAGCGGGTCCAGATTGTTGCTGATCTGCACGTCCATCGTGGTGCCGTCCACGGTAACAGGGGTCTGTGCCGTGGTGGTAGTGGTCAGCTTTGCCGCGATCTGCTGGTACACCTGCGCAACGGTCAGACCGTTGGCGCGCACCTTGTCGCGGTCCACCTGCAGAATGATGGTGGAATCGCCCGCACCCAGACCATTGGTTGCGTTCTGGAAGCCATCGGTGCTGTTCACGATGTCAATGACCTTCTCGGACAGAGCGGTCAGGGTCTCGGCATCGGTGCCGTAGATCTTGATGGTCAGACCGGTGGACAGCTGGCTGGTCAGGTCATCAGTCATGCCGTACTGCTGGACGGTGGCGGTGCAGTCCGCCACCCCGGCCACGGCTTCCTCCATGGCCTTGCAGGCGGCATCGATCTTGGAAGAGGAGAGGTCCTCGTTGAGCTTGACGTTGATCTTGTACTTGCCGTAGCCGTTGGCGGCGTTCAGCAGGTCGGTGATAGTAGAGGGCAGGCCAAGGTTGGAGACATCCATGCCCGCCACGGTGTTGTCGGGGGTAATGCCTACCTCCTCCACGCCGTCCACAGCCATCACAGCCTGCACCACCTTGCCGGCCACATCATAGGACTCGTCCTGCGAGAGGGTGTCGGTGGTGGAAAGGGTGATCATGGCCTCGTTACTGGTGCTGGTGGGCAGCAGCACGATGCCCATGGAGACCACCCGCCAGCAGCAGAACACCAGCAGCAGCACAGCGGCAGCCAGCGGCACAAAGCGCTTTTCCAGCGCCTTTTCCAGACTGCGGCCGTAGGCGTCCTGGATCTTATCGAACCATGCCAGCTTTTTGGGCTGGGCGTTCTTCAGCACGGTAGCCGAGGCGGCGGGCACCACGGTCAGTGCCACGATGAGGGAAGCCATCAGACAGTAGCCGATGCACAGGGACATGGGGCCCATCAGGCTGCGGATGAGGCTGGCGGAGAACACCGCCGGCAGGAACACGCACACCGAGGTAAGGGTAGAGGCCACAACCGACATACCCACCTGACGCGCACCCTGCACGGCCGCGCGGGCGGCGGGCACGCCGCGGCCGCGCAGACGGTAGATGTTCTCGATGACAACGACAGAGTTATCCACCAGCATGCCGATGCCCAGCGAAAGGCCGGCCAGCGTCATGACGTTCAAATCCAGCCCGGTGAAGTACATCAGCACCACGGCGCACAGCACCGACAGGGGGATACTGATGCCGACTACCATGGTGGGCTTGACGTCCTTCAGGAAGATAGCCAGCACGATGATGGCCAGTGCGGCACCCACCAGCATACTGGTGAGGATGCTCTTGATCAGGATACTGATGTAGTTGCCCTGATTGGACAGCACTACAACGTGCAGACCCTCGTACTGGGCTTCCAGTTCCTTGAAAGCGTCCAGACAGTTGGCGGATACGTCACCTGCGCTGGAGCTGTCGTCCTTGTAAATTTTCAGCACCGAGGCCTGCTCGCCGTTCAGGCGGGTATAGCTGTCGGCGGCGTTGTCGATGACCTCCACGTCTGCCACATCGGAAAGGCGCACGTCGCCGTAGCCCTCCACATGGAGCAGCAGTGCGCCGCGGATATCCTCCACACTGTCGTATTCCTCGCCCACCTTCAGCAGCCACGACTCACCGCTTTCGTCCTTGACGTAACCGGCGGGCATGGAGAAGTTCTGGGCGTAGATCAGGGTGGCAAGGGTCTTGATATCCAGCTGCTTGGCCACATCGGCGCTGGCAAGGGCTTTTTCCTTAGCGTCCTCGTACTGCAGCTTTGCCTCGCTGAGCTGCTTTTCGTACTCGTTCAGCGTTTCGCGGGCCTCGGTAAACTGCATGTAGGCGACCATCTGCTGCTGGGTAAAGTTGCCCAGCGCCTTGGAGAACTCGCTCATCATGCCGGGCACATTGTCCATGGCCTTGATGGTATCCTCCAGTGTCTTATAGATAACGTTCAGGCTGTCCTGCAGCTGCAGCTCGTCTGCCAGATCTGCAGCGCCCTCGCCCTGGCTGCCGGTCTCGGTATTGATGCGCTGCTGCAGGGTCTGCAGTGCGCTGGAGAGCTTATCGGTGATATCCCGCAGCTCCGAAACGATCTCGATCAGGGAGTCGATATCCCGCATACCGGTGTTGTTGAACTTGTCCAGCACACGCTGCAAGCCGGCCTGCACCTCGATCAGTGCCTGCTGCACCTCGGGCTCCTTGACCACGGCGATCAGGTTGTTGACGCTTTGCAGCAGTGCTTCGGCCTGTTTGCGCACCACCTCTACGGCATCTCCGATCTCGGAGCTGAGGGTGCCCATGACCGTGTTGGACACCGTGTTGCCAAAGTTCCGGTACTGCTTATCATATTCCGCACGGCCTGCATTGATCTTGGCCTCGGCCTCTTCCAGCTGGGCATGGGCGGCTTCCAGCTGGGTATCGATCAGCTCCATCAGCTTTTCGTTGATCTCGTCGATCTTCTCCTGATTCAGCTGCACCTGCACCAGCTGCTCCACAAGGCCGCTGGCCGATACGCTGGACACACCGCCCTTGCGCTGGACGTAGGGGGTCATGGTGTTCTTGATAAAATCAGAAAGCTCGTACACCGAACTGCCCTCGCG
>CAKTFS010000069.1 GCA_934561115.1 uncultured Faecalibacterium sp. | reverse complement strand
AGGCCGCAGCCTATTCCGCTTCTGCCAAAGAGAAAATCGAGAAGGCAGGCGGAAAGGCTGAGGTGATGTAAGGTGTTCCAGACATTCCGTAACGCATGGAAGATCCCCGAGCTTAAAAATCGTCTTCTGTTCACGCTGGCGATCCTCGTGGTTTACCGTCTTGGCTGTGCCATCCCCGTGCCGTTCGTTTCCGGCTCTGCACTGACGCAGATGTTTGCAAACGGCGATATGCTCTCGTACCTCAATATGATGAGCGGCGGCGCACTGGCAAGATGCACGCTCTTCGCGTTAGGTGTGACACCCTATATCAACGCCTCTATTATTGTGCAGCTGCTGACTGTGGCCATTCCTGCGCTGGAAAATCTGGCAAAGGAAGCGGACGGCCAGCAGAAGCTGCAGCAGATCAACCGGTACGCCGGTGCCGTGGTCGCACTGATCATGAGCATTGGCTACTATTTCGTGATCCGCAATATGGGCGCACTGAAGTATGTTTCCGGCGCAGCCGGCGTGTTCGCCGCTGTGGTCATCATCGCCACCTTCGTTGCAGGTGCTCAGCTGATCACCTGGGCGGGCGAGCAGATCGATGACAAGGGTATCGGCAACGGTATCTCCCTTCTGATCTTTGCCTCCATCGTTTCCAACTGGTCCTCGCTGTACACCTCTGTGACGGGTCTGCTGACCCGCGCAGCGGCCGGCGAGCCTCAGTTCTACATCCTGCTGCCCGTTCTGGTAATTCTGGCACTGGTCGCTGTGGTCTTTGTGGTGGTCATGACCAACGCAGAGCGCCGCATCACCATCCAGTACGCCAAGCGTGTGGTGGGCCGGAAGCAGATGGGCGGCCAGAACAGCTACCTGCCCCTGAAGCTGAACATGAGCGGCGTCATGCCCATCATCTTCGCTTCGGCTCTGGTGTCCATCCCGGGCACCATCGGCAGCTTTTTGCAGATCGATCAGACCGCTCACCCGGTCTGGTATGCGTTCTTCCATACCTTCAACTACACCTCCTGGCTGTACGTTGTGATCTACCTGCTGCTGATCCTGGCATTCAACTACTTCTATGTGGCCATCCAGTACAACCCCGTTGAGATCGCCAACAATCTGCGCCGTAACAACGGCTCGATCCCCGGCTTCCGTCCCGGCAAGCCGACCAGCGATTTCATCACCCGCACCCTGAACAAGATCACCCTCATCGGTGCCATCTTCCTGGCTGCGGTGGCTGTACTGCCGATCATTCTGGGCAACCTGACCGGTATGAGCATTCAGCTGGGCGGTACCAGCCTGCTGATCGTGGTTGGTGTGGCACTGGATACCACCCGCAGCCTCGATAGCTTTATGACCATGCGCAACCACAAGGGTTTCCTTGGCTGATCTGAAGCAATAAAGATGTAAGAAAGCACTGGAAAGGAGAGTACGCTCATACTTTTCAGTGCTTTTTTGCTTTTTGTACGTATGTTTCTATAAAGCAACATATAAGAAAGGAAGCGATCCTATGAATCTGATCCTGTTGGGCGCACCCGGCGCAGGCAAAGGCACACAGGCCGAGATCATCTGCGCAAAGCTGAACATCCCTTCCATCAGCACCGGCAACATCCTGCGTGCTGCTGTCAAGGAGGGCACCGAGATGGGCCTGAAGGCCAAGAGCTTTATGGACGCCGGCGCACTGGTGCCCGATGAAGTCATCATCGGCATCCTGAAGGAGCGTCTGGCACAGGCTGACTGCGCCAACGGCTTCATTCTGGACGGCGTGCCCCGCACCATTGCGCAGGCAGAGGCCATCGAGACCATGGGCATCCGCATCGACAAGGTGCTGGAGCTGCAGGTAGAGGACAACGTGATCGTGGAGCGCATGAGCGGCCGCCGCGTCTGCGAGAAGTGCGGCGCAAGCTACCACATCCTGAACAAGAAGAGCAAGGTGGAGGGCGTCTGCGACCTGTGCGGCGGCAAGACCGTCATCCGCAAGGACGACCAGCCCGCAACCGTGCTGGATCGTCTGAAAGCCTACCATGAGCAGACCGAGCCGCTGGTGGAGTTCTACCGCACCCGCGGCAAGCTGGCAGAGATCAAGTTCTGCCCCTCCATCGAGGAGACTACGGCTGAAGTCATGAAGGCTTTGGAGGCATAAGCGTGATCCAGATCAAAAATGCAAAAGAACTGGACGGTATGCGCCGGGCAAACGCCCTGAGCGCAGCTGCCCTGAAGTACGGCGGAGAGCACATCGAAGCAGGCATGACCACTTGGGAGCTGGACAAGCTGATCTACGACTTCATCGTGAAGCACGGCGGCATCCCCAACTTCAAGGGTCTGTACGGTTTTCCCGGCACAGCCTGCATCAGCCTGAATGATACCGTCATCCACGGCATCCCCTCTCACGATATCGTCATCCGCCCGGGTGACATCGTGAGCATCGACACCGGTGCCAAGGTGGACGGCTTCAACGGCGATAACGCCTGCACCTACGCGGTGGGCAAGGTGGACTTGGAAGCCCAGCGCCTGCTGGAAGTGACCAAGGCTTCTCTGTACAAGGGTATCGGGCAGGCCGTGGCGGGCAACCGCATCGGCGATATCGGCTACGCCGTGCAGAGCTACTGCGAGGACGCGGGCTTCTCTGTGGTGCGTGACTTTGTGGGTCACGGCACCGGCAAGGAGCTACACGAGGACCCCGAGGTGCCCAACTACGGCCATCAGGGCCGCGGACCCCGTCTGGTGCCCGGCATGACCATCGCCATCGAGCCGATGATCTGTCAGGGCGACTACAAGATCAAGCAGCTCAGCGATGGCTGGACTGTCAAGACCAAGGACGGCGGACTGGCTGCCCACTTTGAGCACTCCATCGCCATCCTGAAGGACCGCACCGAGATCATGACCCGCAGCTGGGATGACCCGGATTTTGACCCGGCCACCTTCAGCCTGAAGTAAGCAACCTTTATAAAGAAGCCGCTGCACAGATGATGTGCGGCGGCTTCTTTTGCTAGAAGGAAGATTTTGAATGGCTTCCGCTAACGGGTTGCGGCACCCAGCATCCGCATCGTGCCTTGGGCGGCACGTGCGTCTTGCTGGCCGCTGCCCCAACAACTCCTCCCTGTTTCCGCCGCTGGCGGCGGTCGTCGTCGTTGCACTCTAGCCATGTTTAGCGGAAGAATTATTTTAAATTTCGGGATATCGTAACGCCTGCGGGCGTTCCGATATCCCATTTTCACAGGTGGGGAGTGGAGCGAACTCCCTCAGTCAAAACCTGACGGTTTTGACAGCTCCCTCTGAGAGGGAGCCTCTGGCGCACCCGGGCACTTTGCACTTTAGTTGGAAACTTTGCCGCCATGTCAAGAGCCCCATCCCAGAGGGGGCTGTCTGCGCAGCAGACTGGGGGAGTTTCTCGCGCCGCGAACCCTCTCCGTCATCGCTGCGCGATGCCACCTCCCCCGAAGGGGGGAGGTTTTGCTCTGCTTACCGGCAGATGGTGAAAAGCTCCCCCTTTCGGGGGAGCTGGCTGCGACCAGCGGGAGCAGACTGAGAGGGTTCGCTTGCGAGCCACCCCACACGACCCTGCAATTTGTGCAATTGTGACAAGTTTTCGTGAAAAAGTTTCACCTTCACGGTGGAGAAACGCGAAAGCCGGACGGGGCAGGAGAGAGCTTTTACACAGAATAATTTTTTATCGGAAATACGGAAAAAACCTCTTGCAAATTGACAACAAAAGGTGTATAATTTATAAATGGCTGTGGAAGCCAGATACTTCCTCGACGGACAGGCTCAGTCTGCCCGTTTTGCGGATTTTGTGCCGCAG
>CAKTFS010000068.1 GCA_934561115.1 uncultured Faecalibacterium sp. | reverse complement strand
CGCACCAAGAAAAACCAGAACACATTTGTGTTCTGGTTTTTCTTTTTCGGTGCGAAAGAGGACTTGAACAGGGCGGCGGCGCTCAGCGCCGTAAGCAATCAGCCCAGTGGGCTGTTGCTTAGCCCGCGGTTCCCAACCCGTAGGAATGTCTAACGGGAGGACTGCCGCTAAAACAGAAGATCCGAACCTTTTCTCGATAGGAGAAGGGTTCGGATCTTTATGTCTATGGAAGCCGTCTGACGGACTGCACAAAAACCGACCTGAATTTTTGGCACTGGTTACGCGTTTAACCTTTGCCAACAGGCTACTTCTGTTGTAGGATAGAACCAGAACGGTAACGGAAAGAAGGCGCAAGGATGGAACAGTCTCGGGTCCGCATCGTGGATATCGCACAGGCGCTGGGGCTCAGCACCGCCACCGTCTCCAACGTGCTCCATGGCAAGACGGAAAAGCTCTCGGGCGAGACGGTGAAACGGGTGCAGCAGGAACTGGAACGGACGGGATACATTCCCAACATGGCAGGCATTCTGCTGGCACGCAACAACTCAAGGATCATAGGTGTGGTGGTGAACGATCACGCCAAATACGAGGGCAGGGTCTTGGAGGACGGCTTTGTGATGTCCTCCCTGAACGCCCTCTCCCATGAGGTGAACGAAAAAGGCTATTTCCTTATGGTCAAGACCACCGCAGACATCCGGGAGATCCCGGTGTTTGCATCCATGTGGAATATGGACGGCCTGATCCTTATGGGCTTTTGTGAGGCCGATTACGAGACCCTGCGGGCGCAGATGCACATCTCGTTTGTGGTGTACGATGGCTATTTCAGCGCCTGCTCCAAGGTGGTGAACCTTGGCATCGATCACTACGGCGGCGGCTGTCAGGCAGGGCGGCATTTCAGGGAACTGGGGCACATGAAGGCATTGTGCATCGCTGATAATTTCACCTGTATGGACAAAGAACGGATAGACGGCTTCCGCAGCGCCTTTGCACCGGGGGAAACTTTGTTCTGGCAGGTTCCTGCTGCGGCAAGGGAGAGAATGTCGTTTTACCGGGAGAACCTTCCCCGCCTTTTTGCCGAAAATATCACGGCGGTGTTTGCGGTATCCGACCACTATGCGCTGGAATTTATGCGTTTTTTGCAGGGACAGGGCATCCGCGTCCCGGAGGATGTGCAGATCATCGGCTTTGACGATACACTGGCAAGCCGGGAGAGCATTCCCGCCCTGACTACCATTCATCAGGATGCGGCGCTCCGGGCAAGAACTGCCATCCGCTGCCTTGAAGCGTTGCGGAACGGTACGCCCTGCGATGCCGGCATCGTTCTGCCGGTGGAGCTGGTGGAACGGGAAAGTACAAGGAGGCTGCCATGTCAGACTTTATGAGGACCCTTTGCAAAATTGCCATTCCGGTCACCTTACAGGGGATGCTGCAGGCCTCCTTTTCCATCGTGGATCAGGTCATGATCGGGCAGCTGGGCGAAGCCGGCATTGCAGCGGTGGGGCTGTGCGGCAATTTTACCCTTATTTTCTCCGTGATGTCCGGCGCAGTCGGCACGGTTGCCGGCATTCTGATCGCGCAGTTTCTGGGCGCAGAGGAGCACACCGAAGCGTGGCGCAGTCTGGATGTGAGCCTTGTCTGCGGGGGTGTGCTGGCGGTGGGGTTCCTCTTGGCGGCAGGCGGCTTCCCGGCGCAGATCTTAGGGCTTTATACGGCAGATGACGCCATCCTCCGCGTGGGGGCGGGGTACTTCCGCATCGTGGCGTTTTCCTATCTGCCCATGACGGTCAGCACCGTTCTGTCCGCATGGCTGCGCTGCAAGGAACACGCAGCTGTCCCCTTTCTGGCAAGCCTTGGCGCAGTAGCGGCGAACACCGGGCTGAACTATCTGCTCATCTTCGGAAAGCTGGGTGCCCCCGCTATGGGCATCACGGGTGCCGCCATTGCCACGCTGGTTTCCCAGCTTTTGAACCTGCTTTTGATCTTGATCGGCTTTGCGGTCTGCCTTCAAAAAGAGAGGGAACAGCCCCTCTGGTCCTTGCGGTTTGAAACCCTCACCCTGCGGGCGTATGGAGGCATGATCCTGCCCATCCTTATCAGCGAATTTCTGTGGAGCCTTGGACAGAACGTGGAATCTGCGGTGTACGGGCATCTGGGCACCGCAAGCCTTGCCGCCTACACCCTTACCAGCCCGCTTCAGGGGCTGATCATCGGGGCGCTGAGCGGCCTGTCCGCAGCCGCCGGGGTGATGGTGGGCAAGCAGCTGGGCAGAAAAGCCTATCCTGCCGCCTACACGGAATCCAAAAAACTTATGGCGGCAGGGCTGGTAGGAGCGGTAGCGGTATCGGCGCTGGTAGTCTTGCTGGCGGGGCCTTATACCGGCTGGTATCGCGTAGCCCCCGGCGTAAAAAGGCTGGGCAACCTGCTGCTGGTGGTGTTTGCCCTGTATGCGCCCATCAAGGTGGAAAACATGATCCTTGGCGGCGGCATCCTGCGCAGCGGCGGCAATACCGGGATCATTCTGGTCATCGACTGTCTGGGAACATGGTGCGTCGGCATCCCCTTGTGTCTGCTGGCTGCCTATGGGCTGCGGTGGGGCATCGTGGGCGTATATGCCCTGCTCAACGCAGAGGAAGCGTTCCGGCTTGTGCTGTCCCTTGTAATGTTCCGAAAGCGCAGCTGGATGGTCAGTTTGTCTGAGAATCAGGGCGTGCCCTGAAAAACGCAAAAGCCCCCTGTCCGCACCGTCTGGGTGTCGGGCAGGGGGCTTTTTGTGTACACGGCTTTATAGCAATTCAACTTTTTAATGCAACAGCAACAGCGTTGAATTGCATATCGCAAATATGCTGTTGGAATGTCGCACTATTTTTTGACTTGCGATAAAAGAGAAAGCGGCCTGTTATTTTATCAGAGCTCCGGCCTCCGGCGGCGGGCAGCAGCTCTCCCGCGGGATGAGCTTGTGCGGCACGATGATCTTTGTTGCCAGAAGGTTCGGGTTCTCGATGTGGTTGATGGTCTGGCTGGCGGCTTCCATGCCCAGCTGGTAGGGGTTGACGTCCACGGTGGTCAGCTGCGGGCTGGTGATGCGGGAGAACAGCGAGTTATTGAAGGACACGATGGACAGGTCCTTCGGGACGCGCAGCCCTAGTTTGCCGCAGAACTGTTCCAGCACCACGGCAAGGATGTCGTCGCTGACCAGCATGGCGGTGGGGTGGTCCGGCGCGGTGAGCAGGGCTTTCAGCGCATCCTCATAGGCATCGTTCAGGGTGTTGACCTCCACACAGTCCTCTTCGCGGGGGGTGATGCCGTGCTTGAGCAGGGACATCTGGTAGCCCCGCTTGCGCTCTGCGGAGAACAGCATGGCGTTGCTGACCCCGAAATACGCAATGCGGCGGTGCCCCATCTCATAAAGGTAATCGGCGGCTTCCTCCCCGGCAAGGGCGTTGTCGTTGTCGATGTAGATGGTCTGGTTCGCAGACTGCGCTGCCTTGCCCACAATGACGTGGAGCAGCCCCTCGCTGCGCAGATATGCCGCCACCGGACAGTCCTTTTTGGAATAGAGCAGGATAAAGCCATCCGCCTGTGCGTTGGCTACCATACTCTGGATGGCGTCCAGCACCTCGGCATCGTCCTGCCCGGTGATAACCGTGTTCACATACCGCCGCTGGTTGCAGAACTGCCCGATGCCGCGGATGATCTCCAGATGAAAGGCGTTTTCGTAGACGTCCCGCTGGGAGGAGGGCAGAATGATGCCGATGGTTTTGGAAAAAGCCTCCACCGGCTCGGCCTCAAAATTCGGCTCGTAGCCCAGCTGCGCCATGATGCGGCGCACCCGCTCCTTGGTCTCCCGGCTGATGGAAGGGCTGTCCTTGCAGGTGCGGGACACCGTGGAGGGCGA
>CAKTFS010000067.1 GCA_934561115.1 uncultured Faecalibacterium sp. | reverse complement strand
TCAAAAGCATCCCTCAAAAGAGAAAGAGAGTATCATCCCTTATGAAAATTGCGTGTATTTCCCTTGGCTGCCCGAAAAATCAGGTGGATCTGGATGTGATGGTGCACATCCTGCTGTCTGCCGGGCACGAGACCGTGGCCGATCTGGCCGAAGCAGATGTCATCCTTGTGAACACCTGCGGCTTTATCGAGAGCGCCAAGACCGAAGCCATTGAAAACATTCTGGAAGCCTGCGCTTATAAGCAGCAGAACCCGGACCTGAAGGTCATCGTTACCGGCTGCCTTGCCGAGCGCTACCGCAGCCAGATCGAGGAAGAGATCCCCGAGGTGGACGCTGTTGTGGGCTGCGCCTCCAACAAGGCCATTGATACCATCGTGGAGCGGCTGTTCCACGGCGAGGATCATCTGGAAAGCTACGGTGCCAAAAAGGACTTCCCGCTGGGCGGCAAGCGCGTCATCGGCACGCCCGCCCACTATGCGTACTTAAAGATCGCCGAGGGCTGCAATAACCGCTGCCACTACTGCGCCATCCCGGGCATCCGCGGTCCGCTGCACAGCCGCGATATGGCCGACTGCGTAGCCGAAGCCCGCTGGCTGGCCGGTGAGGGCGTGAAGGAGCTTATCGTTGTGGCGCAGGATCCCACCGCCTACGGCGAGGACTGGGGCAAGCCCGGCAGCATCTGTGAGCTGCTGGACAAGCTGAACAAGGTGCCGGGGCTGGAATGGATCCGCATCATGTACGCCTACCCGGAGCGCATCACCGATGACTTCATCGCCGCCATGAAGCGCAACGAGAAGGTGGTGCCTTACCTCGACCTGCCCATCCAGCACTGCAACGATACCATCCTCAAGAACATGAACCGCCGCTCCAACCGCGCGGAGCTGCTGGAGGTGATCGGCAAGCTGCGCCGCGAGATCCCCGGCATCACCCTGCGCACCACCCTGATCGCAGGCTTCCCCGGCGAGACCGAGGAGCAGTTCGAGGATCTGTGCAACTTCGTCAAGGAGGTGCAGTTCGACCGTCTGGGCTGCTTTGCCTACTCTGCCGAGGAGAACACCGTGGCCGCCAAGATGGACGGCCAGATCGAGCAGGAGGTCAAGGACAAGCGCGCCGAGCTGGTGATGCAGATCCAGACTGGCATCATGGCGCAGAAGCAGGCCGAAAAGGTGGGCCAGACCGTGCACGTTCTGTGTGACGGCATCGACGAGGAAAACGGCCTGTACCTCTGCCGCACCACCGGCGATGCGCCGGAGGTGGACGGCTGCGTCTGCGTTTCCAGCGAGGAACCGCTGTACCCCGGCCAGTTCTATGATGTGCTGGTAGAGGACAGCGATCTTTACGATCTGTATGGTACAGTCGTAAAATAACGAATTGGAGGATAAAACCTATGAATCTGCCCAATAAACTTACCCTGACCCGCATCATTCTGGTGCCGGTGTTCATGATCTTTGTGTCCCTGACCGGTCTGGACGGCATCGTGGATGGTAATTTCAACGCTGCCTTCTACCTGCTGGCTGGTATCGTGTTTGCCGTTGCCAGCTTCACCGACTTTCTGGACGGCCATCTGGCACGCAAGTGGCACATGGTCACCGATTTCGGCAAGTTTGCCGATCCGCTGGCCGACAAGCTGCTGACCACTGTGGCCTTCATCTACATGATGCGGGACGGCGTGTGCAGCCCCGTGGTGCTGTGCATCATTCTGGCGCGCGAGTTTGCGGTGTCCGGTCTGCGCATGGTGGCTGCCGGTGCCAAGGACGGCAAGGTCATCGCCGCCAATATGTGGGGCAAGGTCAAGACCGTATTGCAGATGCTGAGCATCATCTTCTACTTCTTCGGCACTGCCCTGAGCTACCGCGGCACGGTGGAAAGCGTTTCCATCGTGGTGGTGGTCTCCATCGCCCTGTGCTGGCTGGTGGCCGCTGTGACCGCCATTTCCGGCATCAAGTACCTGTGGGATAACCGCAGCTTTATCAACACTGCAAAGTAAAAATGTGAAAAACTAAGGCCGCTGCACTTCACCGTGCAGCGGCCTTTTTGGTTGTGTGGGACGATTTGGAATGGCTTCCGCTGCGCTCTAGCCATATTCAGCGGAATAATTATTTAAAATTTCGCGTTTGTCGCGCTCTGCGGAGCGCTCCAAACGCTATTTTCACGAAGGGGGTCATGAAGGGGAACGGCAGATGCCGGGATACCCCTTCCGTCTTGCCGCTTCGCGTCAAGCCACCTTCCCCAAGGGGACGGCTGAACTCCCTCAGTCAAAGCCTACGGCTTTGCCAGCTCCCTCTGGGAGGGAGCCTTTGGCATGGCGGGAAAGTCTTTGGTTTTGCCAAGGGCCCCATCTCAGAGGGGGCTGTCGCCGTAGGCGACTGGGGGAGTTTTATCCCCCGCAGCGCCGCGCTTTCGCAGAAAGCGGCGCTGCATCTGCCGTTTTCCGTTACGACCCCTCTCGTGAAAAAGATGAACGGGAAAATCCGCAGATTTTCCCGTTCATCAAATATAAAAATAATAATACCGCTATCTATGCGCAGAGCGAAGCGGAGCGCATTAAAATCGTTTGTGCCCTGGCAGACGCACTGTCAGGAAAGCACCGCGCTTTCCTCCACCTTATCCAGAACAGCCAGCTGCAAAGCGTTCAGCATACTGCGCTGTGCACCGTAAGTGTCGGCGTAGGAGCTGTTGGCGCTGTCGATCTGCTCCTGCGTGGGGGTGATGTCCAGCTGCTCCGCGATGGCCTGAAAGACCAGATCCTGCTTGGCCAGATGCTCAAAGTAGGCGTCAGAATCTGCCAGCATCGCGTTGGCATCGGCGTAGCCCTTGGCCTGTGCGTAGGCGTCCAGCTCCATGCCGTACTGGGTGGCAAGCTGGGAGTGGTAGTTCAGGAACATCCGGATGTAGTAGCTGGTGATCTGGGTGGGGATCTCCTTGAAGGTGGCGTTATTGAGCAGATAGTCCATTACGGCGTTGTCCAGATTGTTGGCGTACAGGGCGCTGTCAAAGTACTGGCGCAGGGCGTCTGCGGTGTGCAGGTCGTCGCTGGCGGCAAAATTGGTCTCCACCCACTCGTCGGTCAGGGTGGGCACAACGCTCTGGGTGATGGCGTTCAGCGTCACGCTGAACACGGCTTCCTTGCCGCTGAGGGTGATGGTGTTGCCCTCGGCATCGGTGGAGTCGCCGTAGCCCTCCGGGAAGGTGACGGTCACATCAAAGGTGTCACCGATATTGTGGCCGATGATCTGATCCTCGAAGCCGTCAATAAAGGTGTGGCTGCCCAGCGTCAGGTCGTAGCCGGTGGCGGTGCCGCCGGTAAATACCACGCCGTCCACCGCGCCGGAATAGTCGATGTTCACGGTGTCGCCGCTCTGGGCTGCCCGGCCGGTGATGTTCTGGGTGGTGGCGAACTGGTTCAGCAACGTGTCGATCTGGGTCTGGATCTCGGCCTCGGTGGGCTCGATGTCGGCCTTGGAAAGCGGCAGTGCGGATACATCATCCGGCAGCGTCACATAGTCCAGTGCGCGGATGCCGGTCCAGTGGCCGTTATCGTCCAGCCCTTCGGAGTAATCGAAGCTGGCATAGTCGAAATCCGACACCTTGCCGTAGACGGACACGCTTGCGCCGGATGCGGCAGAGGATGCCGTGGTGCTGCCCTGCTTTTTGGTCAGCATAAAGCAGGCTAAAACTACGCACAGCACAGCGGCTACCGCGCACAGCACACACAACAGGGTCTTGGTATTGCGTTTCAAAAGAGGTACCTCCTAAAAATAGCAGACCGTTTTCACGGAGAATGCAAATATCATACCATCCTATTATAACGGAAAAATGCGAAAAGAAAAGATTTTTGCGAAAATTCCACAAATGTCACCCGGCACAGGTATCACTTTTGCCCGCTTTGGGGCGGGAAATGCCGCAAAACCGGTGGAAATACCCGGGCGGTTCTG
>CAKTFS010000066.1 GCA_934561115.1 uncultured Faecalibacterium sp. | reverse complement strand
GATACCGTGGAGCAGCAGGCCGCCCAGAGCCTTGCCAACCTGAAGGCGATTCTGGCCGAGGCCGGTCTGACCATGAACAACGTGGTCAAGACGGTGATCTTTCTGGCCGACATCAACGATTTTGCTGCAGTGAACGCAGAGTACGCCAAGGCCTTTGCCGAGCCGTTCCCTGCCCGCAGCTGCGTGCAGGTGGCAGCCATCCCCAAGGGCGCAAAGCTGGAGATCGAGTGCATCGCCGTGCGGGACTGAGCGAAAAAATAAGATAAGAAAGCGGGACACCGGAGCATCCTAAGACGCTTCGGTGTCCCGCTTTTGGCATTATGTTCGGAAAACCGGTTTTTACTTCTGCACACCGGCCTCGCATTGCTCGATGAACTGCTTGGCCACCCGGGGGCTGCGGCCGCCGGCACGCAGGGCGAAGGCCTCGGCCTTGAGCAGCAGCTGCTCGGTAGGCATCTGGATGTTGTGCTGCTTGGCAAGCTCTTCCAGAATGGTCTCGAACCGGGCTTTTTCCGGCCGCTGGAAGGTGACCGTCAGGCCGAACCGGGCGGAAAGGCTCATCAGTTCCTGCCGGGTGTCGGCTTCGTGAATGTCGTCACCGGTGCGGTCCGAGAGGGTCTCCTTGATGAGATGGCGGCGGTTGGAGGTAGCGTACACCGCAATGTTCTGGGCGCGTCCGCCTACGCTGCCTTCCAGAATGGCCTTCAGGGCGGCAAAATTGTCATCGTTGGCGGTAAAGCTCAGGTCGTCGATGAACAGGATGAACTTGAGCGGGTTTGCCGCCAGCTTGTCCATCAGGTCGGGGATCTGGTACAGCTGGTTCTTTTTTACCTCTACCAGCCGCAGCCCCTCGGGCGCAAACTCGTTGGCAATGGCTTTTACCGCGCTGGATTTGCCGGTGCCGGCATCGCCGTACAGCAGCACATTGTTGGCGGGCATCCCGGCCAGCAAAGCCTTGGTGTTGGCGATCACCTTTTCCCGCTCCTTCTCGTAGCCGGGCAGCTCCGAAAGGCGCTGCGGGTCGGGGTATTTTACCGGCACAAGCTGGCCGTTCTCCACTGTGAATACATGGTGCTTGGCAAACATGCCGTAGCCCTTTTTGCCCACCTCGCTCATGCGCTGGGCGTAGGCGGCGGCAAGGTCGAGCTCACAGGTCTGCCACCGGGGCAAGAAAGCCAGTTCCGGCCGCTGCGCCTGCTCCGAGTAGGCGGTCTGGAACAGCTCGTCCAGCGTCAGCCCGCACAGCTGCTGCAAAAATTGCAGCTCGCTGTCCAAAGCGCTTTGCAGCAGCGCGTCCAGCTGCCCGGCAGCGGCCTGCCGCACACAGATGGTCTCGGTCTCCAGCACGGCATTGCTCAGGTAGCTGCTCCAGTTGGTGGTGGATTCAAACAAAGCGGCCTCAAAGGCGGCTACGGCATCGCACACCGGGCCGTAGGAGGTGCTGCCGGCCTCCATGCGGTCGGTCAGGTCTAAAAGCCTTGCCACAACGGGGTCGTTCAGCAGGGCGCGGAACACAACAAGCCCATGCAGATGGGCATTCCATTCTCTCAGTTTCATAGGTCGATCCCTTTTCCTCTCCATTGGCACATACCCTACAAAACGCAGGTACGCGGATATCAAAAGTATACAGCGGTTCAGGCTTGGATGCAAGAGGTGTTAAAAATGCTTCATCTTTGGGGTGATTCAGGTTACAAATTGTCGATTGACAAAAGCCCGGTTTATAGTATAATTTACATCAACAAATGCGCAGATGGGAAAAAGTACCACACGATCCCCACTGTTCAGAGAGCTGCCGTCTGGTGCAAGGCAGTCAGCGTTTCGTGCGGAAAATCATCCCGGAGCAGCCTGCCCAACGGGTGCAAAGCCCTTGTAAGCAGCGCCGGTTGCAGCCGTTACCGTGCAGGGCTTTGTTGGAAGCCCGTGAGAGGGTGTGCACAGCACGCCAACGAGAGTGGTACCGCAGAGAGCTTGATGTTACAAGGTCTTTGTCTCTTGAAAGAAGCAGGGGACAAGGGCTTTTTCTTTTTCAAAAGCTCTCCCCGAGGGAATGGATAAGAAGTGGAACAGGAATAGGAGCAACACCATGCAGTTGAATGGTTCTCAGATCTTTGTAGAGGTCCTGTGCGAGCAGGGAGTGGACACTCTTTTTGGCTACCCCGGCGGCGCTGTGCTGAACCTTTACGACGAGCTGTATAAGAATGCCGACCGCATCACCCATGTGCTTACCGCCCACGAGCAGGGCGCAGCCCATGCAGCGGACGGCTACGCCCGCGCCACCGGCCGCACCGGCGTGGTGCTGGCCACCAGCGGCCCGGGTGCCACCAATCTGGTCACCGGCATTGCCACCGCCTATATGGACTCGGTGCCCATGGTGGCCTTTACCGGCAATGTGCCCACCGGCAGCATTGGTAAGGACAGCTTTCAGGAAGCGTACATCGAGGGCATCACGGTGCCCATCACAAAGCATAATTTCACGGTGCGCCGGGTAGAGGACTTGGCAGACACCATGCGGGCGGCCTTCCGCATTGCACAGAGCGGCCGCAAGGGCCCGGTGCTGGTGGATATCCCCAAGGACGTGACCGCAGCAGTGTGCGAGTTCACCCCCAAGCAGCCGGAGCAAATCCGTACCGTGACTACCTATAATGAGGAGCAGGTGCACTGGGCGGCAGACCTCATCAACGCCGCACAGCGCCCGCTGGTGTACTTTGGCGGCGGCGTGCGCAGCGCAGCCAGCTGCCAGCCCCTGCGGGATCTGCTGCACAAGGCAGAGATCCCCGCCACCTACACCCTGATGGCCGCAGGCGTTGTGCCCTACGGCGACCCGATGAATCTGGGCATGCTGGGGATGCACGGCTGCTACACCTCCAACCGGGCAGTGGCAGAGTGCGATGTGCTCATCGCGGTGGGCACCCGCTTTTCTGACCGCGTGGCGCTGAACCCCAAGACCTTTGCCAAAAACGCCACCATCATCCAAATCGACATTGACGCCAGCGAGCTGGGCAAGAATGTGGACGTGGATCTTTCCATCGTGGGCGATGCAGCCTATGTGCTGAACGCCATGCTGCCCCAGATCAAGCCCGCCAAGCACCCGGACTGGATGAAGATGATCCAGAGCTGGCAGGCACAGGACTACCACCCCGTGTCCGACCCCACCCGGCTGATGCCGCATCAGGTCATCGGCGAGGTGTGCAACCAGTGCGGCCCCGATGCTGTGTATGTTACCGACGTGGGTCAGCACCAGATGTGGGCGGCGCAGTACCTGCGCCACACCAAGAGCCGCGGCTTTATCACCAGCGGCGGCCTTGGCACCATGGGCTTTGGCTACGGTGCCGCCATTGGTGCCCAGATGGCACTGGGACGCCAGCAGCGTGTGGTGATGTTTACCGGCGACGGCTCTTTCCACATGAACCTGAACGAAGCCTGCACCGCTGTCAGCTACGAGCTGCCCATCATCACGGTCATCTTCAATAACTCGGTGCTGGGCATGGTGCGCCAGTGGCAGACCAGCTTTTACGGCAAGCGCTACAGCCAGACCGACCCCCACCGCAAGACCGATTTTGTCAAGCTGGCAGACGGTTTTGGCCTGAAGGGCTACCGCTGCACCAATCTGCCGGAGTTTCAGGAAGCCTTTGCAGATGCCCTGCAGCAGAAGGGCCCCACCTGGATCGAGTGCATTATCGACAAGGACGAAAAAGTGCTGCCCATGATCCCCGGCGGCGGCGATATCAACGACATCATCATGGAATAAGGAGGACACAGCATCATGGAATCTGATCAGCGCAGGGTCATCAGCCTGCTGGTGGACAACCAGAGCGGCGTTCTGGCCCGGGTGTCCAACCTGTTCTGCCGCCGCGGCTTCAACATCGACAGCCTTACGGTGTCCGCCACCAACGACCCGGCAGTCAGCCGCATCACGGTGACCATTACCAGTGACGAAAAGGCCTTGCAGCAGCTGATATTGCAGACCGAGCGTCTGGAGGTCACCCGGCAGGTGTTCGTGCTGGACAGCGAAAATTCGCTGGAGCGGGAATTGCTGCTGCTCAAGGTGGAATCGGACGTGCACAACCGCACCGAGCTGCGGGAGATCGCCTGCATCTATAAGGCAAAAATCATTGATCTTTCCCCGGACAGCATGGTGTTTGAGCTCATCGGCCGGCCGGACAAGCTGGACGCATTCTTAAAGATGTTCGAGGGCTACAACATCCTTGAGCAGTGCCGCACCGGCGTTACCGCACTGGAGCGCGGCGGGATGCACCAGCATATCCAGAAGCCGCCGCAGGAGGTGCGCTCCGTCCAGCTGCCCCCGCCGGGCGCAAGACGGGCATAA
>CAKTFS010000065.1 GCA_934561115.1 uncultured Faecalibacterium sp. | reverse complement strand
ATGACGGCAAACGCGTGAACCCCTTGAAAATAAAGGCTTTTTCCGTTTGTCGTTATTATACCGTAACGGCATAGCTGCGCCAGCCTGATGGTGATGAACGGCGTATCCATGAAGCAGGTTCAGGAATGGCTGGGGCACAGCACCTTTTCTACCACCGCTGACATCTACGCACACCTTGATTACAAGAGCAAAGAGGGTTCGGCAGGGGTTATCGCTGGGTTGTTAGAAACGAAAAAGTAAAAAGACCGTTGCATTCTACAACAGTCTCAACGAACAGTAGTATTTCCGACGGATTCAACAGGCGAACTGTTGAAGTTTCTTTTGGAGAGAATTCATGGAGAGAACGGGCTTCCAATGCAGGATCTCCGCGATTGTTGTCACAGCATCACCTTCAAAATTGGCGACAAAAAAGGCGCAGATTCGTTTGAATCTACGCCTCTGGCGGAGAGAAAGGGATTCGAACCCTTGCCCGGCGATTAACCGGCTACCGCATTTCGAGTGCGGACCCTTCGACCTCTTGGGTACCTCTCCGTATACATATCAGATAATGCTACAATTTGTATTGTAATATTATCTTGATTCCGAATGATAAAGCTGTTAGAATATTGTTAGAAAACGCATCGTTCAGACAGGTTCTGAAGCCTGTCGGGACATCAAAATCGACGTTCTCCCGTGTGATATGGAGACATTCAGCGAAGCATCCACTTGGATTTCGAGTCGTTCTCGTTACGACCACTTCGATACATCTCCATAATAAACTTTATATAGTATAGCAAAAAAGCCTGTTGCCGTCAACACTTTTCTCCAAGTGCCGCACAAGGCGCAGGGCGCAATGCAAAGAGTATATCATGCGGTGCACAGTTCAAAATACTCTTTACAAAAACAGGGCTGTTGCAGATAGCCCCAGCGAAAAAATGAGATAGACTTCCCCGGAAGGGGCAGCCTATCTCATTTTTTGTTGTACGCTGAAGCTGCAGGGAGCCAACTGCAGCATGAACCATATACAGGAAAGGGCGGCATCTCCCCTTCCTCCGCGATGTTCCCTGTAAAAAAGCACGCAGAAACGTCCCGCCTGCCGGGGATCAGCCGGCTCCCACCAGCGCTTCGCCGGTGCTGCTTTGCACCAGAAGCTCCTGCCCGGTAAGGCTGGAAAGCAGAGCAATGTAACTGCGCCCCGCAGGAAGATTCAGCGGTTTGCCGTTGGAATCGTAGAGGGCAAGGGTACTCTCTGTGCCCTGCGTCCATGTGATCTGCCACAGGTGGCCGCCGTTCAGCCAGACGCCGCCGCCCATGGAAAGGTCGTAGTCCAGCGTGCGGCCATCGTCCCGCAGGGAGGAGCCGCTGTACAGGACAAGCAGGTTGTCAAAGGCCGCCTGTGTGCCGGTGTTGGCATCCAGCTGCGGGGTTCCGTCGGCGTGCAGCATCCCGTAGGCGGCAAGGGCGTCATCATAGACAAAACCTGTGGCGCCGCCGGACTGGAAATTCACCGTCACCTGTGCTGCATCTGCGGCGTTTGCGTCCGGCAGATGGCCGGTGTCCCGCTGGGGCAGCAGGGCGGGCAGAACGCCTGCCGTTTCGCTCTCGCTGCCGGAGGCAGCAGTGTTCTGATTCACGGCGGCAGAGATACTCAGGCTGTCCAGCACCGAGGAAACCGCCTTGCCGCTGGTGCGCCACAAAGGAGCGCTGTTCCAGCTGTAACCGGTGCTGACAAAGGCATTGCGCCCCACCTCCTGCGCGTCCACCGCGCGGAGGTTATAGTATTCCAGATACCGCTTGGCATACGCGCTGCTGCCGCACTGGACGGGCAGCACCTGCTGCCCGCTGAGCAGCCGCCAGTACAGGTCCTGCCCGCGCGTCACCGGCCCTACCACGGGCATGGCCTCGAGGGCGGGGTACACCAGACACAGCTCGGTAGAGCTGCCGCTCTCGGTCAGGGCTTCCAGCACCACCGAGGCGCTGCCGATGCCCCACTGGGTGGTGCTGCCGGTGGCGTTCTCAATGACCACCGCCGCTGCCCGCTGCTCCGGGTACAGCAGCTGCTGCCCGGTAAGCGGGTCTGCCGGGGCGGTGCTTTCTGCGGGTGCAGCGGCGGTGCCCCCGCAGCTGCCCAGCAGCACCGCGCACAGCACGGCTGCACCAAGGCGCAGGCTCCATTTGCGTTTCATGGGCTTCTCCCCTTACTGATAGTTGAAGTTTTGCCACTCGTCGTCGTCCACGATGGCCAGATAGGTCTTGCCGCGGTTGAAGCAAATCTCGCTGCCGTCGGCGGCATACACCTTGAGCGGGTGCTCCGGGGAGGCTTTCTGCCATGTGCCCCGCTGTACTGCGCCCCGGGTAAAGAAATAGGCCTCGCCGCCGGACACATAATCCACCTGCTGCACACCGCCGGAATTGCCGGGGTAGTCCGCGATGCCTGCAAAGCAGACCAGCAGGTTGGTAAAACCGAGCTGCTTGCCGGTCAGCTCGTCCACGGTGTTCTCAAAAGCACCGGCGGCGCGGCTGTACATGGACATTTTATAAAGGTGCTCCCAGCGGTTGTAGCTGAAGGTGGTCTTGTAGCTGTCCGCGTGCACGATGTTGATGGTCTTGGCGGCGGCAGCGCCGGACATCTTGTTCTCTGCGCCGGTGCGGTAGTCCGCAAAGCGGAAGAAGGTACTCTCATACGGGTATTGCAGCCCGATGCCCGCATTGGCAGCGGCCTGCCGGATCTCGGCACCGGAGGTGAACTCGGTGTGCTCGTAGGCCACGTTGCGGCCGCGGCTGTCACGGTGCGCCACATGGGGATGGGTGGGGGTGTTGAAGTAGCTCTTACCGCCGATGTTCAGGCCGGAGTAGTTGTACACGTTGATGAACTTGGTGCAGGGGGCGCTTTCGCCGTCATGGTAGTACAGCGCCTGCCACGGCATGAGCAGCTGCAAAAACTGGTCGCGGCCGGAGCGCAGTGGCCCCACCTCCGGGATGGCATTGGCGTCGTAGTACACCGCGCAAAAGCGGGTGATGCCGCCCTCCACCTTGCTCTCGATGAGCAGGTCGGCCGAGCCGATGCCGCGCTGCGGGCGGGCGTTCTGCCGCTGGGTGTTGCTGATGTTGTTCACCATCACGCCCACCATGCGGCCGTTGCTGCGGCGGGGCTCGCCGGTAAGGGGGTCGGCGTTATAGGCGGGCAGACTGCTGTCGGCGCTTTCCGCCGGTGCTTCAGACGCCGCTCCGGCGTCCGGAGCAGCGGTCTCGGTGCTTTCAGAAGAAGCGCTGCCGCCCTTTCCGAAGGTCTGCTGCAGCCAGTCGGAAAAACCGTTGCCCACACAGGCGCTGCCGGTGGGCGCACAGCCAGACAGAGCCAGCGAGGCGGCTGCCAGCCCCGAGGCACGGAGAACGGTACGGCGTGTGATCTTTTTCATGCAAAAAACCTCCTGACAAGAAAGTTCTGCGCAGCCCCGGCGCTGTCGGAACGGTTGCGCACGGTGGATGAAAACGAACGGCCTTTCGGCATTGCTTTGATTGTAATTGTAACGGTTCTTGCGGCGTTTGTAAAGTAAAAATTATAGCAGTTTGCGTTTTTATCGTACAAGCAACATCCGCAGGCTGCATAGCGCAAATATGCCGTTTTAATAGGCACTATTTTTGAAAATTGCGATAACGGCCGCGCGGGGAGAATCCCCTGTGCGGCTGCTGTTCGTCCGGCATAAAGCGGTACAGCAAAATTTATAAAATCAAACGCAAAATAGCAAAACTCACCTGCAAATACCGAGGCATCACCCCCTTTTTCAGACCCGTCACAACGGAAGCATCCCGAAAAAGCCGGTCTCGAGTTTGGAATTGTTGGATACTTTCATCTCGTGAAGCAGCGCAAAATATGTCAGAAAGGTTACATTCTCGGGAAAACCCACCAAAAGCGTCCCTATAAATTTAGCACTTTTGCTGGAAAAAATTTTCAGAAAGCAAGAATTATAAAAAGCAAAACAACAAACCCCTTGTGCCCAAAAGGGAAAACCTCTATATTAGAGCCAGAAGAGTACACAGCCCTTCGGGCAAGGCCTGTTTGCCCGGGCTGTGTTTGAACGGAACAAAATGATGGAGGCAATAATATGAATCGTATTTCTCGTCGTAATTTCCTCAAGGCGGCCGGTGTGGGTGCCGCTGCACTGGGTCTGGCTGCCTGTGGCGGCTCTTCCAGCTCCACCGCGTCCAGCACGGCATCCTCTGCCGCTGCTTCTTCCGCTGTGGCTGCGGACGTCACCATCAAGGTTGCCGCCATCGAGACCGGCTATGGCGCTGAGATGTGGAAAAAGGTCACCGAGGCCTTTACCGCCCAGACCGGCATCAAGGTGGACCTGACCACCGACAAGAAGCTGGAGGACGTCATCGGTCCCTCCATGCAGGGCGGCGACTACCCCGACGTTGTCCATCTGGCCACCGGCCGTGAGGCTGCCCTGACCGAGCAGTTCATCAAGGGCAACCTGATCGCCGACATCACCGATGTGCTGAGCATGACCGTGCCCGGCGAGAGCAAGAAGGTGAGCGAGAAGATCGCCGGCGGCTTTACCGACACCTCCCTGACCAACCCCTACGGCGACGGCAAAACCTATCTGGCTCCCATGTTCTACAGCCCCTGCGGCCTGTTCTACAACGCCGGTTTCCTGAAGGAAAAGGGCTGGGACGTGCCCA
>CAKTFS010000064.1 GCA_934561115.1 uncultured Faecalibacterium sp. | reverse complement strand
CCATCAGTGCCTGCCCGCCCACGCTGGTCTTAAAGCGTTCCTTTTTAGGTTGATTCATTGGCTTCTCCCGATATCCGCCCCTGCCGCTTTCGGCAAAGGGCGGTCTATTTTGTATTTTATCCGGGTCAGAACCCGGGCAAAGTTCATTCTAACACATAAATGTGACAAAATCTGTAGTCCGTGGCATTGCAGCACGAAAATCAAATGATACCACTTGCCCCAAGACAAAAGCCTTCCCCCGTCCGGGGGAAGCCTTCATCCGGAAAATTGCTTTTTATGGCGCTGCTCACGCCTTATGGTACAGCGGCAGACCCAGCGTGACCACGGTGCCGCGCCCAAGGGTGCTCTTGATATCCAGCGTGCCGTCCAGTGCAGTCATGATGGAATCCACCAGCGCCAGACCGATGCCGCTGCCGCGCACCGAGTTGCTGCCCTTGTAGAATTTGGTCTTTACGTTTTCCAGATCCTCCGGCGGGATGCCTCGTCCCTGATCGATGATCTCCACAAAGGCCTTGTACTCCCCTGCCCACAGCTTGACCGTGATGCGCCCGCCGGGGGCAGAGTATTTGATGGCGTTATCCAGAATATTGATGAACACCTGCCGCAGACGATCCGGGTCGGCGTAGACAGGGATCATCTCCTCCGGCTCGGTGTAGTGGAGCAGCAGCCCCTCCTGCCGGATGCGTGCCTCGCAGAAGAGCACCGCATCGGTCAGCTCTGCCACCAGGTCCAGCGGGCGGCACTCCATGCGGATGCGCCCGTTCTGCAGGCGGCTGAAATCCAGCAGCTCCTCCACCATATTGTTCAGCCGCCCGGTCTCGTTGTTGATGATTTCCAGCCCCTTGCGGTAGTTCTCGTCGGTGGGGTCGTCCAAGGTCATCAAGGTCTCCACCCAGCCCCGGATAGAGGTAAGCGGGGTGCGCAGCTCGTGGGACACCGAACTGATGAACTCGTTCTTCATTTTTTCGGTCTCTTCCAGCCCCTCGGCCATCTGGTTGATGGTGCCGCGCAGCCGGTCCACCTCGTCATGGGGGTCACCGGTCAGGGGCAGCCGCACATCCAGCTCGCCCCGGGCGATGCCGGCGGCGGTGCGCTCCACCTGCCCCAGCGGCACCACGATGCCCCGCACAAAGTACAGCCCGGACATGACCGTAAACAGCAAAATCGCCACCGCAATGAACACACTGACGATGACGGCGTTTTTGAGCTGCCGCTCCACCAGCGCCAGACTGGTGACCAGCCGCAGAGCAGCCACGTCCTCGGCGTCGTAGGGTACCAGCGAGCAGGCCGCCATGACCATCTCGCCGGACTGGGTGCGGTACACCGCCACGCCCAGACCGTCCGGCGCACCAAGCGCCTGTTCAAAGTCCTTACTGCTGACGATGCCCTCTGCGTCCGTACCGCTGGAGGAGGCGATGACGCCGCCGTAGCTGTCCAGCAGCATGAACTCGTATTTATCCTTATCGGCAAACTGTTCCACCATGCGCCGCAGCGCTAGACTGCGGCTGGCGGCGGCGCTCTGGGCGGTATCGCCGGTATACATTTTCAGCTGACCGGTCACCGAGGAGAACCGCCGGTACATGATCTGCTGCACACTGCCGTAGTAGCTGCGGGTATAGCTGTACAGAAACATCGCTTCGGCCAGCAGCACCACCAGTACGGTGATGAGCAGGTTGCCCCGCAGCCAGCGGCGGGTGATACCGCTTCGCATAACAGTGTCCTCCTTTCGGTGAGATTTAGAACGAACTCCCTCAGTCAAAACCTGACGGTTTTGCCAGCTCCCTCGGAGAGGGAGCCTCTGGCGCAGCCGGAAGGTTTACGTTTTGACCGGGAAGTTTTCCGCCATGCCAAAGGCCCCATCCCAGAGGGGGCTGGCATCGCGCAGCGATGACTGGGGGAGTTTTTATAGCAAGCGTGCCTGAGAGGTAGGTTTTATTCTTCCCACCGGTAGCCGTAGCCCCACACGGTCATGATGTGGGTGGGGTGGCTGGGCTCGTCCTCCACCTTCATGCGCAGGCGGCGGATGTTCACATCCACGATCTTTACGTCACCGAAGTAGTTCTCGCCCCAGACGCCTTTCAGGATCTTTTCGCGTACCAGCGCGGTGCCCGGGTTGCGGAAGAACAGCTCCATGATCTGGAACTCCACCTGCGTCAGCTCAATGGGCTGACCGGCTTTCAGCAGTACGCGGCGGTTCTCGTCCAGCACAAACTCGCCGCTGGTCAGGGTGCCCAGCGGGGTGTTCTCCCGGCTCTCCCCTTCCTTGGTGCGGATCACGCGGCGGCACAGCGCCTCCACACGCGCCAGCAGCTCGCTGACGCTGAAGGGCTTGGTCATGTAATCGTCTGCGCCGATGGACAGGCCGCGGATCTTATCCTGCTCCTGCCCCTTGGCGCTGAGGATGATGATGCCGATCTGCTGGTCGGTGCGGCGGATGGTCTCGCATAGCGAGAATCCGTTCATGCCCGGCAGCATCACGTCCAGAATGGCGGCATCACAGCCGGGCTTCTGTGCCAGCAGCGGCAGGGCGGCTTCGGCGCTTTCGGCCTCCACTACCTCCATCCCCGCATGGCGCAGGTTCAGGGCGATCATATCGCGGATATTGGCTTCATCTTCTACAACAAGCACTCGTACCATGCAGCATCCTCCATTCCTTAATTCAGCAGATACAACGCCTTGGAAAGGCGGTAGTTCGTGTCAGAGAGCAAAACGTCCGGGCCCATTCTGGCCTGCAGCTGGCGGGACGCCACCACGCCCAGCCTTGTCCAGCCGGTGGAGTTGGCCGAGGTGTTTGCCAGCCGTACCGTCAGCACCAGCTGATCCTCGTCTACGGTGCGCAGCTCCACAGCGCCGTCATATTCCTCGCTGTCGGTCAGTTTCAGGTTGCCCTCCCACTCGGCGGGCAGTTCGATATAACAGTTGGTCTCCTCGTCCAGCAGGCCAAAGCTTTTTTCCGGGTGGCTGCTGGTGTAGTCCATCCAGACGATAAAGTCCATGCGGCGGCTCTGGCTCAGGTTCAACAGGCCCGCCTCATCCGGCTGGGTGGGGATCTCCACGATGCCGTCCCCGTCCAGATCCCGGCTGACCAGCGTGGGCACGTTGCGCAGAGAAGCGTTATACAGCCGCTGGCTGCTGATCCTTGTGGCGGGCACCATCTGCTGGCTGTTCTCATCGTAGCACAGCAGCACCGAGGCCAGATTGTTGCCGGAGATGCCGGTCCAGCCGTCCAGCACCAGATAGTGCCGCCCGTCCGCGCCCGCGCCCGCCGCCACCGAGGCGCAGCCGGAGAACTTATCCGCGGAAAGGCCGTTGACCGCCACCTGCCGGAAGCTGCCCTTGCGGTCCGCGGTCAGCAGCTCGATCTGCACGCTGCCGTCCTCCTGCGTGGACATCAGGATCAGGTCCTGACTGCTGCCGCCGGTAATATTTTCCACCAGATACTGCTCGTACTGCTGCTCCAGAATGGTGGACAGGGTGCCGTCCTGATAGGAATACACCGCAAGATAGTGGTCATTCTGGGCGGCGGTATAGCCCACCACCAGCTGACAGCTGTCTGTATCCTGCAATTGGGCAAGGCTGACGTTTTCCACCGTTTCGGCAAGGCCTTCCACGCTCTGGCGCACCTGCCAGCTTCCGGCATCGTCCCGCTGCAAAATGGCCACGCAGACATTGGCAGTCTGGGCGGTGGTATACAGCACCGCCGCATCCTGCTGGCCATCGCCGTCCAGATCCTGCAGCACAAAGGGAGAGAGCAGCTCCCCCTGAATGGGATATTTCAGCTGGGCGCTCTCTCCCAGCCAGTCGTTCAGGGCAGTTTGCAGCGCGCCGTAATCGCCGGAAAGCTTCGGGGCGCGCAGCAGCTCCTCTACCTGTGCCTTTTCGTTGGCCGGCAGCAGCGTCTGGCAGCTGCACAGCACAAAGCACAGCAGCGTGCACAGCACCAGCCGCAGCCTGCGGGTCCTGTTCATACCGGTCAACCTCCTTCCGGGCATAAAATGCTATTTTCAGTATACCACACTTTGCGGACACAAAAAAGGGGGTGGACATATCTGGCGCTTGCGCGTAGGACGATTTTGAATGGCCTCCGCTGCGCTCTGGCCATATTCAGCGGAAAGATTATTTATAATTTCGCGTTTGTCGCGCTCTGCGGAGCGCTCCAAACGCATTTTCACGGGTGGGGTCGTGGAGGAAAACAGCAGGTGCAGCGCCGCTTTCTGCGAAAGCGCGGCGCTGCGGGCGAGGACGAGAATACTTGCGGGGAGTACCCCTTCAGTCTCGCTACGCTCGCCAGCTCCCCCAAGGGGGCGCCTTTCGGCGTTGCCGCAAAGTTTGCCGCCACCGCTAAAGCCGTCCCCTTGGGGAAGGTGGCAAAGCCGAAGGCTTTGACGGAAGGGGTAAGCCACGGGAGCAAACTCCCCCAGTCGCCTTCGGCGACAGCCCCCTCTAGGATGGGGCCCTTGGCATGGCGGGAAAGTTCCCGGTTGAACTGCAAAGTGTCCGGTTTCGCCAGAGGCTCCCTCCCAGAGGGAGCTGGCAAAACCGTCAGGTTTTGACTGAGGGAGTACTTCTATTTTGCAAAAAAAGAAACCACTGCACAAAAGCTGTGCAATGGTTTCTCTTGTTACTGTATCAAACAGTCAGAGCAGGATCAGACGAGCTCCAGAACTGCCATCTCAGCTGCGTCGCCGCGGCGAGCGCCGATCTTGATGATGCGGGTGTAGCCGCCGTTGCGGTCAGCGTACTTGGGGCTGATCTC
>CAKTFS010000063.1 GCA_934561115.1 uncultured Faecalibacterium sp. | reverse complement strand
TGCTTTGTTAGAATGCAGACAAGGATACAAATTCCGGGGGGCGTGCGTGGCCGTGCCAAGGTACGTTTCTTCATAATTACATCGGCACGGGATAAAAAAGGAGAGTTTATTATGGCACACAAGGTTTCTGACGCATGTGTTGGCTGCGGCGCTTGCGAGGGCGCTTGCCCGGTTGGCGCTATCACCATCGAGAACGGCGCTGCAGTTGTGAACGCTGATTCCTGCATCGATTGCGGTGCTTGCGAGGGTGCTTGCCCCACTGGTGCAATCGCTGCTGAATAATCAGTAGTTTTTGCTGAAAACGCATCAAAAAGGACTGCTGCACACCTGTGCAGCAGTCCTTTTTTGTGGTATCATAAAACAAGATCGTACGCATCGGGCTCCGCAGAGCCCGATGCGTACAAAATCAAAAATATTTTCCGCTGCACATGGCCAAAGCACACGCGGCGGCCATTCCTGATCGTCCGCACCCAAAAAAGAGGCACTGCGCAAAATGCTGCGCAGCCGCCCCGCTTTTTGTTTCATGCACAAATTCCGCAGGAAAATACCCTGCATTTTTTGGAAGGGAAACGGCACACTGTCTATGGAACATTCTACGGAAGTTTTGTATAATAGAACTATGGTCTACTGCACCCCGGAGCACCGGTTCGGCTCGGATGCGCTGCTGCTGGCACGCTTCTGCGAGCCGAAACGCAGCCAGAAAGCTGCAGACCTGTGCTCCGGCTGCGGCATCGTGGCGCTGGAATGGCACGACCGGGGGCATCGCGGCCCCTGCACCGCGCTGGAATTGCAGCCCGAGGGCAGCGCCCTGCTGGCAGCAGCGGTGGAAGAGCAGCAGCTTACCCACATCACCCCCGCCTGTGCCGACCTGCGCACATGGCGGCAGGACGAGGGGCAATTTGACGTGTGCGCGTGCAATCCCCCTTATTTTACCGAGGGGCCGCAGAGCCAGAACGCCGCCCACGCCCTTGCCCGGCACGAAAACACCTGCACCTTGGAGGATGTCTGTGCCTGCGGCTTCCGTCTTTTGAAGGACGGCGGGCGGCTGGCGCTGTGCCACCGTCCCGAGCGGCTGGCCGAGGTGCTTGCCGTGCTGCGCGCCCACCGGCTGGAACCCAAGCGTCTGGCCTTTGTGAAGAACGCCCCGGAAAACGCCCCGTGGCTGTTCCTTGTGGAAGCCCAGAAGAACCGTAAGACCGGCCTGCGGGTGGAGCCGGATGTGCTCATCCGCGCCGGAGCGGCGCTGTACGGACGATAAATTCAGGAGGTAATTATGGCAGGAACTCTCTACATCGTGGCGACCCCCATCGGCAATCTGGAGGATATGCCGCCCCGGGTGGCTGCCACCTTTGGCGCGGCCGACTTTATTGCCGCCGAGGACACCCGCGTGACCATGAAGCTGCTGAATTATCTGGGGCTGAAAAAGCCCATGGTCAGCTACTACGAGCACGCGTTGCAGAAGGGCGAAGCCATCTTGCAGCGCATCGAGGCAGGGGAGAGCTGCGCTTTGTGCAGCGACGCCGGAATGCCCTGCGTGTCTGACCCGGGCGAGGTCATCGTGCGGGACGCGCTGGCGCGGGGCATTAAAGTAGTGCCCATCCCGGCAGCTTCTGCCTGCGTCACGGCGCTGGCGGTCTCCGGGCAGGACACCTCCCGCTGGGTGTTCGAGGGCTTTCTGCCGGTGAACCGCAAGCAGAAAAAGGAGCGTCTGGCCGAGCTTTTGCAGGAAAAGCGCACCGTCATCTTTTACGAAGCGCCCCACAAGCTGCGCACCACGCTGGACGATCTGACCGCCGCCTTTGGCGCAGACCGCAGCATCACCCTTTGCCGGGAGCTGACCAAACTCCACGAAGAGATCTGGAAAACCACCCTGGGCGAAGCCGTGGAGCACTACCGCGCCGCCGAGCCCCGGGGCGAGTATGTGCTGGTGATGGCGGGTGCACCCGCCGGTGCCGCCGACGAAGAGGAGCTGACGCTGGAACAGGCGGCGCAGCGCGCCTTTGCGCTGACCAGCGAGGGCTTCAGCGCTTCTGCCGCCGCCAAGGCTGCTGCGCAGGGCACGGCCTATTCCAAGAGCGAAGTGTACAAGCAGCTGCTGCTGTTGCAGCAGGATGCCGAATGAGTATAGAGGAGGATATTTTTCCGTGACAAAACTACTGGTCCTGAGCGACAGCCACGGTGCGCGTGGCGCCATTGAGCGCATTTTGAACAAAGAGCAGAACAACGTGGACGCCGTGATCTTTTTGGGGGACGGCCTGCGGGATCTGGAGCAGGCGCTGGCCTTTTTCCCGCATCTGCGGGTGTATTCCGTGGCCGGCAACTGCGATTTTGGTGCGCTGGAGCCGCTGGACGGCTTGGCGGGCTTTGATCAGACGGTGGTTTTCTATACGCACGGTCACATGTACGGCGTAAAATACGATTTGGATACGCTTGCGGATGCTGCCGCCGCCCGGGGTGCCGAGGTGGCACTGTTCGGCCACTCCCACATTCCCCATGCGGAGCAGCGGGGCAAGGTATTTTTGTTCAACCCCGGCTCCTGCGGGCGCTGCTACACCGGCCCGGACACCTACGGCCTGCTGACGCTGGAAAACGGCGCAGTGACCGCCTATGAGCACAAAGAGGTACCCAAGCAATGAGCATCAACGAGGTGCGCTATCTGCCGGAATGCGGCAGCACCAACGCCTATGTAAAGGAACATTTTGAAGAGTTCGGCCCGGTGGCGGCGGTGTATACCGAAAACCAGACCGCCGGGCGCGGGCGGCTTGGCCGCAGCTGGGTAAACGCCGAGGGCAAGGCGCTGTACTACACGGTGGCCATCAAGGAGCCGCTGGCGCAGCCCGCCACCCTGCCGCTGCTGGCAAGCCTTGCGGTGCGCCGCCAGCTGCAGCTGCGCTACGGCGTGGACTGCCAGATCAAGTGGCCCAACGACCTTTTGCTGAACGGCAAAAAGATCGTGGGCATCCTGTGCGAAAGCGTGAGCTACGGCTATCAGCAGCAGGGGCGCGGCATTTTGTGCGGCATCGGCATCAACCTTGCCCAGCCCCAGAGCTATTTTGACGCCGCCGACCTGCCCCACGGCACCTCGCTGGCCTTGCAGGGCGCTGCGGTGGATCTTGCCACCGACCCCGCATGGCTGGCGGAAGGGCTGACAGATTTCGGCTTTGACCGCAACCTGTACACCTTTGCCCGGGACGGTTTTGCGCCCTTCCGGGAGGAATACAAGGCCGCCTGTGTCAATCTGGGCCGCCGTGTCACCTTTGACCTGCCGGACGGCAGTCAGGGCGCAGGCGAAGCCGTGGACGTGGACGCCGAGGGGCGTTTAGTGGTGCGCACCGATACCGGCGAGCAGCATGTTTTCACCGGGGAAGTGTCGGTGCACGGCATCTACGGGGCAGTGTAAATTATAAAAAGGGGCAGATGCACAACCGTGCACCAGCCCCTTTTATTCTTTGACGATTTGGAATGCGCGCCGCAGGGATACCCCCTCAGTCTGCTCACTGCGTTCGCAGCCAGCTCCCCCAAGGGGACGCCTTTGGGCTGTGCCGGAAACTTTATCACCACCGCCAAAAGCCGTCCCCTTGGGGAAGGTGGCATCGCCGCAGGCGATGACGGAAGGGGTACTCGCCTGAACTCCCCCAGTCTGCTACGCAGACAGCCCCCTCTGGGATGGGGCCTTTGGCATGGCGGTAAAGTTTCCGGCTAAAGTGCAAAGTTTGCGCGTGCGCCAGAGGCTCCCTCTCCGAGGGAGCTGGCAAAACCGTCAGGTTTTGACTGAGGGAGTTCTTTCTTATCTTCTCTTTTTCATCTGACGGCGGCGCTGGTTAAGGGTCAGCCCGCCGCCGCAGCGCAGGGTGACAAAGCCCAGTGCGCACAGGATCAAAATCAGGGCGCAGAGCAGCAGCAGGGTGGCCTTGATATCGGTGCGGAAATCCGACACATACTCCCGGTGGGTCACAAGGTCTACCTGTCCCACCTCGTAGCCGTCCAGATAGACGGTGGCGGTGCCCAGCTTCTGGCCCTCCTTGACGGTGGCGGAGACGCTCTCGGGCAGGTCGAAGGAATAGCTGACCTTATCATCGCTGTGGCCGTAGCCGCTGACCGGCGCGGCGGCGTACAGCTCCACAGACGGCTCGGTGCGGCACTTGTTCAGGTCTACGGTGGTCAGCACGGTCTGGGTATCCACCAGCGGACGGTCGGCAAAGCTGGCAAACGCCCAGTCGAACAGGTCGTCGCACTCGGCAAAAAGATGATCCAGCGTGTCGCAGCCAAGGATCACCAGCCCGTAGCTGTGGCCGTCCTGCTGGGCAAAGGCCACGGTGCAGCGGCCTGCCAGCGTGGTAAAGCCGCCCTTGACCCACTGGACATACGCCCGGTAGTTGGCGCTTTCGCTGTTCATCAGGCTGTTGGAGCTGCTGATGGTGTGCTCTGCCTTGCGCAGATTGGTGGCAGGCAGCACATAGCTGGCGGTGCCCGCCACCTGTGCAAAGGTCTGGTTCTCCGCGCAGGCGGCGGCGATCTTTGCCAGATCCTGCGCGGTGGACACATTGCCGTAGTCAAACAGGCCGTGGGCACAGGTAAAGTTCGTGCCGGTGCAGCCCAATTCTGCCGCCTTGGCGTTCATCTGCTGCACAAAGCCCACTACGCTGCCCCCCACGTCCCACGCAATGACGCTGGCGGCGTCGTTGGCGCTGACGATGAGCATGGCGTTCAGCAGGTCGATGCGGCGCACGGTCTCGCCGATGCGCAGCCCTATTGTGGTGCCGTTGGCGTTCTGGATATCCTTGAACTCCTGCGTTAAATCGGTGGGCACGGTCACTTCACCGTTCAGGTCCTTGCCGCTTTCCACCAGCAGCAGGGCGGTCATCAGCTTGGTCAGGCTGGCCACATATTT
>CAKTFS010000062.1 GCA_934561115.1 uncultured Faecalibacterium sp. | reverse complement strand
CAAATCGTGATCTTGAATCGAGGCAGTATCTATGAACTACGAACAGGCAATGGAATACATCCACGCGGTGCAGTGGGCGGGGCATAAGCCCGGACTTACCCGCACCCGTACCCTGCTGGCTGCACTGGGCGACCCGCACAAAAAGCTGCAGTTCGTCCATGTGGCGGGCACTAACGGCAAGGGCAGCACGGCGGCGATGCTGGCTTCCTGCCTACAGGCCGCCGGTTACCGGGTGGGACTGTATACCTCGCCCTTCATCAACCGGTTCAACGAGCGCATCCAGATCAACGGGCAGCAGATCCCGGACGAGGCGCTGGTGGAGCTGGTGGAGCAGGTAAAGCCCGCCGCCGACGCCATGGAGGATGTGCCCACCGAGTTCGAAATCATCACCGCACTGGGCATGCTCTATTTTGCGCAGCAGCAGTGCGATATCGTGGTGCTGGAGGTGGGGCTTGGCGGCACACTGGATTCCACCAATGTCATCGAAAAACCTGCCTGCGCGGTGATCACCGCACTGGGTATGGATCACGTCAAGGAGCTTGGCCCTACGCTGGCGGATATTGCTGCTGCGAAGGCCGGCATCATCAAGCCGGGCTGCCCGGTGATGAGCTACGGCGGCGCACCGGAGGCAGACACCGTGCTGCGCCGGGTGGCAGCGCAGCAGAATGCGCCCTTTACCGAGGTGGATTTTACAAAGCTGCAGATCACCGGCGGGGATCTGGATGCAGTTACCTTCAGCTTTGACGGGCTGGACGGGGTGCGCCTGCCGCTCATCGGCAGCTATCAGCCCCGCAACGCCGCGCTGGCCATCACCGCTCTGCGGGTGCTGCGGCAGCAGGGCTGGAACATCCCGGAAAGCGCTATCCGCACCGGGTTGGAACAGGTGAGCTGGCCCGGGCGCTTTGAGCTGCTGCGCCACAGCCCGGCCTTTGTGCTGGACGGCAGCCACAACGCCCACGGAATGCGCGCCACGGTGCAGAGCCTGAAAGACCGCTTCCCCGGGCAGAAATTCGTTTTTCTGGTCAGCATCATGGCCGACAAGGACGTGGACGAGATGCTGGCGCTGCTGGCACCGCTGGCCGAGCGGTTCGTGACCGTGACGGCGCACAACCCCCGCGCCATGCCGGCGCAGACGCTGGCAGAGCATATCCGCGCCTACGGCTGCACCGCCGAGGCGGCGGACAGTATCGAAGCCGGTGTGGCGCGCGCGGAAGAACTGGGCGGCGAAGGCCCGGTGTGCGCACTGGGCACGCTGTATTTTTCCGGTGATGTCCGGCAGGCTTTTGCCCGCCTGAATGTGTAACAAAATTTTTGAATATAAGCAAAGCCGGACAGCCCGCGGGCTGTCCGGCTCTGCATTTTTATAAAGAAAATATTATATCCGCAGCTGCTTTTTTGCCATTTGCAGCGCACGGCGCAGCGGGCGATAGAGCAGCATCATCAGCACAAAATTGCCGACGCCGTGCAGCGCATCGTAGCTCAGCCCGCTGAGCCACCAGCTCAGGGCGAAGGCGGGCGTTTTGGCAAACAGATACACCGCCGCGCACAGCCCGCCGAAGCACAGGCCGTACAGCCCGCTGAACACCGCCCAGAAAAAGGCGCTGTCCATGCGGCGCAGCAGCCATGCCAGCAGCGCCAGCAGATACCACACATACAGGTACATCACCCACCACAGGCCAAAGCCGTACAGCACGCCCTGCAGCAGGATGAACACCGTGATAGCGCCGGGCGTCTCCCGGGGCAGCTCCAGCGCAAACAGGATGATGAGCAGGCTTACCGGCTCCAGATTGGGCAGGCCGCTCATGGCCTGCTTACTCACCACCAGCAGCGCGCCCATCAGGCCGCTGAGCACCAGCCGCAGCACCCGGGTGTGCAGCGCCACCGGTTTTTTAGCCCTTGGTGTAGGTAAAGGCATAGCTGTCACCGTCGTGGAGCTCGATGTCTGCCACGCCCACCGTGGTCATCTCACCGGCAGCGTCGGTCAGGCACCACCAAGCCTGATCCTTATTGTAGTCGGCAGTCTCGCCGTTCACGGTGGTCACAAAGCCGGCATCGGCTTCTTCCTGGCTGATGATACCGGCCTCGGCCAGTGCAACGCTCAGCTTTTCACCATCGGTCACGTTCAGCAGAACGCTGGATACGCTGCCGTCCGCAGCGGTAACGGTGAACTCCACCGTGGCCTGTGCCTCGGCGGCAGCGGAAGAAGCAACCTCGGAGGCGGCCACAGAAGAAGCCACGGAGGAAGCAGCATCGGAAGCTGCGCTGGAAGCGGTAGAGGACGCGGAAGCACCGCAGCCTGCCAGCAGGCAGACGGACAGCACAGCACTGAGGGTCAGGGCAGCGAATTTATGCAGAGTGTTCATGGTTCAAGATCTCCTTGTTTTGTGTTTTGCGTGCAGAACGCACGGCAGATATAGTACCATGAAACCGGCCGAAAATCAACATTTTTTCTGCATGGCTTCAAAATATGCGGCTGCGACGCCCACCTGATTGGCTTCGCTGGAAAAGGCGCAGGGCACGATCTGGCAGCGGGGCAGGCCCTCCATGTAAGCCTGTCCCGCCCGGGAGGTAAACAGCCAATCGTAGGCGCTGCGCAGGCTTTCCAGCAGCAGGGGCTGCTTGCTGATGCCGCCGCCGATGGCCACCTTTTCCACATCCAGCAGAACGGTCAGGTTGAAGATCTGCACCGCCACCGCATGACAGAACCGCCGCAGCACCTCTAAGGCTTCCTGCTCCCCGGCGTTGGCGGCGGCAAAAAAGCTGCGGCCGTCCAGCGGGGCGTTTTCCGGCAGCGCCTTGCGGGCACGGTACCATATAAGCAGGTTGCGGGTGCTGCACTGGCAGGCCATGTTCTGGTCCGGGGCGTCCCACGCCTCGGCGTTGGTGTTGACAAAGCTGTACTCCCCGGCGGTAAAGTGCACCCCGCGCACCAGCTGCCCGTTGGCAATAATGCCGCCGCCCACGCCGGTGCCGATGATGAACACCGCCGCGTTGCAGCAGCCCTTCAGGGCACCGTTTGCCAGCTCTGCCATGGCAGCGGCCTTGCCGTCGTTTTCCAGGATAACAGGGCAGCCGCACTTTTCCGCCAGCAGCTGCCCCACCGGGGTGGCGGTATTGTACAGCAGCGCCCCGCCGTTGGACACATAGCCGGTGCGGTTATCCACAAAGCCCGGCAGCGCCATGGCAATGCCGGTCACCTCGTCTTTGTGGGGCGCATACAGCCCGTAAAGCGTATCCAGAAACTGCGCCTGTGTATCCTGCGGCGTGGGCACCGCGCCGCTGTCCGTGCGGTGCATCTGCTCGTCCATGACCGAGTATTTGATCTCGGTGCCGCCTACATCAAAAACCATAACTTTCATCTTGTAGCCCTCCCGCAAACGGTCGTTTTCTGTCCTTATTATGGCAAATCATCGCAGGAAAGTAAAGCCCCAGCGGTAAAAATAAAAACTGCAAAAATCGTCCCGGCTTGCGGTTGCAATCCACCCCGCCCTGTGATATCCTGAAAAGAGAGTATCTGTTATATAAAGGAAGAAACTGCCATGGATTGCAAACTGCGTGCCAAAAACTGCGGCGGCTGCCCCCTGTTGGAGCTGGACTATGCCGCACAGCTGAAACAGAAGGAAGAAAAAGTGCGGGCTCTGGTGGGCAAATATGGCCCGGTGCACCCCATCCGGGGCATGGAGCAGCCCTACCATTACCGCAACAAGGTCATTTCCACCTTTGCCCCCGGCTGGGGTGGAAAACTGACCTCCGGCATCTACGCGGCAAACAGCCACAAGGTGCTGCCGGTGGAAAGCTGTCTGCTGCAGGACGAGGTGCTGGACAAGACCATGCAGGCGGTGCGGGCTGCCGCCAACGCCTGCCGCTACCAGCCCTACGATGAGGACAAAGGCACCGGACTTGTGCGCCACTGCCTGCTGCGGCGGGGCGTAGCCACCGGGCAGGTGATGGTGGTGCTGGTAACGGCGCAGCCGGTGCTGCCGGGTGCCAAGAACTTTGTCAAGGCGCTGCTGGCCGAGGCCGCGCAGCGCGACGTGACCGTGACCACCGTGGTGCAGAACGTGAACAGCCGCAAGACCAGCGTGGTGCTGGGCGAAGCGGAAAAAGTGCTGTACGGCAAGGGGTTCATTCTGGACACCCTCTGCGGCAAGACCTACGCCATCAGTCCGCGCAGCTTTTATCAGATCAATCACGCCCAGACCGAAGTGCTGTACGGCCTTGCAGTGGAGGCCGCAAAGCTGACCGGCAAAGAGGTGGTGCTGGACGCCTACTGCGGCATCGGCACCATCGGCCTGACCGCCGCCGACCATGCAAAGCAGGTGGTGGGCGTGGAGCTGAACCGGGACGCCGTGCAGGATGCCCTTGGCAACGCAAGGCACAACGGCGTAAAGAACGCCCGTTTCTTTGCCGCCGACGCCACCCGCTGGATCGGCGAAGCAGCCGCAGCAGGGGAGAAGGCAGACGTGATCTTTATGGACCCCCCGCGCGAGGGCTCTACCCCGGAATTCCTTGCCAGCGTGGCGCGTATGGCGCCGAAGCGGGTGGTCTATGTCAGCTGCAACCCCGTCACCCTCGCCCGCGACCTTGCAACCCTGACAAAGCTGGGCTATAAGGCCGAGGGCTTTACCCCGGTGGATATGTTCCCGCATACGGAGCATGTCGAAGCGATAGTTTCGCTACGAAGAGAAATCTAGTGGAAATCATCCGTTTTACGTTGTTTTCTCGTCACGTTGTGTTCGATGGCGAGGGCGATAAACTCCGCAACAAACGCATTGAAAATCACATTACTGTTTCGGTGGTAATTGATATGGAGTGCGGAAACACAAAGAATTGAATATCTAACAATCGGCATAGCCGCAGACTTTCACAAAAAGCCTGCGGCTTTTTCTTTGCCCAAAAACAGAAAGGAGGCATCCGTGAAATGGCAGTTTTTCGGGTAGAAAAGAACAGCGGCTACACGGTCATGTCAAACCACCACC
>CAKTFS010000061.1 GCA_934561115.1 uncultured Faecalibacterium sp. | reverse complement strand
CACTTGCGTCTTGCTGGCCGCTGCCCCAACAACTCCTCCCTGTTTCCGCCACTGGCGGCGGTCGTCGTCGTTGCGCTCTGGGCATAATTAGAGGAATTACTATTTTTATTTCGCGTTTGTCGCACTCTGCGGAGTGCGACAAACGCTTTTTTCACAGGAGGGGGCGTAAAGGGAAATGGTCACATTACGGGTCGGCAACTAATCTTTTCCATAGGACGAACCCTCTCAGTCTGCTCCTGATGGTCGCAGCCAGCTCCCCCGAAGGGGGAGCTTTTTGTCATCTACCGGTCAGCACAAATAAAGCTCCCCCTTTCGGGGGAGCTGGCATCGCGCAGCGATGACTGAGAGGGTTTTCCCGCTGAAGGCCAGCTAAGCATTTCCCACAGCGCCGCACTTTCGCAGAAAGTGGCGCGGCAAATGCCGTTTTCCTCCACGACCCCACTTGTGAAAATGGGATATCGGAACGCCCGCAGGCGTTCCGATATCCCGAAATTTAAAATAATTTTTCCGCTGAATATGGCCAGAGCGCAAGCGGAGGCCATTTCCAATCGTCCCGGCATAAAAAGAAGCCGCTGCACAGTGCTTGTGCAGCGGCCTCTTTGTTTATGGAGCCTTATTGTGGGAATGGCGGGCGCGGCAGCAGTGCGGTGCTGCGGGCAGCCCTGTGAAAAAATTACAGATCCAGCTTGCCGGAGAATTTGTTGATGACGTAGTAGGCTGCGCCCTCCTCGGGCTTGACGTACACCTTGCAGGACTGCACGCCGACCTTGTGGGTGGTGCGGTAGTCTGCCTTGGCGCGGTCGATGATGTCGGTGATGTTGTACTGCTCACCGCCCATCTCCACATACAACTCGGGTGCCAGCGGCGGGCGGCCGCGGCGGGCGGGAGCCTTGGCGGATTTGCGGGCCTTGCCCTCGGCAGCCGGAGCTTCGGCTGCGGGAGCAGAAACTTTCTTTTCAGGCATGATGCATAACCTTCCTTCTGTATTTGATCTGGTGCAGCGGGCTGCACCGGCGGGCTCCAATGATCTATCGCAAGGCAGAAGCGGCGCGGAAAGCATAGCCTGTCTGCCCCATACGAACCGGTACGAAATTGTTTGCGTAAAGAAGCGGGACCTATAATTATATAATATGTTTTTGAAATTCATTTGTAAAGGCTTTTTTATAAAAAACATTGTAAAATCGGTAAGAAACAGCAGAATAAATGACCGGAGCAGTGTTTCGGCGGAGTTTTATCGGGTATAGTACGACCTTCCGGCAAAACAGGCGGCCGGTCCCGGCAAAACCGGGCGGCGCAGCAGCAACAAATACGGCGGGCAAAAACGCCCCGCTGCGGGGGCGGAATAAGGCGGAACGGAACTGCCGGCGCACGCAGGGCGTGCGGTGGATAAAAAGCAGAAGCTTCTGCACAAAAACACGGTGCGGCAGTTTCCCTTTTTTGGTGTCGGCACAAAGAAGAACGTTGCTTTTCTTTTTATGATCGTTGCTCTTTAAAAAGCGCTTCTGGCAAAAGTGCTAAAAATTTTATAAAAGTTTCAGCATGATTCCGAATCCGGGACGGTTTTTACGGTTTTGGACTGTAATACGAAACAAAAGTATAAAATGTGCCCTCAATCGGGGCTTGCTTTTTTTGCCTGTACCCTCTATAATGAGATAAAGTGCACGATGCAACGCGCTATTTCTTTTGGCATCTTGCTCTTATTTTTAGAAAAATTGTGTTTCCCGAAGGAGCCGATCGTTTATGAGCACCCAGCGCTTTGATATCCGTCATGCACCAGCCCCGCGGGAGTCCTTCCGGCTGCTGTATATCAGCAAGAGCCGGTTCGGCGGCGACTGGAACAGCACTGCCCACACCCACTCCTGCACCGAGCTGTTCTACTGCCTCAGCGGCGAGGGACAGTTCTACCTTGCAGGGCAGCTGTTCCCGGTAAAACCGGACGATATGGTCATTGTGAACCCGCAGGTGGAGCACACCGAGCTCAGCCTGAACGCCTCGCCGCTGGAGTACATCGTGCTGGGCGTGGACAATATGGAGTTTTTGTTCAGCAAGGCAGATACCAGCTACGCCATCTTCAACTGCCGGGAGAACCGGGAGCGGATGGTCACCTTGCTGGATATGCTGCTGGCCGAGGCAGACCGCAGTCTGGACGGCTGCGAGACCGTCTGTCAGGATCTTTTGGAGGTGCTGCTGATCTGGCTGGTGCGCTGCACCACCCTTTCGATGCAGCTGGAGGAGACCACCCGGACAGAGAACCGGGAGTGCGCCGAGATCAAGCGGTATCTGGACACCAATTACCGGGAGGATATCTCGCTGGACCGTCTGGCCGAGCTTGCCCACCTGAACAAATATTATCTGGCCCACACCTTCCAGCGGGAGTACGGCATTTCCCCCATCACCTACCTGAACCGCCGCCGTATTGAGGAGAGCAAATATATGCTGACCAACACCGGTTACAGTCTGGCACAGATCAGCGAGCTGATGGGCTTTTCCTCCCCCAGCTATTTTTCCCAGTGCTTCCGCAAATCGGAGGCAATGACCCCCAACGAATACCGCCGTCAGACCCGGCAGGGAAAACACCCTGCCCCGAAAAAACGGCATAAGGAACAATTATAACAGAACAAGGAGTTTATCATGAAGCCAGTTACCTTGCCCCTTTTGCAGCAGGCAGCAAACGCATTCCAATTCGGCGGGCCGGTGGCCTGCACCCTTGACCACTACGGCGAGGGTCATATCAACGACACCTATGTGATCTGGCGGGAGGACCGCTCCAAGCGGTTCATCCTGCAGCGCATCAACACCGACACCTTCACCGACCCCGTGGGGCTGATGGAGAACGTGTGCGGGGTGACCCGCCACCTGCGCGCCAAGATCCTTGCCGCGGGCGGCGACCCCATGCGGGAGACTTTGAACGTGGTGCCCACCCTGACCGGCGGCAGCTGCTATATGGACGCCGACGGCGGCGCATGGCGCGCCTACGATTTTGTGGAGGGCACGGTCTGCCTGCAGCAGGTGGGCAGCGAGGCGGATTTTTGCACTGTGGCCGAGACGCTGGGCAGGTTCCAGAACCAGCTCTCCGACTACCCCGCCGCCACCCTGCACGAGACCATTGCCCGCTTCCACGACACCGCCAACCGTTACGCAAACTTTGAAAAAGCGCTGGCAGCCGACAGCATGGGGCGCGCTGCGGGCATCGCGGAAGAGATCGCCTTCGTCCGCGCCCGGGAGGCCGACTGCCATGTCCTGCTGGATCAGCTGGCTGCAGGGGAGATCCCCCTGCGTGTCACCCACAACGACACCAAGATCAACAACGTGCTCATTGACGAGGCCACCGGCAGGGGGCTGTGCGTCATTGATCTGGACACCGTAATGCCGGGGCTTTCTGCCTACGACTTCGGCGATTCCATCCGCACCGGCGCCAACGACTGCGCCGAGGACGAGCCGGATCAGAGCAAGGTGCACTTTGACCTGCACCTGTACGAGGTGTTTGCCAAGGGCTATCTTTCCACCGCCGGGGCTTCCATGAGCCTTGCGGAGAAAAAGAGCCTTGCATGGGGCGCACGGCTGATGACGCTGGAATGCGGCACCCGCTTTCTGACCGACTATCTGGAGGGCGACCACTACTTCCACACCGCCCGCCCCGGCCACAACCTTGACCGCGCCCGCACCCAGTTCACGCTGGTGCGCCAGATGGAGGAATGCTTCGACCGGATGCTGGCTATCGTCAGCCGGGAAGAGGACTGAGTATAGCATTCTGCTGCACAAAAGTGCCCCGGAAACGTTTGCAGGCGTTTCCGGGGCATTCTCTATCTGGGCAAAAAATGACTGTACGTTCTATATACAGAACAAAAAAGATATCTGTATGTCTTGTATATAGAACATAAAATGTGCTATACTGTCTTATAGCATACAAGGTCAAGACTCTGATTCGGAGGTCATCTTATGAACCATGAACTTTTGAAGAGTATCATTTACGACCAACACGAGGTGATCCGGAACGCCGACATCGTATCCCGTCCGTCCTACACTTTCGAAGCAAATGCAAACTATGTTCTGGTCGGTCTGCGGCGGGCGGGAAAATCCACACTGCTGTATAAAATCGTACGGAACCTGATCGCAGGCGGTGTGTCATGGGACCAGATCATCTACATCAACTTCGAGGATGAGCGGCTCTCGGAGTTCCGGAAAGAGGATCTCAACGATATTCTTTCGGTGCAGAGTGAGCTGAGTTCAGCACAGGGCTACTTTTTCTTTGATGAGATCCAGATCGTTCCGGGTTGGGAAAAGTTCTGTCGCAGAATGGCCGATGCCAGAGAGCGGGTCTACGTTACAGGCAGCAATGCCAGTATGCTGAGCCGTGAAATTGCCACGACCCTTGGCGGCCGCTATCTGACAAAATACGTTACCCCCTATAACTTTGACGAGTATCTGACTGCGCTGGATATTCCGCACGACAGCCGGGCACTGTACCAGACCAAAGCAAACGGACGCATCCGGAGCCATTGTGCAGACTATCTGCAGTATGGTGGCTTTCCGGAAGCGCTCCGGTACACAGCTAGGAGAGAGTATATTTCAAGCGTATACCAGAAAATTCTGCTGGGTGATATCATTGCACGGAACGGTATCCGCAACGACTATGCGATCAGGATCCTGATGAAGAAGCTGGCAGAATCGGTCAAAAGCGAGATATCCTATACAAAACTACACGGCATCCTGAAGTCCATAGGCATTTCTGTAGGGAAAGAAAGCATCATTGACTACATTCAGTACGCCAAGGATGCCTATTTGATCTTCAGCATCCAGAACTTCTACGCCCGGTTTGCGGAGCGCGAGAGCAACCCGAAGTATTATTTCAGTGACAACGGGCTGCTGAACTTATTTCTGGATGATAAAAACACTTCTTTGCTGGAAAATGCAGTGGCGATCTGTCTGACCCAGAAGTACCCGGCGGATGTGTACTACCTGAAATCGCCAAAGACGGGGATCGACATTGACTTTTATGCGCCTTCTGCGAAACAGGTCATTCAGGTGGCATACTCGATTCAAGGCGATGCATACGAACGTGAAACAGGCAATCTGAAAAAATTTGCGGCCACGGTGACAGAACCGCACAGCTATATCATCGTGACCTACGAAGAGGAAACCACCATTGAGACGCCTGACGTTAAAATTCAGGTTGTCCCTTTGATGAAGTTTTTGCTTACCAAGTGAATGAATTTGTCTGCGGGGCAGGGCCGTGCTGTTCGACCCGCGCACACGCCGCAGATAAAAAAGGAAACTCCCCCAGACAAGCTGGGGGACCGGTGGTGGGGGTCTCCCGCGCACTGAGCGACAGCCCGCAGGGCTGATCGCTCGCCCTGCGGGGCAGGGCCGTGCT
>CAKTFS010000060.1 GCA_934561115.1 uncultured Faecalibacterium sp. | reverse complement strand
AAACCGAAGATCCTGATCGCGGATGATTCCGAGATCAACCGTGCCCTGCTCAAGGAGATACTGGGCGATGGCTATGACTATCTGGAAGCAGAGGACGGCGCAGCGGCGGTGGAGCTGATGCGGCAGCGCACGGATATCTCGCTGCTGCTGCTGGACCTGATGATGCCGGGCATGGACGGCTTTGACGTGCTGCGGGTGATGAAGTACCACGCATGGCTGGACGAGATCCCGGTCATCGTCATCTCGGCGGCAGAGGATACCGCCAACATCGAGCGCGCCTACGATCTGGGTGTGGCAGACTATATCCGCCGCCCCTTTGAGCGGATCATGATCCTGCGCCGGGTGAAGAACATCCTGATGCTGTACGCCAAGCAAAAGCGGCTCACCCGCCTTGTCACCGATCAGGTGTACGAAAAAGAGCACAACAGCGTGCTGATGATCAGCATCCTGAGCCATGTGGTGGAGTTCCGCAACAGTGAAAGCGGGCTGCATGTTCTGCACATCCGCACCCTGACCGATCTGCTTTTGCATCAGCTGGTGCAAAAGACCGACCGTTATCAGCTGGACGAAAGCGATATCGCCCGCATCAGCACTGCCTCGGCACTGCACGATATCGGCAAGATCGTCATCCCGGAGGCTATTCTGAACAAGCCCGGCCGCCTGACCGCCGAGGAGTTTGGCATCATCAAGAACCATACTGTGGCGGGCGCGCAGATGCTGCAGGATCTGGGACAGGCCATCGCGCAGGACGAGCCGCTTTTGCAGGTGGCGCACGCCATCTGCCGCTGGCACCACGAGCGCTGGGACGGCAATGGCTACCCCGACCGGCTGAAAGGGGACGAGATCCCCATTGCGGCACAGGTGGTGGCGCTGGCGGACGTGTACGACGCCCTGACCAGCGAGCGCTGCTATAAGCACGCCTACGACCACGACACCGCGCTGCGCATGATCCTGAACGGCGAGTGCGGCGCCTTCAACCCGCTGCTGCTGGACTGCCTGCAGGAGTCCTCGGAGCAGCTGCATGCCGAGCTGAACCGCTCGGAGTGGGACCGGGGCTTCCGGCAGGAGACCCACCGCCTTTCCGAAGAAATTTTGCACCGGGAAGCGCTGCCCCGGGAGAACCACTCCCAGCTGCTGCTGGAGCAGGAAAAGGAGCGCACAGATTTCTATGCCGCCCAGTGCGGCGGCATCCGGTTCGACTACGACCTGCTGGCCGGCAGCGTGACCGTGTATGACTACCATGCCGAGCCCATGCAGCAGAAAACAGTCACCGAATTTGCGCAGGGCAAGGGGCTCAGCTTTTTGACCGAGCAGGACCGGCGCAAGCTTTCCAAGGCCATCAGCCGCGCTACGCCGGAAGCGCCGGACGTGGTGCTGCCGGTCATGGTGCAGCGGGACGGAGAACCGCGGCTGCACCGGATGGCACTGCATACCATCTGGAGCGGTGCCGGGGTGCGCCGCTGCGTGAACGTGCTGGGGCAGCTGACCGATGAGCAGCACCGCGTGGAGCGTCAGACCGAGCTGCTGACCGCGACCGACCCGGAGGAGGACCCCGCCCAGTTCCTGCGGCGGCTGCAGGGCATCTTTGACGTGGTGCGTCTGGTGGACCCGGGGCACCGCAAGGTGCTTACGCTGGACAGTGACGGCATCCTGACCGAAAAGCCCGGCAACTGCCACATGGTGTGGAACCGGGACTCCCGGTGCGAAAACTGCATCTCTGCCAAGGCTTACGCCCGCAAGACCATCCTGAATAAGATCGAGTTCAAGGACGAGGAAGCCTACTTTGTCATCTCCAAGTATATCGAGGTTGGCGGCAGGGGCTGTATGCTGGAACTGGTCACCCGGCTGACGGACGGCCGCTGGCTGGATATGGGCGGGCACCGGCTGCTGCTGGACCGCTGCGACGGCATGGAGCGCAGCGCCTTCGTAGATCCCCTGACCGGGGCCTACACCCGCCGCTATTTTGACAAGTTCCTTGCCGGGGGCGAGATGCACGGCGGCGTGGCTATGATCGATGTGGATCAGTTCAAGTCGGTCAACGACAGCTTCGGGCATCTGGTAGGGGACGAGGCACTGCAGACCGTGGTGGCAGCCATGCAGAGCTGCCTGCGCCAGACCGATATCCTGATTCGCTACGGCGGCGATGAATTTTTGCTGCTGATGCCCCAGAATTGCCCTGACGGCATGGAAAGCGTCATCCGGCGTGTGCAGAACGCCGTGCAGGCGGCACGGGTGCCCAGCCACCCGGAGCTTCGGCTCTCGGTAAGCATTGGCGGGGTATGCGGTGTGCAGCCCCTGACCGAGGCTATCCGTCAGGCGGATGCCCGGATGTACCGCAACAAAGAAAACGACTGATAGTACCGCAGCTGACAATAAAAAAGAGACAGGCGACCCTTTCCGGGAAGCCTGTCTCATTTTTTTATCAAAGAAATCTTTTATTTCCGCTGCCGGGCGGCGATCTGCGCGGCAGTGGGCGGGGTATCGCCCTGTGCGGTCTTTTCCAGTTGGCTCAGGCGGCGGTCCAGATCGGTGAGCCGCTGCGAGACGATGTCCGGCAGATCCTGCTGGTCCAGATCGTCGGCGGGGTTCACTGCCTTGTTGTTGATGCGCACCACCTCGGCGGGTACGCCCACGGCGGTGCAGTTGGCGGGCAGGTTGCGCAGCACCACACTGCCTGCGCCGATGCGGGCGTTATCCCCGATGAACACCGGGCCCAGCACCTTGGTGCCTGCGCCGATAAGCACGTTGTTGCCTAAAGTGGGGTGGCGCTTGCCGGTATCCTTGCCGGTGCCGCCCAGCGTTACCCCGTGGTAGATGGTGCAGTTGTCCCCGATCTCGCAGGTCTCGCCGAACACGATGCCCATGCCGTGGTCGATGAACAGACACTTGCCGATGGTGGCACCCGGGTGGATCTCGATGCCGGTGCGGTGGCGGCCATGCTGGCTGACCCACCGTGCCAGAAAAAAGTGCTCGTGCTCGTACAGCCAGTGCGCAATGCGGTGGTACACCAGAATGTGGAATCCCGGGTACAGCAGCATTACCTCCAGCACGCTGCGTGCGGCGGGGTCCTTGCGCTGGATGTTCCGCGCGTCCTCAAGTAAACCCATGCGGAAAACCTCTCTTTCCCATAAACACCCGCCCACGCGGCGGGGCTCTCCCTTTTACCGTATTATAATAGCACAGCAGGCAATGAAAGTACAGTGCTGTACTAGGGATTGTGGAACAAAATGGCGGTTATTTTGCCGCGCTGCCCGGGTTTTGGGTAGAGTATCCAAAATTCGGCGAGAGATGCCATAAACCTTTTAGCACCTGTTTTTGCCCACAGCCATTGACACATTTTGCGGTTCTATGATAAAATAATACGAATGAAAACGCAACCATCATAAAAAGGAGAAACATCATGCTGTGCAGCGCCCAGAACCCGAAACTGAACAAGCAGTTCGCGTCCGGTTTTGCCGTGGCTTCGTTGTTTCCTTTTTTTGCGCAATGAGCTTTTCCCTTTGCGGGGAAAAGTTTTTTTTTGCCCGTTTTCGGGCACCCGATACACAAAAATATCATTACAGGAGGGAACCGCGATGCTGCTGACAAACGCTGTGAACACCGAGGGACGGCCGCTCGAGATCTATGTAAAGGATGGCAAGATCGCTGCCGTAGGGCAGGATCTTTCCGCCCTTGCCGCCGAGAACGAGACGGTGGTGGATGCCGGTGGGCTGACGGTGCTGCCCGCATTTGTGGATCTGCACTGCCACTGGCGCACCCCGGGCTTTGAGTACAAGGAGGACATCGAGACCGGCAGCCGCGCCGCTGCTGCCGGCGGCTACACCTTTGTAAACCTGATGCCCAACACAAAGCCCGTCTGCTCCTCTGCCGCACAGGCCATGATGGTGGAGCAGAAAGCCGCCGAGGTGGGGCTGTGCGATGCAAACCAGACTGTTTCCATCACCGAGAACTTTGACGGCGTGAGCATCGACCACCTCAAGACCCTGCCCGCCAGCGTGAAGTTCATCACCGAGGACGGCCACGGCGTGCAGGATAACGCCACCATGGCGCGGGCCTTTGCCATCTGCACCCAGAAGGATATCACGGTCATGAGCCACGCCGAGGATATGGAGATCAGCCCGTGGGATTACCGTCTGGCCGAGGATATCGAGACGGTGCGCAACTGCTGGCTGAGCGAGTACTACCAGACCCGGCTGCACATGTGCCATGTGTCCACCCGGGGCGCGCTGGACGCCATCCGCATGGCAAAGCTGCGGGGCGCACCCGTCACCTGTGAGGTGACCCCCCATCACCTGTGGTTCACCAACGACACCTGCGACTACCGGGTCAACCCGCCCATCCGCACCGCCGATGATGTGGAGGCGCTGGTGGAGGGCATCCGCACCGGCATCGTGGACGCCATTGCCACCGACCACGCACCCCACTCTGAGGAAGATAAGCTGAAGGGCATGGCCGGTATGGTGGGCAGCGAGACCGCCTTCGGCGTGTGCTACACAAAGCTCTGCAAGCAGGAAGGTCTGCCGCTGGAGCTGCTGGTGCACCTGATGAGCACCCGCCCCGCCGAGATCCTTGGCCTTGCCAAGGGTCAGCTGGAGCCGGGTTTCGATGCCGACTTTGTGCTGGTGGATCTGGACACCCCCTACACGGTGGAAAAGGAAAAGCTGCACTCCAAGAGCCACAACACCCCCTTTGACGGCGCACAGCTTTACGGCAAGGTGTTTGCCACCATCAAGGCCGGCGAGATCACCTATCAGGCCGAGGAGTAAAAAGAAAGCACAAAACTCCCTCAGTCAAAGCCTGACGGCTTTGCCAGCTCCCCCGAAAGGGGAGCTTCAGAGAGTACGGAAAGCAGTTTGCATATCACGAAAAGAAACAGTTGCCCTCAAGAGAAAAAGCTCCCCCCTCGGGGGAGCTGGCGCGCAAGCGCCTGAGAGGGTTCTACAATACGACTTACAGGAGGACACCCAAATGACGAACATGGACAAACTGTACGAAGCTGTGGAAGCCCGCGGCCCGGTGTGCGTGGGTCTGGACACCGATTTCAGCTACCTGCCTGCCGATTTTGTGGACAGCACCCTGACCAAGGGCGAGAACATCGTGCGCTTCAACAAGAAGCTCATTGATGCCACCAAGGCTGTGGCCGGCTGCTACAAGGTGCAGATCGCTTATTATGAGTCTCTGGGCATGGAGGGCATGAAGGCCTACGCCGACACCCTGAAGGCTGTGCGCGAGGCCGGTGTGCCGGTGATCGCGGACATCAAGCGCGGCGATATCGCCAAGACTGCCGAGATGTACGCCATGGGTCACTTTACCGGCGATTTCGAGAGCGATTTCGTCACGCTGGCACCCTACATGGGTCTGGACTCCATCAGCCCCTATCTGCCCTACGCCGAAAAGCAGGGCAAGGGCATGTTCGTGCTCTGCCGCACCTCCAACGGCGG
>CAKTFS010000059.1 GCA_934561115.1 uncultured Faecalibacterium sp. | reverse complement strand
ATGAGGTTGGCCAGCTTTACCAGCTCCACAAGGATCTGGTTCATGTAGTTCACCAGCGCGATGACATCGCCGGAGGCCATGCCGCCCACGTTGATCTCGATGCTGCCCACATACAGCAGCGCCACGATGGCAAGGTTGATCAGCACATAGGTCAGCGGGTTCATCAGCGCCGAAAGATGGCCGACGTGCAGCTGCATCCCGGTCAGCAGGGCGTTGGCGTCCTCAAAGCGGTCGATCTCGCTCTGCTCCTTATCAAAAGCGCGCACCACGCGCACGCCGGTCAGGTTCTCGCGGGTCAGGCCAAGCACCCGGTCCAGCCGGGTCTGCACCGTCTTATACAGCGGCCGGGTGATCACCATCACGCCGAACACCACCACGCTGAGCAGCGGGATGGTGACCACAAAGATCATCGCCGCCCGGGCGTTGACCGTAAAGGCCATGACCATAGCACCCAGCACCACAAAGGGGCTGCGCAGGAACAGGCGCAAAAACAGGTTGAGCCCGCTCTGCACCTGATTGACGTCACTGGTCATGCGGGTGATAAGGGTACTGGTGCCCAGCGTATCCATCTCTGAAAAGCTCAGGCTCTGGATATGGGCAAACAGGGCGTGCCGCAGCGCGGTGGAGTAGCCCACCGCTGCCTTGGCAGAAAAATACTGCGCGGTCAGGCTGCAGGTAAGGCCGATGAAAGCCAGCAGCAGCAAAATGCCGCACCGCACCAGAATATAGTGCAGGTCGTGCGCTGCGATGCCCACATTGACGATATCCGCCATGACCAGCGGCACAAACAGGTCAAAGGTGGCTTCCAGCATCTTAAAGAGCGGTGCAAGCACGCTTTCGCGCTTGTAGCCCTTCAGGTAGCCAAGCATCCGGTTCAAAAAAATTCCTCCTTTGGGGGTCAAAATACACCTTATTATAACGCGATGGATACTGAAAATCCAGTACTCCCGCTGCGTTTTGCATTGTACAAGCTGCCAAATCCTGTTATACTAGGGCTGAGATTGATAGGGAAGTATGGTGAACACAATGGCAAGACGAACAGACGGCGGGGTACGCTTCCGCCCGGTGGGCAGCCGCCGCAGCCGCACCGCACCGGTGTACGGCCCGCGCGGCACCGGCTGCCCGGCCATCGAGCAGGCGGTGCAAATGCTGTACAAGGGGCAGAACGAGGAAAGCTTCTGGTCCCTGATGAGCGCGTTGAATTACGCGCTGGAGCTGGAGACCCATGTGCTGGTGCCGCTGCAAACGGCGCTTTCGGCGCAGGGTGCGCCCGCCCCGTGGATGGAGCACCCCATCCCGGCAGAAAAGGCCGACGGCCTTGCCTTGTGGACGCTGCGCAACGATAAGGGGCGCTGCTGGCTGCCGCTGTTCACCTCGGTGGCAGCGGCCGGTGCAGACCGCAGTACCGGCAGCCGCCCCATGGCAGACCGCACCCTGGAACAGGCCATGCAGCTGGCGCTGGACACCCCGGGCATCGACGGCGTGGTGCTGGACCCGTGGAGCAATTCGGCCTCGCTGGACGGTGCGCTGCTCAACGGTCTGCTGCACGCGGGCCACACCCCGGAGGGTCCCGGCGCAGAGGAAGCCGAAGCCGGTAAGGAAGCCGCCCGCGCCGGACACTGGACGGCAGCGGCAGAGTGCTACCAGAAAGCCGCCGAGCAGGGAAATTCTGCCGGGCTATCGCTGCTGGGCGAGTGTCTATATCAGGGGCGCGGCGTGCCCAAAAGTGCTGCGCAGGCGCGCAAACTGTGGAAGGCCGCTGCCGAAAGCGGCGAGCCCATCGCCCTTTTAAACCTTGGCGACGACTGCGCCGCCCGGGGCGACAACGGCAAGGCGCTGCTGTGGTACCGCCGGGCACGGCAGAACGCGGCGGCGGTGCCGGATATCGAGTATACGCCCCGGGTCTGCCTGCGGCTGGCGCAGTACGAAACGCGCTACACCTCCCGCAAAAAGGCGCTGGCGCAGGCGGCAGAAGCAAAGCAGGCCTTTACCATTTTGCAGCGGGAGCACGAGCCGGACGCCGACCGCTGGTTACAGGAAGCGGAACAGCTGCTCTACGCGCTGACCCACGAGCCGCCCACGGCTCCGGCGGCATATAACATAGAATCTTTACAATTGGACTAAAAAATGGTCACAGCCGTCCGGTAAGATAGACTGGAGAAAAATCAGCCCGCAGACACGGCGGACAAGAAACAGAGGAAACAGTATGAGCAAAGTGATCGGCATTGATCTGGGTACGACCAATTCCTGTGTGGCAGTGGTGGAGGGCGGCAAGCCCGTGGTCATCACCAATGCAGAGGGCGAGCGCACCACCCCCAGCGTGGTGGCCTTTACCAAGGACGGCGAGCGGCTGGTGGGCGGTGCGGCCAAGCGCCAGATCGCCACCAACTCCGGGCGCACGATCTCCAGCATCAAGCGGTACATGGGCTCGGACTACCGGGCGCACATTGACGGCAAGGACCTTGCCCCGCAGGAGATCAGCGCCATGATCCTTGCCAAGATCCGCCGGGACGCCGAGAGCTATCTGGGCGAACCGGTCACCGAGGCCGTTATCACCGTGCCCGCCTATTTTGACGACAGCCAGCGCAAGGCCACGCAGGATGCAGGCCGCATTGCGGGGCTGAACGTGCTGCGCATCATCAACGAGCCTACCGCCGCCGCTGTGGCCTACGGTCTGGACAACGAAGCCGCGCAGAAGATCCTGGTCTACGACCTTGGCGGCGGCACCTTTGACGTGTCTATCATCGAGATCGAGGACGGCACCTTTACGGTGCTTGCCACCGGCGGCGACACCCATCTGGGCGGCGACGACTTTGACCAGCGCATCGTGGAGTACGCGGTGGCAGAGTTCAAAAAGTCTGACCGCATCGACCTGACCCGCGACCCCGCCGCCATGGGACGGTTGAAGGAGGAAGCGGAAAAGGCCAAGAAGGAGCTTTCCAGTGCGCCCTCTGCCCAGCTGAACCTGCCCTTTATCACGGTGGGCAAGGACGGGCCGCATCACCTGGATATCGCCCTGTCCCGCCCGCAGTTCGAGATGATGACCGGCGATCTGCTGTCCCGCACCGTGACCCCGGTGCAGAACGCCTTGCGGGATGCCGGCATCTCTGCCAGCCAGCTGGGCAAGGTGCTGCTGGTGGGTGGCAGCACCCGGATGCCCGCCGTGGAGCGACAGGTGCGGGAACTGCTGGGCAAGGAGCCCAGCCACAGCCTGAACCCGGACGAATGCGTCGCCATGGGCGCAGCGGTGCAGGGCGCACTGCTGCAGGGCGGCGGCAAGCTGGCGGGTGCCACCGGCGCGGCAGCGCAGGGGCTGGTGCTGATGGATGTGACCCCGCTGACCTTGTCCATCGAGACGCTGGGCGGTGTAGCCACACCGCTGATCACCCGCAACAGCATGATCCCCACCCGCAAGAGCCAGATCTTTACCACCGCCCGTCCCATGCAGACCAGCGTGGAGATCAACGTTCTGCAAGGCGAGCGCCACTTTGCGCGGGACAACAAGTCTTTGGGCAAGTTCAAGCTGAACGGCATCCGGGCAAGCTTTTCGTCCAAGCCCCAGATCGAGGTCACCTTTGATATCGACGTGAACGGCGTGGTAAAGGTATCTGCGAAAGACCTTGCCACCGGGCGGGAGCAGAACATCACCATCACCGGCAGCACCAACCTTTCCGAAAACGAGATCCAGCGCGCCATGGCAGACGCCGCCGCCTACGAGGCCGAGGACAGCCGCCGCAAGGAGCGTCTGGAACTGCACAATCAGGCCGAGGTGCTGGCTTATAAGGTGGACGAGGCACTTTCCAAGTGCAAAAAGGAGCTGGACAAGGACGAAAAGGCCCGCGTGAAGGCCGACCTTGCCAACCTGCGCCGCTGCCTGCGCAAGGATAAGCCTGAAAAGATGAACGAGACCGAGGAAGCCGCCCTGCGGCAGGCCAAGAGCCAGCTGGAAGCCTCGGCCAACCACCTGATGCTGCTGTACTCTGCCGAGCAGACCCCCGGCGATGGGACAGACAGCACGCTGTAACGCTGTAATATTTATAAATAAGGTTTGTGGGCTGCTGCACCGCCCGGCGCAGCAGCCCTTTTTGCAATACAGAAAGGAACGGCTATGAAGGAACTGCAATATCCGGTGCGCCCCGGGCGCTACCGCCACTTTAAAGGCAACGAGTATCAGGTGCTGGGCGTGGCACGCCACAGCGAGACCGAGGAGGAAATGGTGGTGTACCGCGCCCTGTACGGCGAGGGCGGGCTGTGGGTGCGCCCCGCCGCTATGTGGTTGGAGACCGTGACCCGGGACGGCGTTACCCAGCCCCGCTTTACCTATATCGGAGAGTGATGGGTCCGGCTTGAATCCCGTTATTGACCCTAGGATTATTTTGCGGTAAAATGTGGGTATGATGCCAAACAACAAAGGAGGTTTTCGTATGAAGGCCAAACGATGGATTTCGCTCCTGCTTGCGGTCAGCATGATGCTTGGTGTGCTGGCGATGCCCGCCTCGGCGGCAGCGCAGCAGCCGGAAAGCACCGCTGCTGTCAGCGAGGAACTGCCCGATGCCGCAGAGCTGACTGCGGCATCGGATGAAAATGATATCGTCAGCATCCGCATCCGGGCGACCGGCAACCTTGTCTACGGCTCCGATTATAAGCTGGAGGTGGAGACCCGGCCCGAAAACACCCAGTATATCGCTGTGGTACTGGGCACCAGCGGCGAAGCCTACGGCTATGTAACCCTGATGATCTCGGATAAGCTGCGCACTTTGCTCAAGCTGATTCCCCTGCCCAAAAAGATGTCCCAGACCCCGGACCAGACCGAGGAATTCAACGTATACAGCTACCTCAAGCAGCTGATCGACGGCAACGACGTCAGCGTGTTGCTGCGGGTAGCGGACGAGGTGGTGTCGGTGATGGACACCGTCAGCTTCTTTGTTCCGGCCAGCTACCTGACCACCGTGAAGAACGTTTCCAACGGTATGAAGCTTGCGCTGAGCCTGATCCGCAAATACCTGCCCGAGGGCGCGCTGAGCCGCATCTATCTGGACGAGCAGCCTAAGGACAGCGGCAAGTACTTTGCCGGTGCCATCGCGCTGGAAAGCAGCGATATCAACGCCGCCGGGTTTGCCATGTTCAAGATCAAGCCCAAGACCGAAAACGTCAGCCTGAGCTGGGCAGCGGATGCCCCGGCCAGCATGACCGTCTCCCAGCTGCAAAACGCCGATCTGACCGCCAAGGTCATTTCGGACGGACAGGTGGCTGAAAACGGCAAGGTGAGCTACACCTACAAGAAAAAGACCTTCCTGTGGTTCAGCAGCAAAATGAGCGGCGTGCCCACCGAGCCGGGCACCTACACCCAGACCGCCAAGGCTGGAGGCAACTACTCCTGCAGCAGCATCAGCCGCACCATTACGGTGACTGCTGACCCCCAGCCCGCCGCCGAGCAGCCCGCCGAACAAGCAGCAGAGCAGCCCGCAGCATAAATCAGCGGAAAACTATTTTTGAATAGGAAGATCCCGGAAAGTCTGCGGACTTTCCGGGATCTTTTTTCACAAGAAAGGGTACTTTTTATTTTCTATAAAATGGGCTGCTTTACGCTTGCAAATCGCCGCGCAATACGCTATTATAAAAATAAATAACCCCTTGCGGTAAAAAAAGGGGACAAGAAGGAGCAGTTTATCTATGGAAGAGAAAAAAAGCGGCATCAAAAAGTTCTTTGAAGAGTTCAAGGCGTTTGCCATGCGCGGCAACGTGCTGGACATGGCAGTGGGCGTTGTCATCGGCGGTGCCTTCACCGCCATCGTCACCGCGCTGGTGGAGGACATCATCAACCCGCTGATCGGCCTGTTCTTCAAGGCGGATTTTTCCGA
>CAKTFS010000058.1 GCA_934561115.1 uncultured Faecalibacterium sp. | reverse complement strand
TCCATGAACGCCAAGAGCATCCTGCCGGTGCGCAAGATCATCCGCAGCGTAGACCTGAGCAAGCCCTCTGAGAAGGCCTGACCCGGAGCGGGACGATCTAGAATGCGCTCCGCGTTCGCTCTGCGCATAAACTAAGGAAAAATTATTTATAATTTCGGAAAGCCGGAGCGTCTGCGGACGCTCCGGCTTTCCATTTTCACGGGTGGGATTTACCCCCTCAGTCTTTGCTGCGCAAAGCCAGCTCCCCCAAGGGGGCGCCTTTTGGCGATGCCGGAAACTTTGCCGCTACCACTGAAGCCGTCCCCTTGGGGAAGGTGGCTTGACGCGAAGCGGCAAGACGGAAGGGGTACTTGCCTGAACTCCCCCAGTCTCGCTGCGCTCGACAGCCCCCTCTAGGATGGGGCCTTTGGCATGGCGGTACAGTTTCCGGCTAAAGCGCAAAGTTTGCGGGCGCGCCAGAGGCTCCCTCCCCGAGGGAGCTGGCAAAGCCGTCAGGCTTTGACTGAGGGAGTTCGTTCCAATCCCCACCCGTGAAAAAGGGGTTCTGAAAAGCCCGCAGGCTTTTCAGAACCCCAAATTTAAAATAATTCTTCCTCTGAATATGCCCAGAGCGCAGCGGAGGGCATTTCAAATCATTTCTGCTGTTCCAGCATGGTCTGGATGCGGGTCTTGGCGCGGTAATAGGTCACCCGCGCCCATGCGGCATTGTGGCCGAAAATGGCCCCGATGCGGTCAAAGGGCAGCTCACCGAACACCCGCAGACTGAAAACCTCCTTGTAGGGCTCTTCCAGCGCGTGCAGACACTGATGCACCGTAAAGGCGGCGTCCTTGTCCACCAATAGCTGCGCGATGTCCGGGCTGTCGGCGGCTTTTGTTTCGACATCTTCCAGCGGGGCGGCGTGCTTTGCACGGCGGCAGTGGTCGTAGTAGGCGTTGCGCGCCACGGTGAACAGCCACGCCCGCACATCCTGTCTGCCGTCGTAGTCTTTCAGGCCGTCCAGCGCCCGGAAAAAGGTCTCCTGCGTCAGCTCCTCCGCCAGCGTCTCGCTGCGGGTAAGCCCCTGCAAAAACAGGCAGACGTCCCGGAAGTAGAGCCGGTAGATGGTTTCAATGTCCATAGTCAGCCCTTCTCAAACACGCCGTATTCCTGTGTGACTACATTCTCGGATTCATAAACATAGGTCTGCGTTCCATCCTCTTCTTTCAGGATGAACCGCTCCACCCGCTGCCCGTCCCTGTAATAGCGGATCTCGTCGGCGCATTGCACCGTCAGCAGCTGCGTGCCGGAGACTGTGATGCTGGTATCGGAAGCCGATGTGCCCAGCAGCCCTTCCAGCGCGGCGTGAATGTGCGGGAAGGTATAGCGCACCGCCCGGACGGTAACAGATGGCTTGCCCCAGTTAAAGGAGCCTTCCAGTTCCAGCCGGACATTTTCGCCCTGCACTTCCAGCACACAGAGGTTCGCTTCGTTTTCCTTTTTGTTGTAAGTCCAGATCTGCGCCTGTTCTGCCGTTACCGGCGTTTTTGCGCCGCCCATCCAGAACACCAGCCCAAAAACGCACAACACGGCCAGAACCGCTGCCGCCGCTATGCGGATGCTCTTTTTCTGCAAGGTCTTTCGGATGCTCAGCAGCGGTGCATCCGGCTGGGGTTCCGGCTGCACCGGCACCGGCTTTTCCATCTGTTCCAGCTCTGCACGGCAGGCAGGGCACTCTGCAAGATGCTGCTCCACCAGCGCACTGCTGGCGGGGCTGGCAAGCTTTTCGGCGTACAGGGGCAGTAAGTCGCGGATCACGTCACAGTCCAGTTTCATGGTCATTTTCTCCTTTGCGGGCTTTCGTGTGCCCTTTCACCCCAATAACGCACAAAGAGGAAAAACGTTACCGAAAAAAACGCAAATTTACCCGACCGCGGTCTTTTCCCGCAGCTTTTTCGTCCCTTTGAGGAAGAGCCACACCAGCACCCCCAAAAGCAGACAGATGCCAATGTGCATGGCGGCCATCATGTAATAGCCCTGAAAATCGAACCGCACCGTCCCGGCCATCAGGTAGGGCTGATGGCCCGCCTTATACAGGGTGACAAAACAGGAGATGGCGTTGTACAGGCCGTACAGCCCTGCCGCTGCGCACACGATGATGCGCAGCAGCCTGCTTGTGATGAATCTTATGAACATAATTGCAGCTCCGTTCTCTCTCCGTCCCTGTAGCAGTAGATGCCCCCTGCGCGGGAGAAGTCCTTGTCCAGCTCCACGCAGTCGAAAGCGCTGAAGGCCTGTTCAATTTTTTCAGGCGTGCAGACAAAGCCCCGGATCTTCAAAGCGGCATCCTCGCCCACTACCGCGTTCCACAGATGGATCGACCAGTAGCTGCAGTTTTTGTCCACCGTCCATTTATCGTGCTGTTCCATGTAGTCCTCAATGACCTTCAGCTGCTCCTCCCCGATATTGGTGCTCAGGGACAATCTGCCGGTGTAGCGTCCGTAATTGGCGATATAGCACGGTTCCAGATCGAACAGCAGCCCCGAAAGCCCCGATACCGCCCAGACCGAGAAGGTGACCATCCCGCCGTCCGGGATGGCGCGGTCTTTCAGGTAGACCGTGTGCCCGGTGCGGTTGTCCAGCCCGATCCATGTATGCCCGAAGCATTTGAGAAAGGGCTTGGATTCGCTCTTGCCGTCGAAGGTGGTGATGGAGAGGATAAGCCCCTCGTCCTCACAGGGCAGGGTGCGGGCAGTTTTGCCGGCGGCGGCGCTGCACCACAGCCCAAGGGCTGCTGCGCATACCGAGAGCAGCACCGCCCATGCAATGATCCTCTTTTTCAATATCGTTCCTCCTGCATCTTACGGCTCAGCCGTTTTCCTTCCAGAACAGGCCGCCGGAGGTCTGGAACAGCAGACGGGGGTTCACGCTCCTGCTGCCCAGCTTGAAGTCCATGGTCAGCTCTTCGCCCAGTACGCCCACGGCCTGACCCTTTTCCACGGTCTGTCCCTTGCTGACCGAAAGCTCCTGCAAGCCGTACAGGTAGCTGCGCAGCCCGCAGCCGTGGTCGATGACCACCGTGTTGCCGGTAAGTTCCAGACTCCCCGCAAACACCACCGTGCCGTTGGCTGCGGCGCGGCAGGGCGCACCGGGGATGGTGTACAGCTTTGTGGAGTTGGAGCGGCTGCCCTGCTGGCCGTCCGTTACCTTGATCTGTCCGTAGTCCACCAAAGTCATGGAGTCCTCAGCCGGGGGCACAAAGCCGCCCTGCCACTGCTTGGCGGTGGCGGCTGCCTCGTACAGCGGCCAGATGGCGCTGCGGAACTGGGCGTTGGCGCTCTCCGGGGCCGGTTCTTCGGCTTCTACCTCCACCGTGCCAAAGTCCTTCGGCAGCACGGTCAGGGTGCGGGTGATGGTCTCGCCGTTCACCGTGATGTTCACCTCGTGCCCGCCGGAGGAGGCGTTATAGGCCGCCGGGATATAGGCGCGCCAGCCCTCGGCGGCGCGCACACACTGCACGCTGCCAAGGTCGGTCTCGATGGTGGGCACGGCGTCCCCGGTCATGCCGGAGATGCGCACGCCCACCGTACCGCCCTGCTCCACCCGCTCAGCGGAAAGCTCCACCTCCGCGCTGGCCTGCAGGGTAAAGCGGAAGCTGTACCGGTACCAGCCGGTGGGCTTTGCGGGGCGCTCCAGCCCCAGATTCCTGCGCAGCTGCCCGGTGCTGCCGCCCTCGAACTGGCCGATGGTGCCGCCCTTGGGCACGCGCCACGCGGTCAGCTCCGCCTTATACTCTCCGTTCGCGGGGAAGAGGAAGTTCTGGTACTCCCCCGCGCTGCCCACAAACAGCACATTCCCCGCCGCATTCTGGATGGTCAGGGCGGTGTAGCCCGTCCAGTCCGGCAAGGCAAGCTCCGGGTGAGCGGTGTACAGCACCCCCAGCTTCTGCACGGTCAGGGTGGCGGGGCTGGCAAATACCTTATCCAGCTGCCCGCCCAGCAGCGGCACCTGCCAGCAGGAGCCGTTGGCTTCCAGCGCCTGCCCGCCGAACTGCGCCGCACTGTCCGGGCAGCCGCCCTCGGTGGTAAAGGCATAGCTTACCCCCATCACAGCCGCCAGCAGCAGCACCACACCCAGTGCCACACTGATGATCCAGAGCAAAAAACGCTTCATGTTCCTTCTCCTTATGTACAAAAAGGGCGCACCGGGGCGGTCCGTTCAGACAGACTGCTCCGTGCGCCCCGATGCGCTTATCTTCCCGGCAGTTTCCGGTATTTCAGGATTATTCTGCCTCGGTCTCGTCCTCAGCAGCGGCTTCCTCCGGCTCTACGGTTTCCGCGTCATCCTCGCCAAACAGCAGACGCTCGTATTCGTCCAGCTCCTTCTCGCGGCGGTTCAGGTAAAGTGCCACAGCAGCCAGCGCACCAGCCACAGCAGCCAGAACGGCAATCACAGCGACCAAGCAAGATTTTTTCATAGATTCAGTACACTCCTTTTTGCAGTTGAAACGTTGTTTCAGCTTGATTTTTCCAGCGGGCATCCCGCAAAAGGATCTTGATTCAAGCGGCGATCAGCGCCGCCTTGTAGCTTTTATTATACCCGTTCGCGTCCAAAATTACAACCGTTGCGCCCCAATTTTCATGCCCCGAAGGTGCTGCGGGGCACACTTTGGGCAGTGTGCCGGTTTTGGCGCGGTTCATTACAGCAAATTGCCATAAACTCAGAGCAGCAGCGGCTTGTACGCCCGGAACGCCCCGGGCAGGGCGTAGGTAGTGCGCAGGGCCTCCCGGCTTGCCCACACATAGCCCGCCGGGGCAGGCTGTGCTGCGACCTGCAGCTGCACGCCGGACATGAGCCACTCGATATGGGTAAAGATATGCTTTGCGGCGGGCAGGGCGGCAGGGGCTGCCGTGCCGGTGTCCAGCCCCAGTGCCGCCAGCCGCGCCAGCACCTCGGCCTGCAAAAGATGCTCGCCCTCCCACAATACCGGCTGCCACAGCCCTGCCAGCAGCCCTTTTTCCGGCCGCTGCTGCACCAGAAAGCCCGCCGGGCTTTCCACCAGCGCCAGCGTTACCGGCACAAGCTTGCGAGGCTTGGGCTTTGCCTTCTGGGGCAGCTGGGCGGTAGTGCCCGCCGCCCGGGCAAGGCAGACTTCCGCCAGCGGGCACTGCCCGCACAAAGGCGCACCGTTGGGCACGCAGACCAGCGCACCCAGCTCCATCAATGCCTGATTGTAGTCCCCCGCCTTTTTCGGCGGCTGATGCTCCATGACCCGGACGGTAAAGGCCTTTTTTACCGCCGGTTCTGTAATCACACCCGGGTCATTATACAGACGGGAAAACACCCGCAGCACATTGCCGTCCACGGCGGGCACGGGCAAGCCGAAGCTGATGGACGCAATGGCACCGGCGGTGTACTCCCCGATGCCGGGCAGCGCACGCAGGGCGGCGTAGTCGGCAGGCAGCTGCCCGCCGTACTGTGCACAGACGAGCTTTGCGGCCTTTTGCAGGTTGCGCACCCGGCTGTAATAGCCCAGCCCCTCCCACAGCTTATGCAGCTTTTCCTCCCCGCAGGCAGCAAGCGCGGGGATATCCGGCAGCTCTTCCAGAAAGCGGTAATAATACGGCAGCACCGCCGACACCCGGGTCTGCTGCAGCATCACCTCGCTGAGCCACACATGGTAGGGGGTGGGGTCCTCCCGGAAGGGCAGACTGCGGCGGTTCTTGTAAAACCACTCCAAAAGTGCGGGCGAAATGTTTTCCACTTGTTTTGTGCTCCTTGTTGAAAAGTCAGGCGTTTTTGGTTGGAAATGGCCGCCGCGTGCGCTTTGGCCATCATCAGCGGAAGAATTATTTTTATTTCGCGTTTGTCGCGCTCTGCGGAGCGCTCCAAACGCATTTTCACGGGAGGGGTCGTGGCGGGTAACAGCATTTGCAGCGCCGCTTTCTGCGAAAGCGCGGCGCTGCGGGCGGGCGCTTGCTCCCCCGGGGGGAGCTGTCGCGCAGCGACTGAGGGGCTATAAATGGAGAAGCGAAAAAAGCGTTAAAGCGATAGCGCCGACTGGCGCAGCGCTAGCTTTTTTGTGCTTCGACTTCTTCTTTAGG
>CAKTFS010000057.1 GCA_934561115.1 uncultured Faecalibacterium sp. | reverse complement strand
CCTATTTTCAAGAACCTTCTGCTGTTCATGCTGCCCATTCTGGTGTCCAATCTGTTCCAGCAGCTGTATAATACCGTGGATACCATGATCGTGGGTAACGTGCTGGGCGATACCGCACTGGCTGCCATCGGCTCCTGCGGGTCCATCTACGAGCTGCTGGTGGGCTTTGGCATCGGCATCGGCAACGGGCTTTCCATCGTGGCTGCGCGCTCCTACGGGGCGCAGGACGAGGATCTGCTCAAAAAGACGGTGGCCGGGTCGCTGGTCATCGGGCTTTGCGCAAGCTTTGTCATTACCACGGCGGGCTTTTTCGGCCTGCGGCCGCTGTTGCAGCTGCTGGACACCCCCGCAGAGATCTTAGAGGACGCCTACCGCTACATCATCGTCATCGACTTGGGCGTGCTGGTGATGTTCCTTTATAACCTGTGCGCCGGGCTGCTGCGCGCCATCGGCAACAGCGTGATGCCGCTGGTGTTTCTGATCATCAGCTCCGGGCTGAACGTGGCGCTGGATCTGTGGTTCATTGCCGGGCTGGGCATGGGCGTGCAGGGTGCGGCGGTGGCTACCGTCATTGCGCAGGGCATCTCGGTGGTGCTGTGCATTCTGTATGTGATGCGCCGCGTGCCGCTGCTGCTGCCCGCCCGCAAGCACTGGGCGGTGGGACAGCATTTGTACTGGGAGCTGTTCAGCCAGAGCATCTCCATGGGGTTGATGAGCAGCATCGTGTCGGCGGGGTCGGTGGTGCTGCAATACGGCATCAACGGGCTGGGTACGCTGACCATTGCGGGGCACACCGCCGCGCGCAAGCTGTTCGCCTTTACCGATATGCCGCTGATCTCCATGGCAAATGCCGGCTCCACCTTTGTCTCCCAGAACCGGGGCGCAAACCAGCCGGAGCGGGTGCGCAAGGGAATGCGCACCATGTACCTGTGCTCGGTGGTCATTATGGTGGCAGACATCGTGCTGATGCAGCTTTTTGCCCGGCAGCTGGTGCAGCTGATCTCCGGCTCCACCGCGCCCCTCGTGCTGGAAAACGGTGCACGGTATCTGGTGTGGAACGCGCCGTTCTACGCGGTGCTGGGGGTGCTGCTGTGCACCCGGTACGCCTTGCAGAGCCTTGGGCAGAAGGTGCTGCCGCTGTTTTCCAGCGTCATCGAGCTGGTAGGCAAGGTGATCTTTGTGCTGGTGTTCATCCCGCGCTACGCCTACAACGCCGTCATCCTGTGCGAGCCCATCATCTGGTGCTTCATGGCGGCGTATCTCGTGGCGGTGTACCGCCGCGACGCCTTTGTGTATCCGAGGAAGAAAACCATCTGAATGCGCTCCGCTATCGGGTTGCGGCACCCAGCATCCGCTTCGTGCCTTGGGCGGCACTTGCGTCTTGCTGGCCGCTGCCCCAACAACTCCTCCCTGTTTCCGCCGCTGGCGGCGGTCGTCGTCGTTGCACTTTGCGCATATTCAGCGGAATCATTATTTATAATTTCGGGATAGCGGAGCGTCTGCGGACGCTCCGCTATCCTATTTTCACGGGAGGGTTTGGAACGAACCCTCTCAGGCTCACTTCGTTCGCCAGATTCCCCCTTTTGTCGCTGCGCGACATCTTCCCCCGGAGCGGGGGAAGTCTTTCCTCTCAGGGGGAGCTTTATTTGTGCTGACCGACAGATGCAAAAAGCTCCCCCTTTCGGGGGAGCTGGCATCGAGCAAAGCGAGATGACTGAGAGGGTTTTTACTGTACTTTTACCATACGGAAGGTCTTTCCGCGCTTAATGCAGTCCAGCAGCAGGTCGTATGCTGCGGGCACCTCGCCGATGACGTTTACCTTTTCGTCTGCGGGCAGGTCGGCGCGCACAAGCTGGATCTCGCCGGAGTAGCGGCCGTAGCCGATGTTATCCATGGTCACGCAGCGGCGGCGGCGCTCTGCGCAGTTGTCCGGCTGCACGGTGCTGCCAAAGCAGGAGTAGAGCCGGGATTCCTGATACCGCACAAGCCCCTTGGGCGAGTCCGGGCGGCAGGTAAAGGTGCGGTCGTACAGGGTCTCATAGCCGGGGCGCAGGGCGACCGGCAGGCAGAGCTCGCCGGTGGCGCAGAAGTGGCGGATGTACTCCTGCTCCCGGGGGCTGACCTCCGGGTCGCCCGCAAAAATGCCGTCCAGCCCGTAGTTCACAGCCAAATCCGCAAAGGCTGCCGAGGGGGCAGCGGTGCGGTGGGCTTCCAGCGTGGGCAGACCCGCGTACAGCGGGCCGCGCAGCAACGCGTCGCCGGGGATAAAGCCGTACACCTGCAAGCCCTCTGCCTGCAAAGCGGCAGTGCTCTCGCGCAGGAATTCCGGGTCAAGCCCCGTCTCCGGACGGGGGTAGAAGTTGTGCATGGCGATGACCGTGCCGCCGCCCGCGGCCAGCTGCCGCGCCACCTCCGGAGTGGTGGTGGAGGCGTTGACGGCAACGGGCAGCTGCTGCGCAAGGGCACACATCTCCTCCAGCGAGAAGCCGTAGTCCAGCCGCAGACCCCACAGGTGCAGCCGTTTTGCCAGCGCGGTCAGGTCGGCGCAGCCGAACTGCCGGATGGTCTTTTCCGACACGTCTGCCAGAATGCGCCAGCCCTGCGCGGAGAGAAAATCGCACATTTCCTGCACGCGGGCGCAGTAAGCGGCATCAAATTCTTCGCTGATATGCAGTGAGATAAAAACAGGCGCGCCGCCTGCCGCAAAAGCGGAAAGCGACGCACGCTGTTCCTCAAACTGCGTCAGATACACTGACCGTCCGAGCGTTTTAAGCATTGGCAACGTCCTCAACAGAGACCATTGCGTTGGTCACGATAAAGCCCATGATGTAGCAGATGACCAGACCCACTGCGTAGCAGCCAACGGAAGCAGCCACACCGTTCGGGCCGGCGGTCATGACGAACAGAGCCAGCAGACCGGAGGGACCCCAAGCGGTAGCAGCCACCTGCATGGCCATAACGAAGGCACCGCCGAAGCCTGCGCCCAGACCGGCACTGATGAAGGGCTTGCCCATAGGCAGGGTGACGCCGTAGATCAGCGGCTCGCCGATGCCCAGCAGACCTGCGGGCAGAGCGCCGGTGATAACGTTCTTCAGGCGGGTGTTGCCGCACTTCTTAGCCTTGAAGTAGATGGCGATGGCAGCGCCCACCTGACCTGCACCAGCCATAGCCAGCGCGGGGTACAGGGTAACGTAGCCGAAGGTCTCCAGCTGCACGGAGTACAGAGCCACCAGACCGTGGTGCATACCCATAGCGACCATGGGCAGGAACAGAGCGGTGGAAACATAACCGGCAATGATGCGCACGATCAGGCTCTCGCTCATGCACAGCTTTTCAACCACCCAGCACAGAGCGGTGGAAATGTAGCCGGTAGCGGGCATGATGAGCAGGATATAGGGCACGAGGCAGAGGATCATGGTGATCAGCGGGGTGAACACGATGTCCAGAGATTCGGGCATCCACTTGCGCACCCAGCGCTCGATCTTGACAAGGCACCATGCGCCCAGCACAACGGCCAGCACGCCGCCGCGGCCTGCACGCAGGATGGAATCCAGCGGCACAGCCTCGTTGAACAGACCCAGAATGCCGGAGATCTTGTTGATGCCGTCCAGACCGGTGATCATGCCCAGCATACCGCCCAGAATGGGAGTGCCGCCGAACTTTTCCGCTGCGCGGTAGCCGACCCATGCGGTCAGGTAGCCAAGGAAGCAGGTGTTCATCAGACCCAGCAGGGTGCTGATCAGAGCCAGTGCGGGGATGTCGGCGTAGTTCGGCACCACCTGACCGATCAGGGAGTTGATGCCGGCGCACAGACCGGAGGCCACAACGCCCGGGATCAGGGGGATAAAGATATCGCCAAAGGTCTTGAACAGCTCCTTGACCTTGCTCTGCTTCTGCCCGGCCTTGACTGCGGCCTTATTGGTCTGCCAGTCGTTGGCGGTGGAAGCGGCGGCGTCCGCCGGGATGCCCATATCGCGGCAGATATCTGCGCACTTGCGGCACTTGCCGGGGCCGACCACGATCTCCACATAGCCGGCACGGTCATGCACGATGCCCATCACGCCCTCGATGGCCTTCAGGCCCTCGTCGTCGATCTTGGCATCCTCCTTGACACGCACCCGCAGACGGGTCATGCAGTTGGTTGCAGTAAGAACGTTGCTCTTTCCGCCGACTTTCTCCAGCGCCGCGCGGACCAGTTCTTCATTCGTCATAAGTGGGTCCTCCTTTAAAACAGGTGTATATCCGATGCGGCCTTTGCCGCTAAGGAACTTGAGTGTAAAAAGGTGCCTTACAGCACTTCCAGCCGGATGGCTTCCCGCACATGGCCGTGTGCCCGTTCCAGCCGCCGGGCGGCTTCCCGTGCATCGCAGTCTGCCAGCAGCATGGTGATGGCGGTCTTTACGCTGCCGCCCGCTGCATCAATAGCGGCGCGGGCTTTCTCCCGCTCCACGCCGGTGGCGTCGATGACGATATTTTCGGCGCGGGTGTGCAGCTTTTCGTTGGTTTGCTGCACGTCCACCATCAGGTTCTGGTAGGCCTTGCCGGTGCGCACCATGGAGCCGGTGGAGATCATGTTCAGGATCAGCTTCTGCGCCGTGCCGGACTTGAGCCGGGTGGAGCCGGTCAGTACCTCGGGGCCGCAGTTCACCTCGATGGCAAGCTCTGCGGCCTTGCCGATGGCGCTGCCGATATTGCAGGCAATGGCGGCGGTGTGACAGCCCACGCTTTTGGCATAGTCCAGACCGCCCAGCACATAGGGCGTGCGGCCGGAGGCGGCAATGCCCACCACAAGGTCGTTTGCAGTCAGGCCGTGGGCCTTCAGATCCTCAACAGCCAGCTCCCGGCTGTCCTCTGCGCCCTCCACGGCCTCGATGAAGGCTTTTTCGCCGCCGGCGATGAGTCCTACCACCATCTCCTTCGGCACACCGAAGGTGGGTGGGCACTCGGCGGCATCCAGCACGCCTAAACGGCCGGAGGTACCGGCACCCATATAGAACAGCCGTCCGCCCTTTTCAAAGGATTCTGCCGCCCATGTGACCGCCTGCGCGATCTGCGGCAGGCACTTGGCAATGGCCAGCGGTACCCTGGCGTCCTCCTCGTTCATGACTGTCACGATCTCCAGCGGGGACATCTGGTCCAGCTGCATCGTGCGCGGGTTGCGGGTCTCGGTGGTCATCCCACTCAGATTCAAACCCATATCCTGCACCTCCAGTTTCCGCCGCACCCCTTGCGGCGTGATTGTGACCAAAGTATAAACTTTTTCAAACAAAATGTCCACAAAAAGACTATTTTGTGGTACAATGTTTTATGCAAGCATTGTTTTTGAAATTTTTGCTTCCAAGTATGACTTTTTTGTGCAGCTTGTTCAATCCATCCTGAAATACAACAGAGGTATCTTTATGCAGAACGTTCTTTTACGCCTGCGGGAGGTGCAGCCCTCCCTCAGCAGCACCGAGCGGCAGATCGCACAGTTCATTCTGGAGAACCCGGACGAGACCACCACCCTCACCATCCGGGATCTGGCGCGGCGCTCCTTTTCCTCCCCTTCCAGCGTGGTGCGCATCTGCCGTGTGATCGGCTTTCAGGGCTACAAAGAGCTGCGCCACGCCCTGACGCTGGAGCTTGCCACCCTTGGCGAGAACGGCAGCCACCGGGAAAAGGACATCACCCCGCAGGACAGCCTGCAGGAGATCGTGGACAAGGTGACCCACAAGAACATCCAGAGCCTGCTGGACACCCAGCGGCTGCTTTTGCTGGACGAGCTGGAGCAGTGCGTGGAGCTGATCGCCAACGCGCGCACGGTGCTGTTGTTCGGCATCGGCTCCTCGCTGTGCGTTGCCAAGGACACCTACCTGAAATTCCTGCGGCTGGACAAGCCCTGCGTGGTCAACGAGGACTCCCACTCGCAGATCCTGCAGGCGCGCAACGCCACCGCACAGGACGTGGGCATCGTGTTCTCCTACTCCGGGCAGACCATGGAGATGATCCAGTGCATCAAGGAGATGAAGGCGGGCGGCGCACCGGTGATCGCGGTGACCCGCTACTACCCCTCCGAGGTGGCGCAGCTGGCCGACCATGTGCTGTATGTGGCCGCCAACGAGAGCCTGTTCCGCAACGGTGCCATGTCCTCCCGCCTTTCCCAGCTGAACGTGATGGATATCCTGTACACCGCCTACGCCAGCCGCAACCACGAGGACACCATGCGCCGCCTGACCAAGACCCATATCTATAAGCCCGGCGACCCGGAGGTGCTGACCCAGCC
>CAKTFS010000056.1 GCA_934561115.1 uncultured Faecalibacterium sp. | reverse complement strand
GCCCGGCAGGAGCTGCACAAGCTGGTGCGGCAGGCCTCCCGCAAGTGCGATATCGCCTACGAGTTCAAGGACGGCAGCGTAGCCTACGACGATATCCCCGACCCGCTGCCCTTTGATATCAACGCCGACCCCATCGACATCCCGGACGACGATTTTGGCATCTGGTACATGGACTGTCAGGACGAGCCCCAGAAGTACACCGGCAAGACGGTGCGTTTTCTGGCACAGGTCTGCCAGACCAACCGTGCCGGCAAAAACAGCTTTGTGCCCGGCCGCTTTGCCATGACCTGCTGCGTGCAGGACATCCAGTTTGTGGGCTTCCCCTGCAGCTACGATGGCTACAAGGCGCTGGAACAGCGCGCATGGGTACGGGTGACCGCCAAGGTGGGGTATAAGTTCCACAACATCTACCGGGGCAAGGGCCCGGTGCTGACCGCCGTGTCGGTGGAGCCCGCCGAAAAGCCCTTGGAAGAGGTCGTAACGTTCTCTTAACGTTTCTTTATAACAAGGAGGTTCTGGTATGAAAACTCTGTTCCGTATTCTTGGCACGGCTGCTGCCGTGGCCGTCACCGGCGCTGCCATCGTGGTGCTGGACAAGATCCTGAACCAGAAAGACCCGCTCCATGTGGAGGAGGTCGAGTTCCCGGAGGAAGCTGAAAAGGACGCCGAGGAGGCCGAAAAGACCGCTGAAGCCTACGCGGAAGCCGAAGCCAAGGAAGAGGCAAAGGCTGCCGATGCCGCCGCAGAAGCTGCCGCTGAGGAAGCCGCACCGGAGGCTCCCGCCCCTGTCGAGGACGCACCCCAGACCCAGCCGGAGACCGCCGCCGAGCGCCCGGTGTACGACCCCGAAGCCCCGAACGCCAACCCCGTGGAGGCCGGCCCCGCCGTTGCCCCCAAGGACGAGAGCGGAAAGTTCGATGCCACCAAGATCGCCGATGCCAACGATTTCGGCGACTGGGAGGAGCAGGGCTGCAAGGGCTGAGAAAACAGCACAGACCCCATCTGGCTCCCCCGAAAGGGGGAGCTTTTTTGTGCTCCGCAGTGCCGCGCAGGCTGTTTTCCAAAAAGAAAACGGCAAAATCGATTTTGCGGTGCGGTACTGTGCTTGCAAAATGCCGCGCAGTTCACTATACTGGAAGAAAAAACACCGATGGAGGGCAGCACCATGGCATATACCGATGATTGGGAAAGCTTGATGAACGGCGTGTTCGGCGCGGGCGGCAAACTGAAGTTCGGCGGCGCACAGCCGCAGCCGGAAAAGCCGCAGTCCGAAAAACCGGCGGGCAGCGGCCTGCCGGACCTGAACGCGGCGCTGCTGGAACAGCAAAAGCAGCTGGACGAAATGCTCAAGCAGCAGAACGCCCGGCTGAAAGCGCAGGATGCCGGGGTGCAGACGGCGCTGGAGGACAGCCGTCAGATGCTGCGGGAGATGGAAGCCGAGGGCTTGCTGGCAAAGGGCACGGCAGACACAAAACCGGAGCAGCTGGGCAGCTTTGAAGGCCTTGCCGCCGAGGTGAAAAAGACCGTCCTCGGGCAGGATGCCTTTGTGGACAGCGTGGTGCGGGCAATGCGCCGCCCCTTTGTGCTGGGCACCGAGGGCGCAGCCGCCCGCAACGTGATCCTGCTGTGGGGCGCACCGGGCACGGGGCGGCACTTTGCGCTGGCCGAGACCGCCCGCATCATGGCGGCGCGGGGGCTGCTGCAAAGCGACCGGATGGCGGTGATGGACCTGGCGCTCTACCCCGACCCCGGCGCGGAAAAGCTGTTTTTGCAGGACCTTTACGCCGCCCTGCACGCCCCGGGCGAGATCGTGGTGTTTGAGCACTACGAGAGCTGCCACCCCGGCTTTCTGCGCATCCTCTCCGACCTCGCGGTCAAGGGCAGTGCGCCCCTGTCCAGCCGGTATCTGGTGAACAAGGAGGGCATTCTGGTGGAAGCCGGTACGGCGCTTGCCCCCGGCGCAGTGAGCCGCATCGACCCCTGCGGCAAGTACCTGATCTTCTTCTCCCGCAAGGGACGGGAGGCGCTGGCAGATAAGTTCGGCGCGTCCTTTGTGGCGGCGGTAGGGGATGTATGCCAGACCGCCCCCTTTACCCCGGAAGCGCTGGCTGCGCTGGCGGCGCAGCAGCTGAACGCGCTGGCGCAGCGGGTGAACAGCCGTCTGGGGCTGACCCTTACCGCCGGGGCGGATGTACGGGACTATGTGGCGGCGCAGTGCTCTAAAGAAAAGGGCGCAGAGGGGTTGGCAGACTGTTGCGAGCGCATCTTCCGCGCCCTGAGCGAGTATTGTTTGCAGACCGATGCAAAGCTGTCCGGCACGGTGGCGCTGACCGCCGCGCCCGAGGGGCTGCAATTTGCGCTGAACGGTGCCGCCCCGGCAGACCTGTTCAGCCTGCTGCCGGCGGCCTACACCGGCGCAGTGGAGCAGATCCGCGCCGAGCTGGATGCGCTGGTGGGGCTTGCCCCGGTCAAGGAGTATGTGTTCGGTCTGGCAGACAATTTACAGGTGCAGCAGCGCCGCGCGGCGGCGGGCTTCAAGACCGCAAGCCTGTCCATGCACATGATCTTTACCGGCAACCCCGGCACCGGCAAGACCACCATTGCCCGGCTGGTGGCAAAGTACCTCAAGGCCATCGGCGCGCTCAAGGGCGGGCAGCTGGTGGAGGTGACCCGCGCCGACCTTGTGGGGCGTTACACCGGCCACACCGCCCCGCTGACCAACAGCGTCATCGAAAGCGCACTGGGGGGCGTTTTGTTCATTGACGAGGCCTACAGCCTGTACCGCGGCCAGCAGGACAGTTTCGGGCTGGAAGCCATCGACACCCTTGTAAAGGGCATGGAGGATCACCGGGACGAGCTGGTGGTCATCCTTGCGGGCTATACCAAGGAGATGGAGGTGTTCCTCACCGCCAACAGCGGCCTTGCCAGCCGCTTCCCCAACAAGATCGAGTTCCCGGACTATACGGCGGACGAGCTGCTGGACATTACCACCGTGCTGGCCAAGGGCAAAGGCTACCGCCTTGCCGAGGGCTGCACCTTCCCGCTGCTGGGCTACTACAAGCGCCGTCAGGCGCTGGACAGCCGCACCGCCGGCAATGGCCGTCTGGCGCGCAACACGCTGGAAAAGGCCATCTTCAACCAGAGCCGCCGCCTCATCGCCGAGCCCGCCGCTTCCCTTGACCTCATCCAGCCCAGCGATCTGGAATTTGAGGAATAAGGAAAAATTATTATAAAAGAGGGTTCCAGAAACGCCCGCAGGCGTTTCTGGAACCCTTTCTATTTATTCATGCTGCTCCGCAAGGCTCTGCACCATCTCGTGCAGCTGGGCGCGGACGGCGGCGGGGGCGGTGACCTCTACCTTGCCGCCAAAGCCGCACACCCAGCCAAAAAACTGCTGGCTGACGCAGATGGGCACGTCAAAGTGGAAGTGCTCCGCGTCCTCCGGGCAGAACACCGGCTCGCGGCCAAAGCGCTCCCGCATGACCGGGTCAAGGTCGGCAGCGCACCGCAGGGTGACCCGGTACTCGGTACCGCCGAACATGTTGAAGTGCTTGCGCAGGTAGGCGGGCAGATCGAAGGTGCGGAAGAACTCTTTGCCCCGGCGCGGCTCGTCCAGCACCAGCACCCCGGCCATCCGGTCCACCCGGTAGTGGCGCACCGGGGGCGCTTTTTCGTCCTGATAGGCGATCAGATAATAGCAGCCGTTTTCCCACGCAAGCTGCCACGGGCTTACGGTGCGCACGGCGCTGCTGCCCTTGTAGCGGAACTGCACCAGACACCCCCGGTTGATGGCGGTGTGCAGCGCGTCGATGCTGTACAAAAGGGTCTGGCTGTCGGTCTTGGGACGGCCGTCCACATACACCTGACGCTGCAATTGGGTGCCCTCGTAGTCGGAGCAGAGGGCCTCCAGCTTGTGGATGATGCGCTTGCTGGTGCGCGCCGAGATGACACTGCTGGACTGTACCGCATCCACCAGCAGCTTCAGTTCCGAAAGCTCGAATGCACGGCTGGCCATCCAGTACCCGCCGCCGCGCCCGCGCTGCAGCTGGATGTCGTAGCCCAGACTGCGCAGGGTGTCGATATCGCTGTAAATGCTCTTGCGCTCGGCCAGAATGCCCTGATTTTCCAGCAGCTGCACCAGCTGGGGCACGTTCAGGCGGTGGTTCTCGTCGGTGCGCTGCTCAAGGATGCGCAGCAGCGTTACCAGCTTGGATTTCTGTCCTTCCTGCTTGGGCATGGGGCAATACCTCCGTCACGGTTTATTCCGGCAGCTTTTTGTCAAAGGCGGCGCGGCGCTGGGTGGAAAGGCGGAACATCTGTTCCAGCTTGTCCCGGTCGTCTGCCACAAGGGCGGCGCGCATCTCCTGTAAGGCAGAATCGAACTGGTCGATCTCGCTGATCAGGTTCTGCTTGTTCCACAAAAACAGCTCCGCCCACATTTTATCGTTGATGCGTGCAATGCGGGTCAGATCGCGGAAGGAGTCGCCGGTGTACTCGCACAGCGAGGTGTTGTCGTTGGCGCACATCAGGCTTACGGCGATGGCGTGGCACAGCTGGCTGACATAGCCGATCATCCGGTCGTGCTCCTGCACCGTCAGGGTGCAGATGTGCTTGAAGCCCAGCACCTCGGCCAGCTCCTTTGCCCACTGGATGCCCGCCGGGGTGTTCTTCTCGGTGGGGGTGATGATGAAGTTTGCCGGGGCAAAATTCACCTCGGCGGCGTGCTCTACGCTGGAGGTCTCGCGGCCGGCCATGGGGTGGCTGGCGATGAACTCCACCCCCGCCGGGCACAGCGCCTGCACCGGCTCCACAAGGCCGGTCTTGACGCCGGAAACATCTGTAAAGATGCACCCGGGCTTGAGCAGGGAACCGTAGGTGCGGAACCAGTCCAGCAGCGCGGTGGGGTACAGGCCAAAGATGATATGGTCGGCCTGCCGGACAAGGTCCTCAAAATCATGGGTCTTGCCGCCGGCGATATAACCGTGCTCCAGCGCATACTGCAAGTGTCCCTCGCTGCGGTTGATGCCGTCCACATGGAAGCCGGCGCGGGTCAGCTCCAGCGCGTACTTGCCGCCCAGCAGACCCAGACCCACTACGAGATAACGTTTTGTTTTATCAAGCATCTTCTACCTCCACGCCAAGCGGCGCTGCATCTGCAAAAAAGCCGGGCCAGCTCTTCTGGATGGCTTCGGCATCGTCCACGGTCAGGGGCAGTGCGGCGGCTGCGGCCAGCACCGCAAGGCTCATGACCACCCGGTGGTCGTTGTGGCCGTGCAGGGGCGCGGCAGGGGCGTGCAGACGCCCGGCACAGCCATGCACCGTGATGGTGCCGCCGTCGCTTTCCAGCACGCCGCCGCAGGCGCGCAGCTCGGCCTCCATAGCCGCGATGCGGTCGCTCTCCTTCAAGCGCAGCCGCTCGGCGTTGCGGATGACGGTGGTGCCCTCGCACAGCAGACCCAGCACCATCAGCACGGGGCCAAGGTCGGGGCAGTCCGCAAGGTCGATGTCCACCCCATGCAGGGGCGCTTTTGCAAAGGTGACGCTGTCACCCGTGCGGGTGAACACCGCGCCGCACCGGCGCAGGATGTCCAGAATGGCGGCATCGCCCTGCAGGGTGTCCGGCGCAAGGCCGGTGATGGTCACCCCGCCGCACACCGCGCCCAGCACCGCCGGGAAAGCGGCCTGACTGTAATCGCCCTCCACGTTGTAGTCGCAGGGGCGGTACTGCTGCCCGCCCGGCAGCAGCAGGGTGGTTTCGTCCAGCCAGCGGCTGTGCACCCCAAAGGCGGCCTGCACGGCGCGGGTCATGTCGATGTAGCTGCGGCTCTCCACCGGGGGGATGAGGTGCAGCTGGCTGTCCCCGGGCAGCAGCGGCAGCGCGAACAGCAGCCCGCTGATGAACTGGCTGGACACATTGCCTGCCAGCCGGTAGTCCCCGGGGGTCAGTGCGCCCTCCACGGTCAGCCCGGCAGAGGACTGCTCGAACCGTAGATTCTGCTCACGATATAACGTTTCGTATACAGATTGTGGACGTTCCATCAGCCGCCCGCGCCCGGTAAAGGTGACCGGCTGGCCGGTCAGGCTGGCGATGGGGATCAAAAACCGCAGGGTGCTGCCGCTTTCGCAGCAGTCCACCGGGGCGGTCAGGGGCAGAAAATGCCCAAGCCCCTCTACCCGGGCATCGTCCGCGCCGGTATCCACGGCGGCGCACAGCTGCGCGGCAGCGGACAGGGTGGCGGAGATGTCCTTGCTGAATTCCAGATGGGTGATGTGGGAGCGCCCCACAGCCAGCGCGGCGCACAGCACGGCGCGGTGCGCCATGCTTTTGCTGGGCGGCGCGGCGATC
>CAKTFS010000055.1 GCA_934561115.1 uncultured Faecalibacterium sp. | reverse complement strand
AAAGCTCCCCCTGAGAGGACTGATTTCCCCCGGCCGGGGGAAAATGTCACCGCAGGTGACAAAAGGGGGAATCTGGACGCGACCAACGGGAGCGGACTGAGAGGGTTTTCCAGCTAAAGGCCAGCTAAGTCTTTCCGCTGCGCGACTGTTTCCGTAGGAAACCAGCGCAGCAGCTGCCGTTTTCCTCTGGGGCTCTTCCGGTGAAAAGGGAATCCCGGAGCGTCCGCAGACGCTCCGGGATTCCGAAATTATAAATCTTTTTCCTTAAACTATGCGCAGAGCAACGCGGAGCGCATTTAAAATCGTTCCTCGCCGGGGAGCCGGCCTTTCACTGTTTTTTACACTCTGCACAAACTTTTCTGCAAAGTTTGTGCAATGATGTGCCCGCAGGCGCACAATGTGTGTTATAGGCGCACATTTATAGAATTAGTCTTAACAAACTATGAAATTTTACTATATTTCGGTGGAGAATTGATTGCAATATCCAACGCTTTGAAGTATACTGGGAGCATAGAATTTTCTGCTGCCTGTCCATCTCTGGCAAGGCTTCCAGATACTGGAACACAGGCAGCACCCGCAGAAAGGAGCGGCGCAGAGCTTGAAGGGCTGGTATAAAGCTTTAGAGGATCTGGTCTGGCTGACCCAGCTGGGGCTGAATATGCTGCTGCCGCTGGTGCTCTGCCTTGCCGGGTGCTGGTGGGCCGTGGAACACTGGGGCTGGCCGGAATGGCTGTTTTTGCCCGCTGTGGGGCTGGGGCTTGCCGCCGGGGCGCAGAACTTCTGGGTGTTCTGCAAGGAACGGCTGGAGCGCTCCAAACACGAAAAAAATCATCGGGTGGGCTTTAACTCCCACCAGTAATGGAGGTCCGTTTTTATGAAATTGCAGCCGGAATCCAAAAAGGAGCTGCAGCGCATCGCCTGCGGCGTGTCTCTGTGCACCGCCGTGATGTGGGTGGTGTTTGCAGCGCTGCATCTGGTGGGCTGGGTAGTCTTTGACTACCGGGTGCTGCTGGGCGGCATCATCGGCGCGCTGGTGGCTATCGGCAACTTTGCCGGCATCTGCTTTGTGGTGCAGAAGGTCATTGACGAACCGGACGAAAAAAAGCGTAAAGCGCAGCTGCAGGTATCCTATAATACAAGGATGCTGCTGCAGGCGCTGTGGATCATCATAGCCATTGCGGCTCCCTGTTTCCAGGCGTTTGCAGGCGTTCTGCCGCTGCTGTTCCCCAGAGTTACGATCTATTATCTCCAGATAACCGGGAAGTACAAGCCGCTCACACCCCCGCAGGAGCCGGTGGACATCGCTGTGGAAGATGACCCCGCCCCCGCCGAGGCGTCTGCGGTGCAGCCCCGTGACGAAGGGGGTGAACAAGAATAAATGGAACTGAACGGCGCAAAGATCCTGTATACCATCCACACCAACATCCCCCTGCTGGGTGATTTCAAACTCACCCAGACCTTGGTAAGCACTTGGATCGTCATGGCGCTGCTCTCGGGTTTTGCCATCTGGCTGGGGCACGACCTCAAGCTGGAAAATGTGTCCAAACGACAGGCCGCAGCCGAGTTCATCGTAACCCGGCTGGAGCAGTTCGTGCACGACAACATGGGCTTCCACTTCGATCAGTATATCCCCCTCATCGGTGCTATTTTTGCACTGAGCGTCGGGTGCAACCTGATCAGCGTCGTTGGCCTGTGGAGCCCCACGGCCGACCTGAACACCGAGGCAGCGTGGGCCATCGTGGTGTTTGTTCTGATCATGTACTACAAGATCAAGACGAACGGCATTCTGACCTACCTCAAGGGTCTGCTCGATCCGATCTTTATCATGGCACCCATCAACGTGCTGTCGGAGATCTCTACCCCTGTCAGCATGGCGTTCCGTCACTTCGGCAACATCCTGTCCGGTACGGTCATCTCCACACTGCTGTACTGGGCACTGGCAAGCCTGAGCCACGTCATCTTTGGCTGGCTGCCGGGCTTCGTGAGTCAGATCCAGCTGTTCCAGATCGGCATCCCGGCCTTTACCGGTTTGTATTTCGACTGGTTCGGCGGCTGCATTCAGGCGTTCATCTTCTGTACCCTGACCGCAATCTTCATCAAACGTGCTGCCGGTGAGGATTAACCTTTCCCGGCATCCCCCAAAACACAAACACATTTTAGGAGGACAAATCTTATGACTGATTTCCAGTATCTGGCTCGTGGTATCGCTCTGGCAGGCTGCGGCATCGGCGCAGGCTGCGCACTGATCGCAGGTATCGGCCCCGGTATCGGCGAAGGCAACGCTGCTGCTGCTGCCTGTGAGGCCGTTGGCCGTCAGCCGGAGTGCAAGAGCGATGTTACCAGCACCCTGATCCTCGGCGTCGCCCTTTCCGAGACCACCGGTATTTACGGCTTTGTTACCGGCCTGCTGCTGATCTTCCTGGCACCCGGTATGTTCATGAAGTATCTGGCATAAGCCTCCCGATCCGAAAAAATAACGAAAGGAGACGCTTATGGAACTGTATCAGGCGTTGATCACGCTGGATGGCTGGACCTTTCTGGCCCAGATCTGCAACCTGATGATCCAGCTGGTCATCTTCAAAAAGTTCCTGCTGAAGCCGATCAAACAGGTGATTGCCGACCGCAAGGCCAAGGCCGACAGCGAGATCGCGGATGCGCAGAAGCTGCGCACCGAGGCCGAGGCCATGAAGGCGGAGTACGAGCAGAACCTGCAGAACGCCCGCACCGAGGCCAACCAGATCGTGGCTGCGGCGCAAAAGACCGCCACCGCCCGCTCGGAAGAGATCGTGGGCGAGGCCCGCGCACAGGCCGCTGCGCTGAAGCAGAAGGCCGAGGCTGACATTGCGCAGGAGCGCAAGAAGGCCGTGAACGAGGTCAAGGACGAGATCGGCGGCATCGCCATGGAGATCGCATCCAAGGTGGTGGAGCGCGAGATCAGCGAAAAGGACCACAAGGACCTGATCGACGAATTTATCAAAAACGTGGGTGAAGCATCATGACCGAAACTGCAAAGATGTACGGCGGCAGTCTGTACGATCTGGCGGCAGAGGAAGGGCTGGAGACCCGCATTCTGGGCGAGCTTGACGAGGTGCAACAGCTTCTCAAGCAAAACCCGGACTACCTGCGGCTGCTCAGCACCCCCAGCATCCCCAAAAAGGAGCGCTGCGGCCTGCTGGACGAAGCCCTGCGCGGGCAGGTCCACCTCTATGTGCTGAACTTTTTAAAGATCCTGTGCGAGAAGGGCACCCTGCGGGAGCTGTCCGGCTGCGCACGGGCCTACCGCATCCGCTACAATCAGGCGCACGGCATTCTGGAAGCCACAGCCATCTCGGCTGTTCCGCTGACAGAGCAGCAGCGCACGGCGCTGCACGCCAAGCTGGAAAGCCTGACCGGCAAGACCATCGACCTTAAAACCAAGGTGGATGCCAGGGTGCTGGGCGGTATCCGGCTGGATATCGAGGGCACCGAGCTGGACGGCACCGTCCAGAACCGTCTTGCCTCCCTGCGCCGGGATATTGCGGCGGTCACTCTGTAACATTCCCCTGCCCTGCGCAGGCGGGGCAGAGCACAGAACGAATTTCCACCCGAAATGACTATTATGAATTGAGTGGTGAACAAACAAAGATGCAACTGAAACCTGAAGAGATCTCCAAGATCATCCGTGCGCAGATCAAGCATTACGAAAATGCCATCGAGCAGAGCGAGACCGGCACGGTCATTATGGTGGGCGACGGCATCGCCCGGGCCAGCGGTCTGGAAAAGTGCATGGCAGGCGAGCTGCTCCAGTTTGACAACGGCGAATACGGTATGGCCCAGAACCTTGAGGAAAATACCGTTTCCATCGTGCTGCTGGGCTCGGATGCCGGCATCAAAGAAGGCAGCATCGTCAAGCGCACCGGCAAGGTAGTCTCCGTGCCGGTGGGCGATGCCATGATCGGCCGCGTGGTCAACGCACTGGGTCAGCCCATCGACGGCGCAGGCCCCATTGAGACCACCGAGTACCGCGCCATCGAGAGCCGCGCCCCCGGCATCATCGAGCGCCAGCCCGTCAAGGAGCCGCTGCAGACCGGTATCAAGGCCATCGACTCCATGATCCCCATCGGACGCGGCCAGCGCGAGCTGATCATCGGTGACCGCCAGACCGGCAAGACCACCATCGCTTCCGATACCATCATCAACCAGAAGGGCAAGGACGTCATCTGCATTTACGTTGCCATCGGTCAGAAGCGCTCTACCGTGGCAAACCTTGTGCAGAGCCTGACCGAAGCCGGTGCCATGGGCTACACCATCGTGGTGTCCGCTACCGCCTCCGAGCTGTCCCCCCTGCAGTATATCGCCCCCTACTCCGGCTGCGCCATGGGCGAATACTTCATGCAGCAGGGCAAGCACGTCCTCATCATTTACGATGACCTTTCCAAGCACGCTGTGGCTTACCGCGCCCTGTCGCTGCTGATCCGCCGTCCCCCGGGACGCGAGGCTTACCCCGGCGACGTTTTCTATCTGCACTCCCGTCTGCTGGAGCGTGCTGCCAAGCTTTCCAACGAGCTGGGCGGCGGCAGCCTGACGGCTCTGCCCATCATCGAGACGCAGGCGGGCGACGTTTCCGCCTACATCCCCACCAACGTCATCTCCATCACCGATGGTCAGATCTTCCTGGAGACCGAGCTGTTCCACTCCGGCGTCATGCCGGCAGTCAACCCCGGTATCTCGGTGTCCCGTGTCGGCGGCAACGCCCAGATCAAGGCCATGAAGAAGGTGGCCGGCACCCTGAAGCTGATCTACTCCCAGTACCGCGAGCTGCAGTCCTTTGCACAGTTCGGCTCTGATCTGGACGCCGACACCAAGGCACGTCTGGCACAGGGCGAGCGCATTGTGGAGGTGCTCAAGCAGAACCGCTCCGCGCCCGTGCCTGTGGAAAAGCAGGTCGCCATCCTGTACGCCACCATCCACGACTACCTTGTCAACGTCAAGGTGCCGGATGTGGCCGAGTACGAGAAGAGCCTGTACGAGTATCTGGACAACGATGCCGCCGGGGCTGCCGTGATGGACACCATCCGCACCACCGGTAATCTGGATAAGGACACCGAGGAGCAGCTCAAGACCGTGCTGACCCGGTATACCGAAAGCTTTGTCAAGGCGCATTAAAGGGAAGGAGGCGTAACGCATGGCTGGTTCCATGAAGGACATCAAGCTGCGCATCAAAAGCGTAGAGAGCACCATGCAGATCACCAAGGCCATGGAGCTGGTGGCTTCCTCCAAAATGCGCCGTGCCAAGGAGCGGGTCGAGCACAGCCGACCCTATTTTGAAACGCTGTACAAGACCCTGACCGAGATCGCGGCAGCGGACCCCCGGGCCCGCAACCCCTACCTGCGCCGCAGCGAGATCAAGCGCACGCTGCTGGTGGTCATTGCCGGTGACCGCGGCCTTGCCGGCGGTTACAACGCCAACGTGCTCAAGCTGGCCGCACAGGAAAGCGGCAACGTGGAAGTGCTGCCCATCGGCAAGCGCTCGGCAGAATACTTTGCCCACCACGAAGCCGAACTGTTCACGCAGGAGGTGCTGCTGGCCGCCGATATTTCGGTGGGACAGTGCTTCCAGCTGGCGCGCCAGATCACCGAAGGCTACCGCAAGGGCGAGTTTGACGCCGTAAAGCTCTGCTACACCCGGTTCGATTCCATGATGACCCAGACGGCTGTCTCCATCGAGGTGCTGCCGCTGGCCATGGAGCCCACCGAGCAGCAGAAGGCCGAAGCGCGCCGCAGTCAGATCTTGTACAAGCCCAGCAGCGAGGAAGTATTCAGCGCGATCATCCCGGAGTATGTGGCCGGTGTCGTCTACGGTGCCGTGTGCGAGAGCGTAGCCAGTGAGCTGGCTGCCCGCCGCACCGCCATGGACGCCGCCACCAAGAACGCCGGCGAGATGATCGACCATCTCAACCTGTATTATAACCGTGCCCGTCAGGCTGCCATCACGCAGGAGATCACCGAGATCGTGGCCGGTGCGGAGAACTAAAGGCAGCTCGCCCTCTCAGGCCGCTTCGCGTCCAGCTCCCCCAAAGGGGGAGCCCTTGGCAAAACCATCGACTTTGTGGGGACTGCCAAGGCCTCTCCCTTTGAGGAAAGACTTCCCCCGCTCCGGGGGAAGATGTCACCGCAGGTGACAAAAAGGGGAGTGTGGCATTGCGAAAGCAATGACGGAGAGGGCGAGGACGCTGACCATTAAGCACTTGCATTTTAAAAGATAAGGAGTTGTAGCCTATGTCCGAAAAACATATCGGCAAGGTGATCCAGGTCATTGGCCCGGTGCTGGACATCCAGTTCAAGGATGGCGAGCTGCCGGAGCTGCTCAACGCCATTGAGATCGACAACCACGGCCAGAAGCTGGTGGTGGAGGTCGCTCAGCTGACCGGCGACAATGTGGCACGCTGCATTGCCATGAGCAGCACCGATGGTCTGGTGCGCGGCACAGATGCCGTGGACACCGGCGAGTCCATCAAGGTGCCCGTAGGCGACCAGTGTCTGGGGCGCGTGTTCAACCTGCTGGGCGAGCCGGTGGATAACAAGCCCGCCCCCACCCCGGATGCCTACTGGCCCATCCACCGTCCCGCTCCCAGCTACGAGGAGCAGCAGTCCACCACCGAGATCCTGGAGACCGGCATCAAGGTCGTGGACCTGATCTGCCCCTACGCCAAGGGCGGCAAGATCGGCCTGTTCGGCGGTGCCGGTGTCGGCAAGACCGTCCTGATTCAGGAGCTGATCTATAACATCGCCACCGAGCACAACGGTTACTCGGTGTTTACCGGCGTCGGCGAGCGCACCCGTGA
>CAKTFS010000054.1 GCA_934561115.1 uncultured Faecalibacterium sp. | reverse complement strand
ATATGACGTTAAAAGAGTTACAGATCGGCAAAAGCGCCATAGTGGATGCTGTGGGCGGTGCGGGCGCACTGCGGCAGCATTTTCTGGATATGGGTCTGATCCCCGGGGCAGAGGTCACGCTGGTAAAGCTGGCGCCCATGGGCGACCCCATGGAGCTGCGCATCCACGGCTATGAGCTGACCCTGCGTCTGGACGACGCGGCACAGATCGCCGTGACCCCCACCGAAAAGACCCCGGCGGTGCGCGCCCCGGTGGACGGGAAGATGGTGGAGCACCCGGGTCTTGGCGAGGGCGGCAAGTACCACACCAAGGAGGGGGAGCATCCCCTGCCGGAGGATAAGACCCTGACCTTTGCGCTGGCGGGCAACCAGAACTGCGGCAAGACCACCCTGTTCAACCAGCTTACCGGTTCCAACCAGCACGTGGGCAACTTTCCGGGCGTGACGGTGGACCGCAAGAGCGGTGCCATCAAGGGTCACCCGGAGACCGAGGTCACCGACCTGCCGGGCATCTACTCCATGTCCCCCTATTCCAGCGAGGAGATCGTCACCCGGCAGTTTATCATCGGCGAAAAGCCCACCGGCATCATCAATATCGTGGACGCCACCAACATCGAGCGCAACCTCTACCTGACCATGCAGCTGATGGAGCTGGATATCCCCATGGTGCTGGCGCTGAACATGATGGACGAAATGCGCGGCAACGGCGGCACAGTGCGCATCAACAAGATGGAGGCCATGCTGGGCATCCCGGTCATCCCCATCTCCGCCGCCAAGAACGAGGGCGTGGACGAGCTGGTAGACCACGCCGTCCATGTGGCAAAGTATCAGGAGCGCCCCGGGCGCATGGACTTTTGCAGCGAGGACGACCACGGCGGCGCGGTGCACCGCTGCATCCACGGCATCCTGCACCTCATCGAGGATCACGCCAAGGCAGCGGGCATCCCGGTGCGGTTCGCCGCCACCAAGCTGGTGGAGGGCGACCCCCGCATTGAGGAAGCTCTGAAACTGGATCAAAACGAAAAAGAAATGATCGAGCACATCATCGTGCAGATGGAGCAGGAGCGCGGTCTGGACCGCGCCGCCGCCATTGCGGATATGCGCTTCTCCTTCATTCAGGAGCTGGTGGCGCAGACGGTTGTCAAGCCCCACGAAAGCAAGGAGCAGCTGCGCTCCAACCGCATCGACAAGTTCCTTACCGGCAAGTACACCGCCATCCCGGCCTTTATCGCCATCATGGGTCTGGTGTTCTTCCTCACCTTCAATGTCATCGGCCTGTTCTTCCAGAACCTCATGGAACTGGGCATCGACGCCCTGACCGGCCTTGTGGACACCGCCCTGACCAACTGGAACGTCAACGCGGCGGTGCACTCGCTGGTCATCGACGGCATCTTTACCGGTGTGGGCAGTGTGCTGAGCTTTCTGCCCATCATCGTGGTGCTGTTCTTCTTCCTCTCCATGCTGGAGGATACCGGCTACATGGCGCGTGTTGCCTTTGTGATGGATAAGCTGCTGCGCCGCATCGGCCTGTCCGGCCGCAGCATCGTGCCCATGCTTATCGGCTTTGGCTGCACCGTGCCCGGCGTGATGGCAAGCCGCACCCTGCCCTCGGAGCGCGACCGCAAAATGACCATCCTGCTTACCCCGTTCATGAGCTGCTCGGCAAAGCTGCCCATTTACAGCCTGTTTGCGGCGGCGTTCTTCCCCAAGTACGCGGGACTTGTGATGGTGCTGCTGTACTTCACCGGCATTCTGGTGGGCGTGCTGGCGGCGCTGCTGCTCAAGAGCACCGTGTTCAAGGGCGAAGCCGTGCCCTTTGTTATGGAATTGCCCAACTACCGCCTGCCCGGCCTGAAAAACGTGGCGCAGCTGCTGTGGGAAAAGGCCCGGGACTTCTTGCAGAAGGCTTTTACGGTCATCTTTGCCGCCACCATCGTCATCTGGTTTTTGCAGAACTTTGACTTGCAGCTGTCGCTGACCGCCGACCCGCAGGCCAGCATTCTGGCGCGCATCGCGGGCGATATCGCCCCGTTGTTCGCTCCGCTGGGCTTTGCGGACTGGCGCATCTCCACCGCCCTCATCACCGGCTTTATGGCCAAGGAGAGCGTGGTGTCCTCGCTGCTCATCCTCTTCGGCTCCACCGCAGCCCTGACCGCAGCCCTCACCCCGGCGCAGGCTGCGCCCCTGCTGGTGTTCTGCCTGCTGTATACCCCCTGCATCGCGGCAGTGGCCTCGGTCAAGCGGGAGCTTGGCGGTAAGTGGGCCACCATCATGGTGGTCAACCAGTGCGCCGTGGCATGGCTGTGCGCTTTGCTGGTGCGTCTGGTCGCCGTGGCGGTGTTCTGAAAAACGATTTGAATGCGCTCCGCGTTCGCTTTGCGCATCATCAGCGGAGATATTATTATAATAGAGCAATGCCGGAGCGTCTGCGGACGCTCCGGCATTGCATTTTCACGGGATGGGTCGTAACTGCAAACAGCATTTGCAACGCCGCTTTCTGCGAAAGCGCGGCGCTGCGGGCAGCATCCTCGCCCTCTCAGGCGCTAACGCGCCAGCTCTCCCAAAGGGAGAGCCTTTGGCAGTCCACGCAAACTTCATCTCTTTGCCAAGGCCTCTCCCTTTGGGAGAGGTGGATGCGAACGTAGTGAGCAGACGGAGAGGGCGAGGACGCTGACCGTGTACAATGGGCACCGGTTCTCTTTTTTACTTGACATCTCCCCTTATCTGCACTATAATACTTCAAAAATGAACTATCTATATAAGAACAAAAGGAGCACCCCATGAACCCTACCATAGAGATCAGCTTCAAGACCGCGCAGGCCTACAATGCCATGTGCAAACCGCTGTGTCAGGAGCTCAAGCTGCCTCAGACCGCCTTTGATATCCTGATGTTTTTAGCCAACAACCCGGACTGCACCACCGCCCGGGATATCGTGGAGATCCGCAAAATTAAGGCAAATCTCGTTTCGGTAAACGTGGACCGTCTGGTGCAGGAGGGGTATCTGGAGCGCCGCGCCGTGGCGGGCGACCGCCGCAAGACCCAGCTGCTGTGCACGGAAAAGGCGCAGCCGGTCATCGCGCGGGGGCGCGAGGTGCAGGAGCGCTTTTTTGCCCGCCTGCTGCACAACACCGATGCCGCCACCCGGGAGGCGTTCTTCCGCACCATGGAGGTCATCGGGAAAAATCTGGACGACATCCTGCTGCAATTTTCATAAGGGTTTATACAGCCAATGCCGGGCGGTCTGCGGACTGTCCGGCATTTGTTTTTTATCTTCCGTGAAAAAAGGACACCGGAGCGTCCGCAGACGCTCCGGTGTCCCGAAATTAAAAAGATTTTTCCGCTATTGATGCGCAGAGCAAAGCGGAGCGCATTCCAAACCGTCAGCGCTTACTTGCTCTCTACCTTTTCCTCGATGGTGGAGTGGTCGATGACCCAATCGGCAGCCTTGCGGATGCCCTCGTTGCGGCGCAGGGCGGCAACGTCGGTGCCGGCCTTGATCTCCTCGACCGTCTTTTTGGTCTTCTCGGCGCGCTCAGCCAGCTGCTTGTCGATCTCCTCGTCGGTGGGCAGCAGGCTCTCCTGCTGTGCGATCTGCAGCAGAGCCATGCGGGCGCGGGTGTTCTTCTCTGCGGCGGTACGCACCTTGGCAGTAAAGCTCTCGCGGGTCTCATGGATCTGGCTCAGGTAGGTGTTCAGGCTCATGCGCTGCATCTGCAGCTGCTGCTGAATGACCTGCATCTGCTGTTGGTAGGCGTTTTCCACCAGAATGCTGGGGATCTCGCCCTCGGCTGCATCGGCCAGCTGACCAAGGATCATGTCCTTGGCGTGGTTCAGCGCACCGCCGTGACGGCCGTCGAACAGCTGCTGCTTCACAAAGGCGCGGTACTCCTCCATGGTCTCCTTGCCCATCTTCTTGGCAAAATCGCTGTTCAGGGCAGGCAGCTGACGCACGCACACGTCATGCAGCTTGATCTTGAACACGACAGGCTTGCCGGCCAGCTCCTTGTTGGGGTAGTTCTGGGGGAAGGTGACGTTGATCTCGAACTCGTCCCCTGCCTTGTGGCCCAGAATGCCGTCCTCGAAGCCGGGGATCATGCGGCCGCTGCCCAACTGCACGGACTGATCCTTTGCCGTGCCGCCCGCAAAGGCCACACCGTCCAGAAGACCCTCAAAGTCCATGTGCACCACATTGCCCTTCACAGCGGGGCCCTTGTGGGGCACCAGCTCTGCGGCATAATTGCGGCGGCGCTCCAGCACCGTGTCGATCTCCTTGTCGGTCACCTCCGGGGTGACGCACTGGGAGGTAAAGCCGGTGGTCTTGGTCAGCTTCAGCTCGGGCTGCAGCGCCACGGTGGCGGTAGCCACAAAGCCCTCGTCCTTTTTCACGCTTACCAGATCGTAGCTGGGATCATCTACCGGCGCAAAGCCGTGTTCTTTCAAGGCAGCCTCGTACAAAGCAGGCACATCCTGATCCATCAGGTCGTTGATGGCATCGTACCAGAAGGTGTGCTCGCCGCGGTCAGCCTCGATCTGTGCGCGGTCGGCCTCGCCCTTCTGGAAGCCCTTGATGGTATAAGTGGCGCGGGTGCGCTCATAGACCGCATTGGAGGCGGTCTCCAGTTCCTCAGCCGTAGCGCTGAAGGTCATTTTGCAGACACTCTTTTCAGGAGTTTCCACGCTTACCAGTTTCATAGGATCTACCCTCCGTGTTGTTCCCTTGGCGGCGGGGCGGCGCTGCAAGGCAGCAGCCGGAACGCCATTTTGGGGACATTTTCAAACATTAGTAAAGTTATTATAGCACAAGTGCAGCAAAAGCGGTATAATAAACTTGATAAAAATGTGCCCTTTTGGCAATTTTTGTCCATTCAAACAGGAAAAAGCGCGTTTTGCGGCAGCAGCTGCCGCGCAAAAGTGGGAAACCCCTCAGGAAAGGAAGGCTGTCCCCTATGCGATTATTTGATGTTCTGGGCCCGGTGATGATCGGACCCTCCTCCAGCCACACCGCCGGTGCGGCAAAGATCGGCTATACCGCACAAAAGCTTCTGGGCGAGGTTCCGGCGCAGGCAGATATCGGCCTGTACGGCAGCTTTGCCACCACCGGCAAGGGCCACGGCACCGACCGCGCCTTGGTGGCGGGGCTGCTGGGTCTGCGCCCGGACGACCCCCGCCTGCCGGACAGCTTTGCGCTGGCCGCGCAGCAGGGGATGCAGTTCAGCATCCACCCGGTAGAGCTGCGCTCTGCCCACCCCAACACCGCCGTGCTCACCCTGACCAGCCGCACCGGGCGGCAGCTTTCGCTCAAGGCGGCATCGGTGGGCGGCGGACGCATCCGTGTGACGGAAATCGACGGTGTCCCGGCGGATTTTGGCGGGGACAGCAACACCCTGATCATCCACAACGAGGACACCCCCGGCTGCATTGCCGAGGTGACCATGGCGCTGGCGCTGCGGCGCATCAATATTGCGTCCATGCAGGTGTTCCGCGCCGCCGCGGGCGGCTATGCGGTGATGGTGCTGGAGTGCGACTCCCACATCCCCCACGCGCTGGAGCGGCAGCTGGCGGTGATGCCGGGTCTGCTGAAGGTGACCTGCCTGAACGTGGACGAGCCGGAAGAAACGGAGGAATGAGCCATGGCATTTTTGTCCTGTGAAGAGATGCTGGCTGCTGCCCGCAGCCAGAAAATCACGCTGGCAGAAGCGGTGCTGCGCAGCGATTTGGAAGAGAGCCGCCTGACCGAGGCGCACAGCCGCGCCGCCATGCGGCACCTGTGGCAGGTGATGCAGGCCACCAGTCAGGAATACGACCCCGCGCAGCGCAGCCGCAGCGGCCTTTCCGGCGGCGATGCCGCCAAGGTGGAGCAGGCGTGGCAGCAGGGGCGTCTGCTGGGCGATGACTATCTGGCCGCCGTCACGGCAGAAGCTCTGAAGACCGCCGAGTGCAACGCCTGCATGAAGCGCATCGTAGCCGCGCCCACGGCGGGCAGCTGCGGGGTGCTGCCGGCGGTGCTGCTGCCGCTGGCACGCGCCGGCCAGGCAGACGAGGACGCCGTCTGCGACGCGCTGTATGTGGCAGCAGGCTTCGGGCAGGTCATCGCTGCCCGCGCCACGCTGGCGGGCGCAGAGGGCGGCTGTCAGGCCGAGGTTGGCGCTGCCAGCGCCATGGCCGCCGCCGCCCTGTGTAACCTGAAGGGCGGCACCCCGGAGCAGTGTGCCGCTGCCGCCGCCATGGCGCTGGGCAACCTGCTGGGTCTGGTCTGCGACCCGGTGGCGGGTCTGGTGGAAGTGCCCTGCATCAAGCGCAATGTGGTTGGCGCGGTGAACGCGGTCTCCTGCGCCAACATGGCGCTGGCCGGGGTGGACTACGCCATCCCCTGCGATGAGGTCATCGACGCCATGGGCCGCGTGGGCAGCCTGCTCTCCCCCGACCTGCGCGAGACCGGTCAGGGCGGCCTTGCCGCCACCCCCACCGGCGTAAAAATCGCCCGTCAGCTGGCGCAGGAGGACTGAGCCGGGGCGCTGCCCCCGGCTTTTATGAGAAAACGGGTGCCTGCCCGTACACGGGTACAAGGCGTGCAGTAGGTTCTGTTTCCTCGCTCATAGACAGACTGCACAGGAAAAACCAATATTTTTGTGTATCTGCACCTGCTGTATCCCCCGCCCGGCGGGCGAAAACGGCTGTAAAAGCCGCTTTTTGCGCCGGGGCGGCAGAAGGTTTACAGAAAAGCCGCAGTAAAATCAAAGAAAAGACGTTCTTTTTCGGAAAATATAAAATTATTTTAAAAAAGCTGTTGACAAACCCTGCCCTTCGTGATAAAATACATCATGTTCCGAACGGAACGTATGCGTTGGTAGCTCAGCTGGATAGAGTGACTGACTACGAATCAGTAGGCCGGGGGTTCGAGTCCCTTCCATCGCACCA
>CAKTFS010000053.1 GCA_934561115.1 uncultured Faecalibacterium sp. | reverse complement strand
CCCGCTCTGCCGCACCCCTGCCTGCGGGCGCTGCGGGCGGCTTTTCCGCAGACCATCCCGGTGCTGGCGGGCTATTTTGTGCTGGGGCTGGGTTATGGCATCTATGTGCAGTCCTTGGGTCTGCCGGTGTGGATGCCTATGCTCATGGGCACGGTCGTGTACGGCGGCTCGCTGGAATTTGTGCTGGCAAGCCTGCTGCTGGGCGCGTTCTCGCCGCTGCCGGCCTTTCTGATGGCGCTGATGATCCAGGCGCGGCACCTTTTCTACGGCCTTGCCATGCTGGAACGCTATAAGGGCTACGGCTGGCGCAGCTTTTACATGATCTTTGCCATGAGCGACGAGACCTTTTCCATCACCTGCTCGGCAGCGCCGCCGGAAGGGGTGGACAAGGGCTGGTTCATGTTCTTCATCACCCTGCTGGATCAGCTTTACTGGGTGGGCAGCGCCGGGCTTGGGGCTGCGCTGGGCACCGTGCTGCCCTTCAGCACCGAGGGCGTGGATTTTGTCATGACCGCAATGTTCACGGTCATCTTCCTGAACCAGTGGGAAAAAGATAAGCAGCACGGCAGTGCCCTCATTGGCCTTGCCGTGCCGCTGGTGTGTCTCGCGGTATTTGGTTCCGGCAGCTTTCTGCTGCCGTCCATGGGCGGCATTCTGGTGCTGCTGCTGGCCTTGCGCCGTCCGATGGAAAAAGCAGCCGGGGAGGTAGAAGAATGACAGCAGTTCAGATGGGACTTACCATTGCGGTGTGCACCGCTGCCACCATGCTTACCCGGTTTTTGCCGTTTCTGATCTTTTCCAGCAAGGAGCAGCAGCCGCCGGAGGTGGTGCGGTATCTGGGGCGGGTGCTGCCCGCCGCCATCTTCGGGATGCTCATCGTCTATTGCCTGAAGGGCGTCACCCCGTTCTCCGGCAGCCACGGCATCCCGGAAGCCATCGCGCTGCTGGTTACCATTGCGCTGCACAAGTGGAAGCACCAGACCCTGCTCAGCGTGGCGGGGGGCACTTTTTGCTATGTACTGCTGGTGCAGCTGGTGTTTTAAAAAAGCGGCTCAGTGGTAGAAGGTGTCAAAGTTCACCTGACGGTAGAACCGCTGCTGCAGCTGATCAAAGCTTTCGCAGTTCTGCGCCAGCAGCCACATACTTTTGGTCACCACGGCCTCGATGGTCATATCGTGGGCTTCCAAGAAGCGGAAGCGGTTGCGCACCCGCTTGCCCACCTCGTACACGCCCACATCGCTGCCCTCGTAGGTGACCTGCGTGGTCATGATAAGTACCTTGTGGGTGGTCTCGTAGTCGCCCAGCCCGGCGGCAAAGGCGTCCATCAGCTGCTGCGGGATGCCGCCCACGCCGAAGCTTTCCACGATGACGCAGTCGTACAGGCGGAAGATCTCCGGGATGAGCGCCGGGGACATGCCCGGGGTCAGCTTGAGCAGGAACACCCGGCTGTCCAGCGTGCGGCTGAACTCCACCGGCCCGGTGGGCCACGGCGAGGGAATGTACCGCACCAGCCGGTCGCCCTGCACCAGCGCCAGCTCCGGGAAGTTGACCGAGGCAAAGGCGTCGTAGCTGATGGTCTTGTTTTTCTTGGCGCGGGTGCCCGCGATGACGTGCCCGCCGAACACCACCATCACGCCCCGGCTGCCCGGGTCGATGGCGCAGATCACGCTGTCCCGCAGGTTTTTCTTGGCATCCGTGATCTCGTTGGAGATGGGCTGCTGCGCACCGGTAAGGATGATGGGCTTATCCGCGTTCTGGATGAGATAAGAGAGCGCCGCCGCAGAGTAGGCCAGCGTATCCGTGCCGTGGCAGATGATAAAGCCATCGTACAGGGCGTAGTTTTCCTGAATGGCGCGTGCCATCATGAGCCAGTGCTCCTGCCCGAGGTCGGTGCTGTCGATGCTGCACAGCGCCAGCGTTTCCGGGCAGCACAGCTCCTTCAGCTCCGGCAGATGGGCGAGCAGTTCCTCGCTGGTAAGCACGGGTTTTAACCCCTGCTGGGTGCGCACGCTGGCAATGGTGCCGCCGGTAGTGATAAAAAGCAGACGTTGTTTGGACATAAAGCAAAAGCCCCCTGTGGCGATAATTTCAACATGACAACAGTATAGCACACGCCCCGGGGCTTGAACAGTGCCCGCCGCCCAAAAAGTTTTTGCGACCCGGTCACAGAAGTCTGTGCGGTTTTGGTGTATAATAAGGACAAAGAACCATGCAAAGGAGCAACACCATGTCCAACATTGTTATCGTAGGTTCCGGCCCGGCGGGAGTGTCCGCCGCCCTGTACGCCGTGCGCGCCGGGGTGCAGACCACCGTGCTGACCAAGGGCTCCGGGGCGCTGGCACGCGCCGAAACAATCGAAAATTATTACGGCTTTGCCCAGCCGGTCTCCGGGCCGGAGCTGGAACGCCGCAGCATCGAGAACGCCCGGCGGCTGGGGGTGCAGTTTGTGCAGACCGAGGCCGTGGGGCTGACATGGACCGACCGCCTGACCGTGGAAACGCTGGCGGGCGCGTACCCGGCAGACGCGGTCATTCTGGCGACCGGTGCTTCCCGCGCGGTGCCCCGCATCCCGGGGCTGACCGGGCTGGAGGGGCACGGCGTAAGCTGGTGCGCCGCCTGCGATGCCTTTTTCTACCGCGGCAGGGACGTGGCGGTGCTGGGCAGCGGCGAGTACGCCCTGCACGAGGTGCAGGCGCTTTTGCCGGTGGTAAAAAGCGTCACCCTGCTGACGGACGGCGCAGCCCTGACCGCAGACTTCCCGCCCGAGGTGACCGTCTGCACCCAGAAGGTGGAAGCCATTCTGGGCGAGCAGACCGTCACCGGCGTGCAGCTGGCGGGCGGCGCGGTGCGGGAGGTGTCCGGCGTATTTGTGGCGTTGGGCGTGGCGGGCAGCACCGCACTGGCCCGGAAGCTGGGCGCTGCCGTAGAGGGCAGCCGCATCGTGGTGGACGACAAAATGCAGACCACTGTGCCCGGCCTGTACGCCGCCGGCGACTGCACCGGCGGGCTGTTGCAGGTGGCAAAGGCCGTTTACGAGGGCGCACTGGCGGGTACGGAAGCCGCCAAGGCGCTGCGAAAGGGGTGAACCGCATGGCTGAAACATCTCCGCACGCCCGGTGTCTGGCTTGTGCGTTCCCGTTCTGGGAGCAGCTGACCCCGGAAGAGCAGGAGCGGCTGTGCCGCTTTACCCGCCCGGTGCACTACGCCAAAGGCGCCCGGGTGCACAGCCCGCTGGAAAGCTGCGTGGGTATTCTTTTACTGCGCAGCGGGCAGCTGCGCTCCTATCTGCTGTCCGAGGACGGTAGGGACGTGACGCTGTACCGTCTGTTCGGCGGGGAGGTGTGCATCCTGTCCGCCTCCTGTGTGATGGATGCGGTGAACATCGACCTTTACATCGACGCCGAGGAGGACACCGAAGCGCTGTGCATCAGCGCGGGCATCTTCCGGCAGCTGATGCAGGAGAACGTCTATGTGCGCTGCTACGCCTACCAGATGACGGCAGAGCGCTTTTCCGATACCATGTGGACGATGCAGCAGATCCTGTTCATGAGCGCCGACCGGCGGCTGGCGATCTTTCTGACCGATGAACTGGCCAAGACCGGCGGCGCGGACGTCCGCATGACCCACGACCAGATGGCAAAGTACATGGGCTCTGCCCGCGAGGTGGTGAGCCGGATGCTCAAATACTTCGCGCAGGAGGGCTGGGTGCGGCTGTACCGCGGCGGCGTGCAGGTGCTGGACAAGCAAAAGCTGCAGGCGCTGGCAAGGGGAGAATAAGCTTCTCTTTTTTGCGCGGGGACGATTTTGAATGCGCTCCGCGTTGCTTTGCGCATAAGCTAAGGAATTATTATTTTTAATTTCGGAATGCCGGAGCGTCTGCGGACGCTCCGGTATTCCATTTTCACGGGTGGGGTCCTAGAGATAAACGGCATTTACGACCCCTTCTGTGAAAAAGTGGCTCAGAAACGCCCGCGGGCGTTTCTGAGCCACAAATTATAAAATATTCTTTCCGCTGAAAATGGCTAGAGTGCAACGACGACGACCGCCGCCAGCGGCGGAAACAGGGAGGAGTTGTTGGGGCAGCGGCCAGCAAGACGCAAGTGCCGCCCAAGGCACGAAGCGGATGCTGGGAGCCGCAACCCGATAGCGGAGGCCATTCCAATCGTTATACGCAGGTCAGGAGATCGCGTCCACGTCCCACTTCATGCGGACGGCGTCGGCGCCGTCCAGCTTGATGTGCATGGCACCGGCGTTGTCCAGCACCTGCTCCGGCTTGCGGGCACCGCACAGAACGTGCAGCCCCGGGATCATGCGGGCGGTCAGGGCAATGACCAGCTGCGCCATGGTGCAGTCGTACTTTTCGGTCAGGTCGCTCCACTTTGCCAGCAGTTCCAGCGCCTGTGCCCGGCGGGTGGGCTGGAAGCAGGGGTTCGTGTTGCGGGTGCTGCCCTCCGGGTAGGTGGTGTCCATGGTCACCTTGCCGGTCAGCAGCCCCTGCTCCAGCGGGGAGTAAGCCTGTACCGAGACGCCCAGCTCCTTGCAGGTGGGCAGCAGCTGCTTTTCAATGCGGCGGGTCAGCAGGCTGTACTTTTCCTGAATGACGTCCAGCTGGCCGTACTGGCAGTAGCCACGGATGATGTCGGAGGTCACGTTGGAAGCACCGATGGCGCGGATCTTGCCCTGCTCCTTCAGCTTCATCATAGCCTCCATGGTCTCCTCCAGCGGGTACACGCCGAAGTCCGGGCTCTGCCAGTGGGTGTACAGCACGTCCAGATGGTCGGTGTGCAGACGGCGCAGGCTGTCCTCCACATCCTCGATGATGCCCTTGGCAGAGAGGTCGCGGTACACCTGTACCCCGTCCACTACCTTGTGCAGGATGGGGGCTTCGTGCCGCCACTCCAGGCCGCACTTGGTGGAAAGCACCACCTTGTCGCGGTCGATGTGCTTCATGGCTTCGCCCACCACTTCCTCGCTGTGGTACAGCCCATAGATGGGCGCAGTGTCGATCCACTGGATGCCCTGCTCTACGGCGGTCTGGATGGCCTTTACCGACAGTGCATCGTCGTTATCGCCCCACCATGCACCGCCGCCGATGGCCCATGTACCCATGCCCAGAAACGGCACGGAAATGCCGCTTTTGCCAATGTTGATGTTCTGCATATACTTTACCCTCCATGCCAGCAGTGTTCCCCGCAATGGGAACCCTCATTCCATCGTCTGGCATACTTTGTTGTGTTTTTTATTCTATAAAAAAGAACTGCGGAGCGCAGGTGCACTCCGCAGCGCTCTTTTATCAGATGTTGCCGAACTCGCTCAGCTGCAAGCTCTCGTTGTGGGTCTCTGCCCAGCGCACCGCCCAGTCGGAGGTGAACAGCAGCAGACGGTTGCCCTTCATGTCCTCCACAGCCTTGGTGTCGCTGGTCAGGTCCAGATCCCGCAGGTTGTAGGTGTCGGGGTCGTTCTGCACCCAGCGCAGCTGCTCAAAGGGCAGCTGCTGCATGCGGATCTCCACGTTGTACTCGGTGTTCAGGCGGTACTCCAGCACTTCCAGCTGCAGCACGCCGACCACGCCGACCACCACTTCTTCCATGCCGCCGCCCACTTCGCGGAAGATCTGGATGGCGCCTTCCTGCGCGATCTGCTCCATACCCTTCACGAACTGCTTGCGCTTCATGGTGTCCTTCTGCTCAATGCGGGCAAAGTGCTCCGGGGAGAAGGTGGGGATGCCTGCAAACTGCACCTTCTTTTTGCCGGTGCACAGCGTGTCGCCGATGGAGAAGATGCCCGGGTCGAACAGGCCGATGATGTCGCCGGCGTAGGCCTCGTCCACGATGGCGCGGTCCTGCGCCATCAGCTGGGTGCCGGTGGCCAGCTTGATATTCTTGCCCTCCTGCACATGGTAGGCCTCCATGCCGCGCTCGAACTTGCCGGAGCAGATGCGCATAAAGGCAATGCGGTCGCGGTGCGCCTTGTTCATGTTGGCCTGAATTTTAAAGATAAAGGCGGAGAACTCGTCCCGGCAGGGGTCCACCGGCTCGCCGGTCAGGCTGTCCACGCGGGCCAGCGGGGCGGAGGTGAGCCGCAGGAAGTTTTCAAGGAAGGGCTCCACGCCGAAGTTGGTCAATGCAGAGCCGAAGAACACGGGGCTCAGCTCGCCGCGCAGAACCTTGTCCAGATCAAACTCCTCGGCAGCGCCGTCCAGCAGCTCGATCTCGTCCACCAGCTGCTGGTGCAGGTAGGGGGTCAGCAGCTCGTCCAGTGCGGGGTCGCCCAGCTCGGCCTCGGTCTCGCTGACCTTCTTCACGCCGTTGGCGCGGCCGTCGCTGGAAAAAGCCAGCACCTTGCGTGCGTTGCGGTCGAACACGCCCTTGAACTCCTTGCCGCAGCCGATGGGCCAGTTCATGGGGTAGGTCTTGATGCCAAGGATCTCCTCGATGTTCTCCATCAGCTCAAAGGGGTCGCGGGCTTCGCGGTCCATCTTGTTGATGAAGGTAAAAATGGGGATATGGCGCAGAGTGCAAACCTTGAACAGCTTGATGGTCTGCGCCTCAACGCCCTTTGCGGCGTCGATGACCATGACGGCAGAGTCTGCCGCCATCAGGGTGCGGTAGGTATCCTCCGAGAAGTCCTGATGGCCGGGGGTGTCCAGAATGTTCACGCACTTGCCGGCGTAGTTGAACTGCAGCACCGAAGAGGTGACCGAGATACCACGCTGCTTTTCAATGTCCATCCAGTCGGACACGGCGTGCTTGGCGCTCTGCTTGCCCTTGACGGAACCAGCCTGATTGATGGCTCCACCGTACAGCAGCAGCTTTTCGGTAAGGGTGGTCTTACCGGCGTCGGGGTGGCTGATGATGGCGAACGTCCTGCGGCGTTCGATCTCTTCACGATTTGTCATAGATCGTAGTTTCTCCTATAAAAATTGCCTTTGCAAGGCAGAGAAT
>CAKTFS010000052.1 GCA_934561115.1 uncultured Faecalibacterium sp. | reverse complement strand
ATGCTGCCCGCGTAGGTCAGCAGCACCGCAATGAACACCGAGAAGCACACCGACACCAGCTGCACCGTGGTGGCGCTGGTCTCGGCATTCTGTGCCTGATCTGCGGCCTGCAAGCCGCCGGTCAGGCTGGCAAAGCCCCTGTGGTGATACAGGCAGCACTTGGGCTTTTCCGGAGCAGCATCAGCGGCTTCAATGGCCTGACACTGCTCGCCATCCAGCACAGTGACTATGCCCTCCGGCAGGTGGTAGGCATCGGTGATGTGCCGCGCCGTCAGGCTTGGATCCTTGCTGGTGACCAGCAGACGGATGTTCTCCTTTTGCAGGGAGGCAAGGCTGCGTGCCACATTGCGGCCGCCCACATAGCGCAGCACGAACATGGCGTGCAGGTTGCCGGATACCGCCAGATACAGGATCTGCAGCTCGCCGTTTTTGGAGTGGCTGTCCTCGTAATCCTGCTCCGGCAGGGTAACGCCCTCCTGCTCCATGTAGCGGCGGGTGCCGATGAGGATGCGGTTATTATCGCACCATGCCGAGAAGCCCAGCCCGGTGTGCTGCTCCGGATCCTTGACCGGGAACAGGATATCGGTGCGGTCCTCGATGATCTGGCGGAACAGCCCGCGCAGGGTGTCGCAGCTCTCGTTCAGCACACTTGCTGCATACAGGATGGCGCGGTCGATGCGGCCGCCCTTGAAGATGCGGATATCCTCCAGCGTTACGCTGTCGGCGGTAAACAGGTCGTCGGCGTCCAGCTCAATGGTGTCGATGCCGCCCAGCTCCTCAATGGCAGCCCAGCCGGGCACCACAGCGCCCACAGCGGCAGCAGCTCTTTGCAGCCGCAGCGCCGCCAGCCCCGGCACCAGCACCGAGGAAAGGGGGGCGCCCATGCACAGCACGGCAGCCGCCGCAGCCACGGCACAGTTGATGCCGCCGCCAAACAGCAGGAAGGCTACACCGCTGAGCACTGCTGCCGCCAGCAGGACACAGGCCACCTTGCGGGCACGGCGCTCGCTGGCGCGCTCGCTAAGGCTCTGCTCCACAAAGTCATCGCTGGCAGTCTGCACCGGGCGGCTCAGCAGCACCCACGGGTCCTTCTGCTCCAGATCCCGGGCGAGGGCGCGAATCAGGTCCTTATCGCGGGTGCGGTAAGCGCCCCGCAGTTCGCCGCCCTCTGCCGCCAGCGCGTAGCCGCCCTGCACGGCAGCCAGCATCACCCGGCTGCCCACCAGCGCCAGAAACAGCCCCAGCGCCGCCATACCGGTCAGCAGACCGATGCCCTCGGTGCTGCGGTAGGCGTTGGCATTCAGCATGGCCACCACCGCCTGCAGCAGGGCTGCCACCGCGGCCAGCGCGGGCATGGTGTCCGCACTGGGACGGCCGCGCAAACCGGTCAGACCGTCCCGCAGCACCGGGTAGCCCACAAACAGGCTGGCGGCAAACAGCAGCAGATTGGCGGCATAGAACGCCGCCGGGGCAGCGTCCGGGTCCAGCACCGAAAGCGGCGGCAGCAGACGCTCTGCTGTCAGACCAAGGTGCAGCAATACCACGGCCAGAATGCCCGCCAGCACACACCGCAAGGTCAGCTCTGCGGCCATGTGGTGTAGCTTATCGGCGGTGGATTCCACCACAGTCTCCTCGGCAGGGGCAGCTGCTTCTGCTGCGGGCGCGGCCTCCGGCTGTGCCGGGGTCTCGGGTGCGGCAGCTGCCGGTGCGGATGCCGTCTCCGCAGGAGCGCCGTCCTGCTCCAGCGGGAGCAGCGGCAGGCTCATGGTATCCTCTTTTTCCGGCTTGCGGGCAGCGGGCTTTTCGTCCTCTGCCGTGCCGAACATCTGAAAAATAGATTTTTTCTCCGGCTTTGGCGGCAGCGTTTCCGGGTCTGCCGGAGCGCTGGCAAACACCACCGGCGGCAGCTCCTCGGCAGGCTGCTGTGCAGCCTTGGCCGGGGCCTTCTCCGGCTCTGCGGCGGGCTGCGCAGCCGGGGTCTGTGCCTTGGGCTGCGGCTCTGCCTGCGCGGGCTTTGCGGGCTGCGGGACAGGCTTGCCGCTCATGCCGTTGAGCATATCCTTCAGCTGCTGCATCTCCCGCTGCTCCAGCTCCTCCTGCGGCAGCAGCGTCTCCGGGGCGTTCTTTGCATTGGGCTGCTTTTTGGGGGCTGCAACGGGCTGCGGCACCGGCTGGGGTGCGGGCTTTTCCGGCTCCGGCTGCACGGCAGCAGCAACCTTGGGTGCGGGCACCGGCTCTGCCGGCACAGCCTTGACCGGCTCTGCCCGGGCGGGCTGCAGCGGCATTGCCGGAATGGGGTCTGCAGTGCGCAGCTCCAGCGCCATGTCCTCCTGCTCCGGCTGCACCGGCTTTGCATCAGCCCCCAGCAGGATCTCGCCGGTGGGGATCTCCAGCACCGGCTGTGCCGGGGCAGCCGTTTCTTCTTTATCGTGGCCGAACAGCTTGCCCAGCAGCCCGGCCTTGGGCTTTTCCTCCACCGGGGCAGGCTCGTCCCGGCGGGTCATTTCCTCGGGCAGATCGATCACACTGGTGCTGAAAAAGTTGCGGAACCGCTCTTCTGACGAGAGCTCCCCCGCCTGCTTGCCCTTGCGTTCATTTTTATTGTTCGGCATCCTTGTCCCTCCCACTGTTCTGGATGGAGTTTACCGCTTGTTTTATTCTTCTACGGCGCGCTGCGACTGGATCTCGTACAGGATGATGCCCGCCGCCACCGAAACGTTATAGCTGTCCACGCCAGTGCCGGGTGCAGCCATATCCAGCCGCACCACACCGTCACACAGCTTTTTGACCAGCTGGGATACCCCGCTGCCCTCGCTGCCCAGTACCAGCGCGATGGGACCGGTCAGGTTATTTTTGCGCAGGGACACGCCGTCCATGTCGGCACAGTAGACGAACACGCCCTGCTCCTTCAGGCGGCGGATAGTCTCGCCGATATTGGCCACACGCGCCACCGGCAGACGCTCGGCAGCGCCTGCGCTGGACTTGATGACGGTGGGGGTGACGGATGCGCCGCCCCGCTTGGGGATGACGATGCCGTGGGCACCGCACAGCAGTGCGCTGCGCATGACCGCGCCCAGATTGTGGGGGTCCTCAATGCCGTCGCTCAGCACCAGAAAAGGCGGCTCGCCCTTGGCCTTGGCTGCGGCCAGCAGATCCTCCACGGTCGCGTACTCGATCTCGCTGGCAAAGGCCGCCACACCCTGATGGCTCTCGGTGCCGGTCATCAGGCGCAGCTTGTTGGGGTGCACCCGCTTGACCGTTGCGCCGGCCTCCTTGGCCAGTGCTGTATAGTATGCCGCCACTGCCGGGGCCATCCCTTCGGCAATAAGCACGGTGTCCACACCGGAGCCGCTCTTGAGCAGCTCGGTCACCGGGTTTTTGCCGTAGATCAGGCTCTCGCTTTTCTGCTGCGGCTGCTCTGCATCGCGGCGCGGACGGCGCGGCTGGTTACGTTCTTCCATCTTTTTTATGCTCCTTCCGTTCCGGGCGGGCAGTGCCGCGCCGGAGCGTTTTATTCTGTTTATGATAATCCAAGATAAAGTATACCATATCTCGCCCGGCTTCGCCACAAATTGCAGGGATTTTATTGCCCGACGCTAAAATTTTTTTCGGAAAAAAGCGTCCCTCCCGCCAGTTTCGGCAGCTGTAAAAATGTTTTGCCCGCTGTCCGGGCGGCAGGGCGCATTTCCGCTGTTTTGCCAAAGCAAAAAGTTTTCCACAAAATGTGCCTATACATTCCGTAAACGGCCTATGATTTTTCCACAAGTTGAAAACTCGGTGGAAAGTGTGTAAAAGTCCAGCCGCAGCGCCCGTTTTCCGGGTGGAATTAAACAGTTTCCACCGGGTTTTCAACAGCATGTTCCCCCATATCTTGGCAAAAGCCTTACAATTTGTAAAATTCAAGTCGGAATTATGACAATTTTTTGAACCGGAAATTGTCCGCTTTTGCAATTTCCTCCAACATCATTTTGACGAATGTTAAGATGTGTTGAAAACCCGCGCCGTCCATGTACAAGGCAGATGTTGCAGTGTGCATGGATTTTTGTCGCCAAGCGCAGGATGTTTCCACCACCGCAGCACCGTTCATTGCGTGCTGTGCCTGTTCCGCAGCAGCTCTGTGCAAGAAAAAGCGCCTGTTCGGATTGATTTTAGGCGCAGTTTGGGGTATACTAGCCATGTGGGCTTGTTAAACCATGCACAATGCGGTGTGTGGCAGAGCCGGAACCCCGATAATTTTTGGAGGTAATGAATAATGTTGGTAAATGCAACCGAAATGCTGCTCAAGGCACGCGACGGCCACTACGGTGTGCCGCAGTTCAACATCAATAATCTGGAGTGGACCAAAGCTGTCCTGACCGCCTGCGAGGAAATGAAGAGCCCCGTCATTCTGGGTGTTTCCGAGGGTGCAGGTAAGTACATGACCGGCTTCAAGACCGTTGCCGCTATGGTCAGCGCTATGGTCGATTCCATGGGCATCACCGTTCCCGTTGCTCTGCATCTGGATCACGGCACCTACGAGGGCTGCAAGGCCTGCGTTGAGGCCGGCTTCTCCTCCATCATGTTCGATGGCAGCCACTACTCCATCGAGGAGAACGTGGAAAAGACCAAGGAGCTGGTCGCTCTGGCACACGCTCACGGCATGAGCATCGAGGCCGAGGTGGGCTCCATCGGCGGCGTTGAGGACGGCGTTGTGGGCTCCGGTGAGATCGCTGATCCCGAGGAGTGCGCAAAGATCACCGCTCTGGGCATCGACTTCCTGGCTGCTGGTATCGGCAACATCCACGGCGTCTACCCCGCAAACTGGAAGGGTCTGGACTTCGAGGCTCTGGACCGCATCCACAAGGCCACCAACAACATTCCTCTGGTTCTGCACGGCGGCACCGGCATCCCCGACGAGATGATCGCAAAGGCCATCAGCCTGGGCGTTTCCAAGATCAACATCAACACCGAGTGCCAGCTGGTGTTTGCTGAGGCCACCCGCAAGTACATCGAAGAGGGCAAGGATCAGCAGGGCAAGGGCTTCGACCCCCGCAAGCTGCTGGCTCCCGGCGCAAAGGCCATCGAGGCCAAGTGCAAGGAGAAGATCGAGCTGTTCGGCTGCGCAGGCAAGGGCTAAGCTGAGGCTTGTATCGTAACCGGTACACCACCCAATAAAGTATGCGGCCCCGCCGCACTGTTATGTACAGTGCAGCGGGGCCGCTTTTTATTTTACTATTTGATAACGGTCAAATCTTCCGGCTGAAAGCTATATGCAACCCGCTCTCCATTTTGGTATATCATACCACTAATCCAGACCCGCCCCTCTGACCGATTTATCCCATAGATCAAAACTTTTGCTCCTTCTGGTGCTCTTACATCTTTGTTCCGAGATACAGGCCAGTAATCACTCTTTTGATGATACTCCGCTACACATTCACCAATCGATGCAGCCGATTCCACATCTAACTCCCAGTAGGGGACTGTAACAAAGTTATGAACATCAATAATTGTAATTTCTCCGGTATCAAGTATCTTCACTGTTAGATAGCCAGATCCAAAATCATGACCACGATCTTTCAAGTCCTGCTCAAGCACTTGAACTCTCGTTTTATGTTCTATTGTGTTGCCATCAACATACAGCTGCTTATCCTTTTTGTATGTAGGAATCGTCCACGCTGTCGCTGCAAAGTTCATATCATTTGAAGGATCATAGGCATCAATTCCTCTATAGTATTTTATTGTAGCTACATATCCCACTGCTCCTACATAGTCAACTTTTGCACTGCCTGCCCATACCGGAATTTTATTTCTCAGCGCATCAACTTTTACTGTGTCCTCAATCGCACCTAATAATACATTTTGAGAATTTTCATTATCTACAAGATAGACCCATACCCAATACTCCGGTGCACTATCTTGTAACTTCTTAGCAAAACTCCCAAGTTCTTTTCTGATTTCATACCACTTTTTCAGAGCATTCAAATCTTCATTTTTTGCTTGCGTAAAACATTCGGAATACTCCTGTTTCCAAATCGTAATTTCTGTTCTTCCAGTCCTTTCTTTTGATATTATGTAATTTTTCCCGTATTGTTCCTGAACTCGTTTTTCGATTTGGTATAAGGTTGTTGAATCTCCCGTAGGATATTTTTGAAGAAACTCTTGTTCACTAATTGAAATTGTCCATTCTCTGTAGATTTGTTTTGGGTGCGTTTGGTCACTATTGCTCAAATCATCACTTTTTAACACTTCTCCATTTTTTCCAATTTCTTTTAATACGCTTAATGGTTGCTCCGATACTTCCATATCAACTGTAAGCACATAGTCTCCTGGTGTTAAAGGTTCACTATATGTTCTGCGAAAATCAGCTTTTGCCTGACCATTATGTACGCTTCTTTTGCTTTCCTCTTTATACGCTTTCTGTACATTTTCCAATCTAAATTTCAGTTTTGTGCCATTTGGAAGATTTGTATTTATAGTAATTTCCGGTTTTCCTATTTCGCCACCTTCTTGCATATCCAAATATACATCTATTTGCTTTAGTTTGAAATACACAATCTCAATTGGAGTATCATACTCAAATTTATCAGCTTTCTTATATGTTGATTTTCCATCAATTAAAATTTCCTTTATAAGGCCATCTTTCTCCTGCTCCGTTGTACTTTCTGATTGTTCTGTAAGATTCTCAAATCCAGACTGCCTTAATACCTGAACTGCATCCTCGCAATACATCGTTTTAATATTGTCACAATCAAACGGAATTTCACATTTTTTCGCACAGCCTTGAAAACATAAAGCAATCATTGTAAGAGATAGCGCTATTATAAAATATTTTATACGAAAGCTTTTCCTCACACAAAACAACCCCTCTATTTTCATTTTCAGTATGCTAAAGCTCATCTTTTCCACAATCACCAAAACACAAAAACGCCTTGAGATCTACTCCCAAGACGTTCTATTAAGTCGGCGACTACCTATTTTCACAAGCCGTTTCCAGCTAACTATCTTCGGCACAAGTAAGCTTAACTTCTGTGT
>CAKTFS010000051.1 GCA_934561115.1 uncultured Faecalibacterium sp. | reverse complement strand
CCACCGAGTTGCCCCGATTAGAACCTGAATCTAACGCGTCTGCCAATTCCGCCATATCCGCATATTCTGTTTTGTTCCTGCGCCGTGGCGCCGGGAACGATAGTTATTATACCAGATACAAAAGAAATGTCAAGGCTTAATTTCAAAATTATTCGACAAATTTTTGCGGCAAAGTTGGTGCACTCTGAATAGCGGCTGTGGGGCGCTTTTTAGGGCAGATTATGGTACAATAAACGAAAGGCAACACCGCACAATTCCCGCCTGACGGCTTAAGCACCGTTCCGGCGGCTGCGGCACGGCATCTGCGCTGCCAAAATGCTCGATAATACACAAAGTATTATCTGCGCTTTTGGCTTAGCATCTGCCGCACCTCGCGCGCCGTATCGGCACTTAGAATTATGTGGTATTGCCTATACGTCCGGGTACCGCCCGGCGATTACGGAAAAACGAGGGAAAACGATGCTGAATGTGATTATTTTTCTGGTCGGCGCACTGATCATGTTTTACATGGCACTGCGCAGCGTGCGGGCGCGGCAGCAGCTGCGCACCAAGGGCGTCTGCGTGCAGGCCACGGTAAGCGGCACGGTGCAGAGCCGGGACGGCGCTGCCTATGTGCTGGAGTTTACCACCGCAGGCGGCAGCCACCGGCTGCAGTACCCCAAACCCGCCAAGGGCAAGCCCTTTGCCGAGGGCAGTGTGGTCACCCTGTACTACGACCCCGATGCACCGGAGAAGATGTTCGTGGAGGGCGACAAGTCCGTGCTGGGTGCCGAGCTGCTGTATGTTGGCATCGGTGTGGCGCTGCTGGTGCTGATGTTCGGCATCATGAACCGCTGAGAGGGGAGGAACACCGCATGAAACTGGAACATTTTGGCATGGCAGAGCCGGGGGACTGCCGGCTGGTATTCACGGCCAGCGCAGAGGAGCTGGCCGCTGCGCTTGCAAAGGAGCAGGCCGCCCCGGATGCCCCGCAGGACGAGGAAGAGCTGCTGACGGCAGCGGTGAACCGCACCATTCTGGAGGGCTTTGACCCTCTTTACCGGCAGCTGGTGCAGGAGCAGCAGCTTGTACCGGTGACCGACCCGGATTTTGAGCTGCTGGCGGTCAACAGGGCCGAGGGCTTCCGGGCGGGGGCACAGTTCTACACCCTGCCGCCGCTGGAACTGGGACGGGATACCGGCTTTGTGCAGGCCATTGAGCCGCACCCGCTGCGCCGGTTGACCATTGAGCTGGAGATCAACCGCAACTATGGCGATGAAGAACGCGCCGCCGATGCCGCAGGCAAGGCCGCGCTGCGCGACCGGGTGACCCGGGAGCTCTACGCAAAGCGCTGCGCACAGGCCAAAGACCGTGCCGAGAAGGAGCTGGTCTGGCAGCTGGGCAACGAGGTGACAGGCCCGGTGCCCAAGCGGTTGGAAGCGGGCAACTACTTTGCCGAGCAGCGGCAGTTCAATTTGGGCTTGCAGGCGAATGGGGTCAACTTTGACCAGTTTCTGGCCGTGCGCGGGCAGACGGTGGAGCAGTTCCGGCAGTGGCTGCACCAACAGGCAGAGCGCAAGCTGCGCAGCTGGCTGGGGCTTTTGCTGGTGGCAGAGCGGGAGGGCTTGCTGCCCACCGAAGCCGAGGTGAACGCTGCCCTTGCGCACTGGGACGAGAAGCTGGATGGGGAGCGCACCTTCCCGGCTAACGACACCCGCAAGGTGCGTCAGCGCCTTGCCCGGGCAAAGGCAACGGCCTTTGTGGTGGCGCATTCCACTCTTACCCCGCCGCCGTCCGAGCCTCTGGTGCAGGAACCGGAAGCAAAATAAAAAAGGATGGATCTCATGTCATGGCGGGCAGTCTGCGGGCTGTCCGCCATGGTATTTTTTTGTAAAAAAGAGACAGCGGCGCACCCGCAGGTGCTCCGCTGTCCCGAACAGTATCGTTTTATTCCAGATGATGCTTCCGGCAGAACCTTTTGCTTACCCAGTACATCCCGCCCCACAGCAGGACAGCGAGCACAAGGTAGACCGGGTTCTTCAGGGAGCTGACCAGCGACTGCCCAAAGACGGCCATCATGGCTACCATCAGTCCCTTGCCCAAAAGAACGGTGCGCAGATAGCGCGTTTCGTCAAAGTCCGACATCCCGAAGGCAAAGTGCATGAAGGAGGTGGGGGTGAAGGGCAGCAGCGACAGCATGAACAGGGAAGAGGTGTCGAAGCGGTTCACCCACTGCTGTGCCTTTTCCAGCTTGGGGGAGCGGCTGGCTACCTTCCAGAAAAAGCGCTTGATGAGCCGCCGCCAGAACAAAAACATGATGGTGCCGCCCAGCGCCACGCCTGCCCAGCTGTACAAAAAGCCCAGCAAACCGCCGTGTGCGGCCACGTTCAGCGCCACAATGGCGATAAGCGGCAGCGGCGGAAAAAAGGACTCCACCATCGCCAGCAGAATGGGCACAAGGGGGCCAAGCCCCTCAAAGCCCGCCAGCAGCGCTTCCCAGTATTCCAGTGTTCCAAGCTGGTGTATCCAGCCCATCAGTGTGGTTTGCATCCTGTGTCCGATCCCTTTCTGTGCAGCCGGTGCCGGGGCGTTCCCGGGCAGGCTGCATTATGCTTAGTATATCCATTCTCTATGACAGAGCCGTGAACAGAGTGTGCATTTTTCGACACGTTCTGTGCTCTGCTATCTATACTACGAAACGGAAGGGGATTTTCCTTCATTTACTTTTCCGCAGCCTGCTTTTCGGCCTTGGCGCGCATCCGCTCCAGCTGGGCGGTGCGCAGCTTTTCCCAGCGGGCAAGGCTTTCGGCGTCCGGCATCTGGGCGCAGCGGGCAAAGCTCCAGTGCAGGCCGTCCCGGCGGGACAGCTTGTACCGTTGGAACACGCCCTGCCCGGCGGCGTTGCCGCTGCCGGTGCAGCTGGGGCACTGGCACAGGGTGTACCAGCTGTTGCTGCCCTTTTTCAGCCAGAGCTCGTCCGGCTGCAGGGTGGTGCCGCACTCCGGGCAGGGCATCTGGCTGATCTTGGGGTCAGCCCGCCATGCGTACTGCTCCACATAGCCGTGGAACACCGTAAAGTCCCGGTAGTCGCCGGGGGTCTGGCACAGGCTCTGGCGCAGGGCCTCGTCCTCGGTGGGGTAGGCGGCAAGCCCGGCGCGCAGATCCAGCAGGCGGCAGACATCAGCAGTGTACAGTGTATCGGAAAGCGCATCGTGGAAGGGGCGCTCCATGGGGATGCCCATGCGGGTGACCACGCTTTCCAGCGTCATGCCCTCGCCCTCCTTGCGGGGATGCTCCCGCAGAAAGACCTGCTGCAGGTCGTACCACACGGTGGGCTTGGACTCGTCCAGATTGCACAGGAACAGGTTCTGCTTGAGCACCGGCACATCGTCCAGACCCCACTCGGCAAACTCGGCATCCGGGCCGCACCACTGCATAAAGCGGCGCAGTCCCTGCACGATGGGCTCGCCCTTGTCCAGATCTGCCTGCGTCAGGCCGGTCACCTTGGCGATATGGTGCTGCAATTTACGGAAGATGCGGGGGCGCAGATGGATGGAAAAGGTGTCCAGCACGTTGGCGTCCTCGTCGATCTTTACGGCGCCGATCTCCACGATCTCGCCCCGCAGGGTCTGCTGCACCCCATGGTAGTTAAAGGTATACGGCTGGTAGCCGATGTTCCATTCCAGATCAAATAAAACCAAGTTACGCGGCATTGCTTTGTTAGTCCTCTCGTAAAATAAACTTCTCCACGGCCTCGGCCACGCCGTCGTGGTTGTTATCGGCGGTGGTCACATAGTCGGCGCAGTCCTTCACCGGCTGCTCGGCGTTCTGCATGGCGACACCCACCCCGGCGTAGGCGATCATGGAGCGGTCGTTCAGGCCGTCGCCGCAGGCCATCAGGTTCTCGCGGGTCAGCCCCATGCGGCGCAGAAGCTCTGCCAGACTGCCGTCCTTGGCCACACCCAGAGGCACCGCTTCAATAAAGAAGGGGCTGGAGGGGTACAGGTCGGCGCGGCCCGCAAACTGCTGCTGCCCAGCGGCGCACACTGCGTCCCGGCGGGCGGGGTCCAGCGTGATAAGCATCTTGCACACGGGGTAGTTCACATAGGACGCCAGATCGTCCACATGGATCATGGGCAGCTTGGTGGTGAAGCACTCCTTGTTGGCCCACTCGTCCTTGTCCCGCTCACAGACGATGCCCTCGTGGTTATAGGTCAGGATGGCAATATCCTGCGCGGCGGCAAAGGCGCACAGCTCAGGCACAAGGGCGGGGTCCAGCGTCTTTTCCACCAGCGTTTCGCCGGTGCGGCAGTCCACGATCTTGCCGCCGTTGTAGGACAGGATGCAGCCGCCCTTTTTGTCCAGACCCAGCTCCTCAGCCAGCGGCTGGATGCCGGCGGTGGGCCGGCCGGACGCCAGCACGACGGTGACGCCTTTTTCAATGGCGGCGTCCAGCGCGGCGCGGGTGCGCGGGGTGACGAGCTTCTGGTCGTTGGTCAGGGTGCCATCCAGATCCAGCGCCAGCACTTTGATATCAGACATATTAAAAAGATCCTCTCGTTATAGAAGTGTATCTCAGCTTGCTCTCTCTATTGTACAATGAAAAGCCCCCTGCTTGCAACCCTTGCGGGGCGGTTCGGTGCAAAAAGTGACCCTTCGGCGGGCGTTACAGGCAGATTTTACCTGCTTTGCCCGGATTTTACACCGCCGCCCTTCTGTGCGCCAAAGGTTTACCTAAGTGTTACACGGGGCTGGTTTCGCCGCTGCGGGCGGTGCGCTACAATACAGGTGTTCCCACAAGAAATAGTAGAACCGCCCCAAGCCGGGCTGAAAAAAGAGAGGATATCTGTTATGAAGAATGCGAAAATTTCCCGCCGCAGCTTCCTGAAGGCTGGTGCCGTTGCATCGGCAGTGGGCATGCTGTCGGCTGCCCCCGTAGCCGCTCACGCCGCCGAGGCAGATGCTTCTGCCGCAGCAGACGAAGAGAACGGTCTGCTGGACGTGTTCAAAAAGCCCAAGTACGTTTTCCTGTTCATCGGCGACGGCATGGGCACTGCCCAGATCCAGTCTGCACGCTTCTACAAGGGCACCGTGGACAACAACGGCGCTGTGACCGAGGCTGACCTGAGCTTTACCAGCTTCCCGCAGGTGGGCAGCGTGACCACCTACGACAGCACCTCCTTCTGCCCGGACTCCGCTTCCACCGCCACCTCCATCGCTACCGGCCACAAGACCGAGAGCGGCGTCATCAATATGTGCCCCTGGACCCGCGATGTGCCCTACGAGACCATCGCCGAAAAGCTGCACGCCCAGAAGGGCTATAAGGTGGGCGTCATCTCCACCGTGAACATCGACCACGCCACCCCTGCTGCCTTCTATGCCCACCAGAAGACCCGCAAGAACTACTACCAGATCGGCGTGGAGCTGGCAAACTCCGGCTTTGAGTACTTTGCCGGCGGCGAGTTCCAGAAGGTGAACGGCGACGGTACCGGCCCCGACAACCATACCGTGGCTGCCAACGCCGGTTACAACGTGGTCACTACCCAGGCCGGTGCAGCTGCCCTGACCGCCGGTGCAGGCAAGACCCTGATCATCGCCGAGAATCTGGGCGACGGCAAGGCCATGAACTACGCCATGGACGCTGCCAACGGCGAGTGGCAGCTGACCGACTACGTCAAGAAGGGCATCGAGCTGCTGAACAACAAAAAGGGCTTCTTCATGATGACCGAGTCCGGCAAGATCGACTGGGCCTGCCACGCCAACGATGCCGCTGCCTCCATCCACGATGTGCTGGAGATGAGCAACGCGGTGCAGGCGGCTGTGGACTTCTATAACGAGCACCCCAACGAGACGCTGATCCTCGTAACCGCCGACCACGAGACCGGCGGCATGGCCATCGGCTACAAGACCACCAACTACGACACCTTCCTGACCAATCTGGCTCACCAGAAGATGTCCTACGCAAAGTTCGATTCCACCTATGTGCAGGGCTACATTGCCAACAAGACCCCCTTCGAGACTGCCATGCAGGATGTGAAGAACGTCTTTGGTCTGACCCTGCCCACCGACCCCGCTGCCGCCAGCGCAGGCAAGCTGCTGCTGACCGACTACGAGGTGGAAAACCTGCGCAAGGCCTACGAGCGCACCCTGCAGGTGGGCTCCTCCAGCCAGAGCAAGATGAGCCAGCAGGACTACGAGCTGTACGGCACCTACATTCCCTTCAGCATGGCTGTCTGCCACACCATCAACCACAAGTCCGGTATGGACCACACCACCTACGCCCACACCGGTGCTATGGTCAACGTGTACGCCATGGGTGTCGGCGCCGAGAAGTTCGGCGGCGTATACGACAACACCGAGATCTACCACAAGCTGGCTGAGCTGACCAAGGTCCAGTAAGCCAGTAAGGTAGAACCCCTGATCTTCCCACCTCACTCCCCACTCCACTTTTCCACAGCCAAACCGCAAAATGTGCAAAACCCTCCCTGCCGCAAGCGCAAAGACTGCGCCCGACAGGGAGGGTTTTGTTGTAATGCGAAGAAAAATGTGTTACAATGGGTTTGCCGCCGCAAGGCGGTGAAAAGGTGCTGTGTCGAAAACGCAGGCGGCTGCTCTTACCGACAGGAGTTTGTTCCACGGAGACCCATGGAATGAACGGAATGCCGAGGGGCAGGCTTATTTTGAAGTCATCCCCTTACTTGTAGCATTACGAGGAAGGGGGGAGTTGCATGACCTTGTCGGAAGTGATGCTGTTGCTGACTTTGTTGGCGACAGTGGCAGCGTTGATCGTTGATGTAGTAAACACTACATTTGACATCGCGTGGAAGATTTCTCATGACAAATCAAACGATGACAACAAGAAAAGCAAGTAACCGCCTTCTGCTTCCCCAAGCGAACGGTCACTTGCTTTCTTACTCAAAGGGAACAAGCGATCGCCGGTAACGGGTAGCCGTTTGCCGACCAGCGCCTTTTCTATTTCTATTATAGCGCATCTGCGCCAATTGTCAATGCTGAATACTTCAGGCCTTCATTTCGGGAAAGCCCTCCAGCTTGGAGGTGCAGTGGGGGCAACGCACAGCCTTGATGGAGATCTCGCTCTGGCAGTAGGGGCACACCTTGGTGGTGGGCTCCTCCGGCTCGGCGGGCTCCTCGGGCTTTTTGTGCAGGGAGTTGACAAACTTGATCACAACAAACAGCACAAAGGCAACGATGAGGAAGTTGATGATGGAGTTGACGAACTCGCCGATCTTGATGCTGGAGCCGCCCAGACCGATGACCACGTCGGAAAAATCCGCCTTGAAGAACAGGCCGATCAGCGGGTTGATGATGTCCTCCACCAGCGCGGTGACGATGGCGGT
>CAKTFS010000050.1 GCA_934561115.1 uncultured Faecalibacterium sp. | reverse complement strand
GTGGACGCCGCGCTGGATCTTCTGATGGTCATCAAGTATCTGGAGCGCATCGGCGACCACGCCGTGAACGTAGCCGAGTGGGTGCAGTTCGTGCGCACCGGGCGCTACAAGGACGAAAGCATGTTCTGATACTCACTCTGCCCTTTTGGGCGCGTGTTTTCCTTATTTTCTTCTGGAAAAGGCTGTCTGCCGCCCGGCAGGCAGCCTTTTTCTGTGAAGGAAGAATGCTCTCTTTTGACACCAAAAGAGAACCGGAAAAGTGCGCGCTCCGCGGGGAAAGTAATTGCTTGCCTTTGGCGTGCAGGGACGCTCCGCTGGGCCAGAGGCAGGGAGGGGTGTTCCGACTCCCCCCTCCCTACCTCTGGACTCCACCCACCCCGCAACGGGCCAAGGGCTACACGCCCTTGACAATCCTAAAGAAGAAGTCGAAGCACAAAAAAGCTAGCGCTGCGCCAGTCGGCGCTATCGCTTTAACGCTTTTTTCGCTTCTCCATTTAAAGCCCCTCAGTCGCTGCGCGACAGCTCCCCCAAGGGGGAGCGGGCACGCCCGCAAGCTTTGCACTTCAGCCAGAAACTACACCGCCATGCCAAGGCCTCTCCCTTTGGGAGAGGTGGCAGTGAGCGAAGCGAACTGACGGAGAGGGCGAGCCCGCTAACCGCCGCGCCGCGCTTTCGCAGAAAGCGGCGCTGCAAATACCGTTGCCCTCCACGACCCCTCCCGTGAAAATGCGTTTGGAGCGCTCCGCAGAGCGCGACAAACGCGAAATTTAAAATAATTCTTTCCGCTGAATATGGCTAGAGCGCAGCGGAAGCCATTTTAAATCGTCCTCCCCCCTACAACGAAAATTGACTAAAAAATTTTTATCTTTTCTGCAATGTTTGCGGCGGGTCATTCGTATTCAAGGTATAAGAGCCCGGAAAGGGCTCCGCAGTTATCGTGCGGCGGGTGGTCCGGCTTCCCCCAGTCCCCCGCCCGCCGTACCGTTACGGAGGACAGATACAATGATGGCAAAGCTTGAATGCTCCCCGCAGCAAGCCCGCATGGAGGCCGTGAGCCGCGATGCACTGGTGCAGGCGGCGCTGCAGGAGATCACCCACAATTATCGTGAGGCCAGCCTTTCCAACGTGGCAAGGGCTTATGGTGTTTCGCTGGCGTATGTCAGCGAGTGCGTGCGCGCCCAGACCGGGCGCACCTACAAGGAGCTGCTGCAAAAGCACCGCATGGAGACTGCCGCGCGGCTGCTGCGCCGCAGCGATATGAACATCCAGCAGATCATTGCGCAGGTGGGCTACGAGAACACCAGCTACTTTTACCGCCTGTTCCACGAGCGCTACGGCCTGAGCCCCCGGGAGTACCGTATGGTGCGCACCGGCACCGCCACCCGCCGCCCCACCGCATGAAACGCCCCTTATTTTGCTGCCCCGACCGCCGTGCTGCCGCCCCGCGCACGGCGGTCTGTCTTTGCCGCAAAATGGAGAAAAAATCTGGCACTTTATGGAAGATTATGTTATACTGAAAAAAATGCACCCCGCGCGGCAGGGCGCGGGCGAGAGAGGATGAGAAGATATGTTTCGCGGAGCGGTGAGAGCGGATATGGCAAAGATCCTTGAGGTCTACGCCCGTGCGCGGGATTTCATGGCGAAAAACGGCAACCCCACCCAGTGGGGAGATGGCTACCCCACCCCGGAGCTGCTGGAAGAGGATATCGACACCAACCGGCTGTTCGTATATATGATCAACGGCCGGATGCAGGCGGTGTTTGCCTTTATCCTTGGCGAGGACCCCACCTATAAGGTCATCGAGGACGGGCAGTGGCTCAACGATACCTTGCCCTACGGCACCCTGCACCGGCTGGCTTCGGCGGGTGAGAACAAGGGCATCGGCAAGGCAGTGGTGGAGTGGTGTCTGGAGCACTGCGAGAGCCTGCGCGCCGACACCCACGCCGACAACAAGATCATGCAGCATCTGCTGGAAAGCGAAGGCTTTACCCGCTGCGGCATCATCCATGTGGAGGACGGCACTCCGCGCATCGCCTATCAGCGGATGTCTCTGTCCCAGAGCCAGATGGGCTGAACGGGACCTCCTTCCTCTTTTTATAGAGAAAAAATAGCGGAGCGCCCGTGCAGGGTGCTCCGCTATTTTATCGCAATTTTCAAAAATAGTGCCTATCAAAACGGCATATTTGCGATATGCAGTTTGCGGATGTTGCTTGTGCATTAAAAACGCAAACTGCTATGAAATGCAAAAGTTTATTTTAGCCCTCGATCAGCTCCACGGTGGCCATCTTGACCGGGGTGGTGGGCTTGTCGTTCCAGTCGGTGCGGACAGCTGCGATCTTATCCACAACGTCCATGCCGGCAACTACCTTGCCGAAGGCGGCGTACTGGCCGTCCAGATGGGGTGCATCCTTGTGCATGATGAAGAACTGGCTGCCTGCGCTGTTGGGGTTCATGCTGCGGGCCATGCTGATCACGCCGCGGGTGTGCTTGAGGGGGTTGTTGACGCCGTTGGCGGCAAACTCGCCCTTGATGTTCCAGCCCGGGCCGCCGGTGCCGGTGCCCAGCGGGCAGCCGCCCTGGATCATAAAGCCGGGGATGACACGGTGGAAGGTCAGGCCGTTGTAAAAGCCTTCCTTGACCAGCTTTTTGAAATTCTCACAGGTGATGGGGGCAACTTCCTCGTTCAGCTCGATGTCGATGATGCCGCCGTCTTCCATAGTAATGCGAACCATAACGCTACAATACTCCTTTTGTGTTGACCCCGCAGCGGGGGTGTTGGGGGGCAGAAATGCCTGCCCGGATATCCCTTATAGTATACCATAGGTTTTGCCCGTTGCAACGATGCAGATGCAACGTTTTTGTGAATTATCTGCCCAAATAGGCTAAAAATGCGCGCCGCAACCGGAGTTTACGCTCTGGTTGGTGGACGCAACCGGGCTTTTGTGCTAGAATCGTGCCACAAAAACCACAAGAGAAAGCTTCCAAAGGAGGAAACGAATATGAAAAGTGATTTTATGACCAACCTTTTTTTCAGAGCGCTCCAGACGGTGAGCATCGCGGCGATGATCGTGCGGCTGCTGCTGCCGGTGGCCATCGTGGCTGCGCTCTATCTGCTCTGGCGCATTGCCCGCAATCTGGAAAAGCCGCCGAAGCTCACGGAGGAAGTCAAGATCGTGCGCAAGTCGCTTTCTGAGATGCTCAAGGAGAACCGCACCCGCTGCAAGATGACACAGGAATTCGTGGCCGAGAGCATCGGCGTAAGCCGGCAGGCTGTGTCCAAGTGGGAGAACGGCACCTCGGAGCCGAACACCTCCAACCTGATGGCACTGGCAAAGCTTTACGGCATCCCGGCAGAGGACCTGCTCAAGGGCGTGGAAAGCGCATTGGAAGCAGAAGGGAAATGACCCTTTTTGGCGCCTGAACTCCCTCAGTCAAAACCTGACGGTTTTGCCAGCTCCCTCTGGGAGGGAGCCCTTGGCAGTACGGCAAAGTTTCCGGTTTTGCCAAAGGCCCCATCTCCGAGGACGACTTCCCCCGACCGGGGGAAGATGTCACCGAAGGTGACAAAAAGGGGAATCTGTCATTGAGCGCAGCGAGACTGGGGGAGTTAGCATTGCGTGAGCAGACGGAAGGGGTTCTATAGCTCACCCCGCATCTCCACCATATCCGTCCAGAAGCGCTTGGGGCAATGGGTCATGCGGCCTTTTTCGTTGTGGCGTGCCTTGATCTCCAGCGTTTTGTAGAACTGCGTCCACAGCGCCTGAAACTGCTGCTCCCGCGCGCTGGGCGGCGGCAGTTCCAAAGGCGCTGCCAGCTCCAGCAGCTGTGTCTTATGCCCTTCGTGCAGCAGCACTGCCTGATGGACGGCGTCATAGATCATGAAATCCTCCTCCGGGAAGCGTCCGCAGAAGTGCGGGCGCAGCAGGGGGAGGATATAATTTTTGGGGTGGATGACCGCGCCCAGCATCCCGTCGTGCTCCTCGAACCGCACAAAGCCCTGAAACTTGTCTACCTCCCAGTCCAGGCTTTTTTTCATGGCGTAGAGGGGCGCGACCACCGGGTGTCCCTCCCGTTTGACCGTGCCCGGGCCCAGCGCAAAGGCCAGATGCAGAAAGCGGAGCAGAAGCAGCTCCTTGTCCTCCTGCCCGGAGAGAAAGTCCCGGCTGACGAGGTACTCGGTCTCTGCGCCCAGCTTTTTGCCAAAGCTGGCGAACACCCGCCGGGCAACGGCGGGGTCGGTGGGGATGTCCTTGACCGGGTAGAGGGTGGCAGTTTCCCGCTGGGGCGTCCACACCGCAAAGGGAAGCTCGTGCTGGGCAAAGCTTTCGTACACGCAGCACAGAAAGCCCTCAAAGCTGCCGTCATACAGGTAGACCACATCGGCATCGTGCAGCTTGCGCGCCCCCTTGGGGCTTACAGTGCCTTGGCAAGACATTGCACCGCCTCCTCCCTTACCATGCGGACAGCCGCCCGGGGCGGCACGCCCTGCCCGATGAGGTTATCCACGGCAGGCGGGCTGAACAGGCTCAGCTGTTCGCAGCTGCCGCTGAATACGTTGGGGTCGATGAGCGCCCGGGTAATGCGCTCCCGCCCGGCGGTGCCGCGCCCCGGGTGCGCCCCGGAAAAGCCCCGGCAGGTGATGAAATACTGCGCCCGCTTGAGCACCACGCCCATACGTTTCAGCTCATCCAGACCCAGCGCCGCCTGTTTGCGGGCGCGCCAGATGCGCCGGGCGCTTTTTGGGCCGATGCCCGGCACCCGCAGCAGCATCTCAAAGGGGGCGCGGTTCACGTCCACCGGGAACAGCCCGTAGTGCTGTACCGCCCAGTTGCATTTGGGGTCCAGATAGGGGTTGAAGTTGGGGTTGTCCTTATCTAAAATCTCGTCCGCCTCGAACTGGTAGAACCGCAGCAGCCAGTCGGCCTGATACAGTCGGTGCTCCCGCAGAAGGGGCGGCTTTGTGTCCAGCGCGGGCAGGCGGGTGTCCTCGGCTACCGGGATGTAAGCAGAGTAGAACACCCGCTTCAGCCCGTACTTCTGGTACATCCCCTCGGTCAGTTTTAAAATGTGGTAGTCCGTCTCCGGCGAAGCGCCCACGATCATCTGGGTGCTCTGCCCGGCGGGGGCAAACTTGGGTGCATGGCGGTAGAGGGTAAGCTCCTCCCGGCTGGCAGCGCCGGACACCGCGATCTGCTTCATGGGGCGGAAGATGGAGTGCCGCCCCTTGTCCGGGGCAAGCAGGTTCAGGCTGCGCTCGCTGGGCAGCTCCACGTTCACGCTCAGACGGTCGGCCAGATAGCCCAGCTGCTGCAAAAGCTCCGGGCTTGTGCCCGGAATGGCCTTGGCGTGGATGTAGCCCCCAAAGCGGTATTCGCCCCGCAGCAGCCGCAGCACCGCCAGCATCCGCTCGGTGGTGTAGTCCGGAGTGCCCAGCACCGCGCTGGACAAAAACAGCCCCTCGATGTAGTTGCGGCGGTAGAACTCCATGGTCAGCTCTGCCAGCTCCCGGGGCGCAAAGGTGGCGCGGGGGATATCGTTGGAGCGGCGGTTGACGCAGTAGCCGCAGTCAAAGGAGCAGCAGTTGGTCATGAGCACCTTGAGCAGGCTGACGCAGCGGCCATCGGCGGTAAAAGCGTGGCAGCAGCCCGGGGCATAGCAGCTGCCCACCGTGCCCGGGCGTGCGGTGCGGGATGCCCCGCTGGAGGTGCAGGCAACGTCATATTTGGCGCTGTCGGCCAGAATGGTCAGCTTGTCCATCAGGGTCTGTTCCATGCAAAAAACACCTCCAAAGGGGATAAAACCGGGAAAAAGGGTCAAAAAATAAAGCCATGCGCACAACAGCAGATGGCTTTATGAAAAACAGGGGAGCGCCCTTGGCCTCGAACCCTCTCAGTCTGCTCCCGTTGGTCGCATCCAGATTCCCCCTTTTGTCACCTGCGGTGACATTTTCCCCCGGCCGGGGGAAATCAGTCCTCTCAGGGGGAGCTTTTTGCCATCTTCCGGTCAGTGCGAATGAAGCTCCCCCTTCGGGGGAGCTGGCACGCCGTCAGGCGTGACTGAGAGGGTTGGGTTTACCACTTGGCCTTGGTCTCCACCACGCGGCCTGCAATGTGCAGGTGGTTCAGGTCCTCGCCCTTGATGACCATTTCATGATAGGCGGGGTTAAAGGGCTGCAACACCACGCAGTTGCCGCGCTGGATGTAGCGCTTGAGGGTGCCTTCGCCCTCATCGCCGTAGATCAGCACGCCCAAGTCGCCGTTTTCCAGCGTGTCCTGCTTGTGCACCAGCGCAAGGTCGCCGTCCTGAATGCGGGGCTCCATGCTGTCGCCGCGCACCACCAGATAGAAATAGTTGGCGGGGTCCTTTACGCGGGCATACTCCTGCCCGTAGTCCTCTTCAAAGGCCAGTGCGCCGTAGCCGGCCTTTACCGTGCCGATGACCGGGATCAGGCTCTCGGTATAGCTGCCGAAAAAGCGCTCCTCGGGGGCAGAAACATTGCTGACCGGGCGGTACAGCCCCAGCAGATAGTCTGCCGTGGTGTTCAACAGCTCCGCAATGCGTGCCACGGTGGAGGGGTCGGGGGAGGACTTGCCGCTTTCCCACTTGCCGACAGCCTGCTGGGTGACCCCCAGTCTGGCGGCAAGCTCCGCTTGGCTGACGCCCTGCTTTTTGCGGCACTGCTTCAATAGCTCTGAAAACGACATAATGATGCTCCTTTTCCCGATGGGTGGTTTATGTTGGTTTTATTATACAACAAAAAGGTGTTTCTGTAAAGAGAAATTCCAAAAAAACTTCGAATAAAGGTTGTGATAAATGCGGCTGTTGTGCAGCTTCCATGCGGAAAAATGAAAAAATTTGCATAAGGGCTTGACAGAACGGCGTAAATCTGGTAAAGTAAGTAGGCATTCGACACGGCGTAATGCGAGTGTCCACAAGGAGAGATGTCCGAGTGGTTTAAGGAAGCAGTCTTGAAAACTGCCGTACGGCAACGTACCGTGGGTTCGAATCCCACTCTCTCCGCCATTTTTTATTGAATAAGTGTAACACACTTTGCTCTGGAGTAGTACTCAAGAGGCCGAAGAGGCGCCCCTGCTAAGGGCGTAGGTCGTCTAAACAACGGCGCGAGGGTTCAAATCCCTCCTACTCCGCCAAGAAGATCCCTCGTAGTTTCGTGAAAACTGCGGGGGATCTTCCTTTTTATAGCTTAACTCCCTCAGTCAAAACCTGACGGTTTTGCCAGCTCCCTCTGGGAGGGAGCCTTTGGCATGGCGGGAAGCTTTGCGGTTTGATCGGAAGCTTTTGCTTGCCGCAAGCGTGCAGGGACGCTCCGCTGGGCCAGAGGCAGGGAGGGGTGTTCCGACTCCCCCCTCCCTACCT
>CAKTFS010000049.1 GCA_934561115.1 uncultured Faecalibacterium sp. | reverse complement strand
CGTATAAGTTTCTTTTTTCTTTCTTCTTTTAAGCACAGAACGCTCCGACCCTTCTGCGTAGGGTCGGAGCGTTCTGTGCTTTTATGCGTTTTTGTTTTTATCCAGTGCATCGAACTGCTGTAAGATCTGGGGGTCTTTCAGTTTGATGACCTTGCCGGAGAGGTAGTGCAGGGTGTTTTCCTCCGGCACATCCAGAAAGCTGATGCGCACTGCGCACAGCGCCTGTGTTTTGGTGCCGGTGCGCTCGTTCATTTTGCGGTTGCCGTATTTGATATCGCCCAGCACCGGCTTGCCCAGATAGGCCAGATGTGCGCGGATCTGATGGGTGCGCCCGGTGACAAGGCCGATCTTGCACAGGGCAAAGGGGCCTGCGGTGCGCAGCACGTCCACGTCCGTGATGATCTGCTTGCGGCGCTCGTCCTGCGATTGATGGGCGTGGATGCTGACCTTGTTGTTCTTTTCGTCGTGCTCCCACCATGCGGTGAATCGCCCGGACTGCGGGATGCCCACCGTGATGGTGTAGTACTCCTTTTTCAGCAGGTCGGTGCGGATGATCTCGTTCATGTCCCGCAGGGCGGCGTAGTTCTTGGCGGCGATCACCAGCCCCTCGGTGCCGCGGTCCAGCCGGTTGCAGATGCCGGGCTTGAAGCGGTTTTCGCCGTGAGGGTCGTATTCGCCCTTCTGGGTCAGGTACTGGGTAAAGGCGTCCACCAGATTGGCGTCGCCGGTGCGGTCGCTGTGGCACAGCAGATGGGTGGGCTTGTACAGCACTGCAAGGTTTTCGTCCTCGTAGATGACCGTCACCTTGGGCTGATTGGGCTGCTTTTTGGGGGCAGCCTTCTGCACCGGCTTTGTACCCTCGGGCGGGAAGAACTCGTCGTTGATGTACAGCTCAATCAGGTCCCCCGCCTGCAAACGGTACTCCGGCGCGGCCTTTTTGCCGTTTACCTTCACCCGCTTGTTGCGGAAACTCTTGTACAGCAGGCTGGTGGGAAGATCGCGGGTCACGCTCTGCACAAAGCGCGAAAGACGCACGCCGTCATCGTTGGCGGTGGCAGTAAATTGTTTCATAAAGCTATCCTCATCGTTTTTGTCAGAATCATGCTTTTATAGTAATACAGGCTGGGCGGGAAGTCAACGCGCATTCCGGTGCAAAATCCGGGTTATTTTTGCAGAACGCTTGTGTTTGCGCCGCAAAATGGGTACTATAAGGGGAGAACATAGAAAAAAGGAGTACCGCCATGGCAGAGAATAAACGGCACAAGGGACATCGCCAGCGGATGCGGGAGCGGGTGCAGAGCTACGGGCTGGACAGTCTGGCCGAGCACGAGGCGCTGGAATATGTGCTTTACCTGACCAACGCCCAAAAGGACACCAATGGCATCGCCCATGACCTGATCGACCGGTTCGGGGATTTTGCGGCGGTGCTGGAGGCCAGCGAGGAAGAGCTGTGCACCGTGGAGGGCGTAGGCCCCTCTACCGCCCGGATGCTGCATCTGCTGCCCCAGATCAGCCGGTACTATGGCCGCAGCCGCACCAGCACCACCCGCTGCATCAAGACCACAGAGCAGATGGGCAGCTATCTGATGGCAAAGTTTGCGTGGTCGGATTACGAGCGTGCCATGCTGGTCAGTCTGGACAGCCGCAAGCGGGTGCGCGCCGCCGTCTGGCTGCGGGAGGGGACTTCCGACCGGGTCAGTCTGGATATCAAGAACGTGGTGGCTGCCGCCATCAAGGGCGGTACGGATGCCGTAGTGCTCTGCCACAACCACCCCAACGGGGTGGCGCTGCCCTCGCTGGAGGATATGGACGCTACCGGCAGCATTGCCCGGGCGCTGGGGCTGGTAAAGGTGCACCTGCTGGATCACTTTATCCTGACCGACACCGAGTATTTTTCCATGCGGGACGCCAACCGCCTGCCCATCTACGATTTCAAGACCGGTACGCTGTTCTGGCCGTAAAACAAAAAACTGTTTACATTATAAAATGTACGTGCTATAATACAACTTGAAACAACAACAGATTGTGGTTATATGCGCGGAAGGGAGAAAAACGATGGCAGAGGAAAAATTTGAGCTGGTGTCGAACTATGCCCCCACCGGCGACCAGCCTCAGGCGATCGCGCAGCTGGTGGAGGGGGTGCAGCGGGGCGACCGCTGCCAGACCCTGCTGGGCGTGACCGGCAGCGGCAAGACCTTTACCATGGCAAATGTTATTGCCCAGTGCAACCGCCCCACGCTGGTGCTGGCGCACAACAAAACGCTGGCAGCGCAGCTGTGCACCGAGTTCCGCTCGTTTTTCCCCAACAATGCGGTGGAGTACTTCGTCAGCTACTACGATTACTACCAGCCGGAGGCCTACATCCCCAGCACGGATACCTATATTGAAAAGGACAGCGCCATCAATGACGAGATCGACCGCCTGCGCCACTCGGCTACGGCGGCGCTTTCCGAGCGGCGGGACGTCATTATTGTGGCATCGGTGTCCTGCATCTACTCGCTGGGCGACCCCATCGACTATCGCAGCATGGTCATCAGTCTGCGCCCCGGGATGCAGATGGAGCGGGACGAGCTGTGCAAAAAGCTGGTCACTCTGCAATACGAGCGCAACGACGTGAATTTTGTGCGCAATAAGTTCCGGGTGCACGGCGATACGGTGGATATCTATCTTGCCTATATGAGCGAGCTGGCCATCCGGGTGGAATTTTTCGGGGACGAGATCGACCGCATTACCGAGTTCAACCCCCTGACCGGCTCCAAGCAGAACGTGGTCAAGCACGTTGCCATCTTCCCGGCCAGCCACTATATCGTCAGCGCCGAAAAAAAGGCTGCTGCGCTGGAAAAGATCCGCGCCGAGTGCGACGCGCAGGTCAAGCAGTTCACCGCCGAGGGCAAGCTCATCGAAGCGCAGCGCATCACGCAGCGCACCAACTACGACATCGAGATGCTGAACGAGGTGGGCATCTGCAAGGGCATCGAGAACTACTCGGCAGTGCTGTCCGGCCGCGCGCCGGGCAGTATGCCCACCACCTTGCTGGATTATTTCCCGAAGGATTTTCTGCTCTTTGTGGACGAGAGCCACGTCACCCTGCCGCAGGTGCGCGCCATGTACGGCGGCGACTACGCCCGCAAAAAAACGCTGGTGGAGTATGGCTTCCGCCTGCCGTCCGCCTTCGATAACCGCCCCCTGAAATTTGAGGAGGTGGAGTCCAAGCTCAACCAGATGATCTTTGTCTCCGCCACCCCCGGTGAGTACGAGCGCCGGAACAGCTCGCAGGTGGCGCAGCAGGTCATCCGTCCTACGGGTCTATTGGACCCGGTCATCTCGGTGCGCCCGGTGGAAGGGCAGGTGGTGGATCTTCTGGGCGAGATCAACGCCCGCATCCAGCGACAGGAGCGGGTACTGGTGACCACCCTGACCAAAAAGATGGCCGAGGATCTCACCGATTACCTTACCGAGCAGGGGATCAAGGTCAAGTATATGCACCATGAGGTGGATACCTTCGAGCGCATGGAGATCATCAAGGATCTGCGCCTGGGCAGCATCGACGTGGTGGTGGGCATCAACCTGCTGCGCGAGGGTCTGGACCTGCCGGAGGTGAGCCTTGTGACCATTCTGGATGCCGACAAGGAGGGCTTTCTGCGCAGCGAGACCAGCCTGATCCAGACCATCGGCCGCGCCGCCCGCAATGCGGAGGGCATGGTCATCATGTATGCCGATGTGGTGACCGACAGCATGGAGCGCGCCATCACCGAGACCGAGCGCCGCCGCGCCATCCAGATGGCCTATAATGAGGAACACGGTATCGTGCCCAAGACCATCGTCAAGGCCATTGCGGACAGCATCGAGATCAGCGATAAGGCCGAAAACGCCAAGCGCAACACCCGCCGCATGGGCAAGATGGAGCGGGAAGCTGCTATCGAGCGCCTGACCCGGGAGATGAAGGAGGCTGCGAAGCTGCTGGAGTTTGAGCACGCAGCCTTCCTGCGGGATCAGATCGACCGACTGCGCCGGGGCGAGAACCCCACCGTGGACTCCGCCGCCGAGACCGAGCGCAAACAGAACCATGCACAGACACAACGAAAAGGGAGAAAATACCTTGGCAAACGATAAAATCATCATCAAGGGTGCCCGCGAGCACAACCTGAAAAATATCAATCTGACTCTCCCGCGGGAAAAGCTGATCGTCATGACCGGCCTTTCCGGCTCGGGTAAGTCCAGTCTGGCTTTCGATACCATCTATGCCGACGGTCAGCGCCGCTATGTGGAAAGCCTTTCCAGCTATGCCCGGATGTTTCTGGGACGGATGGATAAGCCGGACGTGGACGAGATCACCGGCCTTTCGCCGGCTATCTCCATCGACCAAAAGACCACCAGCCACAACCCCCGCTCCACCGTGGGCACCGTGACCGAGATCTACGATTATCTGCGCCTGCTGTACGCCCGCATCGGCGTGCCGCACTGCCCGGTTTGCGGGCGGGTCATCAGCCAGCAGACCGTGGACGAGATGGTGGACGCCGTCCTCAAGCTGGAAGAGGGCACAAAGTTCCAGATTTTGGCCCCGGTGGTACGTCAGCGCAAGGGCACCCAGCAGAAGGAGCTGGACGCCGCCCGCCGCGCCGGTTATGCCCGCGTAAAAATCGACGGCAACCTGTATGATCTGGACGAGGAGATCAGTCTGGAAAAGAACATCAAGCATACGGTGGAGATCGTGGTGGACCGCCTTGCCCTGCGCAAGGGCATCCGCAGCCGCCTGGCGGATTCGCTGGAAACGGCGCTGGCGCTTACCGGCGGCGTAGCCGAGGTGGACGTCATCGGCGGCGAGTGCATGACCTTCAGCCAGAACTTTGCCTGCCCGGAGCACGGCATCTCCATCAGCGACCTGTCGCCCCGGCTGTTCTCCTTCAATAACCCGCTGGGCGCCTGCGAAAAATGCACCGGCCTTGGCACCTTTATGCGGGTGGACGAGGACCGCATCCTGCCCAACCGCAGCCTTTCCATCCGGGAGGGCGCCATCAAGGCCAGCGGCTGGTACTACGCCGAAGGCTCGGTGAGCGAGATGTACTACCTTGGCCTTGGCAAAAAATACGGTTTTACGCTGGATACGCCCATCAAGGAGATGAGCACTGAGGCGGTGAACGCCCTGCTCTACGGCACCAACGGCGAAAAGATCGAGATGCACCGCACCAACGAGTTCGGCAGCGGGGTGTACTACAACACCTTTGAAGGCATCGTGGAAAATCTGGAGCGCCGCTTCCGCGAGACCAACAGCGAGTGGATGAAGGAAGAAATCGGCAGCTTTATGTCCGGCGTGGAGTGCCCGGACTGCCACGGCCAGCGCCTGAAGCCGGTGGTGCTTGCTGTGACCATCGGGGATAAGAACATCAGCCAGTTCTGTGAGATGTCCATCCGGGACGAGCTGGAATTTATCCGGCAAAACGAGCCGAACCTCACCGAAAAGCAGCAGCAGATCGGCGGTCAGATCATGAAGGAGATCAAGAACCGCCTGCAATTTTTGCAGAGCGTGGGTCTGGATTACCTCACGCTTGCCCGGGCAGCGGGTACGCTGTCCGGCGGCGAAAGCCAGCGCATCCGCTTGACCACCCAGATCGGCAGCGCCCTGTCCGGCGTGCTCTATGTGCTGGACGAGCCTTCCATCGGCTTGCATCAGCGGGACAACGATAAGCTTATCGCCACCCTGAAAAACCTGCGGGATCTGGGCAACACGGTCATCGTGGTCGAGCACGACGAGGACACCATGCGCAGCGCGGATTATATCGTGGACGTAGGCCCCGGTGCCGGTGTGCACGGCGGCGAGATCGTAGCCGCAGGCAGCGTAAAAGATATCTGCAAGGCCAAGCGCAGCATCACCGGCGACTACCTCTCCGGCCGTAAGCGCATTGCAGTGCCCCAGACCCGCCGCACCGGCAACGGCCACTGCCTGACCGTAAAGGGCGCACGGGAAAATAACCTGCGCAACATCGACGTCAGCTTCCCGCTGGGGGAGTTCATCTGTGTCACCGGCATTTCCGGCTCGGGCAAGTCCAGCCTGATCAACGAGATCCTGTACAAAACGCTGGCCAGCGAGCTGAACGGAGCCCGCTCCCGCGCCGGCAAGTGCGATGGGGTAGAGGGGCTGGAATTTGTGGATAAGGTCATCGGCATCGACCAGCAGCCTATCGGCCGCACCCCGCGCTCCAACCCCGCCACCTACACTGGCGTGTTCAACGATATCCGCACCGTGTTCTCCCAGACGCAGGATGCCAAGATGCGCGGCTATGGCCCGGGGCGGTTCAGCTTTAACGTCAAGGGCGGCCGCTGCGAAGCCTGCGAGGGCAACGGCATCTTGCAGATCGAAATGCACTTTCTGCCGGACGTCTATGTGCCCTGCGAGGTGTGCAAGGGCGCACGCTACAACCGCGAAACGCTGGAAGTAAAGTATAAGGAAAAGACCATTGCGGATGTGCTGAACATGACCGTGGAGGAAGCGGTGGTGTTCTTTGCCAACCAACCCAAGATCGCCCGCAAGCTGCAGACCCTGCTGGACGTGGGCCTTGGCTATGTCACCTTGGGGCAGAGCGCCACCACCCTGTCTGGCGGCGAGGCACAGCGCGTAAAGCTGGCCAACGAGCTGGCGCGCCGCGGCACCGGCAAAACGGTGTATATTCTGGACGAGCCCACCACCGGCCTGCACATTGCGGACGTGCACCGCCTGATCGAGGTGCTGCAAAAGCTGGTGGACGTGGGCAACACGGTCATCGTCATCGAGCACAATCTGGATCTGATCAAGTGCGCTGACCATATCATCGACCTTGGCCCGGAGGGCGGCAGTGCCGGCGGCGAGATCGTGGCCGAGGGCACCCCGGAGCAGGTGGCTGCTGTGTCCGGCAGCTTTACCGGCCAGTATCTGCGCCCGCTGCTGGAACGCGACCGTGCGCAGCGCGCTGCCGAAGCGGAAAAGCACTGAAAAACAGCAAAAACGAAAAAGCGCGTATCCGTGTAAAAATCGGACTTTTCTCGGAAAAAACAAAAAATAATCGAAAAATCTGTTGACAAAACGGCCTTGCCTGAGTATAATATCTTTTGTCGCCACGCTTCGGTAGGGAAGCGGCGGTCGATATCCGGGTGTAGCGCAGTTTTGGTAGCGCGCTTGAATGGGGTTCAAGAGGCCGTGAGTTCGATTCTCGCCACTCGGACCATTTAAATCCAACGATTTCACGTTAGAAATCGTTGGATTTTTTTCGTTTACGGGCTGGCCTCATTTGGGTTTGACCACAATTTTGACCACAATGCGGGCGATTTTATCTGGTCAATCGCAGGGCAAGCGAGCTTTTTTGGACGCAATATCCTCTGCTGCGATATGCGAGCCAGCGTTGATGCCAACGCTTTGAAAAGCTGGCTCGCGATAATTCGTGCTGTTCCGTCCAATTTTCAGGCCGAAAATGCCTCGCTGAACAACTGGATCGCACTCTGCCGAACAGAACCGTGATTGTGCTGAAGTTTTTTTGAAATTTATGTTTAACTATACAAATTTTATAAAAATTGAGAGAAGCTGTAACAAGTTGGCTCTAAAAGCGTTATTATAATAGAAAAATTCCTTTTCTAGGTGCGTGTAAGACATAGGGGAGGACGGCGTATGAAAATCAAAGAAAGTCCATCTATCATTCTGGCGTTTCATGGGATGCTTGGCCGCAAGAAGCAGACCAGCC
>CAKTFS010000048.1 GCA_934561115.1 uncultured Faecalibacterium sp. | reverse complement strand
TGCACCAGCATATCCAGAAGCCGCCGCAGGAGGTGCGCTCCGTCCAGCTGCCCCCGCCGGGCGCAAGACGGGCATAACAATAAACCCTCTCCGTCACGGCTGCGCCGTGCCACCTCTCCCGAGGGGGAGAGGTTTTGCGCAGAGAGCAGTTATTCAAAGCTCCCCCTTCGGGGGAGCTGGCGAGCGAATGCGAGACTGAGAGGGTTCTGACATTGCTTTTCCGCTCAGGGTGAGCGAAAGATAGAACAGAGCATACAAGACCGGAAGATAAACCAACCAGAAAAAGTAAAAGGAGACTAACGATTATGGCTATCAAGAAATACTACGATTCCGACTGCAACCTCGGCGTGCTGGACGGCAAGACCGTCGCTGTCATCGGCTTCGGCAGCCAGGGTCATGCACACTCTGAGAATCTGGCCGAGAGCGGCGTCAACGTTGTGGTCGGCCTGCGCAAGGGTTCTGCCCACTGGGCAAAGGCTTCTGAGTTCGCTGCCACCCACGAAAACTTCAAGGTGATGGAAGTGGAAGAGGCTGCCAAGGCCGGTGACGTTGTCATGATGCTGGTGCCCGACGAGCTGTGCGCCGATATCTACAACACCCAGGTGGCTCCCTACATGACCGAGGGCAAGGCACTGGCCTTTGCACACGGCTTCAACATCCACTTCAAGACCATCACCGCTCCTAAGAACGTGGACGTCATCATGATCGCTCCTAAGGGCCCCGGCCACATCGTGCGCCGCCTGTACACCGAGGGCGAGGGCTGCCCCTCTCTGATCTGCGTGGAGCAGGACTACACCGGTAAGGCCAAGGACATCGCTCTGGCTTATGCTTCCGGCATCGGCGCAGGCCGTGCAGGCATCCTGCAGACCACCTTCAAGGAGGAGACCGAGACCGATCTGTTCGGCGAGCAGGCTGTGCTGTGCGGCGGCGTTTCCGAGCTGATCCACGCCGGTTTCGATACGCTGGTGGAGGCCGGTTACGAGCCCGAGATGGCCTACTTTGAGACCTGCCACGAGATGAAGCTGATCGTTGACCTGATCAACGAGGGCGGCTTCTCCAAGATGCGCTACTCCATCTCCAACACCGCTGAGTACGGTGACTACCGCACCGGCAAGCGCCTGATCACCGAGGAGACCCGCAAGGAGATGAAGAAGGTCCTGACCGAGATCCAGGACGGCACCTTTGCTTCCGAGTTCCTGACCGAGATGAGCCCCAAGGGCGGCCGCAAGGTGCACTTCCTTGCCAAGCGCCGCATGGAGGCTGAGCTGCCCATCGAGAAGGTGGGTGCTGAGCTGCGCAGCATGATGAGCTGGCTGAAGAAGTAAGAGGAAAACCCTCTCAGGCCGCCTTTCGGCGGCCAGCTCCCCCGAAAGGGGGAGCTTTTGTTGAAAACGGGAACTTTATAGCTCCTCCGCGAAAACCTCTCCCCCTCGGGAGAGGTGGCACGGCGCAGCCGTGACGGAGAGGGTTTTAGCAGAAAAGAGGAACTGAAATGAGAAGTGACAACGTGACCAAGGGCTCGGAGCGCGCGCCCAACCGCAGCCTGTTCTATGCGCTGGGCTACACCCCGGAGGAGCTGGAGCGCCCCCTCATCGGCGTGGTGAGCGCCCACAGCGAGATCGTGCCCGGCCACATGAATCTGGATAAGATCGCCGAGGCGGTCAAGGCCGGTGTGCAGATGGCAGGTGGCACGCCCATCCTGATCCCCGCCATCGGCGTGTGTGACGGTATCGCCATGGGTCATGTGGGCATGAAGTACTCTCTGGCCTCCCGGGAGCTGATCTGCGACAGCGTGGAGACCATGCTGATGGCACACCAGCTGGACGGCCTTGTGCTGGTGCCCAACTGCGATAAGATCGTGCCCGGCATGGTGATGGCAGCGGTGCGCATGGATGTGCCCGCCGTGGTCTGCTCCGGTGGCCCCATGCTGGCCGGCAGCTACGGCGGCGAGGAAGTGAGCCTTTCCAAGATGTTCGAGGCCGTGGGTGCCTATAAGGCCGGTATGATCACCGACGAGCAGCTGGAGGACTGCACCTGCAACTGCTGCCCCAGCTGCGGCAGCTGCTCCGGTATGTACACTGCCAACAGCATGAACTGCCTGTGTGAGGCCATCGGCATCGCCCTGCCCGGCAACGGCACCATCCCGGCTGTATACTCCAAGCGTCTGCAGCTGGCGAAGCACGCCGGTATGGCCGTGATGGAGATGGTGCGCAAGGGCATCACCGCGCGCCAGATCATCAACGAGCGCTCCATCCGCAACGCACTGACCTGTGATATGGCGCTGGGCTGCTCCACCAACACGGTGCTGCACCTGCTGGCCATCGCCTACGAGGCCGGTGTGCCCATCGACCTGAAGCTGTTCAACGAGATCAGCGCCAAGACCCCCAACCTGTGCCATCTGGCACCGGCTGGCCCCACCCACATGCCGGATCTGTACGCAGCGGGCGGCATCCCGGCGGTGCAGGCAGAGCTGGCCAAGAAGGGGTTACTGGACTTGGATGTGCCCACCGTCACCGGCAAGACCCTTGGCGAGAACATCAAGGGCGCCCATATCCTGAACGAAAAAGCCATCCGTCCCATCGAGAACCCCTACTCTGAGACTGGCGGTCTGCAGATCCTGTGGGGCAACATTGCCCCGGACGGCTGCGTTGTCAAGCGCAGCGCCGTCGCCCCGGAGATGCAGCAGCACGCAGGCCCGGCGCGGGTGTTCAACAGCGAGGAGGAAGCCATTGCCGCCATCTACGCGGGCAAGATTGTCCCGGGCGATGTGGTGGTCATCCGCTACGAAGGCCCCAAGGGCGGCCCGGGCATGCGGGAGATGCTCAACCCCACCTCTGCGCTGGCAGGCATGAAGCTGGATAAGACGGTGGCCCTCATCACGGATGGCCGCTTCTCCGGCGCGTCCCGTGGCGCGGCCATCGGCCACGTCAGCCCGGAGGCTGCCTCCGGCGGCCCCATCGGCCTGATCGAGGAAGGGGATACCATTACCATCGACATCCCCAATGCTTCCATCACGCTGGAAGTCAGCGACGCAGTGCTGGCCGAGCGCAAGGCAAAGTACGTTGCGCCCGAGCCCAACATCAAGACCGGCTGGCTCAGCCGCTATGCCCGCATGGTAACCAGTGCAAATCTGGGTGCGGTGCTGAAATAAGAAAACCATAAAAAGAGAGGCTGCTGCACAAGATCCTGTGCAGCAGCCTCTTTTGCATACATGGAAAGCTGTCGGGTTTCTTTATGACCCTTCCTGTGAAAATGCAGATCCGGGCAGACCGCAGTCTGCCCGGATTTGCTCTGAAAAAGATGTATTCCTCTGAATATGGCCAGAGCGTAAGCGGAGGCCATTATAAAAGTGCTACTCTCCGTATTTCATGAATACGGCGCGGACAGTGAGGAAGATAATCTTCCAGTCCACCCAGAAGCTGCGCTCCTGGATGTATTTCAGATCCAGCGCCACCCACTCGTCAAAGCTCATCTCGTTGCGGTGGGGTGCGATCTGCCAGTAGCAGCTCAGCCCGGGGGTGACGTACAGCCGCTGGCGCTGGTAGTCGCTGTACAGCTCTACCTCCCGGGGCAGCGCGGGGCGCGGCCCCACGATGCTCATATCGCCCCGCAGCACGTTGAGCAGCTGGGGCAGCTCGTCCAGACTGGTCTTGCGCAGAAAATGCCCCACCCGGGTAATGCGGGGGTCCCCCTTGATCTTGAACACCGGACCGTCCATCTGGTTTTGGCTCAGCAGCTCATTCAGCTGCTCCTCGGCGTCCGGGCACATGGTGCGGAATTTGTACAGCCAGAACAGCTTGCCGTCCCGTCCTACCCGCCGTTGCCGGAAGATGGCTCCGTCTCCGGGGCTGTCCAGCACGATGGCAAGGCTGATCAGCAGTGCCAGCGGCGCAAGCAGGATCAGCGCCAGCAGGGAGAATAGGATGTCCTGCGCACGCCGCAGCACCCAGTAACGCCGGTGACTGCGCAGTGTCTTTTCCCGATCGATAAAAATCTGCGGGGCGGCGTTGATTGTTGACTCCATGCAATGACCCACTCCTGCCTGTAAAATGTGTAGAATCTTTACCATTATTTTAACATAAAACAGGACGCGATTCAACCAGATAAAGTGCGGCGGGCAGAACGCAGAAAGCTTGCTGAAAAAAAGTGAAAAAAGGTAGTTGACAAAACCCCTTTCTCATGCTAAAATAAACAAGTCGTCCGGCAAACGGATGTGCAACAAGAGAATATGGGCGTGTTCCCGAGTGGCCAATGGGGACAGACTGTAAATCTGCTGCTTTCAGCTTCGGTGGTTCGAATCCACCCGCGCCCACCAAACAAGAAAAATCCGAACCTGTTTCCGATTGGAGAAGGGTTCGGATTTTTCGTTTTCTTCGGGTACAACAATGAAGGCTCCCGTGGACGGCGCAAAACTCTGATGCCTTGTCATAGACCGTAAGCCGATAACGAGAATTGGAGGATGCGATTATGAAGTACGATGAAAGAGCCTGCAAGTTTAACATGGATACCGGGTGCGTGGAGCTGTTGCTCCGGGATGGGAGAAAAATTTCCATCGACTGCACCGGGGTCGAGGATGCGCTGGATGCTACCATGGTGCAGCAGACAGAACTGGACTACCTCATCTACAATGACCCGCTGGGCTATGCGGATTTGATTCTGAATGGCGATCCGAAGGAATATTTGAAAAAAGTGGCTGGGAGCCATGGGTTAGAAGATTAAGGGCAAAAAAATAAGAGGTGCGCCCAACTGGACACACCTCGGCGAGATACATCTATGTAAGGCAGGGCGTTCCCTTTACCGGGAGCGTCCTGCTGTTTTTTATGCTGCAACAGGCAAGGCTTGTAGAGTTTCCTGCTCTTTCAGCCATTCCTCATATTCACGCTGGCCTTCCTCGCTGTTGAAAAACTCAACCATGGAAGGATAAAAGCAACGTGCAAGGGTCTTAATTGCTTCATCCGGGTAGCCGGATTTGTTTGACTTCTTCTTTTTGTTCAAATGGTATCCTCCGAAAATCAAAGTTCCATATCCTGCCCGCGCTTGCGGTTTTGCTGCGGCACATTCATGGTGCGCTCCTGCTTGGGGGCAAGAATCTTTTCAAGAAAGCCACGCACCAGTTCCGGCGCACGGTGGAGAGCATCCAGATAGGGCTTCACATCGTACCACAGGTCGTGGTACTTGTTGCTCCAACGAACTGCTTCTTTCTTGGCGATGGAAAGTTCTTCTTTCAGGCGGCGGTTCTCCACGTCCATCATATAGCCGTGGTCGGCTTGCTTTTTCAGTTTGGAGAATTCTTCTTCGGTCAGCGAATAGTTGCCGAGGAAGGTTCGCTTACCGATATAATCCAGATCGCGCGCATGAATGAGGGCTTCTTTCGTGAGTGTGGCCTTTTTCTGCACAGCGGCAAGCTCCTTCTCTTTTTTGGAGAGAGTCTGACAGGTTTTAGCAAGCGCCTGTGCTTGTTCATCGGCTTGTGCGGTCAGGCTGTCCAGACGCTCCTGCTCCCGCTGGACTTTGAATTGCGTGACGGTCAGGTGTTCTTCGGTGCTGCCGCGTTCACCGCGCTCTACATCCGTGTACCCGGCGTTGCGCATATAGTTGAAGAAATCGTCTTGCAGGACACTGTACGACTTCTTCAGGACAGGCTTGCCGTTCTTTTGCAAAACAGGCTTTCCCGATTCGTCCAGCAGAGGTTTGGATGCCCACTTCTTGCTCCGGCTGACCTGCATGACGGTCTCCTTGACTGTGCCGACAAGTGCCTTGTCCTTGCAGCGTTTCGACCACAGGATCTGCTTTTCCACCACAGGTACATAGACCACATGGAGGTGGTAGTGGTAAACTTCGCGGCCTAGTGCTTCGGTCATGGCACGGTTGATCTCATCAGCGTGCATGACTGCCGAGAGGATATACTGCTCACCACCCACGATCTGAACGGCTGTTTTGTAGGCATTCTCATAGAACTGCTTGGCGAACTCGTAGCCACCGTGATTGTCAAAATAGGCCGAGTTGACATCAAAGACAAGCTCGCAATAATGGGTGGCATCCGGCTTCAGGCCGCGAGTTGAAATCGTACCAGCGGTTTCCAGTTGGGCGAACAGGTCAGTGTAGCTGGCGGTTGGCTTTTTGAAGTGGACATTCCATGCAGCGCGCTGGGGGATAATATCGGGGTTCCGATAGCTGTCCTTTTCACGCTCATTGTGCTGCTGGGTGTTGCCAACGGCCTTGTCCGAAACGGCGAGATTTCGGACACTGGTGCGGTCGATGCCATCGTTTCTTGCCAAAGGGCATCCCTCCTTTCAAGGTTCATCGAGAGGTGACGGGGAACGGAGATGCACTTCTGCGGAAGTGTAATAACCCACTATGACACTTTCATCCCTATGGGCTGCAAAGTGTAGTGGGCTCTTCGAGGACTCTCCGAGGGGAAACGTCTCCTGCGGGAGAGTTACAATCAAGTTCGCACAATGCGAACTTGATTGCTCCGTACGCATCTGAAAAAATTGCGTACGGATTTCAAATAACCTGTACGGTTCGTACGGCGCACAGAAATCCGAAATACAAACGATAACACGCTTTAATTTATATCGATTTGCCGTACAAGCGCGTACAAGTACAGACCGTACAGGTTGTACGAACTTCTTCTGTAAAAAATGCACTTTTTACGGACAGGGGTGGACAAGCGGTTCGATGCCCACAAAGCCCCGCACCCTGCGGCCACCGGGCAGGTAGATGTTGTTGGTGGCTTCAAGGTTATAGCGGCGGTCGTTCTGGCGCAGCTCTGCGCTGAAACGGATGGCCGACACGCTGTGACAGGCGTTGTCCTCACACCACTGCTTGTAAATGTCGTAGAACTCCTTGGAGCTGATGGAGTAGTCCGCCTTGAAGCGGAAATAGCCCTCGGACTCCATGAAGTCGATGACATTGTTGCTGCTGCGCTTGATGGTGTCCACGTTGGCGGCGGCTCGTTCGCTGACCGTGAAGCGGAAATCGTTCTGCACCAGCCGGTGCAGCCCTTCCAGACACCAGAGCAGGATGCCTTCCAACTCGGCGCACATCTTCTCCACAAGGAAGGGGTCGTCCGTGCGGCCGGCAGGCTTGTCCTTGGTGGTCAGGATGAGCTGGCGGCGGAAAAAGCCGTCCGAATGGTCATACAGCGAGGTCAACGCACCGTTGCCGAAACAGAGGAACCGGGCGTAAATGTCACGCTGGTAGCTCTGGACACCCTTGCGCTCCAAGTCCAGCTTGGCTTCGGCGGTCACGATGGTCTTGATATAGTTCGTCTTAGGCAGGGCGTTCATGTCCATGTCATCGTCGATCATCAGCAGGCGGCGTTCCAGATCGGCACGGGCAAAGCGGTTGTTCTCAACCTTTTGGACGCTGCCGTTGCTTGCGGCATCCCCCATGAGCCGCTTGAGCACCAGCCCGATGCGGGACTTGCCCTCGCCGCCCTTGCCGACAATGAGCATCATCTTCTGTCCCTTGGTGCTGGGAATCAGGCAGTAGCCCAGATACTCCTGCAAGGTGGGGATGTCGGCATCGTCCAGCAGTTCGTGCAGGAAGTTCAGCCAGCGGTCAGGGGCGGGGGCTTTCGGGTTGTACTTCACCGGCAGGCGGTTCTGGCAGAACAGGCGGCTCTCCTGAAAAGAGCCGTCCGGCAGATGGTACACGCCGTTGTGGAGGTGGATGCAGTCCTGCTCGATAGGAAACGGGTCGGAAAAGGCCAGCAGCTTGATGGTCTCCAGAATGTTGGTGACCTTTTTGGACAGGCCGGAGGTGACATA
>CAKTFS010000047.1 GCA_934561115.1 uncultured Faecalibacterium sp. | reverse complement strand
CGCCCGATCTGGTGCGACTTGTAGTTGCAGCCGAACACTGCCCCCGCCGACACACCAATGGCACCGTCCAGCTGGATGTTATGCTCCATCAGCACATCCAGTACGCCAGCGGTGAACATTCCGCGCATAGCGCCGCCTTCCAGCACAAGTCCAGTTTTCATACCATTTTCCTCCTCGTCCGGTCAAAAATCCCGGATATTACCCTTCTCCTACAAGAATAGTATACTCGAAAACCGCGAAAGAACAAGGGGGGATAAGCCAAAAATGACCCGACAACCTCGCGAAGTTTCGGTATTTTTGGACAAGGTCGTACTTTTAGAAAAAACGAAGAGGTTTGGTGCCGTATTTTTACGAATTTTGGCAAGAAAACCCCTTGTCAAAGCGGGATGCATCCGGTATACTAGGTGAAACATTATATGATGGGTGCGTGTGGCGCGCGCCCGGGAATGGAAAACAGGCGGGCGCTTTTCGCGGCGGGCGAGCCGGAGGCAGAAAATGCGCCTGCAAGGGTTGGAGGATATATTTTATGAAGATGCTGGAAGATCGTATCCGCAAGGACGGCATTGTGCGCGAGGGCAACGTGCTCAAGGTGGACAGCTTTATCAACCACCAGATGGACATCCCGCTGTTCCGCGAGATGGCACGGGAGTGGAAGCGCCTGTTTGCCGGCAAGCCCATCAACAAGGTGCTCACCATCGAAGCCAGCGGCATCGGCATTGCGGCTGTGGTGGCCAGTGAGCTGAACGTGCCGGTGGTGTTTGCCAAAAAATCCATGAGCATCAATCTGGACTACGACAACTACAAGACCCAGATCCAGTCCTTCACCCACAAAAAGATCTACAACGTCATCGTCTCCAAAAAGTTCCTCACCCCGGAGGATCATGTGCTGATCATCGACGATTTTCTGGCCAACGGCTGCGCCCTGATGGGTCTGCTGGAACTGGCCGAGGAAGCCGGTGCCACCGTGGAGGGCATTGGCATCGCCGTGGAAAAGGGCTTCCAGCAGGGTGGCGAGCTGATCCGCAGCAAGGGCATCCAGCTGGAGAGCCTTGCCATCGTGGACGCCATGGACAGCACCACCGGCGAGATCACCTTCCGCCCCCAGCCGAACCAGAACTAATAGAATTTCAGCGTAACGGAATGTCTGCGGACGTTCCGTTATTTTTTTGCGGCGGAACAGCAGTATTTGCAGCGATGCTGCGGGGGAAGTTTCTGTCTGCATTCAGCGTGCAAAGACGCTCCGCTGGGCCAGAGGCAGGGAGGGGTGTTCCGACTCCCCCCTCCCTACCTCTGGACTCCACCCACCCCGCAACGGGCCAAGGGCTGCACGCCCTTGACAATCCTAAAGCAGAAGTCGAAGCACAAAAAAGCTAGCGCTGCGCCAGTCGGCGCTATCGCTTTAACGCTTTTTTCGCTTCTCCATTTATAGCCCCTCAGTCGCTGCGCGACAGCTCCCCCATGGGGGGAGCGAGCACACCCGCAAGCTTTGCACTTGAACCGGAAACTGTACCGCCATGCCAAGGCCTCTCCCTTTGAGGAAAGACTTCCCCCGCTCCGGGGGAAGATGTCGCGCAGCGACAAAAGGGGGAGTGTGGCAGTGAGCGAAGCAAACTGACGGAGAGGGCGAGGCCGCTAACCGCAGCGCCGCGCTTTCGCAGAAAGCGGCGCGGCAACTGCCGTTTCCCTTTACGACCCCTCCCGTGAAAAGGCAATTCTGGAAAATCCGCAGATTTTCCAGAATTGCAAATTAAAAATCATTCTTCCGCTGACTATGGCCAGAGCGCAAGCGGAGGCCATTCCAAATCGTCATGCTCCATCAAAGCTGTCCCCATCGGCGGGCAGGGCAGCGGCTTGCGCGTCTGCGCTGCCGCTGTCCGCTGCCCGGGGGATGCCTTTGTACACCAGCGTCTGCTCCAGCACTTCGGCGCAGACCGGTGCCGAGAGACTGCCGCCAGCGGTGGTCCAGCTGTGTGGCTCATCCAGACAGACCAGACACAAAAACTGCGGGTCGTCAATGGGCGCCACCGCCACAAAGCTGGCGATGCGCGCCTTCTCGTCGGTGCTGTCCAGCTTCTGGCTGGTGCCGCTTTTGCCGCCCACCCGGTAGCCTGTGATCTGCGCGTTGCGCCCGCCGCCGTACAGCACCACCGCCTCCATCATCTCCCGCATGGCGGCCGAGGTGGCGGGCTGGATCACCTGCCGCTTGCACACCGGGGTATTGTGCTGCAAAACGCTGCCGTCCGGCGCAAGAATGTCCGATACCAGATACGGCTGCATCAGCCTGCCGCCATTCACCACCGCGCAGACGGCAGCAGCCATTTCCAGATAGGAAATTTTGCTGCTCTGCCCGAAGGCGCAGGAGGCCAGCTCTACCGGCCCCATGCGGTCGGCAGTGTAGTACAGGCTCTTTTTCGGCTCGGCGGGCAGGTCGATGCCGGTGGGCTCCCGCAGGCCGAAGGCGGCAAAATAATCGCAGAAAGCCTGTTTGCCCAGCCGCGCCCCGATCTGGATAAAGCTCTGGTTGCAGGAGTTTTCCAGCGCCTGCGTCACAGTCTGGCTGCCGTGGCGCTTGTGGTTGGCACAGTGGAAGCGGGTGCCCGCCACCGAGATGGAGTCCCCGCAGTAAAAGGTGGAGTGCCGGGTGATAGCACCGGCATCCAGCGCCGCCGCGCAGGTGATGAGCTTGAACACGCTGCCCGGCTCGTATAAGTCGCTCACCGCCTTGTTGCGCCACTGGGTCTGCTGCGCCAGCTGCAGGGCGGCGGCGCGCTCTTTACCGGAAAGGGCGTCCACAGCGGCGCGCGCGGCCTTGTCAGCGATCACCCGGGGCTGGTTGGGGTCGTAGGCCGGGGTGGTGGCCATGGCCAGCACTGCCCCGGTGTTCACCTCCATCACGATGCCCACGCTGCGGGCGGCTACATGATGCTCCTGCACTGCATAGTTCAACGCATTTTCAAGATAATGTTGAATATTTGCATCAATGGTCAGCCGCAGCCCGCAGCCCTCCACGGGGGTAAGTTCCGTCTCGTAGCTCTGCGCCAGTGTGTAGCCCCAAGCGTTCACGGCGGTCAGCACCACCCCGTTCTGCCCGGTAAGGGTGTCATTGTATTCAAGCTCCAGCCCGCTGACCCCGGCGTTGTCCACGTTGGTGAACCCCAGCACCGATGCCAGCAGCTCTCCCTGCGGGTACCAACGCTTGGAATCCTGATTGATGCGCACGCCGGTAATGCCGTTTGCTGCGCAGAAATCCCGCACGGCATCGGCAGTTTCCCGCTCCACCCGGTAGCGCAGAAGGCAGTCGTTGGAGCGCCGGTCGCTGAACTTTTCCAGCAGCTTAGCCTCGTCCAGTTCCAGGATCTCCGCAAGCCCCTTGGCGGCAAGGGCAAGCTTTTCCTCCGGCATCTCCCGGGGGCTGGCGCGCAGGGTCCAGCAGCTGCTGTTGGCGGCAAGCAGCGCGCCGTCGGCGCTGTATATCTTGCCCCGGTCGGCGGGCACGACGGTGTCCCGCAGCTGCTGCCCCAGCGCCCGCTGGGTATACCAGCCGCCGGTGCATAATTGCAGCCAGAACAGCCGCCCGATCAGCCCTGCAAAGCAGACGGCGCACAGCCCCACCGCAATGAGCCGTGCCCGCAGACGGAACGCCCGCTCCGGCAAAGTGCGCAGGGCGTCCGTGGGTTTTGAGCCGCGCATGGCAGCACCCCCTTTGCGGGCAGTTTATGCGCCCGGCGGCGGGTCGTATGACTAACCGCCCCTGCACCCGCGTACAATAACAAAAAACGGAGGTGACCGGGATTGCACAGAACTGCTGCCCGCAAGGGGCTGCTGCGGCCGCTGCCGCCCATGGACCTGCCTTTTCTGGTGCTGGTGCTCACGCTGGTAGCCTTTGGGCTGGTGATGCTGTGCAGCGCCAGCAGCGCGGTGGCGCTGTACCGGCGGCAGGACGCCTTTGCCTATGTGCGGCCGCAGCTGCTGTACGCCGCCATGGGTCTGGGGGCCATGTGGACGGCCAGCCGGGTGGACTACCATATCTATCACAAGCTGGCGTGGCCGCTGCTGGCGCTCTCGCTGGTGCTGCTGACGGCGGTGCTGTTCATGCCGGAGTATAACGGCTGCAAGCGCTGGCTGGTGCTGCCGGGGCTGGGCACATTACAGCCCAGCGAGATCGCCAAATTTGCGGTGGTGCTGGTATTTGCCCACATCATCGCCCTGAACCACGACCGCATGGGCAGCTTTGCGGTAGGGGTGGTGCCCTTTGCGCTGGTGCTGGGGGTGGTGGCGGTGCTCATGCTGCTGGAGCCCCACCTTTCCGGCACGGTGCTGATCTTGAGCATCGGCGCGGTGCTCATGTTCGTGGGCGGCACCGGGCTGCGGTGGTTTTTGCTGGCAGGGGTGGGCGGCGCTGCCGCCATCGGCACGGCCATCGTGCTCATGCCGGAGCTGGTGCCCTACGCCGCCGACCGGCTCAACTCGTGGCTCGACCCCTTTGCCGACCCGCTGGGGGACGGCCACCAGACCATCCAGAGCCTGTACGCTATCGGTTCCGGCGGGGCGGCGGGGCTGGGGCTGGGCAACAGCCGTCAGAAGCATCTGTTCGTACCGGAGCCGCAGAATGACTTCATCTTTTCCATCCTCTGCGAGGAGCTGGGTTTTCTGGGGGCGTGTGCGGTGATATTGCTGTTCAGCGCGCTGCTGTGGCGGGGCATCACGCTGGCGGCCCACGCGCCGGACCGGTTCGGGGCACTGCTGGTAGTGGGCTTTGTGGTGCAGGTGGCGCTGCAGGCGGTGCTGAACATTGCGGTGGTCACCAACACCATCCCCAACACCGGCATCAGCCTGCCCTTTTTCTCCTCCGGCGGCACCAGCCTGATGATGCTGCTGGGCGAGATGGGCATCGTGCTCTCGGTCTCCCGGGGCGAAAGCTGATAAAGACCGGCATTTCCTGCCGCAAAGGGAAAATGCCGGTGCAGGAAAGCCGGAAAAAGCGGACAAATGACCGGACAAACCCAGCAGACGGCGCAAAAGCCGTTTCCGGCGCATTTCTTTGACCAAAGGCCCTCGTTTTGCATACCATGGGGTATCTTTTGCAGAACGGGGGTCTTGGCATGGCTGGGGATTGGATCATTACGGGCGGACGGCCTTTGCAGGGCAGGGTGGAAGTGCCTGCGGCCAAAAACAGTGTGCTGCCGCTGCTGGCAGCTGCGCTGCTGTGCAGCGGGCCGGTGCGGCTGCAAAATGTGCCGCGTCTGACGGATGTGGAGGACTGTCTTGCCCTGCTGCGGGGCGTGGGCTGCATGGCGGGCTGGCAGGGCGCAGCGCTGGCGGTGCAGGGGCAGCCCATGCGCACCGACCTTGCGCCGGAGGCCGCAGGCCGGATGCGGGCGTCCATCCTGTTCTGCGCCCCGCTGCTGGCGCGACTGGGGCGGGTGAGCACCGTGCTGCCCGGGGGCTGCCGCATCGGGGCAAGACCCATCGATCTGCACCTGCAGGGGCTGGCGCAGATGGGGGTGCGGCAGCTGCCCGCAGCACCCGGACAGCTTATTCTGTACGCTCCGGCGGGGCTGCGGGGTGCAGAGATCTGTCTTGCCTTCCCCAGCGTGGGCGCAACCGAAACGCTGCTGCTGGCCGCGGCCACGGCGCAGGGGCAGACCGTGCTGCATGGTGCCGCAAAAGAACCGGAGATCGCAGATCTTGCCGCTTTCCTCAACGCCTGCGGCGGCTGCGTGGAGGGTGCGGGCACCGACACCATCCGGGTGCAGGGAAAGCGCTGCCTTGCGGGCTGCACCTTTACGCCGGTGGCAGACCGCATCATCGCTTCCACACTGGCCTGTGCCTGTGCTGCTGCCGGCGGCCGGGTGGAGCTGACGGGCTGCGCACCCGGGCTGTATGCCCCGCTGCTGGAAATTCTGGAACAAATGGGCTGTACCGTAGAGCGGGCGCACGATGCTGCCGCCATTTCACGGTTCGGGGCGCTGCGCGGCGCGGGAAATGTGCACACCGCGCCCTACCCCGGCCTTGCCACGGACGCCGCCCCGCTGCTGGCGGCGGTAATGCTCTGCGCACAGGGCGAAAGCAGCCTGCAGGACAGGGTGTTTGAACACCGCTTCGCCTGCGCCGGGGGCTTTGCGGCGCTGGGGGCGAACGTCCGGGTGGCGGAGCGCACGTTGTATGTGCAGCCCGCCGGGGCACTGCACGGGGCAAAGCTGACCGCACCGGATCTGCGGGGCGGGGCGGCGCTGGTGGCCGCGGCACTGGCTGCCCGGGGCAGCAGCCGCATTGGCGGGGTGGAGCTTATCCGGCGCGGTTATGCGGACCTTGACCGGCTTTTGGCGGGGCTGGGCGCACAGATCTGGCAGGAAATACCCGCCCGGAGCGGGCTTGCGAAAAAAACACCCACGAAAAAGCAATTTTGTCTTGCAATCGGAGCGAAAAAATGATACGATACAGTTATATAAATATCGTATGATAATTTCTGTGCGGCTTTTGCGCAGTTCCACATAAAAATCCGATGGAGGACAAAGTTATGGCATTGATGCTCGATGAAGAACTGGACGAAAACGTTACGACGATCAAGGTGATCGGTGTAGGCGGCGGCGGCGGCAACGCCGTGAACCGCATGGTGAGCGACGGCCTGCAGGGCGTGGAGTTCATCGCCATGAATACCGACCAGCAGGCACTGGCCAAGAACCATGCCTCGGTCAAGGTGCAGCTGGGTTCCAAGCTGACCAAGGGCCGCGGTGCGGGTGCAGACCCGGAGATCGGCCAGCGCGCCGCTGAAGAAAGCAAGGACGAGATCGCCAATGCCCTCAAGGGCTCCCAGATGGTCTTTATCACCGCCGGTATGGGCGGCGGCACCGGCACCGGTGCAGCACCCGTTGTGGCCGAGGTGGCACACGATCTGGGCATCCTGACCGTTGGCATCGTTACCAAGCCCTTCTCCTTTGAGGGCAAGCGCAAGATGGGTCTGGCCGAGCAGGGCATTGCCAACCTGCTGATGCACGTGGACAGCCTGATCGTCATCCCCAACGAGCGCCTGAAGATGATCAGCCAGGAAAAGATCACCCTGATGAACGCCTTCCAGGCTGCCGACAACGTGCTGCGTCAGGGCGTTGAGTCCATCTCTGCCCTGATCAACGTGCCCGCCTTCATCAACCTGGACTTTGCTGACGTGCGCTCCATCATGAAGGATGCCGGCTACGCCCACATGGGCGTGGGCAGCGCCAAGGGTGCAGGCAAGGCCGAGAACGCCGCCAAGGCTGCTATCTCCAGCCCGCTGCTGGAGACCAGCATCGCCGGTGCACACGGTGTTATCATCAACATCACTTCCAGCCCGGACATCGGTCTGGAGGACGTGGAGACCGCCGCAGGCCTCATTACCCAGAGCGCACATCCCGATGCAAACATCATCTGGGGTACTGCCTTTGATGAGAACCTGTCCGACGAGATGCGCGTGACCGTTGTGGCCACCGGCTTCGACAACAAGAGCGCCAGCGACCTGCGCAACAGCATCAACAACGCCATGGGCGGTGCACAGTCTGTGCCGTCTGCGGTGTTCAGCAGCGACACCGGCGCAGCTGCAGCCCCGGCAGGCAATGCCGCCCCGGCTGCTGCTCCGGCTGAAAAGAAGGCCGTGGAGGAGGAAAGCAGCGACAACCGTTACTACGATGAGCTGCTGGCCATCCTGAACAAGCGGAAGTAAGATCAGGCTACAATGGGGCTGGCAGCTGCGCCCATGCGGTCAGCGCAAGCCCCGTGCAAGGTGTGCATGGGAGGGCATCATGGTGCAGACAGAGCGGGAGACCGGTGCCCTGCGCGGACAATTTGCCCGGCAGGCCGCTGTACAGGCATCTGCCGCAGCACAGGCGGAAAGCGCCCGGGCGCAGGCAGAGCAGCTGAGCCGCAAGCTGGCTGCGGCACGCGCCGAGGTGCGCCGGTACCAGACCCGGATGTT
>CAKTFS010000046.1 GCA_934561115.1 uncultured Faecalibacterium sp. | reverse complement strand
CCGGCTGATCTGCCGGTGCAGCGGCTTTTACTCCCTGCTGCTGCAGGACGGCTGCGGCTTTGGGTGCGTCCAGCACCCGCAGCAGAATGCCGCCCCGACTGTGCTTTTGCAGCTGCTGCAAAGAACCCTCGAACAGCAGCTTGCCGTGGTTCAGGATGCCCACCTGATCCACCATCTGCTCGATCTCGCCCAGCAGGTGGCTGGAAATCAGCACAGTGGCTCCGGTGGTCTGCGGCATGGAGGCGATCAGGCTGCGCATCTCCTGAATACCTGCCGGGTCCAGACCATTGGTGGGCTCGTCTAAAATCAGCAGTTTGGGGCTGCCCAGCAGCGCCATGGCAATGCCCAGCCGCTGTTTCATGCCAAGGGAATACTGCCCCACCTTCCGGTCAGCATCCTTGGTCAGGTGCACGATTTCCAGCACCCGGCTGATGTCCTTCCGGTCTACGTCCTTCAGGTCAGCCACGATGGAAAGGTTTTCCCGGGCAGTCAGGTGCAGGTAACCGGAAGGGGATTCTATTAAACTGCCGGTCTGCCGCAGCAGGGCAATGCGGTTTGCTTCGTTCAGGGTGTGCTCCAGCAGTTCCACGCTGCCGCCGGTGGGGTGTACAAGGCCCAGCAGCATCTTCATGGTGGTGGATTTGCCCGCACCGTTGGGGCCTAAAAAGCCGTAGACACAGCCCTCCGGGACGGTCAGGTTCAAATGATCCACCACCGGACGGCCATGGTAGCTTTTGCAAAGGGCATGGGTCTCGATCACAGGTTTCATAAATGGTCTCCTTTCGCATTCATGGTTTTCGGAACGATGCCAGAATACACCCGCTGCCTTAAACTGACCGGAAGCGCAGCTTAATTTACCCTTAAATTTGCAGGCGTTTTCCGCTGCGGCGCAAAAAGTGTGGTATAGTAAAGGCGGGAAAGGAGAACTGCCCTTATGGATACCATTTATGATGCAAAGCTTCTCATTGTGGATGACAACGCCGAACTGCTGGCACTGCTGTGTGAGCAGCTGCGGGGCGCGGGATATGGCCATATCAGAACTGCCCAAAGCTGCGCCGCTGCCCGCGGCTGCTTTGCGGCAGAACAGCCGGAGCTGATGATCTTGGATATCAACCTGCCGGATGGGGATGGCTTTTCGCTGTTCCGGGCGCTGCGGGCAAAAGCGGACGTTCCGGCACTGTTCCTCTCCGCACGGGATGCGGATGCCGACCGCCTGTTCGGGCTGGGTCTTGGTGCAGACGACTACCTGACCAAGCCTTTTCTGATGCAGGAACTGCTGCTGCGGGTGCAGCATATTTTGCAGCGGGCGTACCGGGCAGAGCTGTCCCGTGCAAAACCGGCACCTTTGCAGCTGGGGGAGCGGTGCGTAGACCTGAACGATGCCATTGTCACCCTGCCGGAGGGCAAAACGCTGGCGCTGACCGCCACCGAGCTGGCGCTGCTGCGGAAATTGGCAGAGAACCGGGGACATATCGTTACCTACGATGCCCTTTGCGCTGCGGTCTGGGGCGCAGATTACTATGGCTACGAGAACAGTCTGGGGGTACATATCCGGCATCTGCGGGAGAAGCTGGAAGCTGAACCCGGTGCGCCGCAGTTTCTGCGGACGGTACGGGGCATCGGCTATAAGCTGATAAAGGGGGAAGAAGCATGAAAACCTTTGTGCGTCTGATCCGGCGGTATGTGCTGGCGGCGGTGGGTATTGTTCTGCTGCTGCTGTTTTCCGGTGTTGCGGTGCTGGGCTGGCTGGGTTGGCAGGAGGGCAGCCGCCTGCCGCAGCGGGAGCACTCTTCCAGTGAGATCGCAGATTCCATGGTGGAAACGGCAGAAGGGCTTGCCTTTGGGGCAAAGCACACCCCGCAGGAATGGATGGACGGCTACGAGTGGGCGATGGTGCTGGATGATGCGGGAAACATCCGCTGGAGCTACGGCTTGCCGCAGGAACTGAACCATGCCTACACGCCCGGCGATATCGCCAGATTTGCCCGCTGGTATCTGGCAGATTACCCGGTGTTCTGCTGGACAGAACCCTACGGACTGTTCGTCATCGGGCTGCCAAAGGGGAGCCTGTGGAAGTACAGCATTTACAGCTCACCGGACTTTGCCCTGAGCATGGTGCGGGTGCTCCCGGCGGCAGCGCTGGGATTGCTGCTGCTGGGGCTGGCGCTCTGTTTCTGGCTGAGCTGGCGGGGCGCAAAGCGGCTGGAGACCGTGGCAAACGGTCTGGATGCGCTGGCGCAGGGGCAGACCGTCCGGCTGCCCACCGACGGTTTTGCCGGGGAACTGGCAGAAAAGCTGAACCGGACCGGGGCGCAGCTGCAAGCCAAAAACGAGATGCTGGCCCGGCGGGATAACGCCCGCACCCAGTGGATCGCAGGGGTCAGCCATGATGTGCGCACCCCGCTGGCGCTGATTTTGGGCTGGGCGGAGCAGCTGGAACAGGATGCACTTTTGCCGGACAGCTCCCGGCAGAAAGCGACCGGCATCCGCACCCAGTGCGAAAAGCTGCGCACCCTCATTGATGACCTGAACCTGACCAGTAAGCTGGAATACGGTGCCCAGCCCCTGCGCCGGAAAGACCTCCGGGCAGGGCCGCTGTTCCGGCAGCTGGTGGCGCAGTTTTGCGAAAGCCCGCTGGCAGAGCACTGCGAGATCACGCTGGAACAGGAAGAACCGGCAGAGCAGACAGTGCTTTCGGTGGACGAGGCGCTGCTGGCGCGGCTGCTGGAAAACCTGCTGAACAACAGCGTCCGGCATAACCCAAAGCCGGTGAACATTACCGTGCACACCCGGCGGGTAGGGGAGCGCTTCTGCCTGACCGTAGCGGATGACGGCATCGGCTATCCCCCTGCCGTTCTGGCAGCACTGAACGCTGCGGAGCCTGCCGAAAATGCGCCCCATATCCTTGGCCTGTATGTGGTGCAGCAGATCGCCGCCGCCCATGGAGGCAGGGCAGTGTTCGGACAGAACACCCCCTGCGGAGCAAAAACAACGGTCTGGCTGCCCGGCCGGGCGTGAACAGGGCAAAAAATGGCGCAAAAAACAGACCGCTGCTTGCAGTTGTTGCAAACAGCGGTCTTGCTGTATCAGGGTTATAATTCAGCGCTTTTTGCCCAGATAGGCTGCCTTCAGCGCAGCTCGGCGGCAAACTCCACTTCCTCGCCCGCCATGCGGGCGCAGATGCTGCCCCTGTGGGCCTCGGCAATGCTCCGGGCGATGGACAGCCCGATGCCAAAGCCGCCGGTGGCAGCGTTGCGGGAGGGGTCGGCGCGGTAAAAGCGGTCAAACAGCTTTGTAAGCGTATCCTCCGGGATGGGGTCGCTGCCGTTGCGGCAGCGCAGTGTGACGCCCCGCCGGGTCTTTTCCAGCGTCAGGGTGATGGGGCTGCCCGCCCGGGCGTACTTGACCGCGTTGTCCAGCAGAATGCTCACCAGCTGCCGGATGGCGTATTCATCGCCCCTGTAGGTCAGCTCCGGGGCGATATCCAGCACAAGGTCATGCCCCTTGCTCTGGGCAAGGTCCCGGAAGGGCTCGGCGGTGTCCGCGACTGCTTCGCTGAGGGGAAAAGGCTCCATCTTCAGCGGAGAGACCCCCTCGTCCATGCGGGACAGGGTGACCAGCGCGTTGACCAGCGCCGTCAGCTTTTCGGTCTGCGCCTGCGCTTTATCGATCCATTTCTGCTTGCCGGTCTCCATTTCCAGTACGCGCAGACAGGTGGAAATGACCGTGATGGGGGTCTTGAGCTCGTGGCTGGCATCGGTGATGAACTGCTTTTGCTTTTCAGCGCTGCGCACCACCGGGTCGATGGCCCGGCGGGAGAGCAGCACCACCAGCACCACTACCAATAAGATGCAGGCGGCATCCGCAGCAAAGCTCCACAGCAGCACCAGCCCCACAGAGCGCAGCTGCTGGTAGCCGTCCAGAAATACCGCCATGTTACGCCCCTCGCCGGTGCGGGTGACGTAGTACCGGTAGCTGCCGTAGCTGCCGTAGCCCGCGCCGTGCGCCACGGCAGCGGCAAGATAAGGCGTGATGTCCTCCTCGGTGACCGAGGCAATGTTTGCAAGGTCTGCCTGCACCAGCGTGCCGTCGTCCTGATACCGCAGCACAAAGTACCGGGTGGAGTAGGGCGTTTCGGCGGTAAAGCTGCCGTCCCGCGGGGGCTGCGGTGCCTTGGGCGGGTCGGAAGGGGCTTCGCCGGTCGGACGGTAGGCGGGGATGGTGCCCTGATTGCTGCTGATGAGCTGCAGCATATCCCGCAGCTCCCGGGTGGTGGAAACGTAATTCGCGGTGTTCAGCAGCACAGTCAGCAGCAGCATCACTGCTGTGACCGACAGGGTTGCAATGCGGATGAACCGCCTGCGCAGCCGCCGGATCATGCTTGGTCCTCCAGCGCATAGCCCAGCCCCCGGTTCGCCCGCAGCACGGCGTGCGAGCCAAGGTTTTTTAGCTTTTTGCGCAGGTTGGAGATATTTACCCACACCACGTTGATCTCGGCTTCGTTCTCCCAGCCCCATACCAGTTCAAGGATGCGCTCGGCAGAAAACACCATGCGTGGGTTGCGCAAAAACAGCTCCATCACCTGATATTCCCGCCCGCTCAGCCGCACCGACTGCCCGTGACTGGTCAGAAAGCCGGTGCCCGGGTCCAGCGTCAGGTCGCTGAAGGCCAGCTGGGTGGGCTGGTAGGCGCTGGCGCGGCGCAGCATGGCGCGCACCCGGCTCAGCAGCTCGTCCGGGTCAAAGGGCTTGGGCAGATAGTCGTCCGCCCCGGCGTTGAAGCCGGCGATGCGGTCCTCCGTCTCGCCCTTGGCGGTCAGCATCATGATGGGGGCGGATACTTTTTCAGCCCGCAGCTTCTGCAGCACCTCAATGCCGTTCATCTTGGGTATCATCACGTCCAGAATAATGGCGTCGTATTGCTCCTGCGTGGCGGCCTCGTAGGCATCAAAGCCGTTGTGCACCGTTTCCACCGTAAAATGGTTCTTTTCAAAAAAGACGCTCAGCACCTCGGCAAGGTCCTCTTCGTCCTCTGCGATCAGCAGCCGCACTGCGCATTCCTCCTTTTTGCTTTTCTGCCCCCAGTATAGCGCAGCTGCCGCCGGTTGTGCAATCTTTTTTTACAGCAGCTCCATGCCGGGGCTGCTCTCCCGCCCGCAGGTGATGTTCAAATTGCCGTTGCGGCAGCGCAAAGCGTCTAAAAAGGCCTTGGGCGGCACATCCTCCGGCAGGGTAACAGCGTACTCCAACTCATATAAAGTGCCCATGTTGCTGGTCTTTACCCGGATCAGGGTGCAGCGCCGGGTATACTGGGCAAAAATATCGTCAAACAGGCTGTCGTAGTCCAGACTTTCCGGGATGGTGATCTTCAGCACCCGGGCGGCGGTTTTCTGTTCGCCAAAGCCCAGCACGGTCAGGCCAAGAAGCGCACCGGCCAGCAGCACAAAGGCCAGCACGGCAAGCCCCAGCAGCCCCATGCCGGTGGCAAGTCCCAGCGCCATGGCAAGGAACAAAACCCCGATCTCCCGGGCTGTGCCGGGGGCAGAGCGGAACCGCACCAGACTGAACGCACCCGCCACGGCAACACCGGTGCCGATGTTGCCGTTGACCAGCATGATCACCAGCTGCACCACGGCGGGCAGCAGCGCCAGCGTGACCGCAAAGCTGGAACTTGTTTTTTGCCGGTAACCCGCCACAAAGGCAAGGCCGATGCCCAGCACCAGCGAGACCGCCGTGCAAAGCAGAAAACTTTGCAGGGTGATAGACGTACCAATTACAGATTCAAGCACAGGGAAAAACCTCCTTTAAGGGTACAGGCTGCTCGCGCAGCAGATGATGGCAGTAGCAGCTGCCGTATTTGGAAAAGGAGACCGGTACAGCCCCGGCCTCGGCCAGCGCATGGGCCAGCCACAGCGGGCAGACACCCGGCAGCTTGACCTCCAGCAGCACCCGGTCGTCCGGCAGCAGGGGCGCGCCATGGTCTCCGGCGCTGAGTTCCAGCTGGGTGGTGCGCCAGCGGATGTTGGTATCAAAGGTGATACGCAGTTCCGGGTCGGCTACCCCCGCAAATGCGATGCGGTCGTACCCGATGAACACCCGGGGGCGGGCATCGTACAGCTGCTGGAACCATGCGATCTCCCGGCCGATCTGCCCGTAGTCAGCAAGCGATCGCTGCCCCGCCAGCAAAGGCTGCACCTCGGCGGCGGGTACGGTGATGCGGCGCTTGTACACCACGCCTTTGTATTTCTTTTTCAGTTCGGCAAACACCTTGCCGTCCGGTGCGGGCACACCGTAGCTGCGCACCCGCAGCTTCTCCTTGTACACCGGCTTTTCCAGCGAGGCGCGGATCAGACGCCAGTCGGGGGTATCGTAATAAAGGTTGCAGATGGTATACTTTCCATAAAAATCCATCTTGATATAGGGCGCAATGGTTTGCAGCAGGGCTTTTTGTCCTGCCGGGGTGAGAAAATACTTTTTCTCGTACCGCTCAAAGCAGCTCTGAATGGGTTGGGACATTGCCTGTCACCTCCTGTGCAAACAGCATACCGCCCCAACCTAAAGGGAACTTAAAGGATTTTTGCGGGTTTTCTTTAGGTTTATTTTAGGTTCGCCGGGTATACTTTGGGCATCCTCAAAGCAAACCATTGACCGCAAGGAGGTTTTTCCAATATGAAATACGCAAACCGACCGCTTGCTCTTCTGGTAGCGGGTGCGCTGGTGGTCACATTGGCGGGCTGCAGCAGCAGTGCCGTTTCCACCCTCACCGCGTCCTCTGCCGCGGGTAACGTCCTTTCAGCAACAGAAAGCGAGGTTTCGCTGGAAGGCGCTACCGCGTTTACCTTTACGGACAGCGGCATCTCCGCTGCCGAGGGGGATTATAACGGCTACACCATCGAGGGCACAGCCCTGACCATCAGCGCCGCAGGCACCTATGTAGTGTCCGGCAGTTGCGCAGATGGCAGCATCACCGTAAAAGCGGACACAGAAAATGTAACGCTGGTGCTGAACGGGCTGGAACTGACCAGCACCACCACCGCACCCATCGTGTGCGGCAAGTCCACCGGGGTGACTATCGCGGTGCAAAGCGGCACCCAGAACACCCTTGCTGATACCACCGCCAACAATAAGGACAATGAAAACGCCAGTGCAGACGCCGAGAGCGCCGTGCTCAAGTGTAAGGACGGCGCACAGGTGGTGCTGTGCGGCAGCGGCACCCTGAACATCTCCGCCGGGGATGACGCGCTGCACAGCGACTACACCTTAAATATCGGTGCAGAGGACACCGCCGGGCCTGCTATTACGATTTCCACCTGCAACGAGGCTCTGGAAGGCGCAACCCTGAACGTGTTCTCCGGTACGATCGATATCACCGCTACGGACGACTGCCTGAACGCCGCCAACGGTGACCTGACCGACTATGATTTCAGCATGAACATCTCCGGCGGCACGATCACCGCCTATACATCCGGGGGTGACGGTTTTGACTCCAACGGCAGCATGACCATCTCCGGCGGCAGCATTACCGTGTGGACGGCCAACGCCGCCGATAATCAGCCGCTGGATGCGGACGGTACGATTACCATTACCGGCGGCACGGTGCTGGCAGCAGGCGGCAGCGCGGGTATGGGCTACACCATTGACGCTTCGCAAGGCTATGTGACCTATGGCGGCGGCATGGGCGCAGACAGCACCGTGCGCCTGACCAAAGACAGCGCTTTTGCCATCACCGATGCCAGCGGCAACACCGTATACAGCGGCACTGCCCTGTGCGATGCAAACTATGTGTTCTACTGTGCACAGGACGTTACCGCCGACAGTGACTATACGCTCACCACCGGCAGCACTACCCTTGCCACTGCTACTGCCCAGACCGGTACATCCCGTGCAAGCTTTGGCGGCATGGGCGGCGGACAGAACGACATGACCCCGCCGGACGGTGCAAACGGGCAGACCCCGCCCGCCATGAACGGCAGCGCCCCCGGCGGGCAGGCCCCGGATGGGCAGCAGGGCGGCACCCCGCCGGAAAAGCCCACGGGCACGCCCTCCGGCAACCCGCCGCAAATGCCCGCCCAGAACAACGCCACTTCCCAGGCTGAAACAACAGCCGACGTATAAGTTTCTTTTTTCTTTCTTCTTTTAAGCACAGAACGCTCCGACCCTTCTGCGTAGGGTCGGAGCGTTCTGT
>CAKTFS010000045.1 GCA_934561115.1 uncultured Faecalibacterium sp. | reverse complement strand
GTGGAGTCCAGAGGTAGGGAGGGGGGAGTCGGAACACCCCTCCCTGCCTCTGGCCCAGCGGAGCGTCTTTGCACGCTAAAGGCAAGCAGAAACCTTCCCCGCACAGCGGAGGGCATTTTAAATCGTCCCCGTTCCCGGCATTGCCGCGCCAGCGGCACTTCATTCCTCCGGCAGTCTTGCCACCAGCAGGGTGATGACCACCAGCCCCACGCAGGGCACGATGTTGGAGGCCATACCGGCGGCAAGGCCGGCACGCTCGGCCACGATGCCGATGACCCACGGCATCAGGATGGCACCGCTGGAAGCCACCGGCAGCATGATGCCCATGCTGGTCACACTGGTCATGCGGCCCGCACTGGCCACGGCGGTGGGGTTCAGCCCGGACATCGAGATGGCAAAGGCGAACAGCAGCACAATGGCTGCGCCCTGCGTATGCGCCATGACCAGCAGCACATAGAATATGGTGCACAGCACGCTCATGCCCACCATGGCCTTGCGGGGATTTTTTAAGGGGAACACAAAGGCGATGAGCAGCCGTCCCACCAGCGTAGCGCCCCACATCACGGTGACGGTGTAGGCCGCCAGCGTGCCTGCAATGATGCCGCTGCCCTTGAAGTAGGTCACCATCCAGCCGTTGACGCTCTGCTCGGCAGCGTTCTGGAAAAACAGCAGCCCGGTCAGCAGCCAGAAGCGGGCAGAGCGCAGAAAGCTCCAGTCGATGGCTTCCTTCCCGGTGCTGCCTTTGTTCTTGCCGCCGCGCAGCGGGGTAAAGACGTACACCAGCCAGAGCACAAAGCCCACGGCTGCCAGCAGAAATACAGCCAGCTCGGTGCTTACCCGGGCTGCTGCCGCAATGAGGAAGGGGCACAGCAGTGCGCCGCAGGCGTAGCAACTGTGCATCACGTTCATGCCCCGGGTGCGGTCGGCAGAGTTATCGCTGACCAGAATGGTACAGGTATTGATAACGCTGCCCTTGGCGATGCCCACCGCAAAAAAGGCCACCGCCAGCAGCGCCACTGCACCGGTCAGTCCCATGAGGGCGTAGCCCACCGCGTAGCCGATGGTCAGCAGCAGCACGCTGCGCTTCAGACCCAGCACACTGGGCAGCATTCCCATCAGCAGTCCGGCCAGCAGGTTGCCAATGCTCATCAGAGAGAGCAGCGTACCGGTCATGCCGTAGGCAAAGCCATAGCGTTCCTGCAGCAGGCTGACCACCACGCCCGCGCTGATGGTGCAGATGCCGCTGAAGAAAAAGGTTGCAAAGCCCGCATTGCGCAGGCGCGTGTTCTGTTGTTCCATGGTGTTCCTCTCCTTGCGGAAATATCCTTTCTCTATTTAACCATATTTTTACGGCTTTGCAACCGGATTTTCTTACAAAAATCAGCAAAAAGGCTGCCGCACAAAACGTGCGGCAGCCTTTCACTTTTGATAAGTATTTCTCAGTCCAGATCTTCAGCTTCCAGCACCGTAACGCCTTCGCTTTCAAAGGTCTTGCGGAGGGTTTCGGCCAGACCCGGGTTGGGTGCCTTGTTATGGATGCACAGAATGATCTTTCCGTTCAGGCTGGCGGCTTCCACGCCCACGGATGCGCCGTCCGGCGGCACCCAGACACCAAAATCCGTGGTGTACTGCGCAAGCTCCGGGGTGGCGGGCATGAGCGGGTTGCCCAGATAGCTGAGCCAGAAATCCGAGATGGTGCCGCCGATGTACTCGCCCATCTGGAACACCCGCTGCTTGATGCGCAGGGGTGCCTTTTGCTGGTCCACCTTGTACACCCAGCCCATCTGCTCGGTCATGCGGCGGCGCTTGGACTGCGGCTGCAGGTCCCGCTTGATGTCTGCATCTACATCAGCCACAAAATCTGCAAGGCGGGTCTTTGCCTGCAGCTGCACCGTATGCGCAAAGCTGCACACGCAGTTGTACAGCGCATGCGGCACACCGGCCACATCGCGGGTATCGGACGAGTAGGAATACCGGATATTCTCCTTGCCCAGATACTCCCGCATGGCCATGCACAGCAGACCCATCAGGGCGCTTACCGGCTTTGCGTTGTTTGCCAGTGCTTTTTCCACAAGGCTCTGTTTGCTCAGGCACACCCGGGTGCGGCGCAGTGCACCCTCGTAGGTCTGCACCACATCCCGCTGGATGGCATCGCTCCCGCCATCCACGGGCGGGTACTCTGCCAGCATGGCCTGCATATCGTAGGGCGGGTCGCACACGATCTGCTGCACCGCAAAGGCAGTACCGTAACGCAGGTTGCAGTACTGCTCCAGAATGCTGGTGAACAGAGGCGACACCCCGTGGCCGTCCAGCAGGAAGTGATGCCAGTCAAAGTAGACCGTGTCCCCCTCGCAGCTGACGCAGAACAGATAGCCGTTGGTCTGTTCCGGGATATTGCGCATGGTGCTGCCGGGGTACACAAGGCAGGGCTCCGTATTGGGCTCCAGCCACATCTCCCGCTTTTCCTGCACCAGGCGCTGGGTATAATAAGGCGCACTTGCCAAGGCCGCTGTCAGTGCCCGCTGCAAAAGGGTGATATCCACCGCATCCCGCAGCGAGAACTGGTACCGGCACTGGATCTTTTCCCGACGGAAAAAATACATGACACCCTGAAAGTTATATTCCGTCGAGCGCTGTTGTGTTTCCATCAGTTTACCTCGCGTTTGCTGCCAGATAATCCACCAGATCACCCATGGTGACAAAGTTGCGCAGCTCCTTTTCCGGGATGCGCAGACCAAAGGTCTCCTCAAGATCTGCCACAATGGTCAAAATCTCCATAGAGGACAGATCCAGATCGTCCATCAGGACGCTGCTTTCGGTCACATCCTCCGGCGATACCTCTGCGACATCCTCCAGAATAGCCGTGATCTGAGAAATGATTTCTGCACGTTCCATCGTATTATGCTTCCTTTCTGTTGCGTTTTACTTGCGCACCAGCTTGCCCGTAGCGTTGCGGGGCAGCGGCGTTTCGCTGAACTCCACAACGCCGATGCGCTTGTACAGGGGGACGGTGCGGTTCATCTGGGTAACAAAGTCCCGCACGGTCTGCTGGTGTTCCTTTTCACAGTATACCACAACACCTATCTTTTTGCCCAGTTCTTTTACGATACATTCCTGTACAACGGGACATTTTTCTAACATGCCCTCCAGCTCCTCGGGGCTGATGTTCTCGCCGCTGTCCAGAATGATCAGGTTCTTCTTGCGGCCGATGAGATAGTAGTAGCCGTCCTCGTCCACCCGGGCAAGGTCGCCGGTATGTACCCAGCCGTCCTTGTCGATGACCTCTGCGGTGCCCTCCGGGTCCTTATAGTAGCCCATCATCACGCAGTCGCCGCGCATACACAGCTCTCCGTCCGGCTCGATCTTGTAGTCCATCAGCTCGCTGCCCTGACCCACGGCGCCAATGTGCTTTTCGTCCTGTGCAAAGTTGATGATGCCCGCGCCGCAGGTCTCGGTAGCGCCGTAGCACTGGATGACGAACATCCCGTTGTGCACCATATCCAGCAGCACCTGCGGGTCGAACATGGCAGAGGAGCCGATGGGGATCCACAGGTCGCCCAGACGATCCTTGTGGCCGCGCATCACGTCCTTGTGCAGGGAGTTCATGATCATCGGCACCATAGACATGATCTGGCTGGGCATCTTCTGGATATCGCGGTAGAAGTTGCGGATGTCGTTGCCAAGGTTCAGCGGCCAGCCCGCAATGGTGGTGGAGAACAGATCGATGAAAGCGCCCAGATGGAACATGGGCAGCACCATGTAGTGGTCGGGCAGACCCTTTGTCAGATCGATCATACTCTCCAGCCGATTGAGGATGCCCAACAGCACATGGCCTGCGCTGAACAGGTTGCGCTCGCTCATCATAACGCCCTTGCTCAGGCCGGTGGTGCCGGAGGTGAACATCAGCACCATCAGGTCGTCGTGACCGATGGGGTGCAGCTCCGCCGCCGGCTCATAGCGGCGGAAGTCGTCCATGGGGCGCAGCAGGCTGCCATAGGCGGCCTCCAGCTGCTCCTTGTTGCCGTAGTCCTCGCCGTCGGTCAGGATGGCAGCGGGCTCCACCATCTCCAACTCGTGGGACAGCTCTGCCCAGCTCTTGCGCTGGTTCATCGGCACCAGCACACAGCCTGCCATGATCGCGCCGAAGGTGTTTACCACATACTCGTAGCTGTTCTTGCTCAGCAGGCAGACCTTTTTGCCCTTCGCGTCCGGGATGGTGCTCTGCAGATAGGTGACCGTCCGGCGGACATCCTGTGCCAGCTCCTTAAAAAGGACGGTGGTCACCGTGTCGGTCGCCTCGGTGTAGTAGCGGAAGGCCACGCGCTGGGGAAATTCCTTTTCCATGCCCTGCGTAATGGCATCGTACATGTTTTCCACAAATTTACCCATTGTAACTTCCCTCTCTGTTTTATACTCAGCGCAGCAGTTTGCCCGTGGCGTTGCGGGGCAGCGGCTGGGCGCTGAACTCCACCACGCCGATGCGCTTATACATCGGCAGTGTACGGTTCATCTCGGTAATATGATCCTGCACGGTCTGCTGCTTGTCCTGCGGGCAGTACACCACAACGCCGATCTTTTTGCCCATTTCCTTCACGATGCATTCCTGCACGGCGGGGCATTTTTCCACAAGACCTTCCAGCTCCTCGGGGCTGATGTTCTCGCCGCTGTCCAGAATGATCAGGTTCTTCTTGCGGCCGGTGATGTAGTAGTAGCCGTCCTCGTCCACCCGGGCAAGGTCGCCGGTGTGGAACCAGCCGTCCTTGTCGATGACCGCAGCGGTGGCCTCGGGGTCCTTATAGTAGCCCAGCATGATGCTGTCGCCCCGGATGCACAGCTCTCCGTCCGGCTCGAGCTTGTAATCCAGATAGTCATTGCCCTGTCCCACAGCGCCGATGTGCTTTGCATCCTGTGCGTAGTTGATGATGCCGTCGCCGCAGGTCTCGGTAGCGCCGTAGGTCTGCACCACGAACATGCCGTTCGTGGCCATATCCAGCATCACCTGCGGGTCGAACATGGCAGAGGAGCAGATAGGCACCCACAATTCGCCCAGACGCTCCTTGCGGCCGCGCATCACGTCCTTGTGCAGGGAGTTCATGATCACCGGCACCACCGCCATGACCTGACTGGGCATCCGCTGGATCTCCTTATAGAAGTTGCGGATATCACCGCTGATGTTCAGGCCCCAGCCCGCGTGTGCCCAAGAGAACAGGCAGATGAACGCGCCCAGATGGAACATGGGCAGCACCGTGTACTGGCTGACCACAAGCTCCGGGTCGTGCTTATATTCCATCATGTGCTCACCGATCTGCACATGGGCGCGCATGACGCTGAAGAAGTTGCGCTCGCTCAGCATCACGCCCTTGCTGCGGCCGGTAGTACCGGAGGTGAACATCAGGATCATCAGGTCGTCGTGGCCGATGCAGCGGGGCATCTCTGCCACCGGCTCATAGCTGCGGAAGCCGTCCATCGGGCGCAGGATGCTGCCGTAGGCGGCCTGCAGCTGCTCCTTGGTGCCATAGTCGTCGCCGTCGGTCATGATGGCGGCGGGTTCCACCAGCCCCAGCTCGTAGGACAGCTCGTCCCAGCTCTTGTGCTGGTTCAAAAGCACCAGCACGCCGCCTGCCAGAATGATGCCGAAGGTGTTCACGGCATACTCATAGCAGTTCTTGTTCAGCAGGCAGATCTTTTTGCCCTTGATATCCGGGATGGTGCTCTGGAAGTAGCTGACCGCACGGCGGATATCCCGCGCGTAGTCCTTATAATGGACCACGGTCACCTCGCCCGTTTCCTTATCATAGAAGCGGAGCGCCACACGCTCCGAAAAACGCTGTTCCATATTCAGAGTGACCAGATCGTATACGTTATCCAATACCTTGATCATTGTATTTCCCTCCATATCGACGTTCCATGCGGCAGCGGTGCGCCGCGCTGTGCTCAGTATACAATATCTTCCAGTGCAATGCAATACTTCTGCAACATTTAATTTCCAGTATTGACAATTTTTACTTGCACATCTTTCGGCACGGTCCGGCCAAATTCTACCTTTCGTTGCAATCTTCCGGTTTCTGTGCTACAATTTTTAGCGCAAAATACCAGTTCCGGTACTGCGCGGACTGCAAAACAAAATTGACAGTCTCCCTAAAAAGCATTATACTAGCCATATATCATGGCAATGCTGTATAAAAACTGATCATTTGCGCCGTATCCGGCTTTTTATTGAGGGGTATCAGCCCGGCGCAGGGAAGGAATCTTTCATGGAAACAACCAAGCCCCGCACTGTCAACTCCATCGGGATGTTTGATATGCTCAAGGGTGCAGGGATGCTGTCCATCGTGCTGGGGCACACTGCGGAGCTTTATCCGCTCCAGCTGGCGGGCGGGCTGTCGCTGACTGCCTTTGTCGGCTTTATCTACCGCGAAGCACTGATGGCGGCCTTTTTTATTGCCAGCGGTTACGGCTTCCGCAAGCGCTCCATCGGCAAGTGCATCCACCAGCAGCTCAAAAGCCTGCTCAAGCCTTTTTGCTACACCGCGTGTTTCACCACAGTGCTGCACTTTATCATTCATTATAACACCTTTCACTATCTGCCCGGCTCCCTGACCGAGAGCATCAAGGTAGCGGGCGGCTTTCTGCTGGGGTTACCCCACACCGCCACCTACTTCGGACAGGAGTTCTTTTCCTGCGGGCCCATGTGGTATCTGCTGGCGCTGCTGATGGGCTGGATCTTATTGGACGTTATCCTAAACATCTTTCCGGAGCGGTACATTCCATGGGCGGTGGGCGGCGCTGCCCTGCTGGGCTGGGGTGCCAGCCTTGTATGGGAGCTGCCCTTCTGCCTGATCCAGGGTGCGGTGATCACGCCGTACCTGTACCTTGGCTACCTTGCCAAGCGTCAGCACTGGCTGGATCAGCCTTTGTCCCGCCGGATGTCCTGCATCCTGTGGGCAGCTGTGCTGCTGATCCCGGCGGCCGCCCTTGCCACCGGCCGCACCGACTGTGTGTCCATGGCCGAGTGGACGCTGGGCCCCATCAGCATCCTGCTGGACGGCCTTGCCGGCCTGCTGTTCATCCGGCTGTTTTTGCGCTGGAGCCAGTACCGCAACCCGCTGGTGCGCTTTTTCGAGGCCATCGGCCGCCGCTCGTTGTACATCTTCTGCGTACATACGGTGGAGCTGATCGCCATTCCGTGGTATCTGTTCGCGGCGAAATACGCCGACCGCCCCGTTTTGGGCATCAGCCTGCAATATGTCCTTTCGCTGGGTTCCATCTGGCTGGTCTGCGCCCTGCTGCAGCGGCGGCGGGATCTGATCATCAAGCTGTTCCCCGCCCGGCGGCATACCCCGCAGGTACACTACACCCCACGGCACTGATTTTTCTGAATGTTCCGGCTGCGGCGGCGCAGCCTGGCTTATTAGGATAAAAAAGAGGAGGATCCCGTTATGAACCACGATGCCCCCGTGACCCCTGCCGCCCTGCAGGCCCGCGTTGCAGAGTTAGAGCAGCAGCTCAAACTTTCGGACGAGGGTGTTTCCCAGCTGGCGCAGCGGTGTCTGGAACTGGAGCAGCAGCTGCTGACCTGCCAGACCGAGCTTGCCAAGCACAGCGCCGAGGCCGAGAACATCACCCTTACCCTGCCGCAGCTGTTCTACGACACCGGCAGCGGCTTTTCCCCCCGGGAATGCCTGACCGCCACCGAGGACGTCTACAACGAGCTGACCCATGAGGTGTCGGTCACCTTTATTCTGCCGGAGGACGCCCGCGCCGTCCGGCTGGATCCCGGCGAGCTGGCCTGCTGCATCACCGACCTTGCCATCTCGGACGAGCGCATCAGCTTTCAGTCGGTCAACGGCCTGCTGCTGCAGGAGGACAGCCTGCTGTTTCTGGACATAGACCCCAACCTTTCGCTGCACTGCACCACCGGCTTTGGTGCCGGCATGAAGTTTGCGGTGAACTATCACTATTACCCGCTGGGACGTTTTCTGCACGAGCAGCCCGGCAAATCTCTGCTGCGGGCGCTGAACGACCTGAAGCTGAAAAACACCACCGCCGCGCAGGAAGCAGACGAAGTGCTGCAGGCCAGCCGCGCCGAGTGTATGCGGCTGAACCAGCAGCTGCTGACTTTGCAGGGCATCCAGCACGAATATCAGGTCTCGCTGGATAATATGCGCGCCAGCAGCAGCTGGCGGCTGACCGCCCCGCTGCGCAAACTGCTGACCCTGCTGCGCGGCCACTGAGCCCGCCCGATATTCTGCCCGGAGGAGTTGGATCATGTACACCAGTTACAGTACCCTGCAGCGCAAGCAATTGTCCAAGCAGGTCTATACCGATACCCAGAGCACCTATCTTCTGGTCTACGCGCCGGGGCGTCACAAGGCGCTGGAAACGGCGCTGCAAAACCAGCTGCACCGCAAATTCCGTCTGGTGACACAGCTGGAAGGCGAGCTGACCCCCACTGTAGCCGGGGTGCTGCTGGTAAGCGAGGATGTGGAGTGCACCCCCACCGCCCTGACCTATTTTGCCGCCGCCCTGCGGGAGGGCGCAGACCTTGCGATCTGCGATGCCTCCTTTGGCTTTGACGGCGCTACCGCCCTGTATCTGAGCACCCAGCACCTGCCCGGCAGCCGCTGCGCACTGGTGTCCCGCGCACTGCTGGACGAAGTACGCGCCGCCGCCCGGGGCAAGGACAGTGTTACCGAGCTGCTGCGTCTGGCCCATGCCATGGCGCAGCACAGTTGCCGCATCCCGCAGGCACTGCTGCATTTCCGCCGGGAGCTGTGCGCCGACGACGTGTTCTCCGCCAAGGGACGCCGTGCGCTGATCTTAAGCCACGAGCTGACCATGACCGGCGCGCCCATCGTGCTGGTAAGCGCCGTGCCGGTGCTGCGCAGCTTAGGCTTTGAGGTGGTGGTGCTGGGCCCGGCAGACGAAGGCCCGCTGCCGCTGTTTCTGGATGCCGGAGCCGCCGTGGTCACCCGCCCGGACTGTGTTACTTCCAGCGCCCTGTGGGGGCTGGCCACCAGCGCAGACTTTGTGCTGGCCAACACAGTGGTGGAAGCGCCGGTGGTGAACACCCTGAACGGCTCCTTTGTGCCGGTGCTGTGGTGGCTGCACGATGCCTTTGCGGGCTACCCCTTCATC
>CAKTFS010000044.1 GCA_934561115.1 uncultured Faecalibacterium sp. | reverse complement strand
TGTACCTGAACCCCATCTTTGAGGCGCACTCCAACCACCGCTACAACACCGCCGACTACCTGAACGTGGACCCGCTGCTGGGCACCAACGAAGAGTTTGAGGTGCTCTGCCGCGAGGCCGCCAAGTACGGCATCGGCATCGTGCTGGACGGCGTGTTCAGCCACACCGGCTCCGACAGCCGGTACTTCAACCGCGAGGGCCGCTACGGCGAGGGCGGCGCTTACCGCGACCCCAACTCCCCCTACCGCAGCTGGTACGACTTTGACCCCAAGTACAAGGGCGGCTACCGCAGCTGGTGGGGTTTCGAGACCCTGCCGGAGGTCAACGAGGAGACCCCCTCCTTTGTGGAGTTCATCACCGGCGAGGGCGGCGTCATCGACACATGGCTGCGCCGGGGTGCCGCCGGTTTCCGGCTGGATGTGGCCGACGAGCTGCCGGACGAATTCATCGAGAAGATCCGCACCGCCGTCAAGCGGGTAAGCCCGGAGAAGTTTTTGCTGGGCGAGGTGTGGGAGGACGCCACCACCAAGTTCGGCTTTGACCACCGCCGCACCTACCTGCTGGGCAAGGGGCTGGACAGTGTGATGAACTACCCCTTCAAGAACTCCGTGCTGGATTTTGTCAAGGGCAAGCCCGCCCAGCAGGCCGCCAACGAGATCCTTTCCATCTGCGAGCACTACCCTGCCCCCGCCATCAACACGGCGCTGAACTTTTTGTCCACCCACGACACCGAGCGTGCTTTGACCGTGATCGCGGACGAGCCCGCCAACGGACGCGGCCGGGAGTGGCAGAGCGGCCGCAGCGTGACCGGCGAAGCCTACGAGGAAGGAATGCTGCGCCTGCGCATGGCCTACGCCATCATCTACACCCTGCCCGGCGTGCCCTGCCTTTACTACGGCGACGAGATCGGGATGCAGGGCTACCGCGACCCCTTCAACCGCGCCTTCTTCTGCTGGGACAGCCACGAAGAGCGGCTGCGCCCGGTGCTGGCACAGCTGGCGCAGCTGCGCCACAGCTGCGAGGCCTTCCGCACCGGCGAGCTGCGGGTGCTGCGGGCTGAGGACGGCATCCTGCACTACCAGCGCATCGGCAAGACCGAGACTGCGGAGATCATCGTGAACCGCTCTGAGCACATCATCGTGGAGCCGCTGGCGTCCGGCAAGCACACCGAGGTAAACCCCATGGGCTTTACCATCGTGGTGGAGGAAAACGGCCACAACCCCAACCACAGCTACTACGATATCCAGTGATGTCTGCAGGGCTGCAACCATTTGAATGCTCTCCGCTTGCGCTCTGAGCATCCATAGCGGAATTCTATTCTTTATTTGTAAGTCGGGAAACTCTGCGGAGTTTCCCGACTTACTTTTTCACGGGGAGGGACGCAGCGGTTGACGGGCTTTTTCCCATTTTTGTCTATATTTTGTTTTCTGTGCAACGTTCCAGTAAAAAGCCCTTGACCTTCCCCCAAGGGGATGCCGTATAATAGCAGCATAAGGAGGTAACATACCATGCAGATCTCCCCCATCTTCTGGCTGGCTGCAGCCGTGGGCTTTCTGGCACTGGAGGCCAGCACCTTTAATATGACCTCCATCTGGTTTGCCATCGGTTCCGCCGCCGCATTGCTGTGCTGCGTGTTCACCGGGTCGTTCCGGGTGCAGGCGGTGGTCTTTCTGGTGGTAAGCATCCTGTGCCTTGCAGCCTTCCGCCCGCTGGCGGCAAAGCTGCAGCTCAAGCATACCGCCACCAACGGCGACCGCAATCTGGGACGGGAGGCCATCGTGCTTTCCCCTGTCACCGCCGAAGTCCCCGGCCGGGTGCGGCTGGACGGCGTGGACTGGAACGCCCGCTGCGCCACCCCCGGCGACACCCTTACACCCGGTGCGCTTTGCCGCGTTACCGAGATCCACAGCACCCTGCTCATCGTAGAGCCTGTCCTGACCGAAAGCCGCAACCCCCACACAACGACCTGACAAAGGAGATGTATTATGGTTCTGTTTTTTGTCATCCTTGCGCTTGTTTTTGTTCTGGTGCTGGTCATTGTTTCCAACATCGTCATCGTGCCGCAGTCCAAGGTGTATGTCATTGAGCGGCTGGGCAGCTACTCCGACACATGGACTGCCGGCCTGCACGTCAAGATCCCCTTTATTGAGCGCATTGCCAAAAAGGTAAGTCTGAAGGAGCAGGTTGCAGACTTTCCCCCTCAGCCCGTGATCACCCGCGATAACGTGACCATGCAGATCGACACGGTGGTGTTCTTTCAGGTCATGGACGCAAAGCTGTACACCTACGGTGTCAACCAGCCCATTGCCGCCATCGAGAGCCTTTCTGCCACTACCCTGCGCAACATCATCGGTGAGATGGAGCTGGATCACACCCTGACCAGCCGTGACGTCATCAACGGCAAGATCACCGCCATTCTGGACGAAGCCACCGACAAGTGGGGCATCAAGGTGAACCGCGTGGAGGTGAAGAACATCATCCCGCCGCGGGAGATCCAGGAAGCCATGGAAAAGCAGATGAAGGCTGAGCGCGAGAAGCGCGCCGTCATCCTGAAGGCAGACGGTGAAAAGCAGGCCGCCATCACCGCCGCCGAGGGCGAAAAGGAAGCCGCCATCCTGCGCGCCGATGCCGTAAAGCAGCAGCGCATTCTGGAAGCCGAGGGCGAAGCACAGGCCATTCTGGCTGTGCAAAAGGCCAACGCCGATGCCATCCGTCTGCTGAACGAGGCCATGCCCAGCGACAAGGTGCTGGCCATCCGCAGCCTTGAAGCGCTGGCGAAGGTTGCCAACGGCAAGGCCACCAAGATCATCATCCCCTCCGAGCTGCAGAATCTGGGCGGCGTTGTGCCCAGCATCAAGGAGCTGATGACCGACCCGAAGGACGCCGAGTAAGCGCCCATCCACAAACAATAAACTAAAACAGCTCCCGGTCACGTTAAGCGGCGTGACCGGGAGCTGTTCTTTTGCTATCTAAGCCTTATTAAAGGGATCACTTCTCCCCTTTTTCCTCGTTTTCCTGTGCCTGCTGTTCGCGGCGCAATTCTTTAATGCGCTTTTTCTCGCTCTGGACGTGGGGCCACGGCCAGGAAAAGCCCTCGTTCTGCTTGCACCAGCGGGTAAGGGGGTAAAAGGCAAAGGCCAGACCAAAAATGTACAGCAGCGCGTACAGCAGGGCATCCAGCGTGATCAGGGCATCCAGTGCACCGATCACCGCCACAACGCAGCCTGCCTTTAAAAAGAACTGGCCGTTCTGGCGGCAGTATTCCTCAAAGTTTTCGGCCTTGACCGCCCTGCGCCCCTGATCGCCCCACACGCGGGGATTTTTGATCACCGAAAAGCCGTAAAAGGCCATCATCAGGCCAAGGGTAAGCTGAAAGCCAAAAAACATGGGTCATACCTCGTTTTATCAGAATACAAAGGCGGATCAGTCCTCAAACAGGGGCTTCATAAAAGGCAGGAAGTCCAGCGTTGCAAAGTAATCGCGCGGGGTCTGGGCACGGCGGATCAGCCGGTGAGAGCCGTCCTCGCACAGCAGCACCTCAGCGCAGTGCAGCTTGCCGTTGTAGTTGTAGCCCATAGCGGAGCCGTGGGCACCGGTATCGTGGATGTAAAGGATATCCCCGATGTCGATCTTAGGCAGCATCCGGTCAATGGCAAACTTGTCGTTGTTCTCGCACAGACCGCCCACCACGTCGTACTTGTGGTCGCAGGGCTCGTTCTCCTTGCCCAGCACCGTGATGTGGTGGTAAGCGCCGTACATGGCGGGGCGCATCAGGTTTGCGGCGCAGGCGTCCAGACCGATGTACTCCTTATAGATGTGCTTTTCGTGGATGACGGTGGACACCAGTGCGCCGTAGGGGCCGGTGGTAAAGCGGCCCATCTCGCTGAAGATGGCTACATCGCCCATGCCGGCGGGCACAAGGATCTCCTCAAACTTTTTGCGCACGCCCTCGCCGATGGCCATGATGTCGTTCTCGGTCTGCTCCGGGCGATAAGGGATGCCCACGCCGCCGGACAGGTTGATGTAGCTGATATGGGCACCGGTAGCCTGCTGCACCCGGACAGCCAGCCGGAACAGGATGGCTGCCAGCTCCGGATAGTAAGCGTCCGAGATGGTGTTGGAGGCAAGGAAGGCATGGATGCCGAACTGCTTTGCGCCCTTCTGCATCAGCTTTTTGTAGCTGTCGATCATCTGCTGCTCGGTCATGCCGTACTTGGCATCACCGGGCTTGTCCATGACCTGAAAGCCCTCTTCGCTCTCGCCCAGCTGGAAGGTCCCGCCGGGGTTATAGCGGCAGAAGATCTCCTGCGGCACACCGGCCACCCGCTCCAGAAACTCCACCATGGTGGCATCATCCAGATTGATGTAGGCGCCCAGCTCGTAGGCCTTCTGCATATCCTCCACGGGGGTCTGGTTGGAGGAGAACATGATGTCGTGGCCGGTAAAGCCGCAGGCCTCGCTGAGCATCAGCTCGGTCAGGGAGGAGCAGTCCACGCCGCAGCCCTCTTCCTTGAGGATCTGCAGAATGACGGGGTTGGGCAGTGCCTTGACCGCAAAATACTCCTTGAAGCCCTTGTTCCAGCTGAAGGCCTTGTTGATGCGGCGGACATTCTCCCGGATGCCCTTTTCGTCGTAGACGTGGAACGGCGTGGGCACATCCTCGATGATCTGCTGTGCCATCGCCTCGGTCAGAAACGGTTTCTTTTCCATAATAACATCCCTCTCGTTTTGCGCAGGCCGGCATGTTCCGGTCTGCGGTCTATTCCATGCGGCCCAGTGCCGCAGTTCAAGCTGTTACAGTTTCAGGTTCTCCCGGGTGGGGGTAAAGGTGGGGATCATGGCCGCCAGCTGGCGCACCACGCCCTCATCGTTGTGGGCGGCAGCGGCTTCCAGCGCCTGCAGCTGCTCGTAGAACTCGGCCAGATCAATGGTGCGGGGGCTTGCCACAAAGATCTTGTTGTGCTGGGTGCGGCGCATCTTGTCCTGCTCCTCGTCCATCATCAGCTCTTCGTAAAGCTTTTCGCCGGGGCGCAGACCCACGATTTTTATCTCCATATTCACGCCCGGCTCGTAGCCGTAAAAGCGGATGAGCTGCTTGGCCAGATCCATAATACGCACCGGCTCGCCCATATCCAGCACATAGATATTGCCGCTTTCGGCCAGCGCACCCGCCTGCAGCACCAGCTGGGCTGCCTCCGGGATGGTCATAAAGTAGCGCACGATGTTGGGGTCGGTCAGGGTGACCGGCCCGCCCTTTTTGATCTGGGCTTCAAACAGCGGGATAACGCTGCCGTGGCTGCCCAGCACGTTGCCGAACCGCACCGCCACACACTTCATGTCCGTGTTGCCCGCAAAGGTCTGGATCAGCATCTCGCAGATGCGCTTGGTGCAGCCCATGACGCTGGTGGGGTTCACGGCCTTATCAGTGGAAAGCTGCACAAAGCGCTCCACCCCGTGCTCGCTGGCACTGACCAGCAGGTTTTTGGTGCCCAGCACGTTGTTTTTTACAGCTTCGGCGGGGCTCACCTCCATCAGCGGCACATGCTTGTGCGCCGCCGCGTGGAACACCACCGTGGGGTGGTAGGTATCAAATACCTCGTCCAGACGCTTTTTATCCCGGATAGAGCCGATAAGCACCGTGACCGGGATATCACGGCCGTACTTCTGCTGCAGTTCCATCTGCAGCTCGTAGGCGCAGTTTTCGTAGATATCAAAGATGAGCAGCTTGCCGGGCTTGAAGCGCATGACCTGACGGCACAGCTCGCTGCCGATGGAGCCGCCGCCGCCCGTTACCAGCACCGTTTTGCCGGTAAGGTAGCCGGAAATTTTGTCGGTATCCAGCGTGACCTCCTCACGGGAGAGGAAGTCGGCGGGGTTCAGCTCGCGGAACACCTCCTGCTGGGGTGCGCCGCTGCCCACCAGCTGCGGGTCGCTGAGCAGCTGCACCGCGCAGTGGGTGCTGACGCACAGGTCGATGACGTGGCTCAAGCGGCTGCCCTTTAAGGTGGGGATGGCAATGATGATGCTGTGGACGCCGTAGCGCTTGCACAGCTCCGGGATGTCCTCCAGCGTGCCCTTGACCGGTACGCCGTGGATGGTCTGGTTCAGCTTTGCGGGGTCATCGTCCACCGCCACCACGGCGTGGCCGTATTCCTTGTTGGATTTGCACACGTTGATGGCCCATGCGCCGGCTTCGCCCGCACCAACGATCATCACCGGGCGGTTGGGGTCCTTGGCAGGCACTTTGCGCAGCTGCTCGCCCAGCGGGTGGTTCAGGAACAGCCGCCATGCCAAGCGGCTGCCGCCGACGAACAAAAAGATGAGCACGGACGCCATGCAGTTGGCAGAATTGAACAGCACACCGTGGATAAAGCAGCGGTTCACCACATAGACCACGGCGGTGGGCACGGCGATCATCCCGGCAAGGCGGATCAGATCCCGCTCGCCGGCGTACTTCCACAGCACCGAGTACAGCCCGCCTGCCAGAAAGCAGACGATATACACCGCCACGATCCACGGCAGGTTATCGTACAGCAGGGCACGGTTGTGCGGCCACCACCCGGCCTCCACCGCACCGTCTGCCCGCAGCAGCAGGGCAAAATAAAAGCTGAATGCCACAATGGCTGCATCCAGCAGCACCAGCAGTGCACGGCGCAGCAGCACCTGCGGTGTATTCTTGGTTCTATCTTTCACTTACGGTCCTCTTTTTCCCTCTCAGCGCCAAAGGCCTTGCCTCCGCGCCGCTTTTTCGGCAGTGTTCCCCCCGGCAATGCCGGAAGGATACAACTACACGTTTGTATTATACTCACAATCCCCGCCTGTGTCCAGAAAATTTACGTTTTTATCACTTTCCCCTGTTTTTCCCGGTCTTTGACTGCCGCAGCAGCGCCCGCACCTCCGCCCAAAGCCCCAGCGGCAGCGCCGCCAGCAAAAACACGATGGCAGTCATCGTGCCGCCCGCCGTCAGCACTGTCAGCTGTTCCCACAGCCCCTGTGCCGGAAAGCCCGTCAGCGCCCGGCGCACCCCCTGCCCGGCTGCACCGGCGGCGGCAGCAGCCAGCAGCGGCGCACCCAGCCAGCGGCGGAAAGCGTGCCCTGTGCCGCTGGAAAGGAGCAGCCGCCCGGTGTTGGCCGCACAGGTATAGAAGCTGGAAAGCAGGATCACCGCCAGAAAGCCCCGCATCCCGTACCGGGGCAGCAGCACCGCTACCCCGCCAATGCGCAGCACAGCGTCCCACACGCTGTACCGGAAGGCAGCCTTCTGCTCCCCGATGCCCTTCATGGCACCGTCCACCATGCTTTCCAGATACATCAGCGGCATGGCCGGGGCAAGGGTCTCCAGATAGAACCCGGCCTCCGGGCTATGGTAGAGCAACTGCGCCAGCGGCCTGCCCCATACCCAGAACAGCGTGCCCGCCAGCGCGGAGAAGTATCCCGTAAGCCGCAGCATCCGGTCCAGCAGGGCGTTCAGCCGGGCGGTCTGCCCCTCGATATGCGCCTGCGTGATCTCCGGCATCAGCAAAATGGCCAGACTGCCCAGCAGCCCGAAGGGAAAATTGAGCAGCGGCAGCGCCATGCCCTTTAAGGTGCCGTACTGCTCCAGCGCGGCGGTGCGCCCGCCGGAAGTTGCCAGATACACCGCAAGGCAGGCGGGCACCAGCATATTCTCGGCGGTGTGCAGCGCGCTGGAAAGCGCCCTGCCGCCCTCCACCGGCCACAGGATATCCCACAGCCGCCGGGAGACATTCCTTGGCGGACACGGCGCTGTGCTGCCGAAGCAGCGTGCCGCCTCCCGCCGGTAAAACAGTGCCATCAGGGCGGTGGATACGGCCTCGCTCAGGGCGGTGGCGGCCAGCACCAGCGCGCAACGGCTGCCGTCCGGCCAGCCCTGCGTGCGGGAAAGCGCCCACACCACCGCAGCGATGCGCACCGCCTGCTCTGCCAGCTGGCTGAGCACGTTGGGCTCTACCCGCCGCCGTGCCAGAAAAAAGCCGCGCAGCACCGCCGAGATGGCCATCCACGGCAGCCCCAGCGCCGAGGTGCGCAGCGCGGCAGCGGCGCGGATATCCCCCAGCCACCACCTTGCCGCAAGGCCTGCGGTGGCAAGCTGGGCGACCATGGCAACCCCACCCAGCGTAAGCCCTGCCAGCACCAGCCGCACCAGCATCCCGCGCGCAGCGGCTTTATTCCGGCTGAGCTCCTCGGTCAGCAGGCGGGTTGCGGCCACCGAGATGCCCGCCGTGGCCAGCGTGACAAACAGCCCGTACACCGCCAGCACCAGCTGATACAGCCCCATGCCCGCCCCGCCCAAGGCGTTTGCCAGCCAGATGCGCAGCCCCATGCCAGCCAGCCGCAGCACCACGTCCGAGCCGGTAAGCAGCGCCGCGTTTTTAAAGTAGTTCTGCCGCACCCTGCACCTCCCCCTGCCCCGGAACGGGCGTTCACGGTTCAGCCTATGCGGCGGCTTTGCAAAACATGAGCGGCGCTATGGGTTGTTTCTGCGCACTTTTTATGGTATAGTTAACAGTGGTCAGGCAGGGCGCGAGCCCCCGCCTGTATTTTGAGCAAGGAGGAAGCGCACCGCCCGGGTCCTGCCCCTGCCGTGCGCGACAAAGAGAATGAGCGAAGAATGTACCCATGACTGCTCTAATTGCAGTGCAGCCTGTTCTTCCCGCGATGCCGCTCCGCAGCACGATGCCCCCAACCCCAACAGCAGTGTAAAAAAGGTCATCGGCGTTGTTTCCGGCAAGGGCGGCGTGGGCAAGAGCATGACCAGCGCCCTGCTGGCCTGTGCCATGGCCCGCCGCGGCTACCACTGCGGCATTCTGGATGCCGATATCACCGGCCCGTCCATCCCCAAGCTGTTCGGCATCCATGGCCGTGCCATGGCGGACGACAAGGGCTGCTGGCCCATCCAGAGCCGCATGGGCATTGATGTGATGAGCATCAACCTGCTGGTGGAGAACGAGGAAGACCCCGTTGTGTGGCGCGGCCCGGTCATTGCCGGTGCTGTCAAGCAGTTCTGGACCGATGTGGTGTGGAAGGACGTGGATTTCCTGTTCGTGGATATGCCCCCGGGCACCGGTGATGTGCCCCTGACCGTGTTCCAGAGCCTGCCGGTGGACGGCATCGTTGTGGTGGCAAGCCCGCAGGAGCTGGTAAGCATGATCGTGGCAAAGGCCGTGAACATGGCCGAGATGATGAAGGTGCCCATGCTGGGCATCGTGGAGAACATGAGCTACATCGTCTGCCCGGACTGCGGCAAGCACATCAA
>CAKTFS010000043.1 GCA_934561115.1 uncultured Faecalibacterium sp. | reverse complement strand
TCGCACCAAAAAATGCCGTGAAATCGAAAGATTTCATGGCTTTTTTGTTTTGTAAGCCATGGCTGCACGGTTTCTGCACGGTTTTTGCACGGTCGGTATTATCCATGTCCGATGATGTAGGGCGCTGTATTGCATTGCAATCAGTGCCCTTTTTTGCTGCTGCCCCCTGTCTGGCTGCGGCAGCGGAGAGCAGCAATGTCCCGGTGGGCTTTATTTTGCCCGGCTGCGCACCTTTGCACACATGCAGAAAGTTCCCCCCCGTCAAACTGCCCAAAATACGCCCTGAAAAGTTTACTTGACGCAATTTTTAAACCAATATATAATTGGGTTAGAAACCAATTATAGAAAAGGATGATTCCCCATGGCGCGCAGATACGACAGCAAGGAAGCAAAACGGCGGATATTGACCGCCTGTGTCCGGCTTTTTCTGGAAAAAGGCTACACGAACACCAAGGTGGCAGAAATTTTAAAGGAAGCAGATGTTTCCGCCGGGTCGTTCCAGAATATTTTCCGCACCAAGGACGGCGTGCTGACCGAGCTGATCGGCATGATGTTCAGCAGGCAGTTCGGCGCGGTAAGGCCGCTGGCGGCAAACGCCCCCTCGCCGGTGTACCTTTACGCGGTGGAAACGGCTTTGCAGCTGGCGCTGACCGAGCTGAGCGAGAATCTGCGGGATATCTATGTGGAGGCGTACACCTTCCCCGCCACGGCGGAGATCATCCACCGCAGCACCACGGCGGAGCTGCAGGCGGCGTTCAGCGCGTATCTGCCCGGGTGCGCCGAGTGCGATTTCTACGAGATGGAGCTGGGCACGGCTGGCATGATGCGCGGCTATATGGCACGGCGGTGCGACCCCTACTTTACGCTGGAGCGCAAGATACGGCGCTATCTGAGCATGAGCCTGAGTGCGCTGCAGGTCCCCGCGCAGGAGCGCGAGCAGGTCATCGCTTTTGTGGCGGAGATCGATATGCTTGCCGAGGCGCGGAAGGTGGTAGATGCCGTGCTTGCATCGCTGTCCGTGCAGTTTGATCTGAAAGGATAACAAGATTTGAAGGCAAGGAGGGAGCAACATGAAAAAATGGCTGATCCGGTGTTTGACGGTGCTGGCAATGGTGTGCCTGATACCGGGGATCGTGTTAAAAGCGGCGGCAGAAACAGTCACGATAAAATGCGGCTGTGGGTATGTTAGAGAAGATGAGGTCATCGAATATAAACAATATGATTCAAAGTACCATTCGATCATTGTAAAAAATGAATGCCCGAACTGCAAAATCCATTATAAGTTTGGTGAGAAACACTCCGGCGGCACCGGAACGTTCACCTGCATCACAGGAAAAATCTGTGAAAAATGCGGCGCGGAATACGGCGTTCTCGGTCACGACTGGGACGGGTGGAAGCCCATTCGCAACATGAATATGCACCTCAAAATCTGCAATCGCTGCAACCGCCGAGAGACCGAAAACTGCGGCGGCGACAGTAGCGCGACCTGCACCACGCAGGGAAAGTGCACCACTTGCGGAGGGCAGTACTACGGCGGTCACGACTTGGTGCATCACGAAGCGAAAGCCGCCACCTGTACGGAGATCGGCTGGAAGGCTTACGACACCTGCTCCCGCTCCGGCTGCAACTATACCACTTATCGAGAAATCCCCGCACTGAAACATGATTTTGTGTACCACCAAGCAAAACCCGCCACCTGTAAGGAAATCGGCTGGGATGCTTACAAAACCTGTTCCCGCTGCGACTATACCGATTATGTGGAGCTGCCTGCACTGAAGAACCATAATCTAAGGCAGTACGTGACAAAAGCCCCCACCTGTACGGAAATCGGCTTTGCTTACGTTAGATGCTGGCTCTGCGACTATTCCACCAGTCAGGTGCTGCCCGTACTGAACCATGATTTGAAGCAATACGCAGCAAAAGCTCCCACCTGTACGGAAATCGGCTGGGATGCTTACGAAGCCTGCTCTCGCTCCGGCTGCAACTATACCACCCGCAAAGAACTGCCCGCACAGCATGATCTGAGGCATCACGCAGCAAAAGCCCCCACCTGTACGGAAATCGGCTGGGATGCTTACGAAACCTGCTCCCGCTGCGACCATACCACCTATGCAGAGCTGCCCGAACTGAAACATGATTTGAAGCAGCACGCAGCAAAAGCCGCCACCTGCACGGAAATCGGCTGGGATGCTTACGAAACCTGCTCCCGCTGCGACCATACCACCTATGCGGAGCAGCCCGCACTGAAACATGATTTGAAGCAGCACGCAGCAAAAGCCCCCACCTGCACGGAAATCGGCTGGAACGCTTACGAAACCTGCTCCCGCTGCGACTATACCACCTACGCGGAGCTGTCCGCACTGAACCATGACTTGGTGCAGCACGCAGCGCAAGCCCCCACCTGTACGGCAATCGGCTGGAATGCTTACGATACCTGCTCCCGCTGCGACTATACCACCTATGCGGAACTATCCGCACTGAAACATGACTTGGTGCACCACGATGCAAAAGCCGCCACCTGTACGGGAATCGGCTGGAACGCCTACGACACCTGTTCCCGCTGCGATTATACCACCTATGCAGAGCTGTCCGCACTGAACCATGATTTGAAGCAGCACGCAGCGCAAGCCCCCACCTGCACGGGAATCGGCTGGGACGCTTACGACACCTGTTCCCGCTGCGACTATACCACCTACGCGGAGCTGTCCGCGCTGAACCATGATTTGGTGCATCATGACGCGAAAGCCGCCACCTGTACGGAAATCGGCTGGAATGCTTACGAAACCTGCTCCCGCTGCGACTATACCACCTACGCGGAGTTGTCCGCACTGAACCATGATCTGGTGCATCACGAAGCAAAGGCCCCTACCTGTACGGAAAAGGGTTGGAACGCCTACGACACCTGTTCCCGCTCCGGCTGCAACTATACCACTTATCAGGAAAAAGCCGCGCTGAACCATAATTTGGTGCAGCACGCAGCGCAAGCCCCCACCTGTACGGAAATCGGCTGGAACGCTTACGACACCTGCTCCCGCTGCGACCATACCACCTATGCGGAGCAGCCCGCACTGAATCATGATTATCAGGCTGTTACCGTAGACCCCACCTGTGAAGCAGACGGCTACACCGTTTTTACCTGCTCCCGCTGCAAGGACAGCTACACCGCAGACCCGACCGATAAGCTGGGACACCAGTTCGGTGCATGGTCCCCGAACGGAACCGGCTCGCAGAGCGCCGGCTGCCTGCGGCAGGGCTGCGTGCACATCGGCAGCACCGATTGCCGGAAGTTTACCTTCCGCACTGCGGAAGGCGAAACGCTGATCTTCTGCCCCGTGTGCGGGCAGGCAGAAAACGCCGCGCAGCTGGAAAAGATCGACGCCGCAACGGCATGGCCGCTCAGCGGCAGTCTTTCTGCGGAGGATGTGACCGCACGGACGAATGGGGAATACCTGAGTGTGGCCTTTGAAACCGCAGGCAGCCTGATGCAGCCCACCGGCCGGGTAAGGCTTGCGCTGCCCGCCAAACTGCTGGAAGGCAAAACGCTTGTGCGCATTGCCCCGGACGGCACGCAGACCGAGCTGCCGTTTGAAGCAAAGCGCGGAAAGTGCATCTATACGCTGGATTTTGCAAACAGCGCGCTTCCAGTCATGCTCTTCCGGCTGGTACCCCAGACCACCGCCCTCTGAACGCTTTTACAGCACACGGACAATAAAACGCAAAACGCCCGCCCACCGTGGCTTTTCCACAGTGGGCGGGCATTTTTATCCGGTTTTATTTACACCAGCTGGCAAACTCTTCGTCCGTGCACTTGACGTAGTGGCTGCCCTCCACATGGTGGCTGCTGCCCTTGGAATAGTCGATGCCGGAGGTGGCATAGTCGTAAGTCTCGGCCACGCGGCGCTTTTCCACCACCGGGTTCGGCAGCGGAATGGCCGACAGCAGGCTCCGGGTGTAGGGGTGGATGGGGTGCTCGAAGATCTCCTCGGTGGTGCCGGTCTCCAGCAGATGCCCCAGATGCAGCACACCGATGCGGTCGGAAATGTACTTGACCATGGACAGGTCGTGGGCGATGAACAGATAGGCCGTGCCGGTCTCCTGCTGGATATCCTTCATCAGGTTGACCACCTGTGCCTGAATGGACACATCCAGTGCCGAGATACACTCGTCCGCAATGATGAGCTTGGGGTTCATGATGAGGGCGCGGGCAATGCCCACGCGCTGGCGCTGACCGCCGGAGAACTGGTGGGGGTAGCGCTCGGCGTGCTCCGGGGCAAGGCCGACCTTGGCAAGGATCTTTTCCACCTTTTCGCGGCGCTCGGCCTGCGTTTTGTACAGATGGTGGATATCCAGCCCCTCGCCGATGATGTCCTCCACCTTCTTGCGGGGGTTCAGGGACGCCATGGGGTCCTGAAAGATCATCTGCATCTGGGTGCGCAGGGTGTTGTTCTGCGCATGGCTCAGACGGCCGCTGATATCCTGCCCGTCAAAGGTGATCTTGCCCGCAGTGGGGTCGTACAGGCGGATGATGCTGCGGCCGATGGTGGATTTGCCCGAGCCGGACTCGCCCACCAGACCGTAGGTCTCGCCGGGGTAGATCTCAAAACTGACATCGTCCACCGCCTTGACCGTAAAATTCTTATTGACGCGGAAATACTGCTTCAGCCCTTCGACCTTCAGCAGCGGGGTCGTGCTTTGTGCTGCCATTTATTCCGCCTCCTCGATCTTTTTTGCTTCTGCTTTCATGCGGGCAATGCGCTCCTTGAGCTCCGGCGGCATCTCCACCTTGGGGGCGCGGGGGTCCAGCAGCCATGTCGCCGCATAGTGGGTCTCGCTGATCTTGAACATGGGCGGGTCGATCTCGTCGTCGATGTTCAGCGCAAAGCGGTTGCGGGGTGCAAAGGCATCGCCGGGCTTCTCGTGCAGCAGGTTCGGCGGCGAGCCGGGGATGGTATACAGACGGTCATCCGCGGTGTCAAGGTCGGGCATGGCCGACAGCAGACCCCATGTGTAGGGGTGCTTGGGGTCGTAGAAGATCTCGTCGATGGTGCCGGTCTCCACGATCTTGCCGGCGTACATCACGTCCACATAATCTGCCACCTTTGCCACAACGCCAAGGTCGTGGGTGATGTAGATGACCGAGATGCCGCGCTCCTTCTGGATGCGGCGGATCAGCTCCAGGATTTTTGCCTGAATGGTCACATCCAGCGCGGTGGTAGGCTCGTCGCAGATCAGCAGGTCGGGGTCGCAGGAAAGCGCAATGGCAATGACCACGCGCTGGCGCATACCGCCGGACAGCTGGTGCGGGTAGTTTTTCATCCGCTTTTCCGCATCGGTGATGCCCACCTCTTCCAGCAGCTCCAGTGCCTTTTTGTAGGCCTCTGCCTTGGGCATCTTGAAGTGCCAGAGCATGCCCTCCATGATCTGCTTGCCGATGGTCATGGTGGGGTCAAGGCTGGTCATGGGGTCCTGGAACACCATGGCAATGCGCTTGCCGTTGATGTGGCGGCGGATCCACTTTTTGTCCTTTTGCAGCAGGTCCACGGTCTCCGGGCTGCCGTCGGCGTGGTGGTAGCTGAACTGGATGCTGCCGCTGTTCACGGTGGCGTTCTTGGCCAGAATGCCCATGGCGGCTTTCATGGTCACGGACTTGCCGGAACCGGACTCGCCCACCAGCGCGACCGTCTCGCCCTTGTACAGGTCGATGTTCACGCCGCGGATGGCGTGAACCGGGCCTGCGGTGGTCTTAAAGGTGATATCAAGGTCTCGCACCGACAAGACCTGTTCTTTTTTTGTTTCAGGCATGGGGTGTTCCTCCTTACATACTCTTCATCTTGGGGTCCAGCGCCTCGCGCAGGCCGTCCGCCACAAGGTTGAAGCTGAGCATCAGCAGGCTCATGACCACGATGGGCGGGATGATCTGGTAGGGGTGGGTGGTAAAGCTGTTGTACAGCTCGCTGATCAGAGAACCCAGCGAGCACTGCGGCACCGGGATGCCCAGACCCACAAAGGAGAGGAACGCCTCGGTGAAGATGGCGGTCGGGATGCTGAACATGACCTGCGTGATGATGGGTCCGATGATGTTGGGCAGCACTTCCTTGAAGATGATGAAGAAGCTGCCTGCACCCAGCGTGCGGGACGCCAGAACGAACTCCTGATCCTTCAGCTTGAGCATCTCGGCGCGGGCAATGCGGCTCATGCCCACCCACTCGGTCAGCATCAGGGCAAAGATGATGGTCACCATGCCGGGCTGCAGCACCAGCAGCAGCAGCGTGACGATGACCAGCCGGGGGATGCCGTTGGCCACTTCCAGAAAGCGCTGCATCACCATATCCACCCTGCCGCCAAAGTAGCCGGAGATCAGGCCGTAGCTCATGCCGATGAGCATATCAATGATGGCCGCCGCCACCGCAATGATCAGCGAGACGCGCGCGCCTTCCCAGGTGCGGGTCCAGATATCGCGGCCGTACAGGTCACTGCCGAACCAGTAGTAGACGTCCGGCTTGTCTTTTTCCTGATAAGCGTTGGTCACCTTGGTGCCGGTGGTGGTGCTCATCTTCTCGCTGCCGTCCAGAATGCCGAACTGCTCAATGCCCGGCACGCGGGGCGCAAAGTTTTTCTGGCTCAGATCCTGCCCGGAGTAGGTGTAGCTGTTCATGCCCGGGCCCAAAACGGCCAGCAGCACGATGACCACGATGAGCACAAGCCCCAGCACCGCGCTCTTCTTATTGAAAAAGCGGATGAGCGCTTCCTTCCAGAAGTTCTGCGCCGCAAAGTTGGTATCCACGCTGATCTCGTCCTCGTTGTGCTTGAGGGCAAAATCCTTTTCCGCAAAGGTGTGCTCCGTGTACATTGCATCCACGGCGCTGACAATGGCATCGGCGGTGGATTCGCCGCCCAGCCGGATCGCTTTTTCTGCCATTCAGTCGTCCCCCTTTGCCAAACGAATGCGCGGGTCGATGATGCCGTACAGCAGGTCAACGACCAGCATGATGCCAATGTACATGGCGCTGTAGATAAAGCTCAGACCAATGACCACGTTGTAATCGTTGGACTGGATGGCCGTCACCAGCAGGCTGCCCACGCCGGGGATGGCAAAGATCTTTTCCACCACCAGCGAGCCGGTCATCAGATCCACGATCAGCGGTGCCAGCACCGTGATGATGGGAATCAGTGCGTTGCGCAATGCGTGGCGGAAGATCAGCGCCGGGCCGGAGATGCCCTTGCTCTCAGCCAGCAGCATATAATCGGAATCCAGCACCTCGATCATCTCACTGCGGGTAAAGCGGGCGATGGACGCCATGGTGAACATGGACAGCGAAATACTGGGCAGCACGCTGGAGCCAAAGATGTCCTTGGCGGAAAACAGCATGGGAAACCAGCGGAATTTGAAGCCGAAGGTGTAGCTCAGCGCCAGCGCGAACACATAGGACGGCACCGATACGCCGATGACCGAGATGATGGTGGCGATGGTATCCACCACGGTATCCCGCTTCAAAGCGGCAAGGATGCCCAGTACCAGACCTACGATGGCACCCAGCGTGACCGCCATGCCGCCCACCTGAATGGAGATGGGCAGACGGGACTGGATGAGCTGGGAGATGGGCGTATTTTTGGAGATATTGTAGCTGACACCCAGATCGCCCCGGAGCATATTGCCCACATAGCGGAAGAACTGGATATAGATGGGCTGGTCAAGGCCGTACTTTGCGTACAGGGCTGCCCGCATCTCGGGCGTCAGCTTTTCGTCATTGAAGGGCGAACCGGGCATCAGCTGCATCAGGATGAACAGCACCAGCAAAATTGCCAGCAGCGTGAACAGCGAGGTCAGGATTCGCTTGAGCGTATATTTTTTCACGTCGGGTGGACCCCCTTTTTCCTTCCGGGATCTCGCGGTCAGTCGTTCGTCTGCCGCGGACAGGCACAATGCCAAAAAGGCGCACAGTGGCTCTTTGCGGGCCACTGTGCGGCCTTATTCAGTGTGCTTTCAGTTTTACTCGCTCTTAGTGGCGTTCTTGTACACGCGGTTCAGTGCCACAGGGTGGAAGTCCACACCGGTAACGGCAGAAGAGACCATCTCGGCATTGCACTGGCCGTACAGGGGGAAGATGACCGCCTGCTCCAGCACGATCTGCTCTGCCTCGTACAGGGCAGCCCAGCGGCCCTCGGGGTCGGTGCACAGGTCACCGGTGGTGCACTCGTCAATGATGGCATCGTAGTCGGCATCGCTCCACAGACCGTAGTTGTTGGAGTTGCCGGTCACCCACATACCCAGATAGGTCATGGGGTCGGCGTAGTCGGGTCCCCAGCGGGTCAGGCCAATCTCAAAGTTGCCGTCCTGCATATCCTGCACGCGCTGCTTCTTGGGCTCCACGGTCAGGTTCAGGGTAAAGCCTGCCAGCGTGGTCTCCAGCTGCTCCTTGACGACCTGTGCAACCTTCTGGGGTGCATCGTCGGCATCCACCACCATGTTGAAGGTGAAGGAGTCCTTGCCCAGCTCACTCTTGGCCTGCTCGTAGTACTCCTTGGCCTTGTCGGCGTCATAAGCGCAGAACTCTGCAAACTTGGTCTGGTCGGCGCTGAAATCGCTGCCGTCGGGGCCGGCGGCGAACTGCGGCGGAACGGCGGTGTAGCAGGGGGCAGAGCCATCCTTCAGCACGTCCCCGGTAATGGCGTCACGATCCAGTGCAAAGGTGATGGCCTTGCGCAGGTTCTCGTTGGCCAGATCCGGCACACCGTCGATGTTGGGGCTGATGTACCACAGGTAACCGGCACCCACGCTGGTAAACTCGGGATCGTCCTTGACCTGATCCACCTGCTCGCCGTTCAGCAGGGTCATATCCAGAGCACCGGTCTGGTAGCTCATCAGTGCCTGCTGGCTGTCCTTGATGACCTGATAGGCCAGACCGTCCAGAGCGATCTTGTCGGCATCGTAGTAATCGGGGTTCTTTTCCAGCGTAAAGGCCGTTGCGGCGGGCTGGTAATCGGTCAGCTTGAAGGCACCGTTGGACAGCACCGTGTCGGGGCTGGTGCCGAAGGTGTCCTTGCAGGTGTTGTAGAACGCCTCGTTGACCGGATAGAAGGTGGGGAAGTACATCAGGCTCAGGAAGTAGCTGACGGGAACGTTCAGCTGGACTTCCAGCGTCTTGTCGTCCACAGCAGTCACGCCCAGATCGGTGACGGGCTTCTCGCCTGCAATGATCTCGGCAGCGTTGACCACCTGACCGATATCAGAAAGCATATAGGAATACTCGGAAGCGGTGGCGGGGTCCACAGCGCGCTGCCAGCCGAACACGAAATCGGCAGCGGTAACGGCTTCACCGTTGGCCCACTTGGCATCGCGCAGGTGGAAGGTGTAGGTCTTGCCGTCCTCGCTGATGTCGTAGGTCTCTGCAATGGCGGGAACTGCTGCGCCGTCTGCATCCATCTGCATCAGACCGTCGGTGTAGTCTGCGATGACCTCAAAGGAGGTGCCGTCGGTGGCTACCTGCGGGTCCAGCGACTGGACCTCGGTCTCCAGCATGATGTTCAGGGTGCCGCCCTTTGCAGTGCCAGCTGCAGAGGAGGCAGTGCCGGAAGCGGAAGAAGCCGCCACCGAGCTGGAAGAGCCGCCGCAGGCTGTCAGAGCCAGCGCTGCGGAGGTGACACCGGCAGCTGCCAGGAAGCTGCGGCGCGAAATACGACGATCGAATCTCATAGATGTTTCCCCTCTCTTTACCGCTTTAGCTCTATAGCTTGCTAAAGCGTTGCATTCTGAAAATACACAAGGGATGTCCGTTCCTCCTTCTGGAACTTTGCACGCCCTTGTGCTATGGCGGCATTATACCGCTCCTTTCCGCAAAAGAAAAGGGGTTTTGCAAAATTTGTCCG
>CAKTFS010000042.1 GCA_934561115.1 uncultured Faecalibacterium sp. | reverse complement strand
TCCCATCCCGGAGCAGCAGCTCCACACAGCCGGTGTCCATGTTGAAATGGCAAGCTCTTGCATCGTACTTCATAATCATACCCTCCAAATCTTGTTATCGGCTTACGGTCTATGACAAGGTATCGGAGTTTTGCGCCGTCCACGGGAGCCCTCATTCTCAAACCCGAAGAAAACGAAAAATCCGAACCCTTCTCCAATCGGAAACAGGTTCGGATTTTTCTTGTTTGGTGGAGGCGATGGGAGTCGAACCCATGTCCGAAAAGAGCTCAGTGTAGGTGTCTCCGGGTGCAGGCGATCTACAACATTCCCGCCGCGCCACGCCGATCGTCAGGCTAGCGCTTTGGTAGCTTCATGAGTTCCTGCCGGTCCGCAAAGCTTAGGTCCGTTCAGGTGCTGTGTCTAAAGGACGCCCCGGCCCCACACGACACAAGAGTGGGCGGAACGCGCAGCACTCAGGCTGCGAGCAACTGATAATTATTGTTGTCAGTTAATTTTTTTGGAGGAGTTATAGAGCAGTTCCCCCACTGCTACCCGCTGCCCAGACCTCGCTCCCCCCGTCGAAACCTTTACGCCCCCATATAAAGCACATCTTGCGATGTGCGGAAAGCTTGGTTTTCTGCGGTGAGCCGCAGTCTGCAATTGGAATGCTTAATAATACTTGCCGTTGGACTTCACAGCCCGGTCAATGGAGCGCTTTGCATCGCGCTGGGCGGCATCGGCACGCTTGTCGTACAGCTTTTTGCCCTTGCACAAGCCCACTTCCATTTTTACGCGGCCATGCTTGAAGTAAAGCGAGAGCGGTACCAGCGTATAGCCCTGCAGCTTGCACTGCTGGTGCAGACGCCGGATCTCACTTTTATGCGCCAGAAGCCGCCGGACACGCATGGGGTCCTGATTGAACAGATTGCCGTGGTCGTAGGGGCTGATGTGCATCCCCTTTACCAGCAGCTCACCGTTTTCAATATCCACCCAGCTGTCCTTCAGGTTGACCCCGCCGGCCCGCAGGCTTTTCACCTCGGTGCCTTTGAGCTCCACACCGGTCTCCAGCGCTTCCAGAACAAAATACTCGTGGCGCGCTTCGCGGTTGGTGGCGATGGTCTTGGTCGCCGGGCGCTCCTTTGTGGGTGCCATGCTGCGCGCCTCCTTTCTCCGTTCGGTTCGTTGTTTCAGTATACCATTTTTTCAGGGCAATGCAAGGGCTGTTTCTGACAGAATTGTAAATTTTTACAGATTTACAGCTCTCCCCGGCCGGAAAGCGCCCGGTACAAGGTGGTCTCGTCGGCGTATTCCAGACTGGCGCCCACCGGCAGACCGGAGGCAAGCCGGGTGACCCGGATGCCCAGCGGCTTGATGAGCTTTGCCAGATACATGGCGGTGGCTTCGCCCTCCACGGTGGGGTTCATGGCCATGATGACCTCCTTCACCGTGTCGTCCTTCAGCCGCGCCAGCAGCTCCTTGACGGTGAGCTGCTCTGCGCCCACACCGGCCAGCGGATCCAGCAGACCGTGCAGCACATGGTACAGGCCGTTATACTCCCGGGTGCGCTCAAAAGCCTGCACATCCCGGGGCTTTTCCACCACGCAGATCACCGAGGTGTCCCGCTTGGCGCTGGCGCACACCGGGCACAGGTCAGCGTCCGTGTAGTTCTGGCAGATGCGGCACCGGTGCAGCCGGGTGTGCGCGCCGCGGATGGCATCGGCCAGCGCCGCAGCGTCCTTATCCGACATACTCAGCACCTGATAGGCCATGCGGGTAGCACCCTTGCGGCCCACGCCCTGAAACTTGCCGAACTCCTCGATCAGCTTTTCCAGCGGTGCGGCAGTGTAGTCCATGGTATCTCCCCTTCCCGGCTCAGAGACCCGGAATGTTCAGGCCGCCGGTCAGCTTGCCCATCTCGGCTTCGGCGGTCTCGTCCACCTGCTTCACGGTGGCGTTGATGGCGGCAGCCACCATGTCTTCCAGCATCTCGATGTCGTCCGGGTCCACAGCCTCGGGCTTGATGGTGATGGACAGCACCTCGTGCTTGCCGTTCATCTTCACAGTCACCATCTCACCGGCGGCGCTGCCGGTGTACTCAGCGGCTTCCAGCTCGGCCTGCTTGCTCTTCATGTCCTCCTGCATCTTCTGAGCCTGACGCATCAGGGCGTTCATATCGGGGCGGCCGTAGCCTGCGGGCATTCTTGCTTTCATAATGGTATTCTCCTTTATTATAAACAAATTTTATCGCTTTTTGCGGGCGGTATCCTCAATGCTGACCTCTAACCCCAGCTTTTCCAGCGCCAGAAGGGACTGCTCCGCGTTGGAAGCGGTCTTTCCTGCCGTTTTGGGCTCGTAAGGGCCGATGGGCACCGGCACGCCGGATACCTCGGCGATCAGCTTTTTGATCAGCTTCTGGCTGTCCTTGTTCACCCGGATAAAATCCCGGAAGGTCTTGCCGCCGTCGATCAGCACGCGGGTGCCGTCAAAGTAAGCCTTGGACTTTCGCAGATACATATACAGCATGGGGTCGATGCCTTCCAGCTTCTGCACGATCTGTCCCCAGTACGGGAAGGGGTTCGTGCCCTGCTGCGCCACGCTGCGGGGCTTGGTCAGCACCGGGTCGGCGGGGTGCTCCTGCACCGGAGCAGGCTGTGCGGGCTCTGCAGGGGCGGGCTGCTCCGGCTGGGCGACCGGCTCCGGTTCCTCCGGCGGCGGTGCCTGCGGGGCAGGCTCGTCCCACGGCAGGGCGGCATCGCTCTGCTGTACCGGCGGTTCCTCTGGCATGGGCGGCAGCTCCTCGGCAGGGGCGGGCGGCGCTTCCGGTGCGGCAGGCTGCGGAGGGGTCTGCTGCACGGCAGGGGCAGGTTCTGCCACTGCTGCCGGGGTCTGGGATGCAGCAGCTGCCGGGGCAGGCTGCACCGGGGCGCTGGCAAAGGGCTGCACCGCTGCCGCAAAGGGGCGGGGCGCTTCCGGCTGTGCCGCGTGGGCGGGAGCTGGCTGTACCGTTACCGACTGCATCTGCTGGGGCGGCTCGGACAGGCTGAACAGTGCCAGTTCCAGCTCAATGCGCTGGTCGCTGCCGCGGGTCATGTGCTCCAGCGCCGTGCCCAACGTGCGGATGGCGCGGATAGCTTCCCGCTGCCCCATCTCCGGCCCTTTTTGCAGGTACAGCGCCTCTTCCTCCGGCGAAACGCCGGACAGCAGCGCCTGCCCGCCGGGCAGCGCCGCCAGCATCAAAGCGCGGTAGTGGGCGATCAGTTCCTCGGTCAGGCGTTTTACGTCCACCGACTGCTGCCGCAGCTGCGCCAGTTGTGCCAGCGCGGCGGCGGCGTCCTGTGCTTCCAAGGCGTCCGAGATGTGGAACAGGTAGCTGCGGTCGGTGACACCCGCCATGCGGCGCACCACGTCCGCGTCGATTTTTGCAGTGACACCGGCACAGGTGTCCAGAATGGACAATGCATCGCGCAGCGCACCATCGGCCAGACGGGCGATCAGTTCCGCGCCGTCGGAGGTCAGCTCCAGCTTTTCCTCCCCGGCGATATACTCCACCCGCCGTGCGATATCCTCCGGCCCGATGCGGGTAAAATCGTACCGCTGGCAGCGGGAGAGGATGGTGGCGGGCACTTTCTGGATCTCGGTGGTCGCCAGAATGAAGATGACGTGTGCGGGGGGCTCTTCCAGCGTTTTCAGCAGCGCATTGAAGGCCGCTGTGGACAGCATGTGCACCTCGTCGATGATATACACCTTATACTGGCAGGCGCTGGGGGTGTAAGCGGTCTCGTCCCGCAGGTCGCGGATATCGTCCACGCCGTTGTTGGAGGCTGCGTCCATCTCCACCACGTCCAGCAGGCTGCCGTTGTCGATGCCCTTGCAGATCTCGCACTGCCCGCAGGGGTCGCCATTTACTGGATGCAGACAGTTGACCGCCTTGGCAAAAATTTTGGCGCAGGTGGTCTTGCCGGTGCCGCGCACGCCGGTAAACAGATACGCATGGCCTACGCGCCCTGCGGTGATCTGGTTTTTCAGGGCGGTCACGATGGCGCGCTGACCCACCACATCCTCAAACCGCTGGGGTCTCCATTTGCGGTAAAGCGCACGATACACGGCGATGTCTCCCCTTCCCCGGCCTTTGCGGCAAAAATAAAAGGACAGCGCTCGACGGGGTTTTGTCCCCGCCTTGCGTAACTCGGCATACGGATGCAGGCTTACTGAAACGCACGAACGCACTGCTTAAGGCTGCTTGGTTCCCCACCTGACCTGGTTCACAGCGAGCCCATCGTACAGGACCCGCATCCGTATGCCGAACCACGCAGCAGGCGCTGTCCGACACATCCTTGTGGATGCTAAGATATTGTACCATAAACCCCGCCGGATTGCAAGAGGGGCGCGGCTGGTTTTTGTCGGTACAAAAACGCCGCGCCGGACGATTTAAAATGGCCTCCGCTATGCTCTGGCCATATTCAGCGGAATTATGATTTATAATTTCGGGACAACGGAGCGTCTGCGGACGCTCCGTTGTCCCATTTTCACGGGAGAGGACGGCATTCCAAATCGTTCTCGCAAAAAAAGACCGCCGCACAAAAAGTACGGCAGTCTTTGAAAAATCAAACGCTATTCAGCCGTTTGGCAGTTCAGGACTGGCAAGCGGTGATCAGGCTCATCTTGTAGACCTCGTCTGCGTTGCAGCCGCGGGACAGGTCGTTGATGGGAGCGTTCAGACCCTGCAGGATGGGGCCGTAGGCAGCGTAGCCGCCCAGACGCTGTGCGATCTTATAGCCGATGTTGCCGGCCTCGATGCAGGGGAAGATGAAGGTGTTGGCCTGACCGGCAACCTTGCTGCCCTTGCACTTGACCTGTGCAACCTCGGGAGCAACGGCTGCATCAAACTGCAGCTCGCCGTCCACAGCCAGCTCGGGGTCCATCTCCTGTGCCTTGATGGTGGCGTCGTGGCTCAGTGCCACGGTGCCGCCCTTGCCGGAGCCCTTGGTGGAGAAGCTCAGCACAGCCACCTTCGGGTCGATGCCGAACAGCTTTGCGGTGCGGGCAGTCTCCACAGCCACCTCAGCCAGCTTGGAAGCGGCAGAGACCTTGACCTCGCCGGTAGCCTTATCGACGGTATCGGTGTAATCAATGTTGACAGCGCAGTCGCCCATGGCAATGCGCTTCAGGCCCTCTTCGCCGCAGTCGCGGTCCAGAATAAAGCAGGAGCTCACCAGATGTGCGCCCTTCTTGGTCTTGACCAGCTGCAGAGCGGGACGGATGGTGTCGGCGGTGGAGTAGGTAGCGCCGCCCAGCAGGCAGTCTGCCTTGCCCATCTTTACCAGCATGGTGCCAAAGTAGTTGGACTTCTTCAGCAGAGCTGCGCACTCCTCAGCGGACTGCTTGCCCTTGCGCAGCTCCACCATGGTGCTGACCATCTCATCGAAACCGGCGTAGTTCTCCGGGTCGATGATCTCGGCAGCGGAAATATCAAAGTTACCGGCGGCGGCAGCAGCCTTGCACTCTGCCTCGTTGCCCACCATAACGACCTTCAGCACGCCCTCGGCCAGCAGCTTGCTTGCGGCCTCCAGAATGCGGGGGTCATTGCCCTCGGTGAACACGATCGTCTTGGGATTTGCCTTCAGCTGTGCTACCAGCGGTGCAAACATATCAGCCATTGTGATTACCTCCGAAATTGCTTTCCAAAATTTGCCTCCCGTATCTGTTGGACACAAGGATGCCTTTCTTCTTTATTCTAGCACAGACGGCAAAAAGTTCAAGACAAAATTGTGTTTTTGTGCTATATTTTAGGGGAGAAAGCCTTGTTTTATTTGTGAATAAAATATCATACTGGTTTTGAAGGAGTTGTTCTCCATGGATATGGATACTTTAAAGGCTGAATGCCTTGCCTGCACCCGGTGCGAGCTGTGCACCACCCGCACGAACGTGGTGTTCGGGCAGGGCGTGCCGGACGCCGAGGTGCTGTTTGTGGGCGAGGGCCCCGGCCAGAGCGAGGACGAACAGGGTCTGCCCTTTGTGGGGCGCAGCGGCCAGCTGCTGGACAAATACCTGTTTGCCATCGACCTTGACCGCGCAAAGAACTGCTATATCGCCAACATCGTCAAGTGCCGCCCGCCCCAGAACCGTGACCCGCTGCCCGCCGAGAGCGAAGCCTGTATGCCGTGGCTGCGGGAGCAGTTCCGGCTGCTGCAGCCCAAGATCGTGGTCTGCCTTGGGCGCGTTGCCGCCCAGCGGATGATCCGGCCGGATTTTTCCGTCACCCGGGAGCACGGGCAGATCATTGAGAAGGGCGGCATCCTGTTCATGGGCACCTTCCACCCCGCCGCCCTGCTGCGCCAGCCCCAGAACAAGCCCGAAGCCTTTGCAGACTTTACCGTGCTGCGGGACACCATTGCCGCCGTGTGCGAGCATACCTATCATAAATAAGGTCAGGAACCAACCGCGCCGCTTTTGCATACTGTAAAGCAAAAGCGAGGTGTTTTTGTATGGAAAGTTCCGTGCATCCTTCTGTGGATTTCTTTTTGGGCGCTACAACGCCCGCCGGGTTCAAGGGCTACTTTGCGCCGCTGCGCCGGGAGCCCGGGATGCAGCTGGTGCTGCTCAAAAGCGGCCCGGGCTGCGGCAAGTCTACTTTGATGAAGCGTCTGGCGCGCGCCGCACAGGATAAAGGCGAGCCCATCCAGCGCATCCACTGCGCCAGCGACCCCGACAGTCTGGACGGGGTGGTGTTCCTGCGGCAGAAACGCGCCATCATCGACGCCACTGCGCCCCATGTGGTGGAGCCGGAAGCCCCCGGCGCAGACGAGCGGGTGCTGAGTTTGTATCACACCATCGACGCCGATGCCCTGCACCCCCACAAGGACGAGGTGACCGCCCTGTTTGCCCGCAACCAGCTGCTGCGCAGCCGGGCAGCGCGGTATGTGGCCTCGGCGGGCAGCCTGCTGCTGGACAGCCGCCGCGCCGAAGCCTGCAGCGCAAACTTTGAAAAAGTGCGCCGCTACGTCAAGCGTCTGTGCACCCGCCTTTTGCCCCGCACCGAGGAGATGGGCTCCGAAGAGCTGCGGCTGCTCTCTGCCATCACGCCCAAGGGCGAGGTGTTCTATCAGGGCACGGTGCAGGCGCTGGCAGACAAATGCATCCTTTTCCGGGATGACTACGGGGCGGTCTCCCGCCTGTTGCTGGAGCTCATCCGCGCCGAAGCGCTGGCGCGGGGCTATCACATCATCACCTGCCCCTGCGCCATGCACCCGGAGGACAAGATCGACCACATTATCATCCCCTCCCTGCGGCTGGCATTTTTGACTGACAACCGCTGGCATCCGGTGCGGCTGTCTGCCGCGCAGACCGTGCGGTGCAGCCGCTTTGTGGACAGGGAAAACCTTTCTGCCTGCCGCGCACGGCTGCGCTTCAACGAGCGCGCCGCCGCCGAGCTGCTGGAACAGGCCTGTGCCCTGATGGCGCAGGCAAAAAGCTGCCACGATGAATTGGAGACCTACTACCGCACCGCCGTAGACTTTGCACAGGTGGATGCCGCAGCCGCCCAGTGCATGGAGCTGTTCGGGGTAGGATAAAGTAAACCACAACGGAGGTGAAACGCCTTGGCAAGCATCCATCTGCCCATCCGGCAGCTGGTGGAGTTTTTGCTGCGCACCGGCAGCATCGACAGCCGCTTTACCGGCTTTGACCGCGCCAACGAGGGTGCACGCATCCACCGCAGGCTGCAAAAGGCCGCCGGGGAGGGCTATCAGGCCGAGGTATTCCTCAGCGCCGAGCGGGAAGCCTGCGGCATCGCCTTTACGCTGGAAGGCCGGGCAGACGGCATTTTCACCGACGAAAACGGCACTGTGACCATCGACGAGATCAAGACCACCACTGTTCCCTACGAGGAGATCACCGAGGAGCTGAACCCCTGCCACTGGGCGCAGGGCATGGTATATGCCGCCATTTACAGCAGCCAGCAGAGGCTGGAAACGCTTGCGGTGCGACTGACCTATTACCAAGTTGATACTGACCAGCTCATGCGCTTTACCCGCCCCTTCACCCGGCAGCAGCTGGAGCAGTTTTTGCAGCAGCTTTTAACGCAGTACGCCCCGTGGGCGCAGCGGCAGCTGGACTGGGACACCCGGCGCAGCCAAAGCCTTACGGCGCTGCAATTTCCCTTTGCGGAATACCGCCACGGGCAGCGGGCACTGGCGGGCGAGGTGTACCGCGCCTGCCGCGCCGGGAAGAACGCCGACCACAAGGGCGGCACCCGCGTTTTTTGTCAGGCGCCTACCGGCATCGGCAAGACCATGAGTGCCTTCTTCCCTGCCCTGAAGGCCATGGGCGAGGGCTGCGGCGCAAAGCTGTTCTACCTGACCGCCCGCAACACCACCCAAGCCGCCGCCGAGGACGCGGTGGCGCGGCTGCGTGCTGCACAGCCCGGTCTCGCCTTACGCAGCGTGACCCTGACCGCCAAGGAAAAGGCCTGTCTGCACCCGGACGCCGAAGGGCACCCCGCCTGTCTGCCGGAGGTGTGTCCCTTTGCCAACGGCTACTACGATCGCCGCAAGGATGCGCTGGCGGCTTTGCTGGACGGCAGCGGCAGTTTCAGCCGCGCCGCGCTGGCAGACACCGCCCGGCAGTTCTCGGTATGCCCCTTTGAGCTGGGGCTTGATCTGAGCGAGTGGTGCGATGTGGTCATCGGGGACTACAACTATCTGTTTGACCCTGTGGTGCACCTCAAGCGCTTTTTTGATGCCGCCGGGGACTGGCTGTTCCTCATTGACGAAGCGCACAACCTGCCGGACAGAGCCCGCGCCATGTACTCGGCGCAGTTTGCCAAAAGCAGTCTGACCGAGGCAAAGCGGGCGCTGGGCAAGGGCAAAAGCAGCCTGAAAACCGCGCTGACCAAGGCAGATAAGGTCTTTCTGGCGGCGCGCAAAGCCTGCGCACAGGCTGCGCCCCGTATAGGTGCAGAATCTGCCGGGGAGACAGAGCCCGCACAGGTGAGCCTGCTGCCCGCCGAAGCCGCCCCGGATTTTGCCCTGCCGCAGCCGCTGTACGCCCGGGACGGCACCGTGTTTTTGCAGCAGCTGCCCGCCGCTTTGCCCGCTGCCCTGCGGGCGGTGCACACCCCTTTACAGGATTGGCTGGAACAGAACCCCGAGGACCCCGCCCACGCACAGCTGCTGGAGCTTTACTTTGCCTTGCAGGATATCGCCCGCGCGGCTGACCGGTACGACAGCCATTTTGTCACCCAGCTCACCGCCCGGGGCAGCGAGTTGGAGCTGCACCTGCTCTGCCTGGACCCCGCACCCTTTGTGGACGCCAGTCTGGCGGCAGGGCGCAGCGCGGCGCTGTTCAGTGCCACCTTGACCCCGCCCGCCTTTTACCGCAACGTACTGGGCTGCGCCGATGCCCGGGCGGTGGCGCTGCCAAGCCCTTTCCCGCCGGAAAATCTGGGCTTATTCTGTCTGCCGGGCATCTCCACCCGCTACCGCCAGCGGGAAGCCAGTGTGCCCGCCGTAGCCGATGCGCTGGCGGCGCTGGCAAAGGGCAGGACCGGCAACTATCTGGCGTTTTTCCCCAGCTACGCTTATTTGCAGCAGGTGTACGAAGCCTTTGCCGCCCGCTGGCCGGACATTCCCACCCTTGTGCAGCAGCGCAGCTTGGACGATGCCGGGCGTGCGGAGTTTCTGGCGCAGTTCGTGCCCCGCCCTGCGGAGACGCTGCTGGGCTTTGCCGTGATGGGCGGCATCTTCGGCGAAGGGGTAGACCTTGTGGGCGACCGGCTCATTGGCTGCGCCATCGTAGGGGTGGGTCTGCCGCAGGTGAACCCCCGGCAGGAGATGCTGCGCCGCTATTATGAGGAGCAGTCCGGCTGCGGCTTCGACTATGCCTACCGCTACCCGGGCATGAACAAGGT
>CAKTFS010000041.1 GCA_934561115.1 uncultured Faecalibacterium sp. | reverse complement strand
CACAGAAGTTAAGCTTACTTGTGCCGAAGATAGTTAGCTGGAAACGGCTTGTGAAAATAGGTAGTCGCCGACTTAACTAAAAGCTCTGAGATGAAAGTCTCGGGGCTTTTTTGTTGCATTTCGGGACAGAAAATAGTATCATAAAGGCAGAACCTTATACTTTCTACAGATTTTCCTGTTACACTGGATGCACAAAGAAAGGAGAGTCTGTATGGACAAATTAACGAAAAAGGGGCTGGACGGCACCCAGCTCAAGACCATTGCACTGGTGCTGATGGTGCTGGACCACATTCATTATTTCTTCGAGTTCACCGGCTGCATCCCGACGGTGTTCAGTATGCTGGGGCGGCTCAGTGCGCCGCTGTTTCTGTTCTGCACGGTGGAGGGCTTTGCCCACACCCATGACCGCAAGCGGTATTTTATCCGCATCTGGGTCATCGGCGCAGCCATGGCGGCGCTGGAATTCTTTATGATCTACGCAAAAGCCTTCCGGCGCGGGGATGGCTTCTACCCGCTGAACGCTATTTTTCAGGATCTTGCGCTGCTGTGCATCGTCTGGCAGGGTATTGACTGGCTGCGGGAAAAGAAGTTTGCCAAGGGCATTGCCGCCATTGCCGCTGTTTTGTGCTGGCCGTATGTGGTAGTGGTGTTTCTGCTGCTCTTCCCGCAGGTGCAGGAGATGCCCATCGCCTCGACAATCGTGGCATTTGTCTTCACTAGTCCGCTGCCCATGTGGACGTCCATCACGGACGGCAGCTGGAGCTTTTTGCTGGGCGGCGTGCTGCTGTATGCCCTGCGGGGTCATCGCCGCGTACAGCTGACAGTATGGGCACTGGTGATTTTCCTGTGTGATTTTGTGCTGATCTTTGGAATGCTTTACAGACAGGCGGATTTTGTGTGGACGCAGATGTTCACCGACAACTACGAGTGGTTCGGGGTGCTGGCGGTGCTGTTGATGCTGCTGTACAACGGGCAGCGCGGCAGCGGGCACAAGCAGCTGTTCTACTGGTTCTACCCGGCTCATGTGTATCTGCTGTACGGGGCATCCTGCCTTGTTTATAACGTGTTGAGGTGATCTTGTGGCAAACATTCTGGCAGTGGATGACAATCTGGAGCTCTGCAAGCTGATCCGCACCGCCTTGGAACGGGACGGACACCGGGTAGAAACGCGGCAGGCGGGCGGGGCGCTGACTGAGGCGCTCTGCCGCTGGGCAGACTGCATCCTGCTGGATGTGATGATGCCCGGGGAGGACGGCTTTGCGGTCTGTCGGCGCATCCGCAGCCTGACCGAAGCACCCATCCTGTTTCTGAGCGCCCGCACCGACGAGGCTGCTGTGCTGGAGGGGCTGGGCATTGGGGCAGACGACTTTTTATCCAAGCCCTTCCGGGTGGCAGAGCTGCGGGCGCGGGTGGCGGCGCATCTGCGGCGGCAGAGCCGCACCCCGGCGCACCGGATGGTGCGCAGCGGCGTGGTCTTTGACCTGACCGCCCGGAGCGCGGCGGTGGAGGGCGCGGTGCTGCCCTTGACCCGCTCGGAGTATGCCATCTGCGAGTATCTGGCGCTGCACGCCGGGCAGACCTTTACCAAGGAGCAAATCTACGAGGCCGTTTTTGGCATTGACGGCACAGCGGACGATACTGCCGTGACCCAGCACATCAAAAATATCCGGGCAAAGCTGCGGGCGGCGGGCGTGCCGGAGCCGGAAAAGCTGCTCAATACCGTATGGGGCGTGGGATACCGATGGAAAAGCGAAGACTGACCTCTCTGCGCAGCGTGCTGCTGCAATATCTGGTGCGCACGGCGCTGGCCTGCCTGCTGGTCGCGGTGGGGTGGCTGCTGGGGCTGCTGCTGTGGATCCAGAACAGCGGGCTGTTCCTGCCCGCCAATCAGGCTGCACAGGCCTGTCAGAAAGCTGCACAGGACGTTTTGCCGGGCATGACTGCCGCAACCTTTGATGAGACCCAGCTGGACTCCCTGTGCCGGTACGCCCTGTTTGCCGCGCCGGACAGTGACGAGGTGCTGGCCACCAACATGGATGCCGGGCACTTGCAGCGGACAATGGAGAACCGGCAGGGGAAAAACCGCTGGCATTTTGGCTACACACAGTATTATATGACGTCGAAATTGCAGGATGGAACGGTCTGTCTGCTGCAATTTGACTATGCCGTGCCCTACGCCGACCCTGCGCTGCGGGGCGTGCTGCCGGATATGCAGACCGTGCACTGCATTCTGGGTATTCTGCTGTTGGTAGGGGCAGTGGTGTGGAGCACCCACAGGACCGGGCGCTTCCTGACCCGGGAGACCGAAAAGCTGACCGCGGCGGCGCAGGCGGTGGCGCGGAAGGATCTGGACAGCGCGGTGTTTTCCGGTGCGAAGGTGCGGGAATACGAGAGCACTTTACAGGCACTGCAGACCATGGGCGATGCGCTGACCGGCAGTTTGCAGAAGCAGTGGGCGATGGAGCAGCGGCAGCGGGAGCAGATCATTCAGCTGTCCCACAAGCTGAAAACACCGCTGACCATCATCGAGGGCAACGCGGAGCTGCTGGCAGAAGATGACGGCCTGACCGCAGAGCAGAAAGCGCAGGTGGAGTCTATTTTGCAGGGCGCAGAGCAGACCCGCACCTATCTTGGCAAGATCCGCGCCGAGGTGCAGACCCCGCTGCGCTATAAACGGAATGTGGAATGAAGGGATGCTGTGCGTGGTCAGCATCCTCGCCCTCTCCGTCTTTGCTACGCAAATCCACACTCCCCCTTTTGTCGCTGCGCGACATCTTCCCCCGGCGCGGGGGAAGTCTTTCCTCAAAGGGAGAGGCCTTGGCAAAGAGATGAAGTTTGCATGGACTGCCAAGGGCTCCCACTTTGGGGGAGCTGGCATCGCGCAGCGATGACTGAGAGGGCGAGCACGCTAACGATAAAAGGGCCGCCGCACATTTTGTGCAGCAGCCCTTTTGTCGTTTTAATGTTTTGCCAGCTGTTTATCCAGCCATGCGGCGATATCCGCAAAAACTTCCAGCTTGTTGGTCTCCACCAGCAGCTCGTGGCGGGCACCGGGGTAGAAGATGCTTTCAATGTTCTGCACACCGACGTCCTTCAGGCTCTGGATGGCGCGGCGCACGCCCTTGCCCTGCTCACCCACCGGGTCGGCATCGCCGGAGAGGAAGAGCAGCGGCAGGTCCTTGGGCATCCGTGCCAGAAAAGCCGGGTCGTGCAGGCGCAGGATGCCGCTGAACATACTGTAATAGGCGTTCAGCGTAAAGGTAAAGGTGCAGCGCTCCTCGGCCAGATACTTGTCCACCTCGGCCTGGTCGCGGTTGAGCCAGTCGTGGGTGGTGCGGCCCTCCAGCCCCTTGTTGTAGCCCATAAAGGAAAGGTTAGCCACAAGGTTGCTGCGGTAGTGCCAGCCGTGGAAGGCTGCCAGCACCCGGCAAAGGGTCTTGGCTGTCTTGACCAGCGCCTTGGGCTGGAAGCCGGTGCCCATGATGATGGCACCGTCCAGCTCCCGGCCGTATTCGCACAGATACTGCCGGGCGTAGAACGAGCCCATGCTGTGTCCCAGCAAAAAGTAGGGCAGGTCCGGGTACAGCTCTTTGGTCAGCACAGTTACAGCGTGCAGGTCGGCCAGCACGGCGCGGTTGCCGTCCGGCTCGGCAAAATAGCCGTAGTCCTCCTTGGTGCGGATGGACGCGCCGTGCCCCAGATGGTCGTGGCCGGTGACCAGAATGCCCCGGTCAGCCAGATACTCCGCCAAGGGGCGGTAGCGGTCGATATACTCTACCATGCCGTGGGACAGCTGCAGCACCGCTCGCACCTGTCCCTCCGGGACGCAGCGAAAGCCGTGCAGGGTGCGCCCCGGCACGGTGGAGGGAAGGGTAAAGTCGATGAACCGGCTCATGGAAAGAGCCCCCTTTCTGCGTTACAGTGCGCTGAGCTTGCGGCGGCAGGCGGTGCAGATGCAGTAGCCGCCGAACTGGATGGCCTGCTCGTCCACCTCGCCGCAGAAATCGCAGCTGCCGGCGGGGCGGTGCTTTTTCAGGACGATGGCGTCCCCATCCACAAAGATCTCCAATTTGGTGTCGGTGTCAAGGTGCATACTGGTGCGCAGCTCCTTCGGCAGAACGATCCGTCCCAGCGAATCAATGCCGCGGACGATGCCAGTGCTTTTCATAATGTGTCATTCTCCTTCATTATTCCTTATTTCCTATTCCTTCTTAGCAACCGCTGACACAACAGGAAAATTGTACCAGCGTTGATAAGCTTAGTATACAAAAAATAACACCTTTCGTCAATGATTGCGTGCTAATTCGACAAAAAACAACCTTTTGCGCGTAAAGGTGGGGAAGAAAACTTTTCTGTGAAAAAGGGGTTCAGGAAAGTCCGCAGACTTTCCTGAGCCCCAAATTTACAAATAATTCTTCCTCACCGTCTCAGCTCAGCTCCACAGGAGCTTCGGGCTGGTTCTCTACGCGGGCGCTGGTGCGTCCCTCGGGACGGATCTCCCCGGCGGCGGTCAGCGAGATCTTGGTCAGGGTGGGGCCTACCAGCTCGTACACCAGCACCGAGAACAGCACTACGTTGCGCACCATGTGGCCGTCCGACAGCTCGGCGGCGGTGGCAGCCATGCCCAGCGCCACGCCGGCCTGCGGCAGCAGGGTGATGCCCAGATACTTCTGGATGGCGGGGCTGCAGCTGGTGGCGCGGCAGCTCAGGTAGGAGCCGCTGATCTTACCGGCAGAGCGCGCTACGATGTACACCACGCCGATGAGCAGCACCATGGGGTTGGTGAGGATGGTCAGATCCAGCTCTGCGCCGGACAGCACGAAGAACAGGATGTTGATGGGGGACACCCAGCGGTCCAGACGGTCCATCAGCTCGTCCGAGGTGGAGCAGACGTTGCAGAACACGGTGCCGGTCATCATGCACACCAGCAGCAGCGAGAAGCCGCAGCGGGTGCCATTGATCTCGAACTCGGTCATGGACAGGCCCACGGTCAGCAGCACAAAGGCCACCGACAGGCTCATGCGCTTGGAGCGGGAGTGGAAGTAGACCTCCAGCAGGTTCAGCAGGTAACCGGCGGCAGCGCCCAGCGCCAGCGAGAGCGCGATCTCCAGCAGCGGCTCCAGCACCACGCTCACGGGGTCGATGCGGCCCTGCTCCAGGGCGTTTGCCACGCCGTAGGAGGCCGAGAACAGCACCAGACCCACGGCATCGTCAATGGCGACCACCATCAGCAGGAGCTTGGTCAAAGGGCCGTCGGCCTTGTACTGCTTGACCACCATCAGGGTAGCGGCGGGTGCGGTGGCGGCGGCGATGGAGCCCAGCGTGATGGCAGAAGCCAGCGAGATGACGTCCGGGCGGGCAAAGTGCAGGGCAACGAGGGCGACATCCACCAGCGCGGTGGTGATCACCGCCTGCGCAATGCCCACGGTCACGGCGCGGCGACCCATGTGCTTCAGGGCGCTGAGCCGGAACTCGTTGCCAATGACGAAGGCGATGAAGCCCAGCGCCACCTTTGTGATAATACCGTAGCCCTCCACGGCGGCAAGGCTGCCAAAGCCGAAGCCGAAACGGCTCAGCCCCAGCCGACCCAGAAAGAAGGGCCCCAGCAGCAGGCCGGTAAGCAGGTAAGCGGTGACGGCGGGCAGACGCACGGCCTTGGCAGCGCGTGACATGAGCAGGCCGGCGATCAGGGCAAGGGACAGACAGATCAACATTTGTTCCATAATGTGGTTTGTATTGGGTGCGCAGCCAAGGGCTGCAGCACTCGGTTCCTCCTTGTCAAAAAAGTATCGAACTTCCGTGTGAAATTCGTTACAAAGTAAAAACGGGAAAACGTGTCTAGTATATCAGAACTGCCGGAGAAAAGCAACCATCCTGCGCGTTTCGTACAGATTTTGAAACGAAAAGATATGCTTACCCCCTCAGCTTCGCTTCGCTCAGCAGATTCCCAAAGGGGACGCCAACCCTCTCAGGCGCTACCGCGCCAGCTCCCCCGAAGGGGGAGCTTTTACGCATCTGCCGGTAAGCGCTGATAAAGCTCCCCCCTCGGGGGAGCTGGCGCGCCGTCAGGCGTGACTGAGAGGGTTCAGCCGAAAACTGTACCGCCATCGCAAAAAAAGCTCCCCCTTTCGGGGGAGCTGGCATCGCGCAGCGATGACTGAGAGGGTCTTGCCCTTAGTTGAACTTGAAGATCTTGCGCAGCTGGCGATAGGTGGAAATGACCACCTTGTCGCCGCCGGGGAAGTGCAGGTCGGTCAGGCCGCCAAGGTTCACGCGCACGGCGCGGTAGACGCCGGGGGTAACGTGATCCTTGAGGTACTGCCACAGCTCTGCCTTTTTGGCGTGCGCCTCGGCGCTGCCGTCCAGCAGCAGGAAGATGTCGCTGACCGCCATCATCACCGACAGGTAGTGCACCATGTAGGCGCGCAGACGCTTCTGATCCTTCAGCGCGTCCAGATCCTGACAGTCGATCATGTGTTTTGTGACCCGCAGCTGCTGGTCCACACGGCCGATCATCACGCTCTCGTTCACGCTCTGGTCTGCGCGGCCGATGAAGTAGCGGTACAGATCCAGATCCATATAGTACATGCTCTTGACGTAGGGCAGGGGCTGGTACACAAAAATGTTGTCCACATAGAAGGTGTGCTTGGGCAGCACCATGCCGCACTGGCGCAGCACCTCGGTGCGGTACATGACCGAGTGCATCAGCAGGTTCTGATCCGGGCGGAAGTGCCGGACGTGCACCCAACTGAACAGGCGCTCCTGCGGGAACACGTTGGTGTAGCGCACGGTATGGCTGGTGCCGTCCTCCACATGCTCGTACACATAGTTGCAGATCATCAGATCCGGCGCGGTGCCGCGGGCCACCAGCGTGGTCAGGCGCTCCAGCACCTTTTTCAGGGCGGCGGTGTCCAGCCAGTCGTCGCTGTCCACTACCTTGTAGTACAGGCCGGTGGCGTTGCGGATGCCCTGATTGACGCCCTCGCCGTGGCCGCCGTTCTCCTGATGGATGGCCTTGACGATGGTGGGGTACTTTGCGGCGTACTCGTCGCAGATGGCGGGGGTATCATCCTTGACGGAACCGTCGTCCACCAGAATGATCTCGGCCTGCTCGCCTGCGCTCAGCAGCGTTTCGATGCAGTGACGCATATAGGCTGCCGAATTGTAGCAGGGTACGGCAAAGGTGATAAGTTTCTGCTGCATATTATAAATGCTCCTTTTTACGTTGCATGGTCCATGCCGGGCAGTCTGCGGGGTGGCATGGAGATATGTGTTCTCATTATAGCATTTTCGCGCCTGAAAAGCTATCCTTCCCGGGCAGAAAGATCGGTTATCGCACATTTTTGCGCAAAGTGACGCTTTTTTCTGCCAAAAGTGCCGGTTTTGTGGTATACTGATAAGGTTTTGAGCGTTCAGCGCGTCAGCGCACCTATATATATAACGGAGGAGACCATGGAAAACCCGCACAGTATCCTGAAAAAAGTTTTCGGCTATGATAGCTTCCGCCCCGGGCAGGAACAGATCGTCAGCCGCCTGCTGGCCGGGCAGGATGTGCTGGCGGTCATGCCCACCGGCGCAGGCAAATCGATATGCTATCAGGTGCCGGCGCTGCTGCTGCCGGGCATCACCATCGTGGTGTCCCCGCTGGTCAGCCTGATGAAGGATCAGGTGGGGGCGCTGGTGCAGGCGGGCGTGGCGGCGGCTTTTCTGAACAACAGCCTGACCGACAACCAGAAGGCGCTGATGCTGCACCGCGCCCGGGAGGGCTGGTACAAGATCATCTATGTGGCCCCGGAGCGGCTGGAGATGCCGGGCTTCCAGCGGTTTGCGCAGGAGCGGCAGATCAGCATGGTCACGGTGGACGAGGCGCACTGCATCAGCCAGTGGGGACAGGATTTCCGCCCCAGCTATCTGCGCATTAAGGCATTTGTGGACAGCCTGCCCAGCCGCCCGGTCATCGGCGCGTTTACCGCCACCGCCACCGCCCATGTGCGGGAGGATATCCGCACCCATCTGGCATTACAGAACCCCTACGAGGTGACCACCAGCTTCGACCGCCCCAACCTGTACTTTGAGACCCGGCGGGCGCTGCCCAGCCAGAAGCCCAAGGAGCTGCTGGAGCTGGTGCTCAAGGAGGGCAATCATGCGGGCATCGTGTATTGCAGCACCACCCGGCAGGTGGACGAGACGGTGCAGCTGCTGCAGAGCCGCAGCATCCGGGCGGCGGCCTACCACGCCAAGCTGGATGCGGACACCCGGCGGCAGAATCAGGACGACTTCCTCTACGACCGGGTGCAGGTGATGGTAGCCACCAACGCCTTTGGCATGGGCATCGACAAGCCCAACGTGCGGTTCGTCATCCATTATAATATGCCCAAGGACCTGGAAAGCTATTATCAGGAGGCCGGACGCGCCGGGCGCGACGGTCAGCCTGCCCGGTGCACTCTGCTGTATTCCGGCACGGATGTGCGCACCATCCGCTTTTTCATCGACAAGGAGCGGGAAGCCGACAACGGTCTGCCCGCGGATGTAAAGGCCGAAGCCGCCCGCAAGGCAGAGGAGCGGCTCAAGTACATGACCTTCTACTCCACCACCCAGCACTGTCTGCGCGGCTTTCTGCTGCAATACTTCGGGGAGGCTGCGCCCAAAAAATGCGGCAACTGCTCCTGCTGCCTTGCCGCCGAGCAGGAAGCCCAGCTGCAGGTGGAGTACGCCCGCCGCCGCGCCGCCCAGAGCGCCGACCGGCTGGAAAAGCCCCGCCGCGCAAAGCCCGCCGCAGCGGGCAGCCTGAGCGAAGCGGACGAAAAGCTGCTCAACGCCCTGTACGCGGTGCGCAAGCGCTTGGCGGGCAAGCAGAACCTGCCCGCCTTCATGGTGTTCAACGATGCCACCCTGCGGGAGATGGCGGAGAAAAAGCCCATGAGCATCGACGAGCTGCTGAACATCAGCGGCGTGGGCGAAAAGAAAGCCGCCCGCTACGGCAACGCCTTCCTGCGCGTCATCGAGGACGCCGTGGGCAGCCGGGAGTGAGAAAAGAAACAGCATCTGCAAGGTTCGCTTCTGAATTCAGAAAATTGGCGAATTTTGCAGATGCTGTTGTTTTTGCGGTGTGAACCCTCTCAGTCTGCTCACGATGTTCGCAGCCAGCTCCCCCGAAGGGGGAGCTTTCTTCGTGCTGACCGGAAGATGCAAAAAGCTCCCCCTTTCGGGGGAGCTGGCATCGCGCAGCGATGACTGAGAGGGTCAAATCCTCTTACCGTTCCATGGTATGGGTGGCGAACACCTTTTCGTCCTCCCACCACACGGGCTGCCCGGCGGCAAGGGACTTGGGCACATCCAGCAGGCGCTGGTTGCGGCTGCCGCGGAAGCGCAGGGAGATATCGTGCTCAGCCTGCACGAATCTGCCGTCCACCAGCACATCCAGCAGCGCCAGCAGCTCGTCGGTCACCTCACACCGCGCGGGGCTGGGCTCCTTGCCGGTAAGCTGCTCCCAAGTGTAGCCGGAGTAGCACCACACCGTCTTGGCGGGGTACAGCGCCTTGAAGTTGCGCACAAAGGGCAGCAGCTCCCGCTGGTTCTCCGGCTCAAAGGGCTCGCCGCCCAGCAGGGAAAGCCCGGCGATATAGTCCGGCTGGCAGGAGGCGAATACCTCGTTGCGCACGGTCTTATCAAAGGGCTGACCGTAGGCAAAGTCCCATGCCACGGCGTTGAAGCAGCCCGGGCAGTGGTGGCGGCAGCCGGACACAAAAACGCTGGTGCGCACCCCGGGGCCGTTGGCAATATCGTAATATTTGATGTTTGCGTAGTTCATAGATAAAACTCCATATAAAAAGCTCCCCCTCTCGGGGGAGCTGTCAATGCGAAGCGTTGACTGAGAGGGTTACAGATGCAGCACGCGGTCCTTGATCTCCTGCGTGCGGCCCTGGTTCCAGAACTGGGTGCCGATATAACCGCAGGTGCGGCGGGCGACATTCAGCTTGTTCTGGTCGCGGTTGCCGCACTTGGGGCACTCCCATACCAGCTTGCCGTCGTCCTCCACGATCTTGATCTCGCCGTCGTAGCCGCACACCTGACAGTAGTCGGACTTGGTGTTCAGCTCGGCATACATGATGTTGTCGTAGATGAACTGCAGCACGCTCATGACGGCTTCCAGATTGTCCTGCATATTGGGCACTTCCACATAGCTGATGGCACCGCCCGGGGACAGGCGCTGGAAGTCGGCCTCAAATTTCAGCTTGGTAAAGGCGTCGATGGGCTCAGAGACATGGACGTGGTAGCTGTTGGTGATATAGTTCTTGTCCGTGATGCCCTCCACGATGCCAAAGCGCTTTTGCAGGCACTTGGCGAACTTGTAGGTGGTGGATTCCAGCGGGGTGCCGTAGAGGGAGTAGTCCATGTTCTC
>CAKTFS010000040.1 GCA_934561115.1 uncultured Faecalibacterium sp. | reverse complement strand
TTCGCCGAGGTACTGGGCGGCATGGGCTTCTTCCAGCCGGTGGTGGCGGCTCTGGTGGGGCTGATCCCCAACTGCGCTGCCAGCGTGCTGCTGACCCAGCTGTATGTGGAAGGTGCGCTGCGCTTTTCCAGCCTTGTGGCGGGGCTGTGCACCGGTGCAGGTGTGGGCTTGGCCGTGCTGTGGCGCGCCAACCCCTCGTGGAAGCAGAACCTCTTCATCACCGGCCTGACATGGGCTGCCGGTGCCTTTGTGGGCGTAGCCATGCAGGTAGTCGTGGCGGTGTTTGCCTGAGAGAAACCGAATCAAATGACAAAAGCTGCTCCGGAAGTGCTCCGGGGCAGCTTTTTTGCGGTTTATAATTTAGAAAGCTCTTCCAGCAGGGAAAGTGCAATGGGCTTGACCCGGATGGAGCAGGCGTTGAACAGTTCCAGAACGCGGTCGTTTGCATAGTCCTTGCGGGCGACCTCGGTGTTGGACAAAATCGCGGCAAGCTCGGTATCCAGCTCGGTGCAGAGATTGGAAAGTGTCTCAAGCGTGGGGTAGACCCGTCCGTTTTCAATTTTGGAAAGGTACACCACGGAAATACCGGCCTTTTCCGCCAGCTTTTCCTGCGTGATGCCCTTGCTTTGGCGGGCGAGCTGGATGCGTTTGCCAATGATAGCATAGTCGATCATTTGATAAACCTCCTGCATGATCTATGATACTGACAATACAGAATTAAACCGAAAGAATAATAAACAAATGGTTTAACTTGACTTTACAGAACAACATGACTATAATAAAGTTGGGTTCCCAATCAAATTTTGGGTGTTTTTGTGTACAAAGATGAATCATGTACAGGAGGTCAAACGTATGAAGTGTAACATTTCGCGCCGTGATTTTATGAAGGGCGCTGCGGTGGTTGCGGCATCCGGGCTGCTGGCAGGCTGCGACGGCGAAACACCGGCTCCTTCCGGTTCCGGCAGTTCATCGAGTTCCAGCAGCTCGTCGAGCAGCTCCGGCGGTTCTTCCAGTTCCAGTAGCTCTTCCAGTTCTTCCAGCAGCTCTTCCTCCGGCGCGGGAGAGACTTCCGGCATCCGCTGGAAGTATAGACGGAACAACGATGGCTCGATCACATTGACCGGTTACGACAAAACGGCAGCGGTCGTGCCGAAGGGCAAGGTGGTCATCCCGGCCCAGTACGATGGCTATACGGTCAGCGAGTTGGACTTTGCCCTATTCCAGGAAAACAACGAGATCGAGCAGGTCGTGCTTCCGTCGACGGTCACGATCATTGGCTCACAGGCATTTCAGCTGTGCAAGAATCTGTACAGCGTCACGCTGCCCGAGGGTCTGAAGGAAATCGGCTCGAATGCATTTAGAGGTTGTGGTCTGAAAAGTGTGGTTCTGCCGGAGAGTCTGATTTCAGTAGGCGAGTATGCATTTTCCTACAATACTGCGCTGGAGACTGCCATCATCAAGGGCAAAACGGAATTTGAAAAGAGAACCTTTGATGAATGCACCAACCTGAAGAAGGTGGAGTTCCACAATGTCATCCAGACTCTGCCGGATTTCATGTTCGCGGGTTGCGCCAAGCTTCAGAGCATCCAGCTCCCGATGAAGCTCAAGCAGATCGGATACGGTGTCTTCGCCAGCTGTGAGCAGCTGGATAACGTCCAACTGCCGGATACGGTCCGGGAAATCGGCTGGGCGGCCTTTAGTGGCTGCACATCCCTACGGTCCATCAAAATCCCGGACGGTGTGGCCGAGATTCAGGCGAAGACATTCGCTTTTTGTGAGAATCTTGTCGAGATTCAGATCCCGGACAGCGTTAAGAGCATCGGATGGTGGGCGTTTAATGACTGCAACGCCCTTACTCAGATCAAACTCCCGGCCCGGACGACCCAGATTGAGTGGGGTGCGTTCCAGAGTTGCGATGCCTTGCAGAAGATCACCCTGCCGGAAGGTATTTTGGAAATTGCCAAACAGACATTCTGTTTCTGTGATTCGCTGCAGGAAATTTATATCCCGGCCAGCGTGAAAAAAATTGGTGCAGCGGCGTTTTACTGCTGGCGGCTGAAAACAGTCTATTTTGGCGGCAGTGAAGAAATGTGGAAAAATATCGAGATCGATATGGAAAAGAATAGCAGTGGTGCTGACAATGAGAAGCTGATGAAAGTGGAGCATTACTGGAACCAGACCCCTGCGGCCATTGGCATCTGACAGCGTGATCCCCTGAAAAACTGAATCAAATGGCAAAAGCTGCTCCGGAAGTGCTCCGGAGCAGCTTTTATTTTGCCAAAAACTTTCCACGGCCCTTTGAAATGTGATATACTGGAACAAAAATCATGCGCATGAGGGGAGAAAACGATGCAATATAAGATTCTGGCAAGCGATTACGACAACACACTGATGCCCTTTGGGGAGGCAAAGCCCCGCCCGGCGGTGGTAAAGGCGGTAAAAAAGCTGCAAGCCGCCGGGGGTAAGTTCGTGCTCAGCACCGGCCGCTCTTACCCGGCCATCCGGGATAAAAACCAGTTGGGCGGCATCCGGTACGACTACGCCATCACCTGCAACGGTGCCTGTGTGGTGGACAGGCAGGGCAACGTGATAGCCGAGCATCCGCTTACCAGCGAGGAGATGTATGTGCTGGTGGATTTCTGCGAGGATTATAACTATCCGCTGCAATTCAACTTCCGGGATGCCTATTACGCCTACTGCGAGTACGAGTATCTGCACACCGGCTACCAGATGATGAACAGCCCCGGGCTGGACTGCGTGGACGGCGAGGATCAGGACCGGCATCTGGTGGATATGCCCCACGCCGCCTTTGCCGCCATGCCGCCGCAGGAGGTGGAGCGCTTCCACGAAAAATACGGCTACCTTGGCCTGCACTGGATGCAGACGGGCGCGCAGAACGCGGACGGCTACTGCTACTACGATATCGTGCGCGGCGGCATGGATAAGGGCGTAGGGCTTGCCGACCTGTGCGCACAGATGGGGCTTACGCTGGCCGATGCCGTGGCCGTGGGCGATTCTGCCAATGATGTGGGGATGCTGAAGGTCGCAGGCCTGAGCGCCTGCATGGCAAACGGCACCCCGGACGCCAAGGCCGCTGCCGACCGGATCATCGGGGACGTGCGGGAGGACGGCGTGGCGGCGCTGATCGAGGAACTGTGGTTCGACGGCCCCCGCGCCGTGCCCTCCGGCAAGGACCTTGGCTCTGCATGGGGCAATATTGAAAGTGCAGGCGGCAACTTATGAGCTTTGCGCCGGTGTACGATGACCGCAGCCGGGCGCTGATCCTGGGCACATGGCCCAGCCCCAAAAGCCGGGAGATGGCCTTTTACTACGGCCACCCGCAAAACCGGTTCTGGCCGCTGCTGGCGGCGCTGACCGGGGAGCCGCTGCCCGCGCGGGAGGATATCGCCGCCAAAAAGCAGCTGCTTCTGCGCCACGGGCTGGCGCTGTGGGATACGCTGGAAAGCTGCACCATTACCGGCGCGTCGGATGCGTCCATCCGGGATGTGGTGCCCAACGATATCGCCGGGCTGCTGCGCAAGGCGCCTATCCGGGCGGTGTTCTGCAACGGTGCTACAGCCTACCGCATCTACACAAAATATCAGCAGCCGCTTACCGGCATCCCGGCTGTCCGTCTGCCCAGTACAAGCCCCGCCAACGCCGCCTGCAGCCCCGCCCGGCTGGAAGCGCTTTGGGGCGCTGCACTGGCAGACTGGATCGTAAAATGATGACAAGGCTGTAAATTCTTTTGCGGGATACTTGCGTTTTTTTGCGGACGTTGTATTATGGATATCATAAGGGGCGCACAGCCCCGGACAAGGAGAAATGACCATGAGCAAGATCATCCGCACCCAAAAGCCCAGCGTGCTGCCCTTTTACGCAATGGCGCTGGTGTTCGCGGTGCTGTGCGCGGCGCTGCCGGTGTATAAATTATGGGCGCTGCTGGTGGCGCTGGGCGGTGCCGCCGTGGCCTTTGGCGTGGCACAGAAGGTCTGCCCGCCCCGGGTGGTGGAGCACGAGGTGCCCTTCCACACCGGTGTGGAGGATGTGGACCAGATGCTGACCGATATCCAGCAGAAGCTGGACACCCTGCACGCGCTGAACGAGGCTTTGCCCGACCCGCAGCTGTCTGCCGCCATGACCCGCATGGAAAAGGCGGGCCGCTCCATCGTGGAAGCGGTGGAGGCAAACCCCGCCAAGGCAAAGCAGGTGCGCCGGTTTGCCAACTACTATCTGCCGGACGCCGTAAACGTTTTGCAGCAGTACGCAAAGCTTGCAAAGCAGGGTGTGCGGGGCGAGAACGCCGCCGCCATCCGCGCCGAGGTGGAGCACAACGCCGCCTCCATTGCCACCGCTTTTGAAAACCAGCTGGATGCCCTGTACGCGGCAGAGAGCATGGATCTGTCCGCAGACCTGACCGTTTTGCAGAATATGCTGAAAGGGCAGGGGCTGAGTAAGTAAATCTGAAATATCCCTTCGGGATTTTGAAAGGAAGGAATCACTTATGGCTGACAATACCCTGAATTTTGATCTGGATGCCCCCGCAGTGCCCACCCTGACGCTGGACCCCACCCCCGCCGCTGTGCCGCAGGAGGAAAAGCCCGTCGCAGCTCCCGCCCCGGAAGCACAGGTGACCCTGAGCCCCGAGGAGCAGGCTATGGTGGATCAGTTTGCCCAGAAGATCGACATCACCAACAGCCAGCAGGTGCTGCAGTACGGTTCTGCCTGCCAGAAGAAGATCGGCGATTTCTCCGAAGCAGCCCTCTCCAAGGTGTCCACCAAGGATCTGGGCGAGGTGGGCGATATGATCACCGACCTCATCGGCGAGCTGAAGAGCTTTGACGCCAACGAGGAGCAGCAGAAGGGCATTATGGGCTTCTTCAAGAAAAAGACCAGCCAGCTGGACGCCCTCAAGACCAAGTACGACAAGACCGAGACCAACGTGGAAAAGATCCAGTCCATGCTGGAAGCCCATCAGGTGCAGCTGCTCAAGGACATCGCCATGCTGGACAAGATGTACGAGCTGAACATGGCCTACTTCAAGGAGCTGAGCATGTATATTCTTGCCGGCAAGAAAAAGCTGGCAGATGTGCGCGCCAACGAATTGCAGCAGGCCATGGACAAGGCCAAAGCCTCCGGTCTGCCGGAGGATGCACAGGCCGCCCGCGACCTTGCCGACCAGTGCGAGCGCTTTGAGAAAAAGCTGTACGATCTGGAACTGACCCGCAACATCAGCCTGCAGATGGGCCCCCAGATCCGTCTGCTGCAAAACAACAACACCATGATGGCAGAAAAGATCCAGTCCACCATCGTGAACACCATCCCGCTGTGGAAGAACCAGATGGTGCTGGCACTGGGTCTGGCACACAGCCAGCAGGCCATGCAGGCCGAGCGTGCCGTGACCAACATGACCAACGACCTGCTGAAGAAGAACGCCGAGGCGCTGAAGCTGGGCACCATCGAGACCGCCAAGGAGAGCCAGCGCGGCATCGTGGATATCGAGACCCTGCAGCAGACCAACAAGAGCCTAATCGAGACGCTGGACGAACTGAACAAGATCCAGAGCGAGGGCCGCGCAAAGCGTGCTGCCGCCGAGCAGGAGCTGACCCGCATCGAGGACGAGCTGAAAACCAAAATGATGGAGATCCGGAGCTGAAATGGCAAACGCTGATTTTTCTCAGAACAAGAAACAAACCGCTCCCGGCGGCTTTGACGCGGGCAGCTACCGCGAAAAAGCCCAGCCGGAGCAGACTGTAACGCTGCCCCCCCGCCAGCAGAAGCTGGCCGCACTGGAAGCAAAGCTGCCCGCAGCGCTTTCCACCCGGGCGGCGGCGCTGGCTTTGAGCGTGGTGGTGATGCTGGCCGCCTTTTTCGGCTTTGGCAGCGCCAAGCTGCGCGGGAAGTACAACACCGCCCGCCAGTGGTTCACCGTGGGTGTAGCCGCCGACAACGGCTATAACCTGAGCGAGGAGCTGACCACCCGGGAGAATACGGCGGCGAATATCCTTACCACCGCCTCCAACACCCTTGGCGCAGACAGCGCCGAGGTGCTGGCCGCACAGACTGCCCTGAACGATTTCTCCGCTTGTCTGCAGGCGGTGCAGAACGGCGGCAAAAGCCAGTCGCTGACCTCGCTGCCCTATTATCAGGGCAGCACGATGCACGCGCTGTATCAGGCCGACCAGGCACTGGGCACCGCCATCGACCAGCTGTATGCAAAATTGCAGGAGCAGGCCGCCGACCCCATGAAGATGGGCGCGGTGCAGGGGCAGTATGGCCAGTTCAACAGCGCAGCTACCATTATCGGCACCTTGCAGTATAATACGGCGGTGTATGAATATCAGAAGGATGTCGGCGGCTTCCCGGCCAGTGTGCTGGGAACTTTGTCCGGCGTGAAGGAGGTTGAACCCTTCGCATGAAAAACTTTGCAAAACGCATCAGCGCACTGGTGCTGGCCGTGGTGGTCAGCGCGGCAGTGCTGTGCCCGGCGGCCTTTGCCGCCCAGCTGCCCAGCCTGCCCAAGGATCAGTGCGTGGTGGACGATGCCGGTGTGCTGAGCAGCAGTACCGTGCAGACCATCACCGAGCTGAACGCCCAGCTGGAATCCAGCTGCAGCGGCGCACAGATCGGTGTACTGACAGTAGAATACACGGGTAATGATTCCACGGAGGATTACGCCACACAGGCTTTCAACGCCTGGGGCATCGGTTCGTCCTCCAAAAACAACGGCGTGCTGATTTTGCTGGTGATGGAATCGGCGCAGTACGCGGATGGCGACTACTACCTGACCTACGGCGATGGCTTCCGCAACACCACGCTGGCAAAGCAGTCCAGCGCCATCGCCCAGACCATGGAAGATCAGTTTGCCGCAAAGGATTATGACGGCGCAGTGACCACCTGTGCCCGCAACGTGGCAAACACCATCGCGGACATTTACGGGGTCAGCCTTTCCGGCAGCACTGGCAACGGCAGTACCGTGCAGCCCGGCTATCAGGGCAGCCAGAGCAGCGGCGGCAGTACCCTGACCGACATCCTGACCCTTGTGGTCGGCGTTGTGCTGCTCATCGTCATCATCCGGTCGATGGCCTATGTTTTTGCCAGCCCCTGCGGCTGGCTGTGGTGCTTCGGCGGGCCCCGGCCTCCTCGCAGACGGTGGCGCGGACCCCGCGGCCCGCACAACCCGCCGCCCCCGCCGGGCGGCTACTACGGCGGCTCCCGTGGCCCCCGGCCTCCGCGCGGCGGCGGCTTCGGTGGCATGGGCGGCGGCTCCTTCGGGGGCGGTGCCGGGCGCGGCGGTTTCGGCGGCGGCAGCTTTGGCGGCGGCTTCGGTGGCATGGGCGGTGGTTCCAGCCATGGCGGCGGCGGTGGCCGTGGGCGGTAATAGATGATTTGGAATGGCCTCCGCTGTGCTCTGGCCATAATCAGCGGAAGAATTATTTGAGATTTTGGGGGGCTGTTGCAAAATAGCCCCAACGAAAAAAATGAGATAGACTTCCCCGAAAGGGGTTGCCTATCTCATTTTTTGTTGTAAGCTGAAACTGTCATGAACCAACTATAACAGGAACAGTATACAGGAAAGGGTGGCATATATCAACGGTTGACCCTTCCAATAAGCGAAAATATTTTAATAGATGAACATGAACCGGTGTATACTTTCCATGGACGTTATAGTATAATAGCGTTGACCACCCGGCTGCATTTTCCGGATGGGGTGGATGAGGAAACAAAGCCCAATGACGGAGGAATGGTATGATTTTGCTTAACCAGATCATAAGTGCAGTTTTACAGCTTTTGATTTTTCTAAGTATTCCTTTTGTGTGGTATCTTCTGACACAGAAAAGGGCCGCCGGTTTTTTCAAATGGCTGGGGCTCAAAACTGCTCCCACCCCGCCTTTGAAGATCATGTTTTGTATCTTTGTGGGATTTTTAGTGGTACTATTTTTACCATATCTGTGGCTCTATCGATCTGGCAATTTGAATTATCAAGGATTTACAGTGGACGCATTTCGACAAACCGGTTGGAGCATCGAAACATTTACAGTCATCTTGATCTGGGCTGTCGTTCAGACTTCCTTATCGGAAGAAATTCTCTTTCGTGGGTTTCTCTGCAAACGGTTGTGCAATAAATGGGGAGAAACCATAGGAAACGCCCTGCAAGCTCTCATTTTTGGCATGGTTCACATCGTTGCGTTGCCAGACAAGAACCTCCTCGCCATGTTCCTCATCGTATCCCTGACGGGCGGAATAGGCTATGCCTTAGGATGGCTTTCGTTAAAAAAAGCCCGTGGAAGCATTTTGTATGGCTGGGTGATCCATGCTGCGGTCAATATTCTTTCGCCCATTCTTGTTTTTACATTTTTGTTGCCCGGTTATATGCTGCAATAAGGTAGGCCTCCGGAGCGGAAGGGTAATGATAGAAACTAAAAAAGGGGTTCTGAAAAGCCTGCGGGCTTTTCAGAACCCCTTTTTCGCGGGAGGGTCTTACCCTTGCCTTTCTCTTTTTTATGCCTTTTATCGTGAATGAAATTCATTTGACAAAACAATTTCTGTAACTTATACTGGATGGCATCACGAAAAAATAAAGGAAGTATCTGTCATGCTGACTCTGGATAAGATCTACCACGCTGCCTTTGTGCTGAAGGACGTGGCGAGAAAGACCGACCTCATCGAAGCCCCCAAGCTGTCCAAGGACTGCCAGCTGTACCTCAAAACCGAGAACCTGCAGGCCACCGGCAGCTTTAAGGTGCGGGGCGCTTACTATAAAATCAGCCAGCTTTCTGAGGAGGAAAGCGCCAAGGGCGTCATTGCCTGCTCTGCTGGCAACCATGCGCAGGGCGTGGCGCTGGCGGCTACCCGGCGCGGCATCCGCAGCATCGTCTGTATGCCGGACGGCGCGCCCCTGATGAAGGTGGAGAACACCAAAAATCTGGGCGCGGAGGTCTGCCTTGTGCCCGGCACCTACGATGAAGCCCACGATAAGGCCGTGCAGCTGCAAAAGGAGTACGACATGACCTTTATCCACCCCTACGATGACGAGCAGGTCATTGCCGGGCAGGGTACGATCGGCTTGGAGATCCTCGACCAGCTGCCGGATGTGGACGCTGTGGTGGTGCCGGTGGGCGGCGGCGGACTGATCTCCGGCATCGCCTTTGCCATCAAGACCCTGCGCCCGGAGGTCAAGGTATACGGCGTACAGGCCGAGGGTGCCCCCAGCATGTACCGCAGCCTGCACGAGCACAAGTACCAGACCCTGAAAGCTGCCTCCACCTTTGCGGACGGCATTCAGGTCAAGACCCCGGGCGAGCTGACCTATCAGCTGTGCGAGCAGTATGTGGACGATATCGTAACCGTGACCGAGGACGAGACCGCAGCGGCCATCCTCTCCTTGATGGAGAACCAGAAGCTGGTGGCCGAGGGTGCAGGCGCTGTGCCGGTGGCGGCGGTGCTGTTCCACAAGCTGCCGGTAGAGGGCAAAAAGGTGGCCTGCGTTATCTCCGGCGGCAACATTGATGTGAACATCCTGAACCGCGTTATCACCCGTGGCCTTGTCATGAGCGGGCGCAAGGCAAACCTGACCATTGCGTTGGAGGACAAGCCCGGCCAGCTGAAAAAGGTGGCTGAGGTGGTGTCCCGCTGCGGCAGCAACGTGGTGTCGGTGCAGCATGACGGCTCCGACCCCAATATGCCCATCTCCAGCTGCTTCCTCAAGCTGACGCTGGAGACCCGCGATGCCGCCCAGATCGAGCAGATCCGCACTGAGCTGACTAAGGCCGGCTTCCAGCTGGTCAGCGAGAGAGTATAATAAGGATAATTGGACGATTTGGAATAGCCGACACGTTCGCTCTGGCTATATTCAGCGGAAATTTTATTTTTATATTTGCAATCCAGAAAAGCCTGCGGGCTTTTCTGGATTGCCTTTTCACGAGAAAGGCCATGGCCGAAACAGCAGCGATTGAGATGCCGCTTCATGTGCCGACCCCTTCGGTGAAAAATGCGTTTATCGTGCCCCGCAGGGCACGATAAACGCAAAATAAAAAGAATGATTCCGCTATTTATGGCTAGCAACGACGACGACCGCCGCCAGTGGCGGAAACAGGGAGGAGTTGTTGGGGCAGCGGCCAGCAAGACGCAAGTGCCGCCCAAGGCACGAAGCGGATGCTGGGAGCCGCAACCCGTTAGCGGAGGCCATTCTAAATTGTGATTTTATAACAAAGGAGAACTGCTATGAAAGTCGTTTCTACCACCAACGCACCTGCCGCCATCGGCCCTTACAGCCAGGCACTGGATCTGGGCAACATGGTGTTTGTGTCCGGGCAGATCCCGGTAGACCCCGCCACCGGCACCATGGCTGATACCGTGGAGCAGCAGGCCGCCCAGAGCCTTGCCAACCTGAAGGCGATTCTGGCCGAGGCCGGTCTGACCATGAA
>CAKTFS010000039.1 GCA_934561115.1 uncultured Faecalibacterium sp. | reverse complement strand
TGCGGCGTTCGATCTCTTCACGATTTGTCATAGATCGTAGTTTCTCCTATAAAAATTGCCTTTGCAAGGCAGAGAATAAATGGCAGACAGATGGTGTCTTACATGGGAGCCTCCATCCTGCTTTCTGAGAAAACCCTCTCCGTCATGCCGCTTTGCGTCATGCCACCTCCCCCGAAAGGGGGAGGTTTTGCGCGAAGCTCCCCCTTCGAGGGAAGACTTCCCCCGGCCGGGGGAAGATGTCGCGCAGCGACAAAAGGGGGAGTCTGGCACGGCGTCAGCCGTGACTGAGAGGGTTCCTGTTTTTACACATACGCACCTTATTCTATACGAAAACGCGTGATAATGCAAGGGTTTTCGTTATTTTTTCAGGATCAGGCAGGGCAGAGGGGCAGTTTCGGCCCAATTGGCAAAATCACACACCAGAACGGTGAAACTTTTCAGCGGAAGTGCCCGCAGAAAACGCAGCACCGCCTGTTTTTCGTCCGAGCCGATGACCGCCCCGCTGTACAGGATGGCGCTCACGATGCCGCCGGGGCGCACCGCCTGCAATGCCGCCTGCAAGGCGGGGATGCTGCTCTGCGCGGTGGAAAACACCCCGTGGTCCGCCCCCGGCAGCCAGCCGAAGTTGAACATGACTGCATCGGCGGTGCCGGGCTGCACATACTGTAACAGGTCGGCGTGGCTGCCGCAGACAAGGCTGTACCGGTCGGCGGGCACATTTGCCTGCTCCAGCCGGGCGCGGGTGGAGCGGATGGCCTCGGGCTGCACGTCAAAGGCCAGCACCCGCCCGGCGGGGACGGTCAGATTGCACAGAAAGGCGGTGTCGCCGCCGTTGCCGCAGGTGGTGTCCACGCACAGCTGCGGGTGCACCAGCCGGGCGGCTAAAAAGTCCTGCACGAACTTGACCGCCGTCAAATCCGGGGTGCGGCGGCGCACCAGCTGCCCGCCCTCGGCGGCAAAGCCGAATTTGCCCCAGAAGGCAAGCTCGGCGGCGTTTTCCGGCAGCGGGGCGGTAAAAACCGTGGCGGCTTCCCGGTCATAGCCGCCAAAGCTGCGCAATACTTCTTTTAACAGGTAGGAGCCGTAGCCCTTGCGCCGCCACCGGGGCAGGATGCACAGGGCGGTAAGCTGTGCGCCCTTGGGGGCGGGGGAGAGGGTGCATTCTCCGATGCAGTCCTTTTCTTTATACAGGGCAAACCCCTGTTCGGTGCGGCGCAGTTCCATAAAAAGCTCCTCCTTGACGGGCCGATGTTCTTCCCTTACAATAGCAAGCGGCGGCGCAGCTGTCAAGGGCGGAAAAGCAGGACCGCATTTCACATATTCTTCACGGCGCAAGCGATTCATTTTCACATTTGACAGTTACAATAGGGACAGTTCAAAGGAACAGATGTCCCTGCGGACCGGCCTTTGAGGGAAGGATGTAGTAACATGGAAAACGAGAACAAGTGGGAATACGATTATTCCGCTTCCAATAACGAGACCGGCTACCCCAACGTGGGCAGCAGCGGCATGAACACGGCGAATCAGTATAACGAGCCGGACGCGCAGCCTGTGCGCCCGGCGTATACCGCCCCGGCAGACGGCGGCAGCGTGCCGCCCACCCCGCCGGAGCAGCCGCAGTACAGTGCCCCGGCGCAGCCGGAAAAGCCCCGCCGCAAGAAGAAGTTCAATGGCAAAAAGCTGGCACGCAGCGCCGTGGCGCTGGTGCTGGCAGCAGCTATGGGCTTTGCGGGCGGCTTTGTGGGTGCAAAATACGGCGGCGGCAGCAAGGTGGTCATCCAGCAGGTGGAGCGCCCGGCCAGCTCTGACAGCAGCACCGACAGCACCGGCAATTCTATCAGCGCCACCAGCAGCACCGGCCTGAGCACCGCACAGGTGGCCGAGATGGTCAGCCCCAGCGTGGTGGTCATCACCACCGAGCAGGTGGTCTACTCCCAGTGGTCCTGGTACGGCCAGAGTCAGGTGGAAAGCGGCGCCGGCAGCGGCGTCATCATCAGCTCGGACGGCTATATCCTCACCTGCGCCCATGTGGTGAGCGGTGCTTCCAACATCACTGTGAGCATCGGCGACAAGGATTACCCCGCTACGCTGGTGGGCGAGGATACCACCAGTGATATCGCCGTGGTCAAGGTCGACGCCACCGGCCTGACCCCCGCCACTGTGGGCGACAGCGACAATCTGAAGGTGGGCGAGAGCGTCATGGCCGTGGGCAACCCCTTGGGTGAGCTGGGCGGCACCGTGACCAGCGGCATCGTCAGCGCACTGAACCGCAGTGTCAGCATTCAGGGCACAAGCTCTGTCAATACCATGTCCCTGATCCAGATGGATGCCTCCGTCAGCCCCGGCAACTCCGGTGGCGGCCTGTTCAACATGAACGGCGAGCTGGTGGGCATCGTCAATGCAAAGTCCTCCGACAGCGATGCCGAGGGTCTGGGCTTTGCCATTCCGGTAAATGACGCCGTGAAGGTGGCGCAGGAGCTGCTGGAAAACGGCTATGTGACCGGGCGGCCCTATCTGGGCATCAGCTACTATGCCGTGACCGACGCCCAGACCGCTGCCCAGTTGGGCGTGAACGCCTACGGTGTCTACATCGTGGAGGTGGTCAAGGGGGGCCCTGCCGACAAGGCAGGCCTGCAGACCGGTGACCGCATCGTGAGCGTGGACGGCAGCGAGGTGGCCAGCCAGAGCGACCTTGGCACCCTGATGCAGAACCACAAGGCCGGTGACACCATCGAGATCACCGTCGCACGCGGCGGCCAGATGCAGACCGTTACCGTCACCCTTGGCGAAAAGGGCGCAGATAACAGCTGAAAATAGCATAAAGAAAGCGAGAGCCGGTGGCCTGTAAGCCGCCGGCTCTCGTTTTGGTTTAAGCATATAAAAAAGAGAATGTCAAAAACAGAGGAGTGATTCAGAAGTAATACTCGCTGGAACCGCTGAAAGGCACGCGATCCCAGTTCTCGCCCTGCAGCACGCCCTGTACGGTCAGGATCAAACGGGCAGGATCGGTGCTCGATTCATAAACAGCACATTGTGCCTGTTCTACATACCAATGGGGAACCGCTTCCTGCTGTGCAGTCGGAAGGGCGGCGTTGCGGTTCGGCTTTGCCTGAACGCTGAACCAATCCGTTGCGGTTTCGTACTGCGTACTGCCATCCGGCAGCTTTTTCAAAATGATCGGCAGATGGGCTTCAAAAGAAGCGTTTTCGACTTCAAAGGAAAATGCCAGCGTGCCATACCGCCTCTGCGTGCCATCCGCAGTGATCTCGGTGCGGGATTCGATAAACTGCGCGGTCTGCACGCCAAAGGACACCGTGGCAGAGGAAGGGTTTGTGCTTTGCGGCTCTTTTGCGGCAAAAGCATAAACGGAAAACGATGCCAGCAAAACTGCTGTGCACAGGAGCGCACCAATGACCCGCTTTAACATAGAATTACGCATTGTTTTTCCTCCGTTGCAGAACAAGAAGATTATAGACTATAGGCGTTAGCATTGGAAACATCAAGACTTCTGCATGGGAACCCCTCTTTTCTGTAAAATGTTTTTACTGTATCAAAAATAGCAGGACTATTTATATTTGTCAAGCGTATTATTTGACGAATAGTATTTACAACGAATAAGTTTGTAGATATAATCAAAATACCAATACCGGAATTGGAGAAAATGTCATGGGAGTCTCTGAAAATTTAAAGCGCGGTGTGACCGAGATCGTTCTGCTTGCTCTTTTAAGCCAACAGGATATGTATGGCTATGAGATGGCGCAGGCGATGCGGGAACGAAGCCATGAAAAGTTCACACTGCTGGAAACTTCAATGTACCCGACTCTGTACCGATTGCAGGACAACGGGTATATTTCGGCCCGGGAAGAGCTGGTGGGCAAGCGCCGCAAGCGTACCTATTACCATCTGGAGCCAGCCGGGCGGGCGTATTTCCAAAAGATCTTTGCGGAGTATATGACGGTCCAGCAGGGCGTGCAGGAAATTCTGACCAGTTGCCAGAAAGAGGTGACGGATATTGAACCGTGAGAAAGAGCAGGAAAAGCAAAAGCTTTGCCGCCGCTATTGCCGGGAGCTGCGCCGTGCTCTGGCCTGTGTGCCGGAGCTGCGGGAACGAACGCTTGCACAGCTGGCGGAATCCATTGAGGAGTATCTGGACGAGCATCCCACAGCGGATTATCAGGAGCTTGTGCGGGTATTTGGCACGCCTGCGCAGGCTGCCGAAAATGTGCTGAGCGAGATGGATGCAAAGCAGGTGCAGCAGCTCCTGAAAAAGTATCAGTGGCGCAGGGTGCTGGCCATCGTTCTGGCAGGCGTTTTGATCGCCTGTGCAGTGCTCTGGTTTGCCTATGGGCTGTTTTTCTGGTTTCAGGAACTGATTCAGCCATCCTATTATGTAATTGGACCAGCAATCGAAACAAGCGGCTCTCTTCCGCCAACCATGGCAAAGTAATGCGCGGAAAGATCAGTTTGAATTTATAAAGGGGCTGTTGCACATCGTTTTAGCTGAAAGTGCAACAGCCCCTTTTTGGTTGTGAAAAAAACTCCCCCAGTCGCCTACGGCGACAGCCCCCTCTGGGATGGGGCCTTTGGCATAACGGTAAACTTTCCGGCTAAAGCGCAAAGCTTCCGGGCGCGCCAGAGGCTCCCTCCCCGAGGGAGCTGGCAAAGCCGTCAGGCTTTGACTGAGGGAGTTCGTTCCAAACCCCATCCGTGAAAAAGTAAATCGGGAAAATCCGCAGATTTTCCCGATTTACAAATTATAAATAATTTTTCCGCTGATGATGCGCAGCAACGACGACGACCGCCGCCAGTGGCGGAAACAGGGAGGAGTTGTTGGGGCAGCGGCCAGCAAGACGCAAGTGCCGCCCAAGGCACGAAGCGGATGCTGGGGGCCGCAACCCGGAAGACGCGGAGCGCATTCAAATCGTCTCACACCGCCCCAAAAATAGTCGCGCTGTACGGTGCAAGGGTGGCATTGCCGGTAAAAATGCGGCTTTGCCCGCGCCACAGGCTGGAGGAGGTGCCGTCACTCAGCAGCTTCCACTGCCCGGCGGGCAGGGAGACGGTGCAGGTGGTGTCGGTGGGGTTGTAAAAGACGCACAAAGCGCTCCACGCCGCGCCGTCTCCCCAGACGGCGGGCAGCGTCCAGCCCACCAGCGGCTGCTCCAGCGCAAAGAACTGCAAGGCTTCCGGGGCGTGACGGTCGGTGCTGCCCAAGCGGGGAAACGCTGCCCGCAGCGCCAGAAGCCCCCGGTAGTAGTCCACAAGAGCGTGGTACTGCTCGGCGCGGTTCCAGTCCAGCCGGTTCAGGGAGGGAGAGGAGCGGTAGCTATTCCCTACCCCCTTTTTGGTGCGGGCGAACTCCTCGCCTGCCTGCATAAAGGGCAGGCCGAAGCTGGTCAGGTAGATGCCCGCCGCCAGCCGGTTCTGCGCCAGCGCCACGGTGTCCCGGGCGGTGAACTCCGGTTTTTCGTAGCGGACGCAGAGCAGCTTGTCCCACAGGGTAAAGTTGTCGTGGGCGGAAACATAGCTCACGATCTGGCTGGGCGCGTGGGGCGGCAGACGGTCGCTGCGGCACCATGCCGCCACCGCCCCGCCGATATCCCAGAAGCTGCCGGGCTTGCCCTCCACATAGCCCGGCTCCCGGGCATCGAAGCAGCCGCCCTTGATGGCGTCCCGGGTGTCATCGCAGAAGATGCCCACCCGCTCGTTGAGCATGGCAAGGTTGGCCTTGTTGGCCTCGTACCGGTGCAGCTGGCTGGCACCGCCCTGCCACGGCTCGCCGTACAGCAGGATGTCCCGCCCGCCGGGCAGGCTGTCCAGCGCAGCGCGCACCGCGTTGATGCTCTCGGCATCATACAGCCCCATCAGGTCGAACCGGAAACCGTCGATGTGGTACTCCTTGGCCCAGTAGAGGATGGAGTCGATGAGGTAGCGCCGCGCCATGGGGCGCTCGGTGGCAAACTCGTTGCCGCAGCCGCTGCCATTGGAAAAGCTGCCGTCGGCGTTCTGCCGGAAAAAGTAATAGGGCACGGTGTCGTTCAGGGGGTTCTCGGTGCGGTAGGTGTGGTTATACACCACGTCCATCACCACCCCGATGCCCACCGCGTGGAGGGCGGCGATCATCTCCCGGCACTCCCGGATGCGCACCTCGCCCCGGGTGGGGTCGGTGGAGTAGCTGCCCTCCGGTACGTTGAAGTTGGTGGGGTCGTAGCCCCAGTTATACTGCCGCAGCAGTGGTTTTGTCTCGTCCACGCTGCCAAAATCGAAAATGGGCATCAGCTGGACGTATTTTACCCCCAACCGCTTGAGGTAGTTCAGGCAGGTGGGGTGGATGCCGTCGCCGTGCAATGTGGTGCCCTGCTGGGTAAAGGCCATATATTTGCCCCGCCATGCCGGGCGCACCCCGCTGGCGGCATCCTGCGAGAAGTCCCGCACGCTCACCTCCCACACGGCGCGCTGCGCCGGGGGGATCGTGGGGCGCACATCCCGCTCCCACCCGGAGGGCGCGGTGCGGGCAAGGTCTACGATCATGCTGCGGACGCCGTTCACCCCCGCCGCCCGGGCGTAGGGGTCGCCGGTCTCGCGGGTGATGCCGTCCACGGTGACGGCAAAGGTGTAGTAGCGGCCGTGCTGCTCCCCGGGCAGCCAGATGCTCCACACCCCCTGCGCCCCGCGCACAAGGGGCTTTGTGCCCAGCACGGCACCGCCGTCTCCCTTATGGTATAAGGTCACGGTCACCGCCTCAGCGGTGGGGGCCCACAGCCGCAGACAGGTGCCGCCGGGGGTGTAGTCCGGGCCAAGGGGGCCGGTATAGTAGTTTTCGCGGTGGAAGGGTTCGTTTTCAAACAGTGTTTTCCACTGGGCAGGCGTTTTTGCGGCCATGGTCAGCTTCATTCCTTTTTTATAATTCGTTACCTTCAGTGTATCGGACAACGCGCTTTTTTTCAAGAGGGAATCGCCGGCTGCGGCACGCAAAATAACGTATAAAATCCCCCTTCGGGCACATACTATCGCAAGACGAAAAATTCGTGCAACGTGAAAACAGCATCGTTGCGATAAATGCCAAAGGGGGATCTTTTATGGAAAACCAGAAAAACGACAATCTGAACCTGCTGGAAGCGGTGGTGCAGAACACCGAGATGGGCAAAAATACCTTGGAGCAAATTTTACCCATGACAAACGATGTGCAGTTCAAGGCCGAGCTGCTGCGCCAGCGCAACATCTACCACCAGCTGAATCAGGAGGCGCACACCGCCATCGAAGCCTGCGGCGGCAGCGCACAGGGGCAGAGCACCATGGCAAAGCTGAACACGAAAATGGGCATCGGGCTCAAGACCCTTACGGACAAATCCACCCGCAATCTGGCCGAGATGCTCACGCAGGGCAGCGGCATGGGGGTGGTGGACTGCGTAAAAAGCTGCAAGGACTACCCCAACGCCGCCCCGGGCGCAAAGCGCCTTGCCCAGCGGTTGCAGGATTTTGAGGAGGACAACCGCATCCAGCTGGAACGGTTTTTGTAAATGCTGTGCCGCTGCGCGGCAAGGGCTGAACAATTTAGAATGCCCTCCGCTGTGCTCTGGGCATTTTCAGCGGAAAGAATATTTAAATTTCGGGGTTCAGAAACGCCTGCGGAGTTTGTCGGGGCAAAGCCCCTCCATCTGCTAACGCAGACCACTCCGCTGCTTGAAAGCCCCACTGGGGCTTTCATTGCTGCGCAACCGCAGCCTTTTCTGAACCCCATTTTCACGAGAGGAGCCGTAAAGGGAAACGGCAGCGCGGCTGTTTCCGCAGGAAACAAGTGCTGCAAATGCCGTTCACCGCTGCGACCTCTCCTGTGAAAATGCAAGGTCGGGCAGCCCGCAGGCTGCCCGACCTTGCTCTAATTTAAATAATTCTTCCGCTATTGATGCGCAAAGCGAACGCGGAGCGCATTTAAATCGTCCCGCCCGCCCTGCGGGCACTTACTCCCACAGCTTCTCGGGGTACTGACCCTCGGCGGTCTTGCGGGCGATGGCATCCACCACCAGAGGCTTGTCCTCCCGGTAGGTGACGCCGAACCACTTATCGGTGCTGCGCAGCACCTGGATCTTTGCCTTGTTCTCCTCGATCAGCTCGGTCACCACCAGCGGCAGGAAGTACTCGCACTTCAAGGGGTTCACCGGCAGGTTCTCGGTCAGCCAGCCCGCAAAGCGCTGCTCGGCCTCGTCCAGAAAGCTTTTGCCAAAGCCCCACAGGTTCATGCTCACGGGGGTGTCGCCGGGCAGGTCTGTCCAGCTCTCGCCGCCGTCCTCGGTGTAGTGTGCGCCGCCGTCGCAGGGCTCGATGCGGGTGCGCTCGGTCACGCTCTGCAGGGTGCCGTCCTCGTTTTTGATGCACACACCGCGCGCCACGCTGCCGTTTTCGGACAGGGTGTTTTTCAGCAGATAGCTGACCATGCAGTAGCGGTAGAAATCATCATCGGCGTGGGTGGACAGGTAATCGTACATCACCTGAAAAGCCTCCGGGCCGTAGTAGTCGTCTGCATTGATGACCGCAAAGGGGCCGTCAATGAGGGGCTTTGCAGCCAGCACGGCATGGCAGGTGCCCCAAGGCTTTACGCGCCCTTCCGGCACGGCAAAGCCTGCGGGCAGCTCTTCCAGCTGCTGGAAGGCGTACTTCACATGCATCGCCTTGGCCACGCGGTCGCCGATGGCTGCCTTGAAGGCGTCCTCAATCTCGTGCTTGATGACAAAGATCACGGTCTCAAAGCCTGCGCGGCGGGCGTCGTAGAGGGAGTAGTCCATAATGACCTGTCCGTTGGGACCCACCGGGTCGATCTGTTTCATGCCGCCGTAACGGCTGCCCATGCCGGCTGCCATGACGACCAGTACCGGTTTATTCATCTGCAATTCCTCCTGTATCTGCCGGGGGTTCCGGCGTTGTATCGTTCTGAGGCTATTATACACTGCTTCGCCGCCTGTGGCAAGGCGCAGAGGGGGGGAGAACGATTTGAAATGCGCTCCGCGTTGCTCTGCGCATCATCAGCGGAAGAATTATTTATAATTTCGCGTTTGTCGCGCTCTGCGGAGCGCTCCAAACGCTATTTCCACGGGAGGGGTCGTAGCGGGGAACAGCATTTGCAGCGCCGCTTTCTGCGAAAGCGCGGCGCTGCGGGCGAGCGTCCTCGCCCTCTCAGCAACTCCCCCAGTCATCGCTGCGCGATGCCAGCCCCCTCTAAGATGGGGCCTTTGGCATGGCGGCAAAGTTTCCGGCAAAACCGTAAAGTGTCCGGTTTCGCCAGAGGCTCCCTCTCCGAGGGAGCTGTCAAAGCCGTCAGGCTTTGACTGAGGGAGTTTGCACCCCATCTGCATCCCCAGCTCCCCCGCCATACCGAATTTACATAGAACGCAACTTTTAGTTACCAAACTATTGCCTTTTTCTGGAAAGTATTGTATACTTGTCCTGTTCAGTGCAAGTATCGCTTGCCAAAATATCCGCATATTCGAAAAGAAACACTTGTCAATGCAGACGAGAAAGAGAGGACAACCCTTATGAACGAGGCCGTAACCAAGCGCTTTCTGCTTTACTTCCGCCTGATGCTGCTGGCATGGATCCTGATTGCAAACGCCGTCATCCACCTTACCGGCATGGAGTACAGCTGGCTGATCTTCCTGAGCAACATCATGATGTTCACGCTGGAGGGCGACGTGAAGGATCGTCTTGTCACCGTGGAGCTGGGCGGCCTTGTGGGTCTGGTGCTCACCGTGGTGGCGCTGCTGTCCATCAGCGCCCTGACCCCCATTCTGGGCGATTTCTTCGGCTTTATCCTGCCGCTGGCCGTGGTGCTGTTCATCCTCATCATCCTGCACCCCTATGCACCCAAGGTGCTGAACAACGTGGGCTTTGCCTACCTGACCGTAGCCTGCATCGATATCCCTGCACTGACCACCCATCTGCCGCAGTTCTTCATCACCTTCATCGTGGGCTCTGTGATCTTTAACGGCGTCTGCGTGCTGCTGATGAAGCCCGCCAAGGCGCTGGCTGTGCGCAGCGTGGAGAAGCAGGGCGCATAAAAAAGTATATTTCTGCCGCTATCCCTTGATTTTTTTGTTCCGGCGTGCTACAATCAGCGTAGTTTCATCCTGTCCAAAACATTGATGCGGACAAACTGAAGCCCCGCTTTTCATGCCGCAGAGAGGGCTGCCCCGGGTTTCCGGGTGCTGCAAGCAGCCTGCCATGACCCCGGCTTCTACCACCGCAGAGTGCAGAGGCGAACCTCTGCCGGGCGTGCCCGTTACAGCACTGCGAGGGGCGCGTTTCCCCGCTGGGAGCGCGCAATTCGGGTGGAACCGTGGAACGCAGACATATATCGGCGCTTCATCCCGTGAGTTTTACGGGGTGAAGCGCTTTTTATTTTTGTTCAACACCACATTGTCAAAGGAGAATCTACTATGAAGATCATCTACAAGGACGGTCATGTGGACGAGTGCCCGCAGGATCAGGAGCTGCACGTTATCCGTCACACCGCTGCTCACGTTATGGCACAGGCCATCAAGCGCCTGTACCCGCAGGCTGATTTTGCCTTCGGCCCTGCCACCGAGAACGGCTTCTACTACGATGTCGATCTGGGTGACCAGAAGCTGAGCGACGAGGATCTGGCCAACATCGAAAAAGAGATGCGCAAGATCGTCAAGGAGAACCTGCCCATCAAGCCCTTCATCCTGCCCCGTGCCGAGGCTGAGAAGCTGATGGAGGAGCGTCAGGAGCACTACAAGGTCGAGCACATGGCAGATCTTGCCGACGAGACCGAGTTCAGCTTCTTCCAGCAGGGCGAGTACGTGGATATGTGCATCGGACCCCACCTGACCTACACCAAGGC
>CAKTFS010000038.1 GCA_934561115.1 uncultured Faecalibacterium sp. | reverse complement strand
GATGAGAACGGCGTGCCGCAGGGCTACGACCTGATCTGGCGCGGCGTGGAGATCACCACCGGTGCCCAGCGTGAGCACCGCTACGAGGTGCTGAAGAAGCAGGCTGAGGAAAAGGGTCTGGCCGATGACGTCAAGTTCTATCTGGAGTTCTTCCAGTACGGCTGCCCGCCCCACGGCGGCTTTGGTCTGGGCATCGACCGCCTGACCATGCTGCTGTGCGGCCTGAGCATCAAGGATGCCGAGTTCCTGTTCCGCGGTCCCAACCGTCTGACCCCGTAATTTTTAAAGTCCCTGCCGAGAGCTGCTGTGCATTTTTGCACGGCAGCTCTTTTTGTATAACAAAAAAGGGCTATTTCAAAAATAGCCCCATGTTTTTGAAAAAAGTTTTTCGGGTCAGATGCTCCACAGCACCGCGCCCAGCAGCGCAGAAAGCAGGATCATCCCGATGGGGGACGGCGCTTTCTGCGTTTTCTTTTTATAGGCAAAATGCAGGATGCCCAGCAGGGCAAACACTGCCAGCGCACGCATATCCGGGGCAAAACCGCCGGAAACGGTGGTAAAGCCCCCCAGCGTGGAAAGCCCCATGGTGCAGGCGGTAGCTAAGATCATAGCCACCACGCAAGGGCGCACCCCGGCCAGAAAGGCATTGACCCCGGCGTACTTCATCAGGCTGTGCAGCACCGCCGCAATAAGCAGGATGATAATAAAAGAAGGCAGCACCACCCCCACCGTTGCCGCAAAGGAGCCTGCCAGCCCCGCCTGCGAAGCCCCGATAAAGGTAGCCATATTCACCGCCAGCGGGCCGGGCGTAGACTCTGACACCGCGATAAAGCTGAGAAATTCGCTCTCGGTCAGCCAGCCGTGCCCCAGCACCGTTTCCCGCACCAGCGAGATCATGCCGTAGCCGCCGCCAAAGGACACCGCACCGATGACCAGAAAGTTCCAGAACAATTGCAGCAGGATCATTTTGTGCCGCCTTTCTTCCCCTGCCCTACTGCGTAGGCCAGTACCCCGGCTGCGCCGCAAAACAGGATGCAGCAGATGGAGGAAAAGTTTACTGCCAGCACAGAGCAGCCCACCATAGCCGCCAGCACCACCGCCACCACTGCTGTGTTGAAGGGAGTGCACTGCAAATTTTTGAGCATCTTGACCCCTGCGGATAAAATCAGGTAGATGACGCAGGCCTGAATGCCCTTAAAGGCATTGGCCACCACCGTCAACTGTAAAAAGCGGTCGAAGAACAGCGAAATAAGGTAAATGACTCCAAAGGACGGCAGGCACACCGCCAAGGTGGAAGCCGCCGCACCGGTCACACCTGCCAGCTTATAGCCGATGTAGGTGGCACTGTTCACCGCCACAGGGCCGGGGGTGGACTCGGCAATAGCGACCATATCCAGAAACTCCTCCCGGGTAAGCCAGCGTTTTTCTTCCACAAATTCATGCTCCAGCAGCGCCACCATGGCGTAGCCGCCGCCAAAGGTAAAGGCACCGATCTTGAAAAAGGTGCCGAACAGCTCCTTGGTCTTGGACATAGGCATTTTTCCTCCGGGCGCTTACTGCTTGACCGGCTCCAGCTCCAGATAGCACTCGAAAGCCGTTTTGTCTGCATGTTTTGCAATAAAATACCAGCCGTCATCCGAGGGGGTGTAGAAGATCTCCACCTGCTGTCCCATGGGGACCTCACGATGATAGTTGATGGAAGCAAATTTTACAACGTTATTGCGCATGATCTCCAGCGGCAGTGCGTCGCAGACGATGTCCAGATAAAAGGCGTTGTTGATGTGGTAGTGCAGGTCGCACTGGGAGTAGCGGGCCGTAAACGGACCGGCGCTGGTCAGGCTGTCCCGGCGCTTATGCAGCGAAAGAGGCAGCTCCCCTTCCACCGTCTCGTTCCAGTAGCCTTCCTTTGTCCAGCCCGGCTGGCGCAGGAGATGACCATCTTCAAGGCTGGATATGATCCAGCGGCTGTCCACCATGGCCACCTCCTGCCCGGCTTCGTCCGTAAGGGTGGTGATGCGCTTGATGGAGCCGCGGAGGATCTTCTCAGAGCGGGAGCAAAGGGTCAGGGTCTCGCCCCGGCGGGGCACGCGGTTGAACCGCAGCGCCTGCTTGCCCACCAGAAATGCTACGCCGTGATCCTCAAAAAACTGGTCGTCCATGCCGAATTTCCGGGCGTGCATGGCGGATACCTGCTCCACATAGCGCAGCAGAGCGCTGGCCTTGAGCAGGCTGTGGCAGTCTGCATCGGCATTTTCTACCACAGTGGTATCTTCATAATAAAACTGTTCCATAGTCTTTTCCTCCTATCGGAAAAAGGCCGCCGCACCACGTCCGGGGCGGCAGCCTTGGCAGAACGATCAATACTGATTGCGGTTCTTTCTGCGCACCTTGCGCCAGATATTGAAGCAGGCCAGCGCCAGCATAGCCAGCAGCAACATCAAAAACAGGTAGCTGCCGCCGCCCTCGTCGTAGCTCTTCATCTCGCTCCACTTCAGGTCCAGCTCGCTGTTCACCTCGTCGCTCAGGGCGGTGAACACCTTCTCGCGGGCGGCGTCCTCTTCAGACGGGTAGGCGATCTCGCTGGTCTTCAGGTCCTCGTCCAGCACCTCCCATACATCGTGCATGGGGGTGGTGTAGCCGATATACTCGCTGTTGGCCTTGCCGATGTCGGTCTCACACATAAAGTTGATGAACATCTCAGCGGCTTCCTTGTGCTCGCTGGCAGCGGGCACGGCCATGCAGTCCACCGAAAGCACACTGCCCTCCTCCGGGAACACCCACGCAAGATCCGGGTTATCATCGATCATGGTAATGGCATCGCCGGAGTAGTACACGCCGATGGCAGCCTCGCCGCCGATCATCTTATCAAAGATCTCGTCCATGACGTAGGCCTGCACCAGCGGCTTCTGCGCCTTGAGCTCCTCTACCACCTCGTCCACCTCTTCCGGGGTGGCGGGGTTGATGCTGTGGCCGCTCTTGAATGCCGCAATGGCGTAGGCATCGCGGCTGTTGTTGAACATCAGGATGTTGCCCGCATACTGCTCGTCCCACAGGTCTGCCCAGCAGGTGGGGGCTTCGTCTACCATGGTGGTGTTGTAGATGATGCCGGTGGTGCACAGCATATAAGGCACGGTGTAGGCGTTCTGCGGGTCGTAATCCGGGTTGCGGTAGCCCGCATCGATCTTCTGGAAATTGGGGATATTATCATAGTCAAGGGGTGCAAGCATCCCCTCGTTGATCATCTTTGCCACCATGTAGTCAGAGGGGATGATCACATCGTAGTTGGCTGCGCCGGACTTGAGCTTGGCGTACAGGGACTCGTTGGAATCGAAGGTGGTATAGTTCACCTTGATGCCGGTCAGCTTTTCAAAGGCGGCCACCACGTCCACACTGTCGTCCGAGCCGTTGGAGATGTACTCGCCCCAGTTGTAGACGTTCAGGGTGACGTTCTGCCCCTTGAAGCGGGTCCAGTCGTAAGCATCCGACACTGAGACGTCCTCGGTCACCTCGATGGTGCCGGCGGCAAACACCGGCAATGCGGCGCACAGCACCACAGCCAGCGTCAGCAGCAATGCAGCAATGCGTTTCATCATGCACCCTCCTCTCGCAGCGTTTTCTGATCCTTGCGGTAGCTGCGGCTCTCCATGGCATTGGACACCAGAATGACGCTGAGGATGACCACGAACATGATGGTGGACAGCGCGTAGATCTCCGGGCTGACCTTTTTACGGGTCATGGAATAGATAGCAATGGGCAGGGTCTCCACCGTACCGCAGTTGAAGTAGGAGATCATGAAGTCATCAATGGAATAGGTCAGGCAGATGAGGAAGGCCGACAGGATGGCAGGGCTGATCTCCGGCAGAATGACCTTGAAGAAGGCCTGCCGGGGGTCGCAGCCCAGATCCAGTGCTGCCTCGTACAGCTTGATGTCCAGCTGCTTGAGCTTGGGGCTTACATTAAAGATAACGTAGGGCACGTTGAACGCGATATGCGCAATGAGCAGCGTGGGCAGACCCATGATGTTATCCGGCAGCCACGCGGACTGCGCGGCAAAGCGCTGGTAGGCCACGAACAGCAGCATCAGGGAGATGCCGGTGATGATCTCCGGGTTGACCACCGGGATGTAGGTGATATTGGTCACCAGCAGGCGGCTTTTGCGGCTCATGGAGGCAATGCCAAGGCTGGCTGCCGTGCCCAGCACCGTGGCGATGATGGCAGACAGGATGGCTACCTCAATGGACACCCACAGCGCATGGAGGATGGACGCATTCGTGAACAGGCTGCGGTACCACTTAAAGGTAAAGCCGGTAAACAGCGAATAGCCCTTGCTCTGGTTGAAGCTGAACACGATCATGTAGGCAATGGGCAGATACATGAAGCAGAAGAACAGGATGATATAGACCCGCTGCATCAGGCGCAGATGTTTTGTTTTCATCAGGATACGCCCTCCATTTCATCCTCGTCAAAGCTGGATGTAAAGCTCATGCACAGCAGTACGATGATCATCAGCACCAAGCTCATGGCAGAGCCGACGTTCAGGTTATAGCTGTTGCCCAAAAACTGCATCTCGATCAGGTCGCCGATCAGCAGGTTGGAGCCGCCGCCCAGCATACGGCTGATGACAAAGGTAGACACTGCCGGCACGAACACCATGGTGATGCCGGTGCTGATGCCCGGCACGCTCATGGGGATAAGCACCCGCACAAGGGTCTTGGTGGTGTTGGCACCAAGATCCTGCGCAGCTTCCACAAGGCTCTGGTCGATCTTGGTCATGCTGGTGTACAGCGGCAGGATCATGTAGGGCACATAGTTATACACCATGCCCAGCACCACCGCACCGGAGGTATTGAGCATGGTATAGGGGCCAAGGCCGATAAAGCCCAGCAGGGTGTTCACCGGGCCGTTGACGCTGAGCAGACCCATCCATGCGTAGGTGCGCAGCAGAAAGTTCATCCACATGGGCAGCATGACCAGCATGAGCATGATATGCTGCTTGTTCACCCGCAGACGGGACAGGAAATACCCCACCGGGAAGGCGATGACAAGGCAGATGACCGTAGCAATAAGTGCCAGCAGCAGGCTGCGGGCAAACACCGAGCCGTAGCCGCTGATGGAGGTAAGGTTATTCAGGGTAAAGTTGCCCTCGGCGTCCGTCATGGCGTAGTACACCACAATGAACAAGGGCACAACGGTAAACAGCACCATCCATACAAAGTACGGATAGGCCAGCTTTTTATCATAGATCTTCATGGCTCATCACCCCTCGCTCCGCGCCATGATATGGATCTCGTTGGGGCCGATGCGCATACCGATGGTCTCGCCGGGGGTGCAGGCACGGGTGGAGTGGATCAGCCACTCGCGGCCCTCGCACTCGACGTGCATCTCAAAGTGCACGCCCTTGAAAATGACATCGTTCACCACGCCCACAAGCTGACCCTCCACGGGGGATACCACCTCGATATCCTCCGGGCGCACCACCACCTGCACGCTCTGTTCCCGGGCAAAGCCGCGGTCCACGCAGGGGAAGTCCACACCGGAGAAGGACACCAGAAAGTCCTTGTGCATCACGCCGTCCACAATGTTGGAATCGCCGATAAAGTCTGCCACAAAGGCGTTTTTCGGCTCGTTGTAGATATCCTCCGGGGTGCCGATCTGCTGCACCTTACCGCCGTTCATGACCACGACGGTATCGGACATGGTAAGTGCTTCCTCCTGATCGTGGGTGACGTAGATAAAGGTGATGTTCATCTCGCGCTGCAGCCGCTTGAGCTCCAGCTGCATCTCCTTGCGCAGCTTCAGGTCCAGTGCACCCAGCGGCTCGTCCAGCAGCAGGATCTCCGGCTCGTTGACCAGACTGCGGGCAATGGCCACGCGCTGCTGCTGGCCGCCGGACATCTGGCTGATGCTGCGGCGCTCGAAGCCCTTCAAGCCCACGACCTCCAGCATATCGCGCACCTTGCGGCGGATGGTGTCCTCGTCCAGCTTTTTGAGCCGCAGACCAAAGGCCACGTTCTCAAACACATTCAGGTGCGGGAACAGCGCGTATTTCTGGAACACGGTATTCACCGGGCGCTTGTAGGGCGGTACACCGGTAATGTCCTCCCCTTTCAGCAGCACCTTGCCGGCGTTCGGCTCCAGAAAGCCTGCGATCAGGCGCAGGGTGGTGGTTTTGCCACAGCCGGAGGAACCGAGCAGCGTCACGAACTCTTTATCATGGATATCCAGATTCAGCCCATCCAGAATGCGCTGTCCATCAAATTCCACTACGATATCCCGCAGTGAAACGACCACCGAGTTGTCCATTTTATATGTTATCCTCCTTGTTCTCAGATACGAAAAAAGACAGGAAGCCTGCCCCATCTTTTTTGCGTATAAGGGGGCGATCCGCCCCGCGCAGAAGCATGATTTTGCGCGGCGATCTTACCCTGTCACGGTTTATAATAAACAATCACAGTCGGATTGTCAATCACTCTGCCGATGTTTGCCGAAACTTTATAAAAAGCTGCAAAAAAATATACGCTGCGCCTTGGTTTCGGCACAGCGTATAAAAGCAATCATTCCTGCGTTTTCAGGTCGTTTTCCGTCAGCAGAAGGGACTGCACAGTGCTGGCATCCACTGTGTATGCCGAGGTATCCCCTTCCACTTGCAGATACCACCCGTCCGTGCCGCAGGCGTAGGCCAGCTGCACGGCGGAGCCGTCCTCGCTGGTGACCGTGGCGGTAAACACCGGTGCATCAAAACCGCAGGCGGCAAGGTCTGCGTCCGTGGTCTGGGCGGTGGCATAGGTGCACAGGGCAGACAGCAGACTTTGCACCTTGTCCTGTGCAAGGCTTGCAGCGGGGTCAGAAGCCAGCCGCCACACCGTCTCGTAGGCAGAGGAAGAAGCGCTGTCCGCATCCGCGCTGTCGGCGCTTTCGGTCGGCTCGCTGACGGCGTTCAGGGTGACAGAACTGCCATCTGCCAGCGTATAGGCCACCTGTGTGATGGCCGAAGCCGTGAGCCCTGTGGGGCAGAAGCTGCCGAAGAGCCCGGCTTTATCCAGCTGGAAACAGGCGGCTTTGTTGCCGCTGACGGTGTAGATGGCATCGTCCCCCGCTTTTTGCACATAGAGATCCCCGGTGACCGGGTTCTCTGCCCCGAAGGTCAGGGTGGTGCTCTGCCCTGCCGCCGTCACCGTAACGGTGAGCTGCGGGGCATCCAGACCGTAGTCCTCCCCTGCCTGCGGTGTCAGGCTGCGCTTGGCAGCCAGTGCCATCAGGGCGGTGCGCATGGTGTTGCAGGCGCTCTCGTCCAGATGATAGGCGGGGTCCTGTGCCAGTAGCCAGCTGCCGCCGGAATATTGCAGAGTGTAGGTCTCGCCGTTGTAGGTGTATTCGATCTGCTCAAGGTCCTCGGCAGCAAAGGAGGAAAGCGGAATACTGCCCTCGGCGGCGGCGCTGGCGGCCTGCTCGGCTTTTGCGTTGCTGTGGGTCACCGCCCACAGTGCCGCGCCCAGCAGCACTGCCGCTGCCAGCAGCGCCAGCAGGACACGCTGTTTTGTTTTCATGGCGGCCTCCTTATCTGCGGCGGCGCAGCAGCACCACCACTGCCCCGGCAATGAGAACCGCCGCCGGGAGCACGAACACGAAGGTCAGCCCCAGTGCTGCGGCGGTGGAGCCTGCCACCGTGATGGGCTCGGCTTCCAGCGCTTTGGTGTCCACAAGGACATCCTGCCCTACCAGCGAAGCGGCGCAGCCCTGCAAAAAGGTCAGGTTGCCGGGCATGGACTGATAAAGCTGCTCGTTATCCATGTTGGGGCAGCCGATCCAGAGGACCTCGGCGCCGGTATCCTCGTTCCGCGCCCAGACGGCCAGTGCAAAGGGGCCGTCTGTGTCTCCGTCCTCCCGCTCCATGGTGGTAAGGTCGTTGATATCGGCCTTGGCATAGGCAGCGGAGGAGCTGTTCAGCAGCGGCTCGGCGGTGACATTATCGGTCTCGGTGACCGTGATGCCCTGCGCCACCGACAGCATGACATGGGTGCTGGTATTCACGCCGTTCAGCGCGGTGCTCTCGGCAGGTGTGCCGTAGTCCGGCAGCAGCGACCATGCAGAGTTATACAGCGCCTTGCTGCTGTCGCCCTCCACCACCATGCCCTCTGCGCGGGCCAGGCCGAACTGTGCCAGCACGGCGTCCAGCTGCGGGGTCTGGGCATAGACGCTGCTGGTCAGCAGCAGCTTGCCACCCGCCGCCAGATAATTTTGCAGCTGGCTGATCTCATCCACAAGGCCGTCCCCTGTGGTAAAATCGCTGGTGGGTGCGTTGATGATGAGCAGGTCGCAGTCCTCCGGGATGGTGCTCGTGAGCAGATCCAGCGGCTGGGCGTCGATATTCTGGGCGTCCAATGCATCAGTCAGGGAGTCGGTCAGGGCCTGCTCGCCGTGGTTGGTGGTATAATAGGCGTGGCTCTGCCCGGCTGCGGTAATCTTATAAATGGCAGAGGTGATCTGCTTTTCGCCGCCAAAGGTCACGCTGGCAGAGCCGGTGGTGTAGTAGTCGGTATAGTCGTACTCGTACAGGTCGGCGGCATCCAGCACGGTGCTGTTCTCTCCGCAGGTGACGATCAGACTGCCACTGGAAACATTCTCTGCGCCGTACTTTGCGGCAAAGGTGGGGTACAGGGTGGGGTCTTTCTGCTCCCAGCTCAGGTGTCCGCTCTCGGCGGCGTAATGCTCCAGCAGCTTTGTGATGATGGCATCCTCGCTGCCGGTCTCGCAGAGGTAATAGATGTGCACCTCCTTTTCCAGCCCCTCCACCAGCGCTTTGGTGCTGTCGCTCAGGGTGTACATTTTGGCCTCGGAGAGGTCGAACTCCGTATATTTTGCAGGGATGGCCCGCACCAGCAGGTTGAGCAGCACCGCCAGCACCAGCACTGCCGCCAGCATGGCGGTGGACAGCAGCCCGCTGCGGAACACCCTGCCTTTCTGAGAGGATGCGTTCTTGTTCCATTTCATCGTTGTGGCCTCCTCTCAGTTCCAGCGGCGCTTTTCCAGCCCCTGCGCGGTGAAAAACAGGAACACCGCCGCCACGGTCAGGTAGTAGACCAGTGTGGGGATGGAAAAGCTGCTGTTGACAAATTCTTCAAAGGGGGTAAACAGGCACAGAGCACTGAGCACGGCGCTGAAGGCCTCGGTCAGCCAGCTGCTCTTGAGCAGGAACAGCGCCGTAAGCGCCACGCAGCACCCCGCAAAGGAAAGGCAGCCCAGTGTAAAGCTTTTGCTGCGCAGCCCCGCCACCACGCTGAGCACAGCGGCAATGGCGGTGAACAGTGCCAGTGCCACCGCACTGCCGGTGGTGAACATGGTGCGCAGGCTGGGCATCATATAGGCCAGCAGCAGCGCCGCCACACCGGATACGGCGGCGATGATCTGGTTTTCGGTCAGGCTGGAAAGGAACACCCCGATGGCAATGGCCGCGCAGCCCATGAGGTAATAGCACAGCAGCGCAGAAAAATTGGCCAGCGTACTGGTGCCGGTAGCGCCCAGCACCTTCAGCACAAGGATCATGCCTGCATCCACAAGGCAAGGCAGCGCAAAAATGACGCACAGGGCAAAATATTTGCCCAGCACGATGCCGCCCACCGACACCGGACTTGTGAGCAGCAGCTGGTCGGTGCGGCTGTGGCGCTCCTCGGCAAAGGAGCGCATGGTAAGCACCGGGATGTAGAGCAGCAGTACAAAAATAGTGCGGTACAGGGTGTAGTAGCCAAAGTCCGGCAGGCCGTAGCCCAGATTCAGCGCCACAAAATAGATGGCCGTAGCCGCCAGCATAAAGGCGGCAAGCACCGCACCGATCATGCCGTGAAAGCAGCTGCGGAGCTCTCGTTTAAAGATGGCAAGCATCTCAGTTTCCCTCCCCTTCTGCCGGGGCTTCCTGCTCCGGCGTTTTTTCGGTCAGCGCAAGGAATACTTCCTCAAGGCTGCGGTTCTCGGCGGCAAGCGCCAGCACGGTGCAGCCGACCTCGGTCAGTGCCCGGGACACGGCAGCGCGGCGGTCGGCAGCGTCCTCGCTCTCGGCGGTAAAGGTGACCTGACCGTCCGCAGCGCTTTCCAGTTCCACCTTGCAGATGCCCGGCACGCTGCGCACAGCGGCCAGCACGGTTTCGGTCTCGCCCTGCGCGGTGGCGCGCAGGCGGCTGCCGGGGTTCAGGGTCTCGCCCAGTTCCTCCGGGCTGCCCACCGCCACCAGACGGCCTTTAGAGAGGATGAGCACCTGCTGACATACGGCCTGCACCTCGCTGAGGATGTGGCTGGACAGGATGACCGTGTGCGCCTTGCCCAGCTCCCGGATGAGGTTGCGGATCTCAATGACCTGCGCGGGGTCCAGCCCAACGGTGGGCTCATCCAGAATGATGAGCTGCGGGCTGCCCAGCAGCGCCTGCGCAATGCCCACCCGCTGGCGGTAGCCCTTGGACAGGCTGCGGATGACCCGGGACAGCACCTCTTCCAGCCCGGTACGGCGGGCGGCAGCCAGCACCTGCTGTTTGCGCTGCGCACGCTTGACCCCCTTGAGCTCTGCCACAAAGTCCAGATACTCCTGCACGGTCATTTCCGGGTAAAGCGGCGGCTGCTCCGGCAGGTAGCCCACACAGGCTTTGGCCTGCTGCGCCTGCTCCGGCAGACGGAAGCCGGCCACCTTTACCTCGCCCTCGGTGGGGGCCAGATAGCCGGTAAGAATATTCATAATGGTGGATTTGCCCGCGCCGTTGGGTCCCAGCAGGCCGTAGATCTGGCCGTCCGGCACCGTAAACGAGAGATCCTGCACGGCAGGGCGGCTGCCGTAGGACTTGCTCAGGTGAGAAACTTCGATCACAGCAAACTCTCCTTTGTTTCAGAAGCTGTTTTGCGGAAAGCGGC
>CAKTFS010000037.1 GCA_934561115.1 uncultured Faecalibacterium sp. | reverse complement strand
GCTCTGACGTGGGCTAGAGGATGACGCAACAAAACGGCATTTTTCTTGGTAGACATTCCTACGCGTTGGGAACCGCGGGCTAAGCAACAGCGACGGGTTGCGTTAGCTGATTTTTCCACAGCCCCTTGTCAGGGCTTTGAAAAATCAGAACGCTGCCCCAACAACTCCTCCCTGTTTCTGCCGCAGGCAGCGGTCGTCGTCGTTGCACTGTGGCTTTGCTTACGGCACTTCGTGCCGCCGCCCTGTTCGAGTCCTGTACCGTCCCGCTCTGACGTGGGCTAGAGGATGACGCAACAAAAAAGCCTCTGACCGAATGGTCTGGTGGCATCTTTCTTGGTAGACATTCCTATGCGTTGGGAACCGCGGGCTAAGCAACAGCCCACTGGGCTGATTGCTTACGGCACTTCGTGCCGCCGCCCTGTTCGAGCCCTGTACCGTCCCGCTCTGACGTGGGCTAGTGGATGACGCAACAAAAAAGCCTCTGACCAAAGTCAGAGGCTCTTGTTTTGGTGGAGCATTGTCCACAGCACTCGAACCCAACACTTCCTCACGGGTGACCGTCTTGGCATCGTCCGTGAAGTTGAAATTGAGCACGACCCGATCATCAAAGACGTAGACCGAGTTGACAAAAGTATCAATGATCTGCCGCTGGTGTTCCGTGCTGCCCACGTCACCTTTGCGGAATTTTTCAAGCCAGAACCGAATCCATTCACGGGTCAGGACGGGCTTTTTTAGCTCTTCCTCCAGAATGCTGGTGTTCAGAGCTTCTTTCCGGGCTTCCAGTTCGTCCAGCCGCTGCTTGGTGGTCGGGGTCAGGATGCCCTGTTCAATGGCCTCCAGAAGGTTTGCCAGCCGCTTCTCCGTGTCCCTGAGCTGGTCTTTCAGGACAGGCAGCCGGGTGTTCTCCTTCTGCTGGGCTTCCATGACCAAATCTATCAGCCGTTCGATGATTTCATCGTTGAAAATCACCTTAATGGCGGTATCCACCACGAACCGTTCCAGCGGTTCCTTGCGAATGGCTTTCAGGTCGCAGTGCGCCTTGCCATGGCGTTTGGCGTTGCCGCACTTGTAGTAATAGTAGGTGTTTCCCATGTGGCTGGTGCCGCTTTCGCCGCCCATCAGGGTGCCGCACTTGCCACAGAACAGCTTGGTGGTCAGCAGATAGCTCACATCCTCTTTTGCAGGCCGACCGTGGGCGATCCTGTTCTGCTCGAAACGCTGCTGCACCCGGTCGAACAAATCCTGGTCAACAATAGCCGGAATACCGCCCGGCGTCACAATGTCCTTGTAGCGATACTCGCCTATGTAGCGGCGGTTTCGGAAAATCTGGAAGAAGCTGTTCTTCACGAACGGCTTCCCGGTTCGGGTGCGCAGGCCGCGCTCGTTCAAGGATGCCGCGATTTTCTCGGCAGGCTCGCCGTTGGCATACCGGGTAAAAATCTCCTGCACGATAGGAGCCGTTTCCGGGTCGATATGGTACAGCCTATCCTCCTTGCCAATGGTGAAGCCCAGCGGTACAACACCGCCGTTGTATTTGCACTGGAGGGCATTTTCGCGCTCACCGCGCGCCACTTTCAGGGCGAGTTCGGCGGAATAGTATTCCGCCATGCCAATCAGCATACTCTCCACCATAATGCCTTCAGGCCCCTGCGAGATGGGTTCCATGGCAGACACCAGATGAACACCGTTCTTTTCCAGCTGGTACTTGTAGTTCACGGCATCGAATCGGTTCCGGGCAAAGCGGTCCAGCTTCCAGACCAGAACCACATCGAAGATTTTCTTTCCGCTGTCTTTGATCATCCGCTGAAAGTCCGGGCGGTCATCCGTTTTGGCAGAGTAGGCACGGTCAATGTAGGTGCCGACCACGGTGATGCCGTTCTTCTCGGCGTAGTCCTTGCAGTCGCGCAGTTGCCCTTCAATGGACGCTTCGCGCTGGCTGTCGGATGAATAGCGGGCGTAGATCACGGCGGTCATGGTTGCACCTCTCTTTGCACATCATTTTAGCGATACTTCGTATAACCTATATACCATATTTCACATCAGTTTGCAAGAAAATTTTTAACGGTTGTCACTGATCAAAATCGTGAAAATGATGATTCTGAGTTTCAAATATAAAATAGAAAAGTGGTGGTGCTCACCGTGAGCACCACCACTTTAGAAGAAAGAAGTTCTTTTGCTGCTTATGTGTCTTAGCAATTTGGAAACAATTACACAAAAGCCGTGTTGAGCGAATTAGCTGAGGGCAAGAATCGTCCCGTGGCCACAAATTTTCAATTCTTGAAAATTTCTTGCCTATCCGGGACTTCACTTCTCAAACTCTTGCGAGTTTCCGAAGTGCTCTTGTTGGGGCGTGCCTGCCCCAAACCCTGCTGTAAAAGCTGAAAATGGAAGTGTCCATTGTTTTTATACACCGGAATAGGCCGAGAAGCCGCCATCCACCGGCAGGCAGATGCCGGTGATGAAACCCGCTGCGTCATTGTTCAACAGAAAGAGCAGCGCGCCCACAAGGTCTTTTTCGCTGTCGCCGAAGTGTCCCATGGGGGTGGCGGCAAGGATCTTTTTGGTGCGCTCGGTGGGGGTGCCGTCCTCGTTAAAGAGCAGCTTTGCGTTCTGCTCGCTGGCAAAAAAGCCCGGGGCGATGGCGTTGACTCGGATGCCTACCTTGCTGAAATGCACCGCCAGCCACTGGGTAAAGTTGGTCACAGCGGCCTTGGAGCTGGAGTAGGCGGGGATCTTGGTCAGGGGCAGATAGGCGTTCATGCTGGAAATGTTCAGGATGTTGCAGCCCTCGCGCCCCACCATCTGGCGGGCAAAGGCCTGCGTGGGCAGCAGTGTGCCGATGAAGTTCAGGTTGAACACCATCTCCACACCGCTTTCGTCCAGATCAAAGAAGGTGACGGTGTCGCTTTCCAGATCGCCCATCTCAAAATATTCCTTATCCGTGTTGGCACGGGCGTTGTTGCCGCCGGCGCCGTTCACAAGGATATCGCAGGGGCCAAGGTCTGCCAGCACGTCCTCGGCCACCTGCAGGCAGTTCGCCTTGTTCATCACGTTGCAGGTGTATCCCTTGGCAATGCCGCCCTCGGCTTCGATCTCGTCCGCAAGCTCTTTGAGCTTATCCATGTTGCGGCCCAGCAGCGCCACCTTTGCACCGGCGCGTGCCAGTGCCTTGGCAAAGATGGAGCACAAAGTTCCGCTTGCGCCGGTGACGACCGCCACCTTGCCGGTGAGATCGGTGTTTAGTACATTCTGTTTCATACAGCACCTCAGCCCTGATATTCTGCCGGCAGCTGGTCCATGGTCTGCCACTTGTCCATGGCTTCTTCCAGCTTCATGCCCTTGGCCACTGCATCGCGGCGGCAGGCGTTGACGGCCTGAATTTCCTTCATCTTGGCACCGGTCAGGGTGTAGCCCTTCATGGCGATGAGGGTAGCCGCCCAAGCCACCATGGGGATGATGCAGAACAGCACGATGACCACCCAGTTCATGCCCGGGGTGTAGGGGTCATACTGGGTGGGCAGGCTCTGCAGGCCCACAAAGCTGACCGCAATGCCCACAACGGTAGCGGACAGGCTGGACACCAGCTTGTCCACCAAGCTGAACAGGGTGCCCATAATGCCGGGGATGTAGTTGCCGCTGCGGTAGGTCTCGTAGTCGGAGCAGTCGGCAACCATGGGGATGGGCATATCGGCGGTGGCGTAGTAAGCGCCGTAGCCGATGCCGAAGAAGGCGATGAACAGGATGGTGTACAGATTCAGGGACAGGCCGTTCTCCCCCAGAATGGACAGGGTGAAGGCATCGCCGTGGCCCCAGAGCAGCAGCAGCACCAGCACACCCACATAGCACACCAGCGCCACGGTGACGTACTTCATCAGGCTGGCCTTCTGACCTTCCTTCTGGCTGGTGCGGACGGTCAGCAGGAAGAAGGGCACGCTGCACACATAGCCCAGCACCATCATGGGCAGGTACAGGCCGTCGTAGTTGCCCATCATGCAGCCGTACAGCATGCACAGCACGGTGGTGTTGGTGGCGATGGAAAGTGCCAGCTTGCAGCCAGCACCGGCCACCATCAGCCGCTGCATGGGGTTATTGTTCTTGATGATCTGAAGGTACTCACGCACCTTGATCTTCTCGCTGACCTCGCCGCCGACGCCGAAGTATTTGGGCTGATCCTTCTCCCAGATGCCGATAACGGCCAGCAGGGTGAGCAGGATGGAGATGACGATGCCCACCGGAGCCAGCGTGCGGAAGAACCCGACAGAGGCGTAGCCGCCCTCATAGTTCTTGGCAAGGATGGGGGCAAAGAACTGCATAGCGCCCATGCCCAGCAGGCTGCCCACGGTGTTGAAGATGGTAAACAGCGGGCGCTGCTTCGGGTCGCTGGTCAGCACGGTCTGACCGGAGCGGGTGCAGCTGGTCTGGAAGGTGTAGCCGATGACCCACACGGCGTACAGACCCACAAAGGCGGCATAGCGCAGCCCCATGGCGCTGGCGGGGATGAGCGGGGTAAGGCAGTACAGCACCAGTACACTGACCGCCATGATGAGGTTGCCGATGACCATAAAAGGCCGGAACTTGCCAAACTTGCCGTTGGTGCGGTCCATGAGAGCACCGATGATGGGGTCGGTGATGGCGTCAAACAGACGCATACCGGTGACCATCACCGAAGCAAACAGCATGCTCAGCGCCAGCACCTTGCTGCCGAAGGTTGCGATGTAGGAAAGCACCAGCACATAGTACACATTCGTTGCGCCGTTGTTCAGCGGAAACAGCACCAGCTGGTAGGTTTTGGCGCGGTTCACACTCGACGCCGTTGTTTTTTGTTCGCCCATTGCGGTCTCTCCTTTTGAAAAAAGAAGGGCAGCCTGCCCCGCCTTCGGGGCAGGCTGCCGCTTGCGAAAATCCGATTTTTCGGAGGGCTGATTATTCCTGATCTTCCGCCGGGGCAGTCAGAGCCTTTGCGGCCTTGCGTGCCTTGATGCGCTTGACCAGCATAAAGATGCTGACAGCCACCAGAATGCCCAGCACCACATCAACGCAGATCAGTGCGGTCTTCCACCAAGGAGTAACGGATACGATCTTGGTATCTGCGGTGACGCCGTTCATAGCGTTGGAGTTGACCACCGTGTACAGGATGCGGTGGGTGGACTCACGCATGGCCTGCGTGATGTCGGCATCGCCCTTATACAGCTTCAGCAGCTCGTCAGTCCACTGCTGGGCGCTGGAGTCCCAGCTGTTGGTACCGGCCAGCAGGCCCTGTGCAACGTCAAAGCTCTTCATGTAGATGCCGTAGTTGGCAAACATGGCGTTGCCGGAGAAGTCGGTCAGGTTGAAGCCGGTCAGGCCCCACTCGCCGCGTAGGATATTGGTCTGCAGACCCTTGTGTGCACCGGACCAGATACCGCCGATGCGTGCAAAGGAGTTCATGACGCACTTGGCGCCGCCCTCGGTGACTGCCATCTCAAAGCTCTTGAGGTACAGTTCACGGATCGCCTGCTCGCTGGTAAAGGTAGCAATGCAGCGGCAGCGGCTTTCCGTATCGTTCAGTGCAAAGTGCTTGATGTAAACATACACGCCCTTGGACTGGATGCCCTCTACCTCGGCTGCTGCGATCTTACCGGAGAGGAACGGATCCTCAGAGTAATACTCGAAGTTACGGCCGGAGTAAGCGGTGCGGTGGATGTTCATGGCGGGGCCGTACAGGCCGGAAGCGCCCAGATCCAGCATATCGTTGCCGATACAGATGCCCACTTCCTTCATCAGATCCACGTTGAAGGTGGCAGCCATGATATTCTCATCGCTGTATGCAGTGTGGCAGACCGAGACGCCGGTCAGGGTCTGGGTAAAGCCCTGCGGACCGTTGTCATCCACCGTAGCGGGCTTGGAGATGCTCTGCATCATAGCAGTGTTGTGGAAGCCCTTGCCCACCAGCTCGGCCATTTCCTCATAGGTGACCTGATCCAGCAGCTTGTCCCAATCCGGGTCGTCGTAATCCTTGCCGATCATCATGCCCAGCGTCATGCCGTTGTCGGCACCCATAGTGGGCATCTCGGTGGTAGAGCCTTCAATGCCCTTATAGCTCTGGTAGGCGTTGATGTCCACCATCAGGGCATCGTTTGCCTCAATGGCGATCTTCTCCGGCCAGGTGCCAGTCCAGTTGGAACGGGTGAGCATATTCATCTCGTCATAACCATAATAGGTCATGTCGGCAGAATCCAGCTGGTTGGTGATCTTCTCGCCGGTAGCGGCAGAGATGGAGTAGGTCTTGGTATCGGTCACACCGTTGGTGTAGGTATAGGTGAACGCAGTATCGCCGTTGGCGGTCATGCCGTTGGCAGTGGTGTAGCCCTTGGCAGCCAGAACGTTGTTCACAGCGTCGTGGGCATTGCGGGCGGCGGTCAGGTAGTAATCACCGGCCTCCAGAATATAGGTCTGTGCCACGTTCTCGTCGTAGCAGGCCAGCTCGCTGCGGGGTACGTTGATGGTAACAGTCTCGCTTTCGCCGGGGGCCAGCAGCTGGGTCTTGCCAAAGCCGCACAGCTCCACAGAAGCCTTCTCGATGCCGTTTGCCTTATCGTACTCGGTATAGGGGGACTGGAAGTAAGCCTGCACCACTTCCTTGCCTGCCACAGAGCCGGTGTTCTTCACATCCACGCTGATGTTGAAGCTGTCGGTGGCTGCATCGTAGGAGGACTGGAAGTTGGACCAGTCAAAGGTGGTGTAGCTCATGCCATAGCCAAAGGGATAGGCCACGGTGGAGGCGTAGTCGTACTCGCCCACGTTCTGGGTGCCCATGACCACATCCTCGTAGCGGGTCTCGTAGTAACGGTAGCCCACATAGATGCCTTCCTGATAGGTGGTGTAGTAACTGTTGCCGTCCAGACCGCCGTTTGCCACAGAATACCACTTGCTGGTATCCTTCTCGTCATAGTTGGTGTACTGGTTTGCGTAGTAGTCCACCAGACCGGGTGCGGTGGTGTTGTCGTAGCAGTAGGTGTCCACCAGATGGCCGCTGGGGTTCACATTGCCGGCCAGAATATCAGCCACGGCGTTCAGGCCGTAGGAGCCGGTGTAGCCGATCCACAGCGCGGCATCCACACCGTACTCGGGATCATTGAGGAAATCGCACTCCATGGCGTTGGTGGAGTTGATCAGCACGATGGTGCGTGCAAACTCCTCCTTGGCCATCTTCAGCATATCCTTTTCTTCGTTGGTCAGGGACAGCACATTGGTGCCATCCACAAAATCGCCGTACTCCAGATCAGCACCCTCACCGGCCACACGGGAGAGCATCACGATCGCGGCATCGCCGTAGGAGGCAAAGCTGGAGCGCACATCGGTGATGTTTGCACCGGCTGCCGCATCCGCAGCATTGACGTTGGTGCCGTACAGAGAGACCGGCACTTCATTGATATGCCATGCAGAGCGGTCACCCAGACTGGTACCCTTGCCGGGAGAGCGGACATAGTCCTTGCCGGCACCGTTGGTGTAGAAGTCCCACAGCACAGGGTTCACGTCAAAGCCCACGGCCTCCAGAGCCTCTTTCCATGTGGGTGCCTTGGAGGTGTCGATATCGGCAGAGCCGGTACCGCAGGTAACAACGTCCACGCTGGAATGGCTGAGCGTAGACACCTTGCTGCCCGCTGCCAGAGGCAGGGTATTGTTATCGTTCTTCAGCAGCACAGCACCCTCACCGGTAAGCTGCTCTGCGATCTCCTTATCGTGTGCTTCCAGCTCTTCCACACTGCTGAAATCACTCTCGTAATACACGGCACTGTCGTCCTTGCCCACAGTTTTGTGGGTGGGGGTCTTTAGTGCGATGTTCACGGCCTGTGCACTGGCAAATGCCAGATTGGAACCGATGCAGGCACCGGCGAACAGTACCGTGAAAAGCACCGTAAGAATGCTCCACAGTACAACGCCAGAGCCTTTCTTCTTGCCCTTCTTCATGTTGTTCTCCTTTTCTTGTGTGTGTCAGCGATCGCCGCAGATTTTTTCATGGCCGCTGTGGCGCAGCCATTTTCCAAAGTGCGGCAGTTTATTCCAAGGTGTGGACCGGTACTCAGACCCAGTTCGCACTCTTCGACTTGGTTTTTACCAGCTTGTAGCTGGGGTTCGGGGTCGCCACGCTGCGGAAGCAGGCGGTGTCGATGCAGTCGCCCGCAACGGCTTTCAGCTCCACCTTCCCGTGCAGCGGCACGCGGAACTTGAAGATATGCTCGCCGGTCTGCTCTGCCAGCTTTTTGCCGTCCGCATACAGGGCGACGGTGTTCTGGTTGGAATAGACCTTGACCTCGATCTCCTTCTCGGTGCGGTCGGTGAACCGCTTGGAGCAGATATGGACGAAGTTTTCCTCGCTCCACCATGCTTTATAGAGGTAGAAGCTGTCCTTTTTGGTCTTTCGGTCAAAGGTGACCAGACCCTTGTGGTTCATGCCCGGCTCTCCGCCCTGATCCCGGGCATCTGCTGCAAAGTCGAACATATTCCAGACATGGGTCGCCCACAGCCACGGGTGGCGGTCGAAGCACTTCAGCATGTACTCGTGGTATTTGGCCTGATACTCCTCGGTGTGGTCGCCCCGGCGGGGGTGGGCACTGTGGAGGTTGGGCATACCCTCGGCACCGTACTCGGAAAAGCCCAGCGGACGGTTGGGGTACACCAGATGGAAAAAGTCCATCCACAGGTCATTCAAAAACAGGCCCGGCACATACCAGCCCAGATACAGGTTCCAGCTCACCAGATCGGTGATGTGCGCCACCGGGTTGAAGGGGCCGCACATGGCGTAGCAGGCCAGCGTAGTCAGGCGGGTGGGGTCCATCTTGTGGCACAGCTCGTTGAGCACCCGGTGGTTATCCAGCATATCGGCCTTGTCCTTGGTGGAGATGGTGATCTCGTTGGACACGCCCCAGCAGACGATGGAGGGGTGGTTGTAGTTCTGGTGGATCAGCTCTTTCATCTGGCTGATGGTATTTTCCCGGCCGTTGGGCAGGTGCTCCGAGATATAGGGGATCTCTGCCCAGACCACCATGCCGTACTTGTCGCACAGGTCGTAGAAGTACTGGTCGTGCTGGTAGTGGGCCAGCCGGACAGTGTTGGCGCCCAGCTCCCGGATCAGCTCCATATCCTCATCGTGCATCTCCCGGGTGATGGCATTGCCCAGACCCTTGCGGTCCTGATGGCGGGAAACGCCGTGGAGCGGATAGGGCTTGCCGTTGAGGAAGAAGCCCTTTTTCGCATCCACCGAAAAGCTGCGCAGACCTACCTTGGTGGTCACTTCGTCCACCGGCTTGCCGTCCTGCATCAAACGAACTACACAGGTGTACAGGTAGGGGTCCTTCACGCCGTTCCACAGGTGGGGAGCATCCAGATGGAGGGAAGCATTTTCGCCCTCGCCCTTTGCAACGGTGCTGCCCTCGGCGTCCAGCAGCTCCACCGCAACAGTGCCCTCGCCTTCCACCAGCGTTTCCACCTGAATGTCGGCGCTGCCCTCTTTCAGGGCGGGGGTGATCTTCACGCCGGTATCGCCAAAGTGCCCCAGCGCAATGTGGTTTTTGTTCACCACCAGCAGGCTCACATCCCGGTAGATGCCGCCGTAAAAGGTAAAGTCTGCTTTTTGGGGGTAAACGCGGTCGTTGACGCTGTTGTCCACCCGCACCGTGAGCTGGTTTTCTGCCTGCAACAGCCCCGTGACCTCTGCCCGGAAGGTGGAGTAGCCGCCGTCATGGGTGCAGAGCTGCTGACCGTTCAGCAGCACGGTGGCGCTGGCGTTGACGCCCTCAAATTGCAGCCAGACCTGCTGCTGTGCCGGGTCAAAGACAGGAGCCGCAAAGCCGGTGCGGTAGGTGCAGATACCCCGCCAGTAATCGTTGCCGCCGTCCTGACCATCCTTCGCGTTCCAAGTGTGGGGCAGTGCTACGGCAGCGGTCACGCCGTCCGGGCCGGTGAACTGCCAGTCCTTCATAAGCTTTGCAATACTACGCATCCGATTCCTCCTGTTTTTCGCTGTGCTCCGGTAATTTTTCCGTACATTTTTCTTTCGTTGTTATTTTATCAAAGCGACCAATTTTCGCAAGATGCCCGCGAAAATCGGTCGTTTTGCGTGCGCATTCGGTTTTTCGCTTCCAAATACAAATTGATATATTTGTATATTTTTCACAAACAGATGTATCCAACAAGCTGCAAAAAGAAAACCGCCGCAGGACTTCCGGTTTCGGAAATTCTGCGGCGGCTGCCGGTTTCTTAACTTATTTTTGCAGCGGAAAGATGATCTTTTCCGCAAAGAATTCGCCCTGCTCCTCCAAGGTCAGCGTGCCTTTATATTTCTGTACGATGCGCCGGATCACCTTCAGCTCATATTGTGCGGAGCGGTTTGCCTGCTGTTCCGGCGGGCGCAGCGGGCTGATGATATTCACCACCACAAAGCCCTGCCGCACACAGACCAGCAGGTCGATGACCCGGCACTCCGGGCGGGCAGTCTGCACCGCGCTTTCCACGGCATGATCCAGTGCATTGGCAAACAGCGCGTACAGATCCCCTGCCTCAAAAAAGCCCAGACAGCTGCCGTTTGCCACGGCATTCAGCTGGATGCCCCGGGACTCGCACAGCAGGCTCTTTTCGGTCAGCACCACATCCAGCACCTCGTTGCCGGTGTTGCGGTTCGCATCATAAAGGCGGGCGGCGCGCTCTGCCTCCTCAATGCGTTCTTGCGGCACCGCTTCGGGCGACAGCTTGCGGAGATTGGCGATCTGCACCTTCAGCTCATGGCAGCGCTTGTTGATCATCTGCACGTTCTGCCGGGCGACCTGATACTGCTGGCGCTGGCGCTCGTACAGCAGATTCAGGGCATTCATCTCCTTTTCCATGGCGGATTTCTTGAACAGCTCTGTCTGGAAATACAATAAAGTAAGAAAATAGAGCTGTCCGGTAACCAGCGTAGCCACCAGACTGGGCGGCCATGAATCGATAGAGGTATCGCTTAAAACCGCTGCCTGCACCATAAACAGGCTCCCAATAAAAAATGAACTGAATAACTGCCGGGGGCCGATATGGTATTTTCCCTTATAGGGAAGCTGCCGGGCAGGCAGTGCATACACCAACCCGAAAAATGCCGCCCCGGACAGCAGCTGTACCAGAACCGCCCAAGGGGAAGCCATGTTCAGCGGGTGTCCATGCTTGACAAAATACAGCTCCAGAAAGCACCAGCCCTCGTAGGCACACTGCGCGATGAGCAGGCTCCACACCGCACAGTACATCGCTCCCTTTTTATTGATATCCGTACACAGGTAGATCATCCCGGCCAGCAGCACAAAAAAGGAAACATAAAGCACCAGCAGCAAAAGCTGCTGCTGCCACAGTGTTGTGGACTGTGCCAGCGGGTCCAGCAGCTGCGCCAGCAAAAGCAGTGGAACCAGCATTCCGCAGGCGCGCGCCCAGAAGTGGGACCGATGACGCAAGGGCAGGCAAAAGACCAGCGCCGCGCCCCAGCGCAGCAGTGCCCGGAGCAGGCTGTTGAGCAGGGATGTGGTCACAGCACACCTCCCATGTAGGACGCCACCGCAGTAAGAAAGGCCGTTCGCTGCCGCCGGCTGATCTCCAGCCGATCGTCTTTCACAAGGGCGAAGTCGTTTTCAATGCCCTTGACGTAGGCCAAGTTGACCAGATAGCACTGGTTGCAGCGGACAAAGTGGTACTCGGCAAGCTGCTTTTCGGCGCTTTGCAGGCTGGCGCGCACCGCAAACTCCCCCTTGGCGGTGTGGTAGTACAGCATCCGGCTGCGGGTCTCCAGATAATAGATATCCATCGTATCCAGCAGTTGGATGCCGCCGCCCGCCAGCTGCAGCACCACCTGTCCGCCTCTGCGCCGCTGCACCCGCTGGATGGCGCGGGAGAGCTTTGTGCAGAACTGATAATAATTCACCGGCTTCAGCACATAATCCAGTGCATCCACCTCGTACCCCCGGATGGCATACTGCGCCATGTTGGTCACAAAGACCAGCACCACCTCCGCATCCACCGCCCGGATGGCTTCGGCAGCGCCAAAGCCGTCCAGCCGGGGCATCTCCACATCCATAAAAATGATGTCGAACCCCGGCGTATAG
>CAKTFS010000036.1 GCA_934561115.1 uncultured Faecalibacterium sp. | reverse complement strand
GAACCTCCACCGAGTTGCCCCGATTAGAACCTGAATCTAACGCGTCTGCCAATTCCGCCATATCCGCATATTCTGTTCTGTTCCTGCGCCGTGGCGCCGGGAACGATAGTTATTATACCAGATGCAGCAAAATTGTCAAGCATTTTTTTGAAAAACTTTTCATCTTTTTGGAAAAGATCATACTTTCGTAAAAAAGCATGCCGTAGTCTGTGGTTTCGGGGGCAGCATGGCGGCTGCGCTGTTGTTCTGCAAGCGTTTTGGGCAGCTTTTCCGGCCGCATTCCGGCATTTGCAGACGCATTGCGGCGCATTGCGCCCACTGTGCACCGTTTTTGGTTTGACAGATTTTTCATGGCGATGTAGAATGGAGGTATTGTTTTCTTATAAAATATATAGAGGAGCGTTTTGCCATGCTGTATTTTGAAAACGACTACTGCGAGGGTGCACACCCCGCCATTCTGCAAAAGCTGACCGAGACCAACTTTGAAAAGGTCTCCGGCTACGGCACCGACCCCTACTGTGCCAGCGCCCGGGAAAAGATACGCGCCGCCTGCGCCTGCCCGGAGGCCGATGTGCAGTTCATCTCCGGCGGTACCCAGAGCAATGCCATCGTCATCGCGTCCATGCTGCAGCGGTGGCAGGGCGTGGTGGCTGCTGCCACCGGCCATGTAGCCGGACACGAGGCCGGTGCCATCGAGTACACTGGCCACAAGGTCATCACCCTGCCGCAGCACAACGGCAAGCTGGACGCCGCCGAGCTGCGGGCGTTGGTGGCTACCTTCTACGCCGACGACAACCACGACCACATGGTGTTCCCCGGCATGGTGTACATCTCCCACCCCACCGAGTACGGCACCCTGTACACCAAGGCAGAGCTGGAAGCCCTGCACGCTGTGTGTCAGGAGTACAAGATGCCGCTGTTCTTAGACGGTGCACGGCTGGGCTACGGTCTGGCTGCCGAGGGCACGGACGTAACGCTGGCCGACCTTGCCCGGCTGACCGATGTGTTCTACATCGGCGGCACCAAGGTGGGTGCGCTGTGCGGCGAGGCTGTGGTGTTCCCCCACGGCGCACCGGCACACTTTATGACCATGGTCAAGCAGCAGGGCGCACTGCTGGCAAAGGGGCGGCTGCTGGGCATCCAGTTTGACGTACTGTTCACCGATGACCTGTATTTCTCCATCAGCAAAAACGCCATTGTCACGGCCAACCGCCTGAAAAAGGGTTTTGCCGAAAAGGGCTACCGCTTCTTTATGGACTCCCCCACCAACCAGATCTTCCTTGTGCTGGAAAACGCCCAGCTGGCTGCGCTGGAAGGCAAGGCAAAGTTCGGCTTCTGGGAAAAGTTCGACGACACCCACACCGTGGTGCGCATCGCCACCAGCTGGGCCACCCGCATGGACGAGGTGGAAGCGCTGATTGCCCTGATGTGATCCAATTATTATAAAAAGGCTCAGAAGCGCCAACAGGTACTTCTGAGCCTTTTTTATCTTTCTTCTGTATTCCATGGCTGCGGGGTACTTTCCACCGGCTGGCCGGGGGCGGCAAGGGCGCGCTCCATCAGCAGAGCAAGGTAGGCGTCCTGCAAGGCGTCTGCCAGCGGATACACCTCTGCCCCGCCGGCAAGATAGCCCTGCATCCTGTCCAGAAAACAGGCGATGGCGGTCTCGTCCTCGTTAAGCCCTGCCTGTGCGGCGGCAGCTGCCAGCGGGTCGGGCAGCGGGGTCAGCAGACGGCACACCGGCTCTCCGGCGGCATCTAGACAGCGTAAGGTATCGTCGAACAGCTCTCCCCGCTCCCCCTGCACACTGGTGTGGGTGCTGCGCAGATAGGAGTGGTACTGCACGCCGTTAAAATCCAGAAACGCCGTGCCGCCGCCTGCAAATTCCAGCGTGTGCTGCTGCAAGGTCTTTTCCACCAGAGCGCCGTTATGCACCGCGCCCCAGCGGGAATCTGTTTCGATGATCTTTTCTGTCCAGCTGCGGCCGGTCACCCGCACCGGCTGCTGCCCGGCGTTCAGGAACTGCCGCGCCAGACTGACCGCGTGGTAGCCGTGCGCCACCGACAGCCGGGCAAACTGCGGCGTGCCCAGTGCGCCGCTGTGCACCGCCGCCAGCCGTTTTGCCAGCGTGGGGTACAGCCAGTACTGCTCCGCCACCTGCAGCTTTGCGCCCTGCCGGTGCAGCTGCCAGAGGGCGCAAAGCGCGTCCCCGTCCAGCGCCGCCGGGGTCTCACACAGCACGGCAAAGCCCCGGGCGAGCCATTCGGTGCTGACGGCGGCGATGGACGCTTTGTTCACCGCCACCACCACAAGGTCCGGGTGCAGGGCAACACACTGCTCCACCGAGGTGCTTACCGGCACGCCGTATTCCCGGTGCATTTTTTCGGCCTTTTCCTCGGTGCGGCAAAGCATGGCGCACAGCTCAAACCGCTCCGGCAGCGCCTGCGCGATGCGCCAGTAAAACAGCGACCGCCAACCGGAACCTACTACTATAAACCGCAGCTTAGCCATTTGCCTGTTCCTCCTGAATATGCTTTTGCAGCTCCTGTTCAAAGCGGTCTGCGTCCAGCGGCAGGGTGATCTTCTCTCCCAGCCATGCGGACAGGTAGGCCGCGTCGGTCAGTTCCAGTGCCCGCACGCCCTCCACGCCGGGGGCGGTCAGGGGTGTGCCGCGCAAAATGGCATCCGCAAAGTTTGCCAGCATCTCCGGGTATGGCTCGGCCTGCGGCGCAAACTGCTCGGTGGTAGTGGTCTCGGTAAGCTGCTGGCGCTCAGTACAGTCGGCGGTACGGCGGTAGGTCTCGGTGTCCGGCGCGTAGGTGTGCAGGGTGAGGGTATCCTCTTCCAGCAGGGCGGTGCCCTTTGTACCCACGATCTCCAACCGCTCGGTGTAGCTGCCCTCGCCGGTGGAAAGGATAAAGGTAGCCGTGCGCTGCTGCGGGTACTCCATCAGCAGGGTGGCTTCATCGTCCACCATGAAATCGTTATACTTACCGTATGGTATCACAGCATAAATACTGTTTGGCATCCCGAACAGCCACTGCCAGATGTCCAGAATGTGCTGGCCCTGATTGAGCAGCGCGCCGCCGCCCTCCCCTGCCCAGCTGGAACGCCAGCTGCCGGAGCGGTGGTACATCCATGTGCGGAAGTAGCGGCTGTTTTCCAGCTGCACCCGCTTGATCTCGCCCAATGCCCCATCATCCAGTAAATTTTTAAGCTTTATATACTTTTTGTATCGGCGCTGATGGAACATCATGGCAAAAACAAGGCCGCTTTTTTCGGCAGCGCGGTTCATTTCCAGCGCCGGTGCCAGCGCGTTTGCACTGGGCTTGTCGCATAAGACGTGCTTGCCGTGGGCAAAGGCCTGCATCACCAGCGCCGGGTGGGTCTTGTGCGGGGTGACCACCAGCACGGCGTCAAACTCCTCCGCGTGGGCGTACAGCGCCTCGGCGCTGGGGCACACCCGCACCGTATCCGGCAGGGTGTCTTTTGCCCACTGCTGCGCCCCGGCGCTGCGGCAGACCACGGCGGTCAGGCGCAATGCGCCCGCCTTTCCTTCTGCGATCATCTGGGCATACTTGCGCCCCATGACGCCGGTGCCAATAACGGCTGCGCGTACTTCCTGCATGATGGTCCCTCCTGTTTTTCCACAATGTGTTTTGTTATGGGGGAAAACTGCCTTTCACCCTTTCAGGTTTGCTTCAATGGCGGCTTTATCCAGTGCCTCACCGATGACGATGACTACCTCCTGCCCCTGCGGGATGGGGGCAAGGGTGCAGCCGGCGGCGGTGGCGTTCAGCTCCAGCCAGCCGCCCGCCGGGGCAGGCGCAAAGCCCTTGACCCGCAGTACCCGCCCGCATTCCGGTACGTTGAACAGCCGCTGTGCGGCAGCCTGCAGCTGCTCCGGGGTGAGGTGCAGCTCCAGAAAGCAAAGGGAGCTGAAAGCCGCGTGCTGGTCAAAATGCAGCTTTTCGCAGCTGGCCTGCCGGTAGCCGCAGACGGCAAGGGCAGCAAGGTCGGCATCGGTCAGAGCATCCCAGTCCTTGGCAAGGATCTCCCCGGGCGCAAAGCGGCGGGAAGCTTTTGCGGCTTCCAGTGCGCGCTCCAGGTGGGCGGCAGCGGCGGCGCACTGGGCGGGCGCTGCCAGCTGGGCGCGGCTCAGCAGCACACAGCCTGCGTTCATGGTCTCGGAAGCCAGCAGATACTCTGCCTGCGGCGAAAGCGTCTCCGGCAGCAGGGCGTCCACAATGGCGATGACGCTGCCCAGCTGATACCACCGGTCCAGCGGGTCGTCCCGCAGGATATCGAAAAACTCGTCCACATCAAAGATGCCGCTGGGCTCCACCACCACCCGGTCAAAGCCGCGCATGGCCATGGCGATAAGTTTGGTGCGCATCCGGCGCTGGTGGGTGTCGCAGTCGCAGCCGCCGCTGATGGTCTCCACATCGCAGCCGGGGCCCAGCACCTCCTGCACCAGCATGGCGTCCACATTTACTGCGCCGAAATCGTTTTCCAGAATGCACACCTTATGCCCCTGCTGCACAAGGTACCGCACATACCGGCGCAGGAAGGTGGTCTTGCCTGCGCCCAAAAAACCGGTGATCAGGTCCACCTGTACCATATCTGTCTACCTCCGTTGCAAAAACCCTCCCAGCGCCGCAGCGCCCGGGAGGGCTTGTATTTCAGTCTTTTTTCCGGCGCTGTAATTCCCCGATGATGGCAGCTGCTTCCGGCGCGATCGCCCCCGGCACAATGGCCGGACGTGCCAGAAAATAGCCCTGCAAAAGGTCTGCGCCCAGCTCGATGACCGTGCGCAGCTCGGCGGCGGTCTCCACGCCCTCGGCAACGATCTTCATGCTGCGGGGGTGGGCGTAGGCCACCACATTTTGCAGGATCTGCTGCTTGTCCGGCGAGGAATCAATATCCCGGATGATGGCGATATCCACCTTGATGAACCGGGGCGCAAGCTGCAGCAGCGTATTCTCGTTGGAATAGCCGCTGCCGTAATCGTCCAGTGCAAACATCCCGGAAAAGCCCGGTGCATTGCGCTTTCTCTCCAGTGCTTCGTAGTCGATAGCCTCTTCCTCGGTGATCTCGACGACCATGCGGCGGCACAGCTCGTGCCAACGGCTGTCTATATATTTGCCGTCCACATGCGACAGGCAGGCGCTGGCAATGGAGTTGACAAAGAGCATGGCCTCCCCGGACACGCTGCCCGCCTGACACAGGCTGTCGAAGGTCTCCAGCGCCTTGGTAAAGGTGATGCGCTCGATCTCGTACAGGGCACCCTGCTCCCGCGCCAGCTTCATGATGGTGGCCGGGGAGCGCAGGGTGGGCAGGTCGGAGCGCATCAGCGCCTCGTAGGCGACCACCTTGCCGCTGCGCGCCGAGAAGATGGGCTGGAAGCAGTAGAACACCTGCGCATTGCTGAGCAGCTGCCGGAACTCCCGGCGGGTGCGCTCGGCGTAGGCTTCGCGGTTGTACACCCCGATGTCGAACTCCTCCACCCGGCCCTTGTCCGAATGCTTGACCTGATACATGGCAAAGTCGGCGTATTTTTTTAAGGTCTCCCAGTCCTGTCCATCGTCCGGGTACCATGCAATGCCGCCGGAAAGGCTGATGTGCAAAGCGTTGCCGCTGGGCAGCAGTGCCACGTTCATCTGCATGGCCTTGCTCAGGTAGTCGATCTTCTTCCGCACCTCGTCCCGGCTGCGGTAGCCGTGGAAGAGCACAAGGAACTCGTCGCCGGAAAGGCGGGCGCAGACCGTCCCTGCGGGGGTATTCTCCCGCAGGCACTGGCCGGTGCGGCGGATGTACTGGTCGCCCCAGTCGTGGCCGTAGGTATCGTTGATGTGCTTGAGGTTATCAAGATCCATCATCAGCAGCGCCGCCACGCCCATGCGCTCCGGCGCGGCAAACAGCTCCGTGCACACCCGGTTGAAGGCCTGCCGGTTGTACAGCCCGGTCAGGATATCGTAATCTCGCTCGTGCTCGATGCGCTTCCGTTCCAGCACATTGGCGGTCACGTCCTCGGCAAGGCCGATCTTGGCGTGTCCCTCGATGGTGCTGCGCAGCATGATGTACCGCACCCTGTCCGGCTGCTGAATGGTCAGCAGCTCGTCCCCCTCGGCGGTGTGGGCGCGGGTATTATTTTCCCGGATGCCCTTGAGCACCTCCTCGAACCGGCGCACGCTCAGCTGTTCGCCCTGAACATCGGGCATGCCCAGCAAGGAGAAGAAATTATCGGTCACGAACACACTGCCGGTGTCGGTACGCAGCTCGTACCCGCCGATCTCCACACTGGCCATATCCATGATGCGCAAAAACTTGGTGGAGTTGGTCACCAGCTCCTTGTTCAGCTCGGTAATGGTCTCGGCAAAGCGGTCCACCTCCCGGATGGCCGTGCGGGACAGCTGCGGGAAGGTCTTTTTCTCCTGCGCATCTATCACTTCGCGGTACAAATGGTTGATGGGGCTGGCCAGCCGTGCCGAGATCAGCAGGCTGCCCAAAACGCTCAGCACCAGCGTGACCAGTAAGGTAGCCAGCAGCACCTCGCGCACCCGGTCGGAAAAAGCCAGCAGCACCGCCTGCTCCATGGCACCCGCCAGATACCACTTCTCAGCAGCAAAGGGCGCGTTGCGGTTATACACCTGCAGCGGCTCCAGCACCATATAATAGCGTTTATCGTTCAGCTCCGCCCAGTTGCCGCCGTCCCCATCGCTGCGGCAGTTCAGAACGCCCAGCGGTGCATCTGCCGTTACCAGATCCTCGCCGGAGGTCACGGTTTTGCGCAGGTCGAGCACGCTTTCCGTCTGCGCATCATCGGTGGTGGTCACGATAAAATAGGTGCCTGCCTTGTCCTCGTCCAGCTCGGTGAAAGGCAGCTTGGTCTGCAGATACTCGGTAAGCAGCTCCACGCCCACCACGCCGTATACCGTGCCGTCCGGCAGGATCAGCGGCATCGAGTAGGCAATGGCGTTCCGGTCGTCCCCTGCCAGACAGTAGGAGGTGGTGGTCCAGCGGCCATAACTTTCCACTGAAAGGCTGGCGCCACTCTTATACGCGGTCTGAAACACCGTGCGCAGGATGCCGCCCTTTGTATTGCCCTGATAGGGGAAGGCGGGCTGCCAGCCCTTATCTGTGCCGATGCCCAGCTCTTTTACCACCGTGGCGCTGGCGCGTTCCAGCAAAAGGTCGCTGTTGCGCTCCGAGGGGCGGGCGTCCGGGTCCTGATCCCGCAGGTAGATGCCGGGCATTTTTTTGCCCACCTCGCAGGTATCCAGATCATGGGTGTTCAGTATAAGGAAGATGCCGGTCACCTGCTTTGCCCGCAGGGTATCCAAAAGCTGCGGGGCAAGGGCAACCAGCAGTGCATTGCTCTGCTCGCTGCTGTTATCCAGCGTATCCAGCGAGATCGCGCCGCTTTGCAGCATCTGCTGGGTGGTGGTGTTGATCTGCTCGCTCAGCTGCCCAAGATCCTCCGCGTTCCGCAAGATCTCCTGCACATAGCTGGCGCGGTTGCGCACCCGCATGGTAAGCAGGTCCTTGGCGTTTTCGTCCAGCTTTCCGGTCACGTTGACGGCAAGGATGCTGACGGTCGCCATCAGCAGTTCCACCACCAGCACCAGCATCATGGTAGCAAAAATATTGTGGAACACCGTTCTTTCCGGTCTGTTTTCCAAGCGCAGCCGCTGGCGCTCTTTCCATGCGTCAAACATCGTCCCTGCCTCCTTTCCGTGTTTTTTGCGGGCGCTCAGCCCTCGTACTGCTGCAGCTGTGCAAGAGTGGCCTGATACCACGCCTCAAAATAGTCGTCGGTCAAAAACTCCGCCATGGCGGCTTCGGCGCTCTGGCCTGCGGCGATGCGTTCCAGCACCGTATCCCGGTCGGCACTGGCCTGATCGCCCATGCCGTATTCCAGCACCTTGCGGGCTGCATTGCCGCCTGCAAAGGCCGTGGGGGTGTACAGCTCGTTTTTGCGTACCGTTTCCACGGCGCTGGAAAGGACCTGCTCCATATTATCGGTCAGCTCCAGCCCGCTTGCGCGGATGGCGTCCATGTCGTTGGCGGCGATGGTCACCGGCATATAGCCCGACTCCACCGAGAATTCAATATTATTCTGCGGCTCGGTGAACCACTTTAAAAAGGTAACTGCGCCGTTGATCTCGGCCTCGGTGCCGGTGGTGACCACCATGCCGGCACCCTGCTGCACCACTACCTTTTCGCCCCCGGCAAACCGGGGCGCAGGCAGAACCTTCATCTCGATATCGTGGATCTGGTTATCCCCGGGCATCACCTGCTTCGGGAAGAAGGTGGCACTGGCACAGGAGCCTACACAGCCCAGCAGTGCGCCGGTTTTCACGTCGTCACTGCGGAAGCGGCCATTTGCAACAAAATACCCCTTGACAAAGGGCACATAGTAGTTATCCCACAGCTTGCGCACCACATCATGGTCAAAGTGCAGGGTCATTTTGCCGTTGTGCACTTCAAAAATTTCGCAGCCCAGCTGCTTTGCGCCCACAATCATATAGTTTGCCAGCGCGTCCCGGCCAAACAGCGCCTTGCCGCCGGACCAGTTGTAGTACTGCTCTGCCACCGCCGTCACGCCCTCCATGGTAGAAAGGGCGCCGTAACGCACAAAGTTGTCCTTTGCGAACCGCTGCCAGTCGGTATCGTTAAAGAACATCAGCTCGGTGGATTTTGCCACCGGAAAAATTTTTATGCTGCCGCTGCCGTCAAAATCGCCCTCGGTGATATAGCCGGGCACAAAGGCGGCCTTTTCGTCCTCGGTCAGGTAGTCCTTTAAATCCACCACCATGCCCATCTGGTCCAGCTTATACGCGGTATCTGCGTAGGCCGCAAAAATGGTGGGCATCTCCGCAGAGCCCACCTTGCCTTCCGCCGCGTCCATCACGTTGGCTTCCAGATCGTTCACCGTACCCTGACTGGAGCCGGACACCCGGATGCCTTTTTCCTTGCCGATGGTCTCGTTAAAGGTGCTTACAAGGCGGTTGAAGCTTTCCAGCTGGTCGCCGTTGTAGTAGTTCCACACCGTGATGTCGGTCACTTCTTTTTTGCTCTTTTTTGCATCGCAGCCGGACACTGCCAGTGCCGCTGCCGAGACCGCAGCCGCCGCCAGAAAGCTGCGGCGCGAGATCTGGTTCTTCATCTTATCTATACCCTCCCGAGCGCAGGCGCATCCTACACCATCATATACCTTTATATAATACCACCATTTCCGGCATAGTGTAAACGTTTTCTTGAAAAATCTGGTAAAAAAGTGCAGTTGACGAATTTTAGTCTGTTTTTTTGGCAGTTTTGTCAAAAAACACGCTGCAAACGCAAAAAAGCCCCCGCCGACAGAGGGAAAAAGTGTCGGCGGGGGCTCGGGGAAATGTCAAATCAGGGGTTCCGGGCTCAGTCGTCTGCGGCCTCGTCCAGATTGCCCAGCTTCTTGGCCTGCTCCACAACGGCAGGCACCAGCATCTCGGGCAGGGTCTCGTAGCGGGCGAACTCGGAGGTGAACCAGCCGCGACCCTGCGTGGTCTGACGGATAAAGGTGGTAAAGTTTGCAAGCTCTGCCAGCGGCACCTCGGCGATGATGGTCTGCAGACCGTCCTCGTCCGGCTCCATGCCCAGCACACGGCCGCGGCGCTTGGTCACATCGCCCATGATGTCGCCGGTGTTGTCGTTCGGCACATGAGCCTTCAGGGTGTGGATGGGCTCCAGAATGACGGGGCCGGCCTCCGGCATAGCGGCCTTGTAGGCCAGCTTTGCAGCCATGATAAAGGCCATTTCAGAGCTGTCCACCGGGTGGTAGCTGCCGTCCAGCAGGGTGGCCTTCAGGCCGACCACGGGGTAACCGGCCAGCACGCCCTTTTCGGCAGCCAGACGCACGCCCTTTTCCACAGCGGGGAAGAAGTTCTTGGGCACGCTGCCGCCGAACACCTTCTCCTCAAACACTACCTGCTCGCTGTCGCAGGGCTCGAAGTTGATGATAACATCACCGAACTGGCCGTGGCCGCCGGTCTGCTTCTTATGGCGTCCCTGCTTCTGGCAGGCCTTGCGGATGGACTCGCGGTAGGCGATGCGGGGAGCTTCCAGACCGATCTCCACGCCGAACTTGTTCTTCAGCTTGGCCTTGACCACGTCCAGATGCTGCTCGCCCAAGCCGCCGATGACCTGCTGATGGGTCTCGGCGTTGTTGATGTAGCACAGGGTGGGGTCCTCTTCCATCAGGCGTGCCAGTGCGCTGGAGATCTTGCCCTCGTCGCCCTTCTTGGCCACGGTAACAGCCATGAACAGGCTGGGCTTGGGGAACACGGGCGCGGGCAGCTTGACCACGCGGTCTGCATCGCACAGGGTATCGCCGGTCTTTGCGCTCACCAGCTTTGCCACAGCACCGATATCGCCGGCACCGATGCCGTCGTTTTCGATCTGCTTCTTGCCAAGGATGGTCAGGGGCTTGGTGATCTTTTCCACCTCGCCGGTGCGGGCGTTGGTCAGCGGCTCGCCTGCGGTCACCTTGCCGCTGATAACGCGCAGATAGCTCAGCTTGCCCACAAACGGGTCGGCCACGGTCTTAAAGACGTAGGCGGCTGTGGGCTCGTCCTCGGTGCAGTGCAGCTCCACCGGCTCGCCGTTGGCATCCTCGGCCAGCGTGCTAGTCTCGTGCTCCGGGCTGGGCAGCAGCTTGTGCATGTTGAACAGCAGCATATCCAGTGCCTGCATATTCACGGCACTGCCGCAGAACACGGGGGTGATCAGGCCGTCCTTAACGCCCTTGCGCATGCCCTCTACGATCTCCTCGGTGGTAAAGGGCTCGCCGCCGAAGAACTTTTCCATCAGTTCATCGTCGGTTTCCGCAATCGCCTCGCTCATAGCCTCGATCAGGCCCTGGAAGCGGTGGCCGATGTCCGGCAGGTCCACCTGGATCTGCTTGCCGCCCTCGTACTTGAAGGCCTTCTGACTGAACAGGTTGATGTACACGGGGGTGCCGTCATCCAGCTTTGCGGGCACGACACAGGGGCAGACAGTGGAGCCGAAGCGGATCTTCATATCCTCAAGGATCTTGAAGTAGTTGGCGTTTTCCAGATCGCACTTAGAGACGAACACCATGGTGGCCTTGCCGTTCTTGCGGGCCAGCTGGAACGCCTTTTCCGCGCCCACAGTAACGCCGCTGCGGCCGGACACGCACACCAGCACGCTCTCGGCGGCGCGGATGCCCTCGTACTCGCCTGCTTCAAAGTCGAACAGACCCGGTGCATCGATCAGGTTGTACTTGATGCCCTCGTACTCCACCGGCACAACGGAAGCCGACAGGCTGGCCTTGCGCTTTGCTTCCTCGGGATCAAAGTCCGAAATCGTGGTGCCGTCCTCAACCCGGCCCATACGCTCGGCAGCGCCCGAAAAATAGACCAGTGCTTCGGTCAGCGTGGTCTTGCCGCTGCCGGCATGGCCGGCAATCAGAATATTGCGGATGTTGTTGCTTGCGTATTTCATATCGGTTTTTCCCTCATTTCCGCCGCACGGAGCGTTCTCTCCGTTTTTGTGGCATATTTTACAAAGATAATACCACATCCGAAACGATTTTTAAATATATCGTTTCAAAATTTAGCAAAAAGGCCTGCCAAACTTCCGGGCACTGTTTTGTGCAAGTTGACATTGCGTGCGGAACAGGTTTGCAGAAAAAGCAGAACTCCCGGCAGCGCGTACAGACGCGAAACCGGGAGTTTTCGTTGCAAATATGCGGGTTTTGTGGTATGCTGTAAGTGCCGCTTCGGCGGTAAGGGCGTTGACCCAAAACGCAAGGCGGCTCTGTGTCCTCACTGGTTCTGCAAATTCACCCCAGAGTGAAGCAGGTGTCAGGAGGGCAGCTTTTTGAAGTGATCTCTCCTGATGCTTTCGGCGGAAGGAGGGATGTTGGATGTCGATCTCCGAGATTCTGATGCTTCTGACGCTTATCGTCACCATCGTACATGTGACCTTTGAAATCACATGGAAACTCGAGCAGAGAGAAAAACACCATGACAACGACAAAAAGAAAAAGTGACCGCCAGCGCTTCCCCAAGCCACGGTCACTTGATCTTTTGGTCATTTGATCCATGAGGAGCGGAGCCGTTTTGCCGGGCAGCGCTCTTTCTATTCGTAGTATAGTCTATTTTTCTGGGTTTGTCAAGCCGCAGACCCGCATAAAGGGGTAGGAGGTTTTACGCGATGAAACGCGAGGATTATATCAACTGGGACGAATATTTTATGGGCATTGCGCTGCTTACCGCCATGCGCTCCAAGGACCCCAACAGTCAGGTGGGTGCGTGCATCGTAAGCCCGGAAAACAAGATCCTTTCCTTGGGCTACAACGGGATGCCCATGGGCTGCAGCGATGATGAGATGCCCTGGGAGCGGGAGGGTGCACCCCTGCAGACCAAATATATGTATGTCTGCCATGCCGAGCTGAACGCCATCCTCAACAGTGCCCACAACAACCTGAAGGGTGCCCGGGTGTATGTGACCCTGTTCCCCTGCAACGAGTGCACCAAGGCCATCATCCAGTCCGGCATTGCCGAGGTGGTGTACTACGGCGACAAGTACCACGACAGCGATTCCAGCATTGCGGCGCGGTTCATGTTCGAGCACGCCGGTGTCCGGCTGACCCCCTATAAGCCCACCGG
>CAKTFS010000035.1 GCA_934561115.1 uncultured Faecalibacterium sp. | reverse complement strand
TTTCCGGGAGGAAGAACCGGCGCAGCAGGAGAGATAAAGGAGTGTGCGTATGATCAATCTGAAAATCGACCCGGAGTTTCAGTCCCAGATTCCCCCTCTGACCGATGATGAATTTAAGCAGCTTGAAGAAAATATCCTGAAAGAGGGCAAGCTGATCTCTCCTTTGATTGTCTGGAATAACACCCTCGTTGACGGCCACAATCGTTATGAAATCGTTCAGGAGCATCCCGAAATCTCCTTCTCCACGATGCCACTCCCGTTTGAAAGCAGAGAAGAAGTCCTCGCATGGATCTGCAAGAATCAGCTGGGACGGCGCAATTTAACCCCGGAGCAAAAGAAGTTTCTGATGGGCAAGCAGTATTCCTCTGAAAAGTGCACCGAAGCATTTCGCGGCAATCAGCATACTGCAAAGAAATCTGGCGGTGTTCAATCTGAACACAACCAGAAGACTATGAAAACCTGTGAGCGCATTGCACAGGAAAATCACAGCAGTGCAAGTTCAGTCCGCCGTGCAGAATACTATGCCCACGGCGTTGACGTTGCGGATGAACTGTCTCCCGGTTTCCGTGATCGGTTCTTCCGTGAGGAACTGCACATTCCCGATTATCTTCTCGAAAATCTCGGCAAGGCCAAGCCCGAAGAACAGGCTGAAATTTTTGAAGAAATCAAGAATTATGTGCCGAAGCCGAAGAAAGTCAAGCCCAACAAAGTAACGGTAAAACAGGCAGCGAAAGCCGCCAGCAATACCATTGATGAAACCTATGATGTTCCCCAAAAGTTTCTCGAACTGTACTACCGGCTCCACAATGCTGAGTCTCTCATGCGAAAGAGTTGGGAAGTTACGTTCGACCTGAATCCGAAACTTCTTACGCATCCGGAACAGGTCAAAGTTCTTCGCTTTGCCCTGAAACCTCATCTTGAATTTTTAAAAACGCTGGACGAAGTTCTTGCAGAATCCAGCGTTGAATCCTCTAAAACAGCATAACGACAGGCACTTGTAAGCCATCAACGAGCCACCAGCCGCAAGTGCAGGGTGGAAAACTTCCGCGCCCTTGCGCCTGATAAGAAATTGGAACTTTGATTCTCTCGCCCGACTTTGCCACGGTGGGACAGTCAAAGGAGCGTGCGTTTGAACAAAAAGAAAAAGTCCACAAACATTTCCACTTACCCCGATGAAGTCATTGACCGTCTGGCACGGGCGTTCTATCCGGCTATCCTTGCCCGCTGGAACAGCGAGGAAGGCCAGAGGTCACTTGTCGGGGCGAGGCCCCTCCATCTTGCTAACGCAAGACCGTTCGGTCGCTTAAAAGCCCCACTGGGGCTTTCATTGCTCCGCTGCGCTGCGCAAACGCGAGCTTGCCTTATGACAGGCGGAACAGGCTCATTATGCAACCAACGAAAAACAGGAAGTTCCCGCCGGGGAACTCCCTGTTGTACATATCGCTATCGTATGTGGATTTAATCGCAAGTTTTACAAGCAGCGCAATTCTCAACGACCTGTTTGCGATATGCAATTCACGGTTGTTGCCAACGAATCAAATCGTGAATTGCGATGGCAGGGTGCGTCCTATTCAGGGGCGCACCCTGTTTTTGTTTTGTACAAGGTTATGCTCTCATACCTTATAATCCAGCGCAGCCTTCAAAAAGGCATCCACTGCCGGCCCGGTCGTGCGGGGCGTAAAGGCGGTGTGCCCGGTGTCCAGTGCGGTGATCTGCTGCATCTCGGCATCGGTCAGGGCAAAATCAAAGATTTCCAGATTCTCCCGCATCCGCTCCGGGTTTGCCGATTTGACCAGCGGCACGATGTTCCGCTGCACCAGCCACCGCAGCACCACCTGCGCCACGGTCTTGTTGTGGGCGGCGGCAAGGGTGCGGAGGGTCTCGTTCTCAAACAGCCGCCCCTGCCCGGCAGCCAGCGGCGACCATGCCTGCATCTGGATGTTCTGGCTTTCCATGTAGCGGCGGTCCTCCTCCCGCTGGAAAAAGGCGTTGCACTCGATCAGGTTGACGGCAGGCTTCACCTTGTGCCAGAACACAAAGTCTGCCAGCTTGTCCGGGGTGAAGTTGTCCACCCCGATGGCACGGGCTTTCCCGGCAGCGTACAGCTCTTCTAATGCACGCCATGCACCGTAGTAGTCGTTGTAGGGCTGGTGGATGAGGTACAGGTCTACAGAGTCCAGCCCCAGCCGCTCCATAGAGCGGGCAAAACCACGCTTTGCGCCCTCATAGCTGGTATCGGTGATCCACAGCTTGGTGGTGACGAACAGCTCCTCCCGGGGCACGCCGCAACGACGGATGGCACGGCCAACCGCTTCTTCGTTTTCGTAAGCGGCAGCGGTGTCAATAAGCCGGTAGCCGCTCCGGATCGCCTGCACCACGGCTTCTTCGCACTCTGCCGGGTCCTTCATGCGGAACACACCGTAACCGATGGCAGGCATTTTTACACCGTTGTTCAAAGTGATGGTAGGGATCATACAGCTTCTCCTTTCGTTCTGCGGGATGGATGATAGATAAGCAGCGCCAGCAAGATCAGCACGGCGGTAGCGGCAAGGCTCAGCGGGTAGGCCAGCAAAATGGTCTGGAAGGTTCGGCTCCGGGGGAACGCCGTGGCGATCCACAGAATGCGTACTCCGCAGACCCCCAGCATGGTCAGCAGGGCGGGCACCAGCGAGATGCCAAAGCCCCGGAGATAGCCGGACATGACCTCATACAGCATACTGAAAAAGTAAGCGGTGAACACCGTCATCAGGCGGGTGTAGCCCAAGGCGATGACCTCCGGGTCCCGGTTGAAGAGGGACAGCAGAAAGTGGCCGGAGCCCAGCACCAGCAGGATGGCGATGCCGGACGCAAGGGCATCTTCTACCAGACACAGCACCAGCGTTTTGCGGCAGCGATCCAGCTTTCCGGCACCGTAGTTCTGCCCCACAAAGGTGGTGCACGCCTGACTGAAGGAGTTGAGCACATCGTAAGCCACCACCTCAATATTAAAGGCCGCACTGGATGCCGCCATGACCACCGTGCCGAGGCTGTTGATAGCCGACTGGATGACGATGTTGGAGATGGAGAACACGGCGCTCTGGATGCCTGCGGGGATGCCGATCTGCAAAATCTTTTGCAGGCTGCGGCGGTCGATGCGCAGCGCTGTCCATTCCAGATGGATGGCCTTGTCGCTCCGGCGCAGCCGGACAAACAGCAGCACCGAGCTGATGGCGTTGGAGAGCACCGTGGCGGTGGCTACGCCGTTCACTGTCATGTGCAGCACGATGACAAAGAACAGGTTCAGCAGCACATTCAGCACCCCGGAAAAGGCCAGCGTCTGCAAGGGCACACGGGTGTCGCCCACGCTGCGGAAGATGGCGGCCTCGAAGTTATAGAGCAAAATCACCGGCACCCCCAGCAGGTAGATGCGGAGGTACAGCAGGGCGTAGGGCAGCACCTCCGCCGGGACATTCAGGGCACGGAGCACCGGCCCTGCCGCCAACTCCCCCAGCACCGTTACCAGCACACCGCCCAGCACGGCCACCACCACGGCGGTATGCACCGCCCGGTGTACAGCATCCGTATCCTCTCGTCCGATGGCGTTGGCGATGACCACGTTGGCCCCCAGCGCAATGCCGATGAAGAAGTTGACCACCAGACTAATGACGAAGCTGTTGGCTCCCACCGCCGCCACGGCGATGGTGCTGGCGGCACCGCTGAAGTTGCCCACCACCGCGATATCGGAAGCGTTGAACAGCTGCTCCAGAATCGCCGTTGCTGCCACCGGCAAAGCAAACTGCGGGATCTTATTCCAGAGCGAACCGCTGAGCATATCCAGTTTTTGTTTTTGAACTGCCTGTTTCAAAGTTGATACCTCCCTTGCACAGGAAGTATAAAGCCTCCTGCGCAAAACTTCAAATACTTATAAACTATGCTTTATCATAGTTTACAGGAATGGTTTTGGATGCTATACTGAGGAAAACGGGAAAGGAGAAAAGAATGGAGATCCGTGTATTGCGTTACTTTCTGGCCGTGGCGCAGGAAGGAAACATCACCCGTGCAGCAGAAACACTGCACATTGCCCAGCCCTCCCTTTCCAAGCAGCTGATGGAGCTGGAACAGGAGCTAGGCAAGCAGCTGCTCATCCGGGGCAAACGGCACATCACCCTCACCGAAGAAGGCGTTCTGCTGCGGAAGCGGGCGGAAGAAATTCTGGAGCTGGTGGGCAGGACCCAGCAGGAGATCACCGCCGCAGAGCAGCAGCTTTCGGGCAGTATCAGCATCGGCGGCAACCCTCAGCCCAGCCTTCTGCACGCCGCCGCAGCCCTGCGGCAGCGGTATCCCGGCATCCGCTTTCAGTTTTACAGCAGCGATGCCACCGATGTGACCGAGCGTCTGGAACACGGCACGCTGGATTTTACCACCCTGCTGGCACCTGTGGATGCTTCCCGCTATGACTCCGTGCTTTTGCCGGAGCATTCGTATTGGGGGCTGCTGATGCGGGCGGATTCTCCCTTGGCGGATAAGTGCAGCATCCACCGGGAGGACATTCTGCGCCTGCCCCTCATCCTGCACCGCCGTGCCGGCTTGCAGAAAGCCATTGCCGAGTGGGCGCGCACCCGCCCGGAAAAGCTGGAAATCGCCGCCACCTACAATGTGATCTACGGCAGCCCCGCCGCCCTTGTGCAAAGCGGACTGGGCAACCTGCTCATCACCCGAGACCTGCTGGGCCCGGAGCTGGAGCCGGGGATGCGCTTTCTCCCCCTCGACCCGCCGCTGGAGACCCGCTATGCTCTGGTCTGGAAAAAGAACGCCGTATTGACCAAAGCCGCCGAGAAATTTCTGGCCATGCTAAGGGGATAAAAAACGACAGGAGCCGCAGCAAACCGGCCCCTGTCATTTTTATTTCACCGCAGTCGGGTGTACCTCACGCCGCACTTACCAGTTCTTTTTCTCCTTGGCTGTGCTGCCTTTTAGCATCAGAAGATCGGATCATTCCTGTTGCTGGCTGGGGTCTTGCATCCGAATGACCTTTGCCGGAACCCCTGCCACAACAGCGTAGTCCGGTACATCCTTTGTCACCACTGCACCGGCACCCACTACGGCGTACCGGCCAATGGTCACGCCGGGACAAACGGTGACATTCATGCCCAGCCATGCGTTCTTCTTGATGGTCACCTTACCGTAGGTGTAGATTGTATGGCGGTTGTTCAGGTCGTGGTTGATGGTGGCGATGCGGACACCGGGAGCGACCATCACGCCGTCCTCAAACTCAATGCCGCCGGAGGCAGACAGGATCGCCGAGTGGTTGAGGAACACTCCTTTTCCAAACTTGACCCGGTTGCCAAAATCGCAGATGAAAGGGGTCAGAATGCGGACGTCATCCAGTTTGCGCCCGAACAATTCTTCCAGATGCTTCACAGCAGCAGGGTCATCCGGCAGAGCTGCGTTTGCCTTGGCACACAGGGTACGGGCACGCATCATCTCAGCCCCGGCCTCGTTGAAATATTCCTTCCGGGTGTCGGTGGGACCGCCCTTGTCCATCAATTTGTAAACGTATCCTTTTTCGTATTCCATCTCAGACCCACTCCTTCAGCATTTTCATGGCACTGTCCACCTCGCTGCCGTGGATGGCAAGTCCCGGTTTTACCGTGGAGCCTTTGGCAGCGGCGGCAATATCTTTTTCGGTATGGGAAAGCCCGCTGCCCTCGTGGGTACAGAAGGGATGGATCACTTTGCCGGTAAAATCGTAGCGCTCCAGAAAGGTGTACACCGCCATGGGCATGGTACCCCAGTAGTTGGGGTAGCCCAGATAGATCTCGTCGTAACCGTCCAGATCTTCCGGCAGGTTCACCAGCTCCGGGCGGGCGTTGGCTTGCAGGTCACGCTTTGCTTCCGCAATGCACTGCTGATACCCGGCGGCATAGGGCGTTTTCTGCTCAATCTTGAACAGGTCTGCTCCGGTAAGCTCCGCCAGCATCTTTGCCGCCCGTTCGGTGTTTCCCACCGGGATAAAGCGGTAGGCACCGTCAAAATAGTTTTCGTCTGCGCGGGAATAAAATGCGATCAGTTTTGCCATGGCACGATCCTTTCTTTCAGTGTTCCTCTTCGGTGCCCCAGACCAGTTTCCCGGTACGAAGGGCATCCTCATAGCGTTCGATCTTGTAGGCGAGGCGGTTCATGGTGTCCTCCAACTGGGCTTTCTGCGCCCGGAGTGCTTCCATCTGCTCGTTGAGCAGTTCCAGCCGTGCCGGAATGGTGGCATCCCCCTCCTGAAACAGCCGGAGATATTCGATCATCACCTCGATGGGCAGCCCGGCGCTGCGCATACACAGGGCCAGTTCTACCCAGTGCAGATCCTCTGCCCGGTAATCCCGGATGCCGCCGGAGGTGCGATGGACTTTGGGGATCATCTTCATCCGCTCATAATAACGGAGCGTATCCTGTGAAACATTGTATTTTTCTGATACTTCCTTGATGGTCATGGTCAACCTCCTTTTCTGCGCCCAGTATAGCACTTGGAGTTTACTCCAAGTCAAGAGGAAGAATAAAAAAACAGAGCGCTCTTTTTGAGGAACGCTCTGTAATGTCTGCGTGAGCCTTTTCAGGCTTTGCTCATTATCAGGAAAGCCGTGCGTAGGTTTCCTCCGTCACCGGCTCGCACCACTCGTTAGCGGCACCTTCGCCGGGCACTTCCACTGCCAGATGGGAGAACCAGCAATCGGGTGCGGCACCGTGCCAGTGCTTGACCTCCGGGGGGATGTTCACCACATCGCCCGGATGCAGCTCCTGCGGAGCTTTGCCCCATTCCTGATAGTATCCCCGGCCTGCCACGCAGACAAGGATCTGCCCGCCGCCCTTTGCGGCATGGTGGATGTGCCAGTTGTTCCGGCAGCCCGGCTCAAAGGTGACGTTGTAAATGCCTACCTGTGCGGTGGACAAGGGTGCCAGATAGCTTTTTCCGCTGAAATATTGTGCAAAGCCATCGTTGGGCGTACCGATGGGGAACACCATCTCGCTCTGGTGCTGTGCCTTGGCATCCTCCGCAGCGTCCTCTGCCCAGACCTCCTTTGCCATGCGGAAAGCCGCCCACGCCTTGGGCCAGCCTGCATAAAATGCCGCATGGGTCAGGATCTCTGCGATCTCGGTCCGGGTGATACCGTTGTTTTTCGCTGCCGTCAGGTGATACCGGAACGAGGAGTCCGTCAGCCCCTGTGCCATCAGCGCTACCACCGTCACAAGGCTGCGATCTCGGAGGGAGAGCTTGTCCTCCCGGCTCCACACCTGCCCGAACAACACATCATCGTTGAGTTCTGCAAACTTCGGCGCAAATTCGCCCAGAGAATCCCGCCCTGCCGTCTGTTTTACTGCCATGATATGTTCCTTCCCATCTCGTAAGCCTGTGCCATGGCAGAGGTGTTTCGCACCGCACCCGGCTCATAGACACCGCCTGCTGCAAGGACGCCCTTTTCCACGGCACCCTCCACGCAGTCGGCATAGCCCCGGAAGCAGGCCAGCGTAGTGTCCGCAGAGGTTTTTTCCTCATCCGCCATGGTGGTGATGTAGTAGAACTCCTTGTCTTTGACCTCCTCCCACCGTGCTACGGTGCGGTCGATGACTGCTTTCAACTGGGCACTGATGGAGTAGAAGTACACCGGGCTTGCCAGCACGATGACATCGGCATCGATCATCTTTTGCAGGATGTCTGCCATATCGTCCCTGTGAACGCAGGCACCGTTATGGGTGCTGCAGTAGTAACAGCCGGAGCAGGGAGCCACCTTTTTCTCGGCCACCCGGATCTTTTCTGCTTTGTGCCCGGCATCCTGTGCCCCACGCAGAAATTCATCGCACAGAATATCAGAGTTGCCACCCTTCCGGGGGCTGCCGGACAAAATCAATACCTTCTTGCTCATAGGAACCTCCTTGACAGCGGAGCGTATCCGCATTATGATGTAGTTGAAGGTTGGTCTTATCATACAACTTAAAGTACACTTTAAGTCAAGAGTTTTTTTGAAAAAATCGGAGGTTTTCAGATGATCTATACCGTAGGCGAAATGGCACAAAAGCTGGGCGTACCTGCCTCCACCCTGCGCTACTACGACAAAGAGGGTCTGCTGCCCTTTATGGAACGCTCCTCCGGCGGCATCCGGATGTTCCGGGAAAGCGACTTCGAGTGGCTGCAGGTCATCCGCTGCATGAAAAAAGCCGGAATGCCCATCAAAGACATCCGGCAGTATATCGAGCTTGCCATGCAGGGGGATGACACCATCGACACCCGGCTGGAGATGTTCCGGCATCAGCGCGAGGTGCTCACCCAGCAGATCCAGCAGTTACAGCACACGCTGGAGACTGTGGAGTATAAGTGCTGGTTCTATGAGACCGCCAAAGCTGCCGGGACAGTGGATGCACCCGGTGCAATGACCGATGCGGATGTGCCGGAGCAGTTCCGTGCCATCCGGCAGGAGCTGCGGGGACAAAAGATGCCGGATAGCAAAAAATAAGAAATGCCGTTCCAAAAGCAACTGGAACGGCATTTCCCTTAATCCTCTAACCCATGGCTCCCGGCCACATTCTTCAAATATTCCTCCGGGTCGCCGTTCAGAATCAAATCCGCATAGCTCAGAGGGTCATTGTAGATAAGGTAGTCTAACTCCGACCTCTGTGCCATGGTCACATCCAACGCATCCTCCACCCCGGTGCAGTCGATGGAAATCTTTCTCCCATCCCGGAGAATCAACTCCACGCACCCGGTGTCCATGTTGAATTTGCAGGCTCTTGCATCGTACTTCATGTTTGTGTCCTTTCCGCCTTACGGCACCTTTACAGTTGTGACTTTCGTTACACGATTCTTCTGATAAGGTTTTGGACACACAGCCGTCGGGAAGGAGCCGGAATTGTCATTTCCGAAGAAAACGAAAAATCCGAACCCTTCTCCCAGCGGGAAGCGGTTCGGATTTTTTGTTGTGGTACACCTCCAGGGACTCGAACCCTGGGCCCACTGATTAAGAGAGCAAGCCGCCGGTTCGTCTCAATTTCTGGAAGTTTCGAGTTATCTCTATTTTTAATCAGAACAACGTAATTTTTTACCGGCAATTTCTGCACTCCTTGTCGGATTTTGCAACGAAAAGCACCCTCTGCACGTTTTGAAACCGTGCAAAATCCGTGCACTTACTCTCCGGCAAACAAAATCGCCCTATCCCCTACCGGCTTGACGGCATTGGTTTGAGTGGCCGTACACCAAAATCAAGTCTAGGAGGATACTACTATGATGAACTTGCTTTCCTGCCGCTACAACATGGACACTGACCGGGTGGAAGCCCGGCTCACCGATGGCACTACCCTTGCCATCGACTGCATCGCCGTGGAGGACGAGTACGGCAACACCCCGGCACAACGGGCAGAACTGGACTGGCTACTCTACAATAAGCTGTTGGAGTACGCCCAGCTTGTGCTGGGTGGGGAGCTTGAACATTACCTCTCACTCGGCTGCGACCACGGCAGACTGGAAGATTAACACATATTTATAACACACCGACCACTGGCCTGTACTGAAATACAGGTTCGTGGTCGGTTTTTATTATATCTTAACTTCGTCTAATGTTGGCATCGCCGGAATTGCACCATGGCGGCTGGTGGTGATGCTGGCCGCTTTGTTGGCAAAGGCCAGAATGTTTTCCAGCTTGTCCACCGTCAGTGCGTTCAGCTCCTCCTTGCAGAGCTTGGACAAAGCCGCCCCAAAGAAGGTATCCCCTGCGCCGTTGGTGTCGCCCACCTTGCAGGGAACGCCAGCCACATGGCCGGTCTTGTCCCCAAAGCGGTAGAATACGCCATTTGCCCCCAAGGTGACAAAAATCAGCTTGATCCCCTTCTGTGCCAGTTGTGCCGTGCCGCTTTCGCAGTCAGTGGTTCCGGTGAGCAGAGGCAGCTCCTCATCGGACACTTTCAGGATATCCACCAGCGGCAGGGGTGCTTTCATCTGAGCAATGGCGTCCTCTTTGCTCTTCCAGAGGTTGGCACGGTAGTTTGGGTCGTAGGTGATGGTAGCACCCATCTTTTTGGCGCGGGCAACAGCATCCAGCGTAGCGGTGCGGGAGGGGTCAGCGGTGAGGCTTACCGAGCCAAAGTGCACGATTTTGGCGGCTTTCAGAGCGCCCTCCGAAATGTCCTCCTTGCACAGCATCACGTCAGCGTTGGCGCTGCGGTAGAAGCTGAAATCCCGCTCGCCGGCGGCATCCACTGACACGACAGCCATGGTGGTGGGGTGGTCTGCATCCACCGCCATGCCGGAAACATCCACCTTATTTTCTGCCAGAACCTCTTTCAGGTAGCGGCCAAAGGCATCTGCACCTACCTTGCCGATAAAGGCAGTTTTTGCCCCCAGCCGGGCGGCTGCCACCGCCAGATTTGCCGGAGCACCGCCGGGGTTTGCGGCAAACTGCGGAATGCCTTTTTCATCCTTGCCGGTCTGGGTCAGGTCGATCAAAACTTCGCCAATCGTTACAATATCCATGGCAGCTCCTTTCAGCGGCGCACCAGCAGCGCCTGATACGGCTTTAGCTCCACATCCGCCAGCCAGACAGAAGCGCCCTCCGGGGTGTGATACTCGCCGCCCAGAGCATCCAGACTTGCTCCTGCCGGGTACTCGGTAAAGTTGAACAGTCCCACCAGCGTTTCCTCGCCGCGCTTGCGTACCAGCGCCAGCACGCCGGGGTTGTGGCTGTCCCAAGTTGTTACCCACGCGTCCGGGGCAAAGCAGGGGTCTGCGCGCATTTTGCGCAGCTGCTCCATGCCCTGCCACAGCTGGTTTTGCAGCGTGCCTTTTGGGGTGCGCTGCTTGGCGTTTTCCCAGTTGAAGCGGCTGCGGTGCAGATTGCGGCTGTCCTCCACACGGTCGGGGTCGGATTTGTAGTCCCAGCCATTGAGCTGGGCGATCTCATCGCCGCAATTCAGCATGGGGAAGCCCTGCAAGAAAGCCATGGCAGTATGCAGCAGCAGATCGCGCTTCACGGCGTAGTCCAGTGCGGTTTTGTCGTCTTTTTCCAGTGCCTGCTCCACGCCGCACAGGCTGGCGGTGGTGCCGCAGCTCCGGGCATCGCCGGTGGCAGGGTCGTAGTTGTACAGCTCGCCTTTTGCCCAGCTGCCGGGGAAATTGCCCTCATAGAAGTGGTACAGATATTCCTTGTGCTTCTGCGGGTCGATGCCAAGCCGGTTTTCCACGGCTTCATCCAGACCCCAGCCGATGTCATCGTGGCAGCGCAGATAGTTCACGAACCAGCAGTTCTTCGGCAGAGCATGAAGGGCATCCAGCTGCGCCTTCAGCAGCCGGGTGTCCCGGCTGGCAAGGGCGCCCCACAGGTTGACCATGGTGGACACGTTGTAGAGCATGTGGCATTCCGGTTTTTCCGGGGTACCAAAATAGGCCGCCAGCTCTCTGGGAGCCATGACTACCTCGCCCTTGAGGATGACCGCCGGGCAGACGCATTCCAGCACCATGCGGAGCATCCGCACGATGGTGTGCACCTGGGGCAGATTGCGGCAGGTGGTGCCCAGCTGCTTCCAGATGTAGGGCACCGCGTCAATGCGGAACACTTCCACACCGAGATTTGCCAGATGCAGGATGCTCTTGGTCATGTCCACGAACACTGCCGGGTTTGCGTAGTTCAGGTCCCACTGATAGTCGTGGAAGGTGGTCAGCACCCACTTGTGCATCTCCTCGCACCATGTAAAGTTGCCGGGGGCGGTGTTGGGGAACACCTGCGGCACGGTCTGTTCGTACTGGTCGGGGATGGTGCGGTCCTCGTAGAGGTGGTAATAGGCCTGAAACCACGGGTCGCCTGCCTTTGCCGCCATGGCCCAGCGGTGGGTGCTGGCGGTGTGGTTCATGACAAAATCCAGACACAGGCTGATGCCGGCTTTCCGCAGCTCACGGGTCAGATTTTCGAGGTCTTTATTCGTGCCAAGAGCCGGGTCTACGGTGTCGAAATCCTCCACCGCATAGCCGCCATCGTTGTGGGGGTGGGGCATCTGCAGCAGGGGCATCAGGTGCAGATAGGTCAGTTTCTGCTCCTTGAGGTAGGGCAGCTTCTTTGCCAGTTCTTTCAGATTTCCGGCAAAGAGGTCGGTGTACATGGTCATGCCGAACATATTGCCCCGCTTGTACCACTCCGGGTCGGCAGAGCGTGCCTTGTCCAGTGCTTTCAGCTCGGCACTGCGGGCGTTGTAGGCTTCTGCCATCTCCCGCTCCAGAACCTCCAGCCCTTCCCGGTTGTGGTACAGTTCCATGAACAGCCATTCCAGTTCGTCCTTATGGCGGGCAAAGCGGGTGGAAAATGCAGTTTGATCCTTCATATCCTTTTATCCTTTTCGTGTAAGATGAAGCTGCACGCTGGGGTAATCGCCAAACAGCTGCGGCAGGACAAGCCCCGCATACAGCAGGGTGCTGCCGCTGAACTGCATTCCCTCGTGAATGCCGTCCTCTACGTCGTGGGCATACTGAGAGCCGAAATAGTCGATGCCGTCCAGCTCATACACAGCATCTTCTTCCAGCCCACGGAAGCAGAGGTGGATGGGCAAGGGATTTGCCTGCGGATGGGTCACCACCAGATTCAGCAGTGCCTCGCTGCCGTCCTCTGCGGCAAACTGCCATGCCGTGAAATAGGCGTTTTCTGCCGGGTCGGTCAGCCGGTAATAATCGCCGGTGCGGATCAGGTCGTTCAGCCGCTTGAACCGCTTGATCTGGTTTTTCACTGCGGTGCACTCGGTGCGCTTCAACTTGCCCAGATCCAGCTCGTAGCCAAAGGTGCCGCTCATCGCCACCACAGCACGGGTGTCGATGGGGGTCGTGCGGCCGGTCTGGTGGTTGGGGCAGGCTGAAACATGAGCACCCATGGTGCAGACCGGGTAGCCGAAGGAGGTGCCGTGCTGGATGGTCAGCCGTTCAATGGCATCAGTATCATCACTGCACCAGATCTGGGGATAGTAGCACAGCATTCCGGCATCAAAGCGTCCGCCGCCGCCGGCACAGCCCTCGAACAGCACCTCCGGGAAGCCCTGCGTCAGCCGCTCTGCCAGCGCATAAACGCCCAGCATATAGCGGTGCATGATCTCGCCCTGCTGCTCGGCGGGGAAAGCACGGCTGTACACATCGCTCATGCTGCGGTTCATATCCCACTTGATATACTCGATGTGATGCTCCCGCAGCAGCTTGCCGATGGCTTCTGCCAGATAGTCCACCACCTCCGGGCGGGAGAGATCCAGCACCAGCTGGTTGCGCCCCATGGCGGGCTTGCGTCCGGGCAGGGTCAGTGCCCAGTCCGGGTGGATGCGGTACAAATCGGAGTTCTCGTTGACCATTTCCGGCTCGATCCACAGGCCGAATTTCATGCCCAGTGCATTGATCTGCCCGATCAGCGGGTCCAGTCCGCCGGGCAGCTTTTCGCAGTTCACGGTCCAGTCGCCCAGCCCCTGATTGTC
>CAKTFS010000034.1 GCA_934561115.1 uncultured Faecalibacterium sp. | reverse complement strand
GCCTTTTTGCCCTTGAGGTACAGGCTGGCAATGTAGTTGTTGCGGTCGTCCTGCAGCATACTGCTTTCAATGACCGTACCGGGGGTGACCACACGGATGATGTCCCGCTTGACAAGCCCTTTCGCTTTGGCGGGGTCCTCCACCTGCTCGCAGATGGCCACTTTATACCCCTTGGCGATCAGGCGCGCCACATAGCCCTCGTAGCTGTGGAAGGGCACGCCGCACATGGGAGCGCGCTCCGCAAGGCCGCACTGCTTGCCGGTAAGGGTAAGATCCAGCTCCCGGGACGCCGTGACGGCATCGTCGAAGAACATCTCGTAAAAATCGCCGATGCGGTAAAAAAGAATTTCGTCCTTATGTTGGTTTTTGATATCAAGATACTGCTGCATCATGGGCGAAAGCTCTGCCATGGTTTTTCCTCTTTCCCTTGTATGGTTCCGTCAGTCGGTTTGCGGGCTGTAACCGCCGGTGCAAACAAAACGCGGTCTGTGTTGCACAGCCGCGTTCCGATGAAAACTCTGCTCAGTGGCAGCCGCCGCAGGTGGAGCAGCTGCCGGTGCAGGAGGCAGAAGGCTCCTGCACGGTCATGGGGTCGCCGCCGTTCATGGCGGTGTTGATGATGGCGTCGATATAGTTGACCAGATTCTCGCACTCGCGCTTGGCTTCGTTGTATGCCACCATGCCCTCGTTGCCCATGATCTGGCCGTAAAGGCTGTTCACCTTCTCGTTCAGCTCAGCGATGCGGGCATCGTCGCGCTCGTTCTTGCCGATCTCGTTGTTCAGGTCCATGCGGGCCAGATTGAACTCGCCGATCAGGTTCTGCAGCTCCTCATCCTTATCGTTTGCCTTGCGGGCCTGATCGAGGATGACGTAGCGGGGGTCGGTCTGCAGTGCCATAGCGGCACGCTTAAAAAGATCAATGCAATCCATGATTGGGTTCTCCTTGTTGTTTTTATTCTTTCTGGGGCAGTTTACCCCGGAATCACTTTTTTATGCTTCCACTTCGCCCAGCAGCACGGTGGCGCGGGCACCGGTAAGATGTACGGTCGCGTAGCTGCCCAGCAGTGCCGGGTCGGCGGCAAACTCCACGGTCAGGTTGTTGTCCAGCCGGCCGGAAAGGGTGCCCTCGTTACGGCCAAAGCCCTCCACCAGCACCCGGACGGTCTGCCCTACCTGTGCCTTGACCAGCGCCATGGCGATCTCGTCCTGCGTTGCCAGCAGGCGGGTCATGCGGCCGGTTTTTTCCTTGCGGGGGGTGGGGTCCGGCATCTCGGCAGCCTTGGTGCCGGTGCGCTTGGAGTAGATAAAGGTGAACAGCTGCATATAGCCCACCTTGCGCACCAGCTCCAGCGTTTTTACAAAGTCCTCCTCGGTCTCGCCGGGGAAGCCCACGATGATATCGCTGGAGAAGGTGATGCCGGGCACGGTCTTGCGGGCGTAGTCGATGAGTTCCAGATACTGCTCCACCGTATAGTGGCGGTTCATCTGCTGCAAAAGCCGGTCAGAGCCGCACTGCACCGGCAGATGCAGGTGCTTGCACAGCTTCGGCTGGGCGGCGATGGTATCAATGAGCTTATGGCTTGCGTCCTTGGGGTGGCTGGTCATAAAGCGGATATGATAATCGCCGGGCACGGTGCACAGCAGGTTGAGCAGGTCAGAGAAATCGATCTGCTCTTCCAGACCCTTGCCGTAGCTGTTCACGTTCTGACCCAGCAGGGTGATCTCCTTATAGCCCGCTTCCACAAGGCCGCGGAACTCGGCCAGGATATCGCCGGGCTTGCGGCTCTTCTCGCGGCCGCGGACGTAGGGCACGATGCAGTAGGTGCAGAAGTTATCGCAGCCGTACATGATGGGCAGCCATGCGCGGAACTCGCTCTCGCGCCGGATGGGGATGTTCTCCACGATGACCGGACGCTGGGCAGGGTCCAGCAACACCCGCTTATGCTTTTGCAGTTTCTGGGCAACCAGCTGCGGCAGGGTGTCGATGCCGTCCACGCCAAACACCAGATCCACATAGGGGTAGCTCTTGCGCAGCTTTTCCACAACGTGCTTCTGGTTAGCCATGCAACCGCACAGGCCGATGATCAGGCCGGGCTTTTTTTCCTTGAGCCCCTTCAGCGCGCCCACATTGCCGAACACCCGCTGCTCAGCGTGCTCACGTACAGCGCAGGTGTTGAACAAAATCAGGTCGGCGTCCTCGGGCTTATCGCACAGGCCGTAGCCGATATCCACCAGCACACCCTTGATGCGTTCGCCGTCGTTGACGTTCTGCTGACAGCCGTAGCTGTGCACAAAGGCCAGCGGCGGGGTGTCGTAGGTCTGCCGCACCAGCTCGGCGGCAACGGTATTATGTTCAAAGTTAATGTATTCCAAAAAAACCATCCTTCTCCGCCGGGCAGGGTAGCCCCATGCGGCGAAACTCTATTTTCTGCCATTCTATAAAAGACACTCTTTAGTATACTCTGTTTGGCCGCTGCGGGCAAGAGGAAACACGCAAATTTTATGCCTGTTTGGCCGCTGCCGCCTCTGCATCCTGCTTGCGGCAGCACTCTTCGCACACGCCCAGCAGCACCACGGCGCAGTCCTGCACTCTGCCCTTCTGGTTTTTGACCAGTTCCATCACCTGTTTTCCATCCACATCTGCATCGGTCACGCTGCCGCAGACGGTGCAGTACAAATGGCTGTGCCACGGCAGAGTGTGGTCAAAGCGGTCGGCCTTGCCGGGAATGGATACCCGGCGCACCCGCCCGGCCTCCACCAGACTGTTCAGGTTGCGGTATACGGTGCCAAGGCTCAGGTTCGGGCACTCCTGCGCGGCTTTATCGTAGATCTCCTCCGCAGTAGGGTGGTCGCACAGCCGCTCCACTGTCTGCATGACAAGCTCCCGCTGTTTTGAGTAACGCATATCCATCCTCCTTTTTTACACGGTTCAGACGTTTTCTTCCCCTTTGATCTTTGCCCAGTACGCCCGGGCGGCCTGCTCGGTCTTGTTGTCGCCAAAGGTGTAGTATTTGGTATCCTTCAGCACATCCGGCAGATACTGCTGCTGTACCCAGTGGTTCGAGTAGCTGTGGGCGTATTTGTAGTTCTGCCCCTTTACCAGCGCATCCTCGCCGTCAAAGTGCTTGTTTTGCAGCTGGCGCGGGATGGGGCCGGTGCGCCCGGCCTGCACATCCGCAATGGCTGCGTTGATGGCATCGTGGGCGCTGTTGGATTTGGGGCTGGTGGCCACCAGAATGACCGCGTCCGCAAGCGGCAGACGTGCCTCCGGCAGACCCACCATGTTGGCGGCATCCACCGCCGCCTTGACGATGGGGATGATCTGCGGGTAGGCAAGCCCCACATCCTCGCAGGCGCACACCATCAGGCGGCGGCAGGCAGAGGGCAGATCTCCCGCTTCCAGCAGGCGTGCCAGATAGTGCAGCGCCGCGTCCGGGTCGGAGCCGCGCATGGACTTCTGGTAGGCAGAAACGATGTCGTAGTGGTCGTCGCCCTCCCGGTCGTAGCGCATGGCAGTGCGGCGGGTGACCTGCCGGATCATATCTAAGGTTATGCGCTTTTCTCCGTTTTCTACCGGCGCTGCCGTGACTGCAAAATCCAGACAGCCCAGCGCCTTGCGCAGATCGCCGCCGGCGCTCTCTGCCAGATAGGCGCAGGCGTCCTCGTCCATGCACACCGGCACCTGTTCCCCCTCGGAAAGGCGCTGCACGGCATTGCGCACCCCGCGCTCCACGTCCGCTGCAGCAAGGGGCTTGAACTCAAACACGGTGCAGCGGGAAAGCAGGGCGTTATAGATGTAAAAATAGGGGTTCTCGGTGGTGGAAGCGATCAGGGTGACACTGCCGTCCTCGATACATTCCAACAGGCTCTGCTGCTGCTTTTTGTTCAGGTACTGGATCTCGTCCAGATACAGCAGAATGCCGCCCGCCGCTGCCAGCGTGCCGATATCCTTGAGCACCGCCTTGATATCCCCGGTGCCGCAGGAGGTGCCGTTGAGCTTGTGCAGGGTCATGCCGCTGTTCTCGGCAATAATGCGTGCCACCGTGGTCTTTCCGGTGCCGGAGGGGCCGTAAAAGATCATGTTAGGGATGCGCCCGCTTTCGATGGTGCGGCGGAACACCCGTCCCGGGGCCAGCAGATGCTGCTGCCCGCACACATCCGCCAGCGTTTTGGGACGCAGGCGCTGCGCAAGTGGTTCATTCATGGTGGTTTCTCCTTCCCTGCCCGCAAGGCACTTTTTATATAGTATAACGCATTTAGAAAAGGAGGACAAGGGCTTTTCTGAAAATCATTCTCAGATAATGCTCCGCAAACATTTACAAATCCTGTCAAACATGGTATGATTCAGGTATTCCCTTTTAAAGGAGGTTTGTCCCATGCCGGTACGAAAAAAAGCCCCGGAGGACCTTGCCGCAAAAAAAGCGCTGGCGCTCAAGGTCATTCAGCGTCTCAAGGCCGAATACCCGGATGCAGGGTGTACGCTGGACTACGACCACGCATGGCAGCTGCTGGTCAGCGTGCGGCTGGCTGCCCAGTGCACGGATGCCCGGGTAAACATTGTGGTGGAGGAGCTGTTTGCAAAATACCCAAGCGTAGCGGCGCTGGCCGCTGCCGAGCCGGAGGACATTGAAGCCATCGTCAAGCCCTGCGGACTGGGGCACTCCAAGGCGCGGGATATCTCGGCCTGTATGCGGGTACTGCGGGACAAGTACGACTGCCGGGTGCCTGACACCTTTGAGGCATTGCTTGCCCTGCCCGGCGTGGGGCGCAAGAGCGCAAACCTCATCATGGGGGATGTGTTCGGTAAGCCCGCCATCGTTACCGACACCCACTGCATCCGGCTGTGCAATAAGATCGGTCTTGTGGACGGCATCAAGGAGCCGCAGAAGGTGGAGATGGCCCTGTGGAAGATCATCCCGCCGGAGGAAGGCAGCGACCTTTGCCATCGCTTTGTGATGCACGGCCGCGCGGTGTGCAATGCCCGCAAGCCGGAATGCGAAAAATGCTGTTTGAAAGACATCTGCCGCACCGCCCGCGAAGCCGCCGGGCAGCAGGCAGAGCCGTAATTTTTAAGGAGGTATAACCTATGATCACCTTAACCATTTTGCTCATCGTTGCCCTGCTGTGCGTGCTGGTGGGCTGCCTGACCGGCCTGCTGACGCTGGTGGGCGTGCTGGCTTCCCTTTTTGTGGGCGTACTGGTGGGTGCACTGGCCGGATATCTGGCCGGGCGCTTTATGGGCACGGAAACTTCCCTTGGCCGCAACATCCTGATGGGCGTGCTGGGCAGCTTTGTGGGCGAGTTTTTGTTCGGCCTGCTGGGCATCCACGCTTCCGGCAGCTTTTCTTCCTTTGCCATCTCGGTGGTCGGTGCCTGCATCTGCATCTGGATCGGGCAGAAGATCTCCAAGTAATCGTTTTATAGCAATATACCGCCGCGTTCTGCCGCCGGAGTTTCCGGGCAGAGTGCGGCGGCTTTTTTATGGGCGTTCTGCCGGATAATCCCCGCCCGGGCTGTGTAAACCGCCAAACTTTCTGCCAATTCTTGACAGGCATTCCCTGCCGTTGTATCGTTGACCCAGAAACGGAGGGTTCAGCATGGACAAAGCACTTGCACATATTTCCGAGGACGGCACCCGCATCCAGACCGTCTACGAGCACCTTTCCGGCACAGCACGCCTTGCCGGAGCTTTTGCCGCACCCTTTGGTGCCGCACAGGAGGCCGAATACGCTGCATGGCTGCATGACATTGGCAAATACAGCACGGCCTTCCAGCGGCGGCTGGCGGGCGGTGCTGCAACCGACCACTCGACCGCCGGTGCACAGGAAGCGATGAAGGGCTGTATGCCCCACGTTCAGGCGGCCTTTGCCGTAGCCGGGCACCACACCGGTCTGCCGGACGGCGGCAACCGAAGGACAGCCGATGCCGCTGACGGTACCCTGTTCGGGCGACTGAAAAAGCCGGTGGAACCTTACGATGGCTGGCGGGAGGTCACCCTGCCCCAGAGCGCCCCGCCGGACTGGGCAAACCGCGACCCGCTGGATTTTGCATTCTTTACCCGGATGCTCTACTCTTGCTTGGTGGATGCGGATTTTATCGACACCGAAACTTTTATGAACGGGCAGGCCGCGCCACGGGGCAACAGCACCGCGCTTTCTTCTCTGCTGGAAAAGGTGCGTACCAAGGCAAATGGATATCTTGCGGCGCAAAGCACCTCGTCGGTATCACGTCAGCGCAATGCCGTGCTGCGGGCCTGCATGGAAAAAGGCGCCCACGGCGCGCCGGGACTGTATACCCTTACCGTACCCACCGGCGGCGGCAAGACCTTTGCCTCCCTTGCCTTTGCGCTGGAGCAGGCCGCCGCGCAGGGCATGAAACGGGTGATCTACGTGATTCCGTATATGTCCATCATCGACCAGACTGCCGCTGTTTTTGCAGACCTTCTGGGTGCAGAAAATGTACTGGCCGATTACTCCTGCGCGGACTACAAAAGCCTTGAACAGGAAAAGCTGACCCCTGCGCAGTACCGCCAGCTGCTGGCCAGCGAAAACTGGGACGCGCCCGTTGTGGTGACCACTGCGGTACAGTTTTTTGAATCGCTGTACGCCAACCGCAGCAGCCGCTGCCGTAAGCTGCACAACATTGCAGACAGCGTGATCATCTTTGACGAAGCGCAGACCCTGCCCACCAGTTATCTGCTGCCCTGCGTCAGCGCCATTGCGCAGCTGGTACGGCATTACCACACCACGGCCGTGTTATGCACCGCAACCCAGCCCGCATTAGAGCCCTATTTCCGGCAGTTTGCGCCGGAGCTGCCCTTGCAGGAGATCGTACCGGACACTGCCACTTTATACAGCACCCTGCGCCGCACCAGCCTTTGCGATGCCGGAGAGCTGACGCAGGAAGCGCTGACCGCACAGCTTTGCACACTGCCGCAGGTGCTGTGCGTGGTGAACCGGCGCAAAACAGCGCAGGAATTGTACGCCGCCCTGCCCGCCGAGGGCAGCTACTGCCTGACCACCCTATTGTGCGCCGCAGACCGCCGCCGCCAGCTGGCAGAGATCCGGCAGCGGCTGCGGGAAGGGCTGCCCTGCCGGGTGGTGTCCACCTCGCTGATCGAAGCCGGTGTGGACGTGGATTTCCCCGCCGCATACCGGGAGCTGTGCGGGCTGGACTCCCTTTTACAGACCGCCGGGCGCTGCAACCGGGAGGGCCACCGCAGCGCGGCAGAGAGCTTGGTATACCGTTTTAAGCTGGAAGGCTGCGGCGTCCCGCAGATGCTGCACCAGAATGTGCACGCCATGCAGTACGCAGCAAGCTGCACCGCAGCGCTGGACAGCCCGGAGGCGGTCAGGGCTTATTTTAAGGAGCTGTATTTTGCGCGGGGCGAGGCCGCACTGGACACAAGCGGCATTCTGGATGCCCTGCGCAAAGGGATCTCGGGCTGCATTTTCCCGTTTGCGCAGGTGGCAGAGCAGTTCCATCTGATCGAAGCCCCCACCCGCACCGTTTACCTGCCCGTTGGCGAGGGCGCAGCACTTTGCGAGCAGCTGCGCAGCGGAACTGTGAGCCGCGCACTTTACCGCAAGCTGGGCGCTTACAGCGTAGCCTGCTATGCCCAGCAGTTTCAAGCGCTGGATGCCGCCGGGGCACTGGAGATGCTGCCCAACGGCAGCGCCATCCTGACCGACGGCACCCTGTACGATGCCAAGACCGGGCTTTCCATGGACGTGGAGACCGGAAAAGGCCTGTTTTTCTGACAAAAAAGTTGAAATAAGGCAAAGATAATGCTTAGAAGTCCTTTTTATTGTATTTTATCTATTGTAATATAGTATTTGATAAATGAAGAAACGGCAAAGCATCTGTCGCTCTGCCGTTTCCCCGTCATACATCCATGACCTACTAATTATTTCTATCCACATCCCAGTGCGCACACCGGATGACAGCAACAGTATACGAAAAAAAACATTAAATTGCAAGTTTCCCCTTGTATTATGGATCAAATTGTGTTATTCTAGGCTCAGAAAAGCTTATACGTCCTTTATCTAATAATTGAATTGTAGAAAGAGGTGGTTTATGTGGGCAAGTTTTCTCTTTGCCTGAAAATTCAAATAAGCTTTGAAAGGAGGTGGTGTTCATGTCCATGCTGATCGAGGTCTGGGGCGACTACGCCTGCTTTTCAAGACCCGAAATGAAAACCGAGCGTGTATCCTACGACATCATGACGCCCTCGGCGGCGCGCGGGCTGGTGGAGGCCATCTACTGGCACCCGGGCATGAAATATCATATCGACCGCATCTATCTGCTCAAGCCGGTGCAGTTTGCCAGCATCCGGCGCAACGAGGTCAAGGCTACCCTGCTGTCCTCGGCGGTGCTCAGTGCAGCCAAGGGCGGCGAGGTGCCCATGCTGTGCACGGCAGAGAATATCCAGCAGCGTGCCGCACTGGTGCTGCAGGATGTGCACTACGTGATCGAATGTCATTTTACCATGACCGAAAAAGCCGCACCCGGCGATAACCCGGGCAAGTTTCAGGATATATTGCGGCGGCGGCTTGCCAAGGGGCAGTGCTATCATCAGCCCTGCTTCGGCTGCCGGGAGTTTCCGGCAAACTTCCGGGAATGGCACGGCAGCGCCGAGGAGATCCCCGCGCTGCCGCTCACACAGGATCTGGGCTTTATGCTGTATGATCTGGACTATTCCGACCCGGAAAATATCCGCTCCCAGTTCTTCCGGGCAAAGCTGGAAAACGGCGTGCTGGACTGCCGGGATGTGGAGGTGTTTACATGATCTTACAGGCACTTACTGCCTATTACGAGCAGCTTGTCCGGCAGGGTAAGCTTTCTGCCCCCGGCTGGGACGACAGCTTTAAGGTAAGTTACGAGCTGCGCCTGAACGATGCCGGGCAGCTGGTTTCCGTGCTTGATCTGCGCACAGAAACAAAGATGGGCAAAAAGACCGTCCTTGCCCCGCGTGCAATGCGCGTACCGGCACACGTCAAGCGCACGGCCGGTGTTTCGGCAAACCTGCTGTGCGATAATTCCTCCTATCTGTTGGGCGCAGACGAAAAAGGCAAGCCGGAGCGCTCTGCGGATTGCTTCAAAGCCTGCGCCAAATTGCATCACGCCATTCTGGACGGCGTAGACAGCCCCGCAGCCCGGGCGCTCCTTGCTTATTTTGACAGCTGGGACCCGGCGCAGGCCGCCGGCCATCCCCTGCTGCGGGAGCAGTGGAAGGAGACCACCGGCAGCGCCAACCTGATCTTTGGCTACGAGGCCGCCGACCACAGCCACAGTTTTGTCAATGACGACCCTGCCATTCAGAACGCATGGCAGGCGCACTACAACGATCGCTCCGCAGGTGCAGACACGGTACAGTGCCTGATCACCGGTAAGCAAGCGCCTGCCGCACTGGTGCACCCGTCCATCATGGGAGTACAGGGCGCGCAGAGTTCCGGCGCGGCACTGGTGTCCTTCAACGCACCAGCCTTCTGCTCCTACGGCCACGAACAGGGCGATAACGCCCCTGTCAGCAAGTACGCCGCTTTTGCCTATACCACTGCGCTGAACCGCCTGCTTGCTGACCGCGACCACTGCAAGCACGTTGGCGACACCACCATTCTGTGCTGGGCAGAAAACGCAGAGCCTGTCTATCAGGACGCCATGAGTATGTTCCTGTTTGGTGCAGACGAAACAGCCGGCATTCAGGAAAGCGATGTGCAGGCTGCGCTCAAACGGCTGTCTGCCGGGCAGACAGTGCCTTTTCTGGAAAAGGAGCTTTCGCCTGACCAGCACTTTTATCTATTGGGGCTGGCACCCAATGCAGCGCGTCTTTCGGTGCGGTTCTTTTTGCGGGATACCTTTGGCAGCTTTGCGCAAAACCTGCAAAAGCACGCCGAGGAAATGGCAATCGACTGCTCGGAAAAAGAAAAGTTCCGCACCCTGCCCATCTGGGCTGTGGTGAACGAGACTACCCGCACCGTGCCCGGGCAGCCCGCAAAGCCCTCGCCGCAGCTGGCAGGCGACCTGCTGCGCGCCGTGCTGACCGGCGGGCGTTACCCCGCCACCCTGCTGAACGGTGTGACCCTGCGCATCCGTGCCGAGCAGGCAGTGACCCGCGGCCGGGCTGCCGTGATCAAAGCATATTGCCTGCGTAATTACCCTACCGAGCTGAACAAGGAGGTCTATACTGTGAGCCTGAACGAAACCACCAATGTCCCCTATCTTCTGGGGCGGCTGTTCTCTGTGCTGGAGGCCGTGCAAAAGGCTGCAAATCCCGGCATCAATACCACCATCAAAGACCGGTATTTCAACGCCGCCTGTGCTACGCCGGGCATGGCCTTCCCCACCCTGCTGCGGCTGAGCCAGAAGCATCTGCGCAAGCTGAATGACGGCCTTGCCACCTACTACGATAGTCAGATCACCGAACTGATGGCGCAGCTGCCGGAAAGTGGTTTTCCTGCCCGGCTCAGTCTGCCGGATCAGGGCAAATTTGCCATCGGCTACTACCACCAGACCCAGAAACGCTTTGCCAAAAAGAACGAGGAGGAATAAAAAATGTCTGCACCTATCAAGAACCGCTACGATTTCGTCATTCTGTTCGATGTAGAGAACGGCAACCCCAACGGTGACCCTGATGCCGGCAACATGCCCCGCATCGACCCCGAGACCGGCTACGGTCTGGTGACCGACGTCTGCCTGAAGCGCAAGATCCGCAACTACGTGGAGACGCTGAAAGAGGACGCTCCCGATGCCGACAATTATCGCATCTATGTCAAGGAGGGCGTACCCCTGAACCGCAGCGATGCCGAGGCGCTGGAGCACAACGGTCTGACCCCCAAGGACGACCTGAAAAAGGCAAAGAAAAACGACCCGGAGATCGACCGCAAGCTGCGGGATTATATGTGCGAACATTTCTATGATATCCGCACCTTTGGTGCCGTGATGACCACCTTTGTCAAGGGTGCGCTGAACTGCGGTCAGGTGCGCGGCCCGGTACAGCTGAGCTTTGCCCGCTCTGTGGACCCTATCGTGCCGCAGGAGGTGACCATTACCCGCGTAGCCATTACCACCGAGGCAGACGCTGAAAAGAAGAACAGCGAAATGGGCAACAAGCATATCGTGCCCTACGGCCTGTACCGTGCCGAGGGTTACGTTTCTGCCAACCTTGCCCGCAAGACCACCGGCTTCTCGGAGGAGGACTTGCAGCTGCTGTGGAAGGCCATCCTGAATATGTTCGAAAACGACCACAGCGCTGCCCGCGGCAAGATGGCCGTGCGGGAGCTGATCGTGTTCAAGCACGATTCCGAGCTGGGCAATGCGCCCGCCTACAAGCTATTTGACGCTGTTACCGTGGCGCACAAGGCTGAGGTGATCGCACCCCGCAGCTATCAGGACTACACCGTTACGGTGGCCGACACCCTGCCGGAGGGCGTGCACTGCGAGAGGTTCCACTGATGGACGCGCCGGACGACTACCTGCAAATGTCCGGCATCCAGCATTTTACCTTCTGCCGCCGCCAGTGGGCACTGATCCATCTGGAACAGCAGTGGGCAGAAAATCTGCGCACCACCGAAGGGCATCTGGATCACGCCCGCTGCCACGATGACACCCGCACCGAACGCCGGGGCGATTTGCTGATCACCCGGGGCATGCGGGTGGTCAGCCACCGGCTGCGGATGGCGGGCAACTGCGACGTGGTGGAGTTCCGGGCTTGCGCGGATGGTATTCCGCTGCAAAATACCCCCGGGCGCTGGCAGCCCTACCCGGTGGAGTACAAGCACGGCCATGCAAAAGAAACCGATGCCGACCGGCTGCAATTATGCGCACAGGCCATGGCGCTGGAAGAAATGCTGGTGTGCCATATCCCGGAAGGAGCGCTGTATTACTGCGAGACAAAGCGACGGGAGGTCGTACCTTTTACCGACGAACTGCGCATCACTGCACAGCAGATGGCAGACGAGATGAACCAGTATTTTGCCCGCGGCTACACCCCAAAGGTAAAGCCCGGCAAGCACTGCAGCGCCTGCTCCCTGAAAGAGCTCTGCCTGCCGGTGCTTTGCCAGAAGGCAGACGCCAAGGACTATCTGCGGCGTTATCTGGACGAGGCAGCCATGGAGGTGACACCATGCGGCAATTCCTGAACACCCTGTTCGTCCTCAGCGAGGACGCTTACCTCACGCTGGACGGCGAAAACGTTGTGGTCAGCCGTGGGAAAACCGAGGTCGGGCGGGTGCCGCTGCACACGCTGGAAAGCATCCTCTGTTTCAGTTACAGCGGTGCCAGCCCCGCGCTGATGGGCAAATGCGGGCGTATGGGCATTGACCTTTGCTTTTATAGCCCGCGCGGCCGCTTTTTAGCGCGCACTGTGGGCGAGGAGCGCGGCAATGTATTGCTGCGACAGACCCAGTACGCCGTTGCCGCCAGTGAAGCGCTCAGTTGCAGCTATGCCCGCAGCTTTATTCTGGGCAAGGTATACAATGCCCGCTGGGTGCTGGAGCGTGCCACCCGCGACCACCCGCAGCGGGTGCCCGTGGACGAATTAAAACAGACCAGCGCCCAGCTGGCTGCTGCCCTGCCGCTGGTGGAAAGCTGCGAAGATCTGGAGCAGCTGCGCGGGCTGGAGGGCGAAGCCGCACAGCGGTATTTCGATCGGTTCAATACGCTGATCTTACAGCAAAATGATGCCTTTGTGTTCACCTGCCGCAGTCGCAGGCCGCCGCTGGACAATGTAAACGCGCTGCTCTCCTTTGCCTATTCCCTGCTGGCCAGCGATTGCGCCGCCGCACTGGAAGGTGCCGGGCTGGACCCCTATGTGGGCTTTTTGCACCGTGTCCGTCCCGGGCGGCGCAGCCTTGCGCTGGACCTGATGGAGGAGCTGCGCGCCGTTCTGGCAGACCGGTTCGTGCTGTCCTGTATCAACCAAAAAGTGATGAATGCAAAGCACTTTGAAAAGCAGGAAAACGGTGCTGTTCTGCTGACCGATGAGGGGCGTCGTGCATTCCTGAACGCTTGGCAGCGGAAAAAGCGCGAGGTCATCACCCACCCGTTTTTGAAGGAAAAGCTTTGCTGGGGGCTTGTGCCCTATGTGCAGGCGTTGCTGCTGGCACGCACCCTGCGGGGCGATTTAGAGGTTTACCCTCCGTTTTTCTGGAAGTGAGGTACAACCATGCTGGTACTGATCACCTACGATGTAAACACCGAGACCTCTGCCGGACGCAAGCGGCTGCGCAAGGTTGCCAAGAAGTGCGTGGATCATGGGCAGCGGGTGCAAAATTCCGTGTTCGAGTGCCTGTTGAACGCTTCGCAGTACGCAGTGCTCAAGGCAGAGCTGACCGCCCTGATCGACCCTGCCTTGGACAGTCTGCGGTTCTACCAGCTGGGCAACAATTACCAGACCAAGGTCGAGCACGTTGGACTGCACCCGGAGTTTGCACAGGATAGTGTGCTGCTCTTTTGATGTCCGGGTGATATCCCGCCAGTGCGAACAGGAAGCGCACATGGTTTTTCTGGACGCTTCGCACTGGAATAACGGCCGTTTGCGCAAGTAACGGTGTGATTTTGCGGTTTGTTTTAAAGGCACCTCTTTGCAATTTGTGCAGGGAGGTGTATAATGAAACAAAAGCAGAGGGTTTTCTCTCTGTTTTTGCTGTCGCCCTCCTCGCGGAGGGCGTGGATAGAAATGTCTACAAAGCCGAATATTGGGGTTACAGTGGCGTCGCCCTCCTCGCGGAGGGCGTGGATAGAAATTTTGCAAGCGATTTTGACGAGACCAAGTTTATCAGTCGCCCTC
>CAKTFS010000033.1 GCA_934561115.1 uncultured Faecalibacterium sp. | reverse complement strand
AACGATCTTTTCCAGTTCCTCTTTGGGAGTGCCTTTTTTGGTGGAGATGATCATGGGAGGTCGTTCCTTTCCTGTTTTATAAAACCCTCTCAGTCAAAGCCTGACGGCTTTGCCAGCTCCCCCGAAAGGGGGAGCTTTTATGGTGCGCCCGGGCAGAAAAGCTCCCCCCGAGAGGAAAGACTTCCCCCGGCCGGGGGAAGATGTCGCGCAGCGACAAAAAGGGGAATCTGTCGCCGCAGGCGACTGAGAGGGTTCGTCCTTTACATCACGATATGCGCCTTACTGGAGCCGTCGGTGCGCAGCAGCTGCGCCAGCCAGATGCAGGCGTGCAGGTAGCCCTGCGGGCCCTCGCCGATAAAATGTCCCTGACAGCCAAAGGACACCACGTCCGTTTTGCGGAAGGGCTCGCGCTCGTCCGGGGCGTCCAGCATCACCTCTACGGCGGGCACGCTGCACAGCCGCAGCGCGTCCAGAATGGCCACGCTGTAATGGGCGTAGCCGCCGGGGTTCAGCACGATGCCGTCCACCCGCCCCGGGGCAGACTGGATCTCGTCGATGAGGTCGCCCTCGTGGTTGGACTGGCAGATGTCCGTCTCGATGCCAAGCTGGTCGCAGCCCGCCTGCACATAGTCCATCAGGCCGGTGTAGTCCACCTCACCCGGCACGCCGGGCTCAGACCAGCGTGCCAGATTGATGTTTGGCCCGTTAAGAATCAAAAATTTCATCCAGTGCCTCCTGTGCAGCCGCCAGCGTCTCGGCCAGCGTGCCGGTGTTGGGGACCACCGCATCTGCGGCGGCAAGGTACAGCGGGCGGCGCTGGGCTTCCATGGTGCGCAGCGCTTCGGCGCTGGAAGAAAGCGGGCGGTCACCGCCCACAGCCAGCGCTTCCACCGGCCGGTCGATGAACAGCACCACGCCGTTCTGGCGCAGGGCGCGGACATTTTCTGCCCGCTTCACCGCGCCGCCGCCGCAGGAGAGCACAAGCCCCTTTTCCTTGCCGAAGCGGGCGATCTGCGCGCTCTCCTTTGCCCGGAAGCCCGCTTCGCCCTCGGCGGCAAAGATATCCGGGATGCTGCGCCCGTCTGCCTTGACGATCTCCTCGTCCAGATCCACAAGGGGTCTGCCCAGCTGCTTTGCCAGCAGACGGCCAAGGGTGGATTTGCCGCAGGAGGGCATGCCCACAAGGGCGATGTTCAGCGTCTCGCGGCGCAGCGCGGCGGTAATGCGCCGCACCTCAGCCGGGGCGTCCTCAAATTTGCGGCCGAGGAAATATTCGGCGGCGTACACCGCCTGTGCCACCAGCATCTCCAGCCCGCCGACCGCCACCGGCACACCGGCTTCCTCGGCGCGGAGGATAAGTTCGGTCTTGTTGGGGTTATAGACCACGTCCACCACGGCTTCCAGCCCGGACATGGCAGCCACGTCCAGACTGCACACGCCCACGTTGGGGTACATCCCGGCGGGGGTGGTGTTGAACACCACCTGTGCGCCGCTGCGCACGGCCTCGGCGTAGCTCAGCTCGCCCTTTTCCGGGTCGGGGGTGCGGCTGACCGTCAGCACCTTGGCAGCGCCTTTGTCCAGCGCCACTGCGCGGGTGGTGTTGTGGGTGCCGCCGGTGCCTAAGATGAGCACGGTCTTGCCCGCAAGCTCCACGCCGTGGGCTTCGCACAGGTGGGCAAAGCCCAGATAATCGGTGTTGTAGCCGTAGAGCAGGCCGTTTTTATTCACCACCGTGTTCACCGCGCCGATGGCGCGGGCGCGGGGGTCGATGAAGGAGCAGTACTCCATCACCAGCTTTTTATAGGGGATGGTCACGTTGATGGCCTTGAACTGCCGCCGCTGCAAAAAGGCGCGGGCGTCTGCTTCGGTGGGCAGGGGGCACAGCTCGTAGCTGTACCCGCAGAGCAGCTCATGGATGGTCTTGGAGTAGGAGTGTCCCAGCTTGCCGCCGATGAGTCCGTATTCCATCTCAGTCCTCCTTCCGATAGCCGGTGGGGTCGGTCATCCACCGGGCACCGTACCGGGCGGTGAGCAGGTCGCCCACAGCGATGGCGGCGGCACAGGTCTGCACAATGGCGGCCCGGGGCACGATGCAGGGGTCGTGCCGTCCCTGAATGGACAGCTGTGCGTCCTTTTTGGCGATGTAGTCCACCGTATCCTGCTGCTTGTAGATGCTGGGGGTGGGCTTGACGGCGGTGCGGAACACCACCGGCATTCCGTTGGCGATGCCGCCGTTGATGCCGGCGTTGTGGTTGGTGGCGGTGACCACCGCGCCCTCTGCCGTCATGCGGAAGGCGTCGTTTGCTTCCGAGCCGCGCAGCCCGGCAAAGCCGAAGCCGGTGCCGAACTCGATGCCCTTGACCGCCGGGATGGAAAAGGCCAAGTGAGCGATCTCGCTCTCCACGCTGTCAAAGTAGGGCTCACCGATGCCGGCGGGCAGGCCGAGGATGGCCGTTTCCAGCACGCCGCCCACGCTGTCGCCCTCAGCACCGGCGGCGCGGATGGCAGCCTTCATGGGCTCTTCCACGGCGGCGTCCAGCACCGCAAAGCCCTCGGTCTTGGCGGTAAGCGTCCCCACCTGTGCCGCAAGGGCGGCGGGGTCGTCCAGCGCAAAAGGAGTATCTGCAAGCCCTGCGCACCGGGCGATGTGGGTGGTGATATCAATACCCGCCCGCTGCAGTGCGGCCAGCACGATGCTGCCGCCTGCCACCAAAGCGGCGGTCACCCGGCCGGAAAAGTGCCCGCCGCCCCGGGCATCCTGAAAGCCGTGGTACTTGGCGTAGGCGGTAAAGTCCGCGTGGCCGGGGCGCAGAAGGTCGGCGGTCTTGGCATAGTCGCCGCTGCGGGTGTTCTGGTTTTCGATCATCAGGGCGATGGCGGTGCCGGTGGTGTGGCCGTTTACCACACCGGACAGCAGCTGCACCGCGTCTGCTTCTACACGGGGAGTAGAGAGGCCATCGCCCCGGGCGCGGCGCTTATCCATGCAGGCGGCGAGAAAGCTCTCGTCCACCGGCACACCGGCGGCCATGCCGTCCAGCACAGCGCCCACGGCGCGGCCGTGGCTCTCGCCGAAGATGGTCAGCGAAAGGTCGCTGCCAAAGGTGTTTTTCATGGGTCAGTCCTCCATGCCCAGCAGCGGGCGCAGCCCCTCCACAGGGATGGTCTCGGCGCGCCAGCAGCCAAGGCCGGGCACCTTGATGATGGTGATCTGCCCGCCCTGCGCCTTTTTGTCGTGCAGCATCTCGGCCAGCACCTTTTCCTTATCGTAGGCGGTGCGGGTGGGCAGACCCAGACGGCGGTACACATTGCGCACCCGCTTTTGCAGCGCCTTGGATTCGATCATGGGCAGCATGCCCAGCGCCACGCACTCGCCGTGGAACAGGCCGGTGGTGCGGCGTCCCTTGATGCCCTTCACGGCCTCGATGCCGTGGCCGATGGTGTGGCCGAAGTTCAGCGCCTTGCGCATGCCCTGCTCGGTCTCGTCCTGCTCCACGATGCTCTTTTTGAAGCGCAGGCTGCGGCAGATGATCTCGCCGATGCGGTCGTCCACGTCCTCTTTTTCAAAGATGGAGAACAGCTCCGGGTCGGCCAAGAGACCGGCCTTGACGGCCTCGGCCAGACCGTTGATGAAGTGGCGGCGGGGCAGGGTGGACAGGGTGTCCGGGTCCACGATGACCAGCTTGGGCTGCCAGAAGGCACCCACGATGTTTTTGGTGTCGCCCAGATCCACGGCGGTCTTGCCGCCGATGGAGGAATCGATCATAGAAAGGGTGGTGGTGGGGCAGTTGATAAAGTCGATGCCGCGCATATAGATGGAAGCGGCAAAACCGGCAAGGTCGCCCACCACGCCGCCGCCCACGGCTACCACAAGGTCGCCCCGGCCCATGCCGAAGTCCAGCATCTGCCGCAGCACGGTCTCCAGAATTTTAAAGCTCTTGCTGGCCTCGCCCTGCGGCACAGTGATGATGGTGGCGTCCTTGCACTGGTCGGCCACCATCTGGGCGTACTGTGCGGGCACACCGCTGTCGGTGACCACCGCCACCCGGCGGTCCAGCCGGGCGAACTGGTACAGGTTTTCCAGCGAGCCGCGCTTGACGATGATGTCGTAGCTGCGCTCGCCCAGATTCATGGTCAGCTTGGTTCCGATAAAATCACTCATTTTGTATACACTCCTAACAGCCGCACCGTCCGGCAGGTGCGGTCAAGCTCGCGCAACAGCGCGGCGGTCTCGCCGGCGGCGGCATCGCCCACCAGCTCTACGTAAAAATAATATTCAAAGGGGACGTGCGGCATGGGGCGGCTCTTGATGGACTCCATGTTAAAGCCGCTGGCACCGATGACCTGGATCACCTCGGCCAGCTTGCCGGGTTTGTTGTCCACCGTGAACAGCAGCGAGAACCGGTTGCCCGCCGTGGGCTTTTCGCGGCTGAGCACGATGAACCGGGTGGTGTTGTCGCCGTCGGTATTGATGTTGGGCACTAAGATCTCCAGCCCGTACAGGGCGGCAGTCTCGGCGCTGGCAATGGCGGCCTTTGTCGCATCGCCGCTTTCTGCCACGAACTTTGCAGCCATGGCGGTGTTGGCCATGGCGGTGGCGGGCAGACGGAACTGCTTTAAAAAGGTCTCGCTCTGGGCGATGGCCTGCTGGTGGCTGTACACGGTGCGCAGCTGGGAAAGCTGGGTGCCCGGCAGCACCAGAAGGTTCTGGGAGATGGGCAGGTCGTACACGTCCACCACCCACAGCTCCGGGTGGTTATAGCACAGGTCCAGCACGGCGGAAACGTCCCCGGCGTGGCTGTTTTCAAAGGGCACTACGCCGTGGGCGGCTTCGCCGGAGGCCACGGCCTCGAATACCTCGTCCCATGTAGCGTAGCTCACAGCCTCGGCGTGGGGGAACAGCGCCTTGAGGGCGATGTGGGCAAACGCCCCTTCCACTCCCTGATAGGCGGCGCGGTTCTGCCCCAGCACAGCGGCTTCGTACTGCTTGGCGATGTCCATCATGTGCTGGACATGGTCTTTATAATAAGGGCGCAGCGCAGGCTGCTGGATGCGGGCTGCGGCCTTTTCCAGCACGGCAGCCTCCCGGGCGGCATCGTAGATGGGCAGACCGTGCGCCCGCTTATATTCGGCCACCTGCAAAACGGCAGTCATCCGGCGCTCGAACAGCGCAGCCAGCTGCGCATCCACCGTGTCGATCTCGGCACGGGCTTGTTCCAGTGCGTCCATGGGGGTCACATCCTTTTTGGTCGGTTTTTGCGGGGATACCTAGTAAGTATACCATAACCGGGACAGGGAAACAACAAACCGCTCTTTATTTGACAGTGGAGAAAATTTCAAATCAGCCATGGGTAAAAAGACGAAAATAGAAAACAGAAACGCACCCACAGTCCGTTTTTGTACCCTGAAAAGCAGGGAAAAACGAACGGTGGGTGCGTTGAGGATTTACCCCTTCCGTCATCGCTGCGCGATGCCACCTTCCCCAAGGGGACGGCTTTTGTGCTGCCGGAAAGTTTGCCGCCATTGCTGAAGGCGTCCCCTTGGGGGAGCTGTCAAGCCCGAGAGGGCTTGACTGAGGGGGTAATTATTTATTCTTCAAAATATCCTCCCAGCTGCGGGCCTTGCCGTAATAGCGCCCGTAAGGGTTATCAAGGTCTGCGGCGCGGAGAACCGGCGGCGCGGGCGGCTGGGGCTTGGGGGTGCGGTCAAAGGTGAACCGGGCGGCGGGGCCGCCGGTTTTGATGCGGAAGCGCATCTTCAGCGCCCCTCCGCGGCGGTGGAGACTGCTCCGGCGGTCAGGTTTGCCCAAAGGGTCTCGCCGTTTTCCAGCAGGGAAGCCGATTCCTTCAGCCATGCGCCCCGGATGCCGATATAGTAATCTGCCAGCAGCTGCTGGCTGTCGCCGCTGGCGCTCTGCACCGCGTCCGAGGTGTAGCTGCCCAGCTCCATCCCGGTCAGCACCGGGCAGTCCGTCCAGCGGTAGACCATGTTCCACCAGTCGCTGTCGGCATCGGACTTGGGCAGATGGCCGTCCAGATACCGCAAAGTGCCGGTGGTCTGCTGGAAGCCTGCGGGGTCGTAGAGGATAAAGATGGAGCTGAGGGAACTCTGGATATCGGTGGAAAGCTTGGTGGTGCCCGCCATGTCCAGATAAGCGTCCGAGTCCTCACTGTTGAAGGCCATGGTATACTGGTTCAGCTTCACCACCACCTTGCCGTCCCCGTTGCAGTCCTCGCCGTAGGCGGCAAGCTGCTGTTGCAGGGCGGTGACGGTGGCTTCGGGCAGGTAGTAGGGGCTTACCACCGCCACGTTGTAATCCGGGTGGGTGGTCAGGAAATACTGCCCGATAAAGCAGTACGCCACAAACGCACCGGCAATGCCGAAGATGAGCACCCATTTCAGGTTGTAGTCCCACCAGTTTGCCCAGCGCTCCCTGCGGCTGTACTGCCGCTCCTTGCGGGGCTTGAGGTCCTTGGGGTCAATGTCGCGTTCGTAACGGTAGCTTGCCATAAAATAGTTCTCCTGTGTGATACGGTCGGGCAGCGTTGTAAAGCCGGTTCCCAAAGCCTTCACCCCTTGGGGGGAAGGTGGCGCGCAGCGCCGGATGAGGGGTAATTCCGGCAGCAGCGCCCTCATCAGTCACCTGCGGTGACAGCTTCCCCCGACCGGGGGAAGCCTTTAAGCGGAACGGTGATTATCGCAAGTCAAGAAATTAGTGCAACATTTAAACAGCATATTTGCGATATGCAATTCAACGCTGTTGCTGTTGCATTAAAAAGTTGAATTGCTATAAAAGCTGTTACTTCAGTGCAGCCAGAATGGTCTGGCGCACAGCGTCGGGCAGCTGCTTCTGCTCGGCCTTGCTCATGCCGGCGGTCTGGATGGGAGGCATGATCTTGATGCGCACACTGCCCGGGCGGCAGCGGTTGCCGTTTGCCTCGAACAGGGCGCGGGCGCCGGTCACAGCCACTGGCACCACCGGGGCGCTTGTCTTGACCGCAATGCGGAAGGCACCGGCCTTGAACTCGCCTGCGCCGCCCTCTTCGCCCTTGTAGCGGGTGCCCTCGGGGAAGATGACGAAGCTGCGGCCGCCCTCCACGATGGCGGTGGCATCGTTCAGTGCCCGCACCGAGGCGCGCACATCGTCACGCTGCACGAACACGCAGCCCAGCAGCTTCATCCAGCGGTTGAGCAGGGGGATCTTTTCCAGCTCCTCCTTGGCAAGGATGCCGTGGGGCTTTTCCAGCCCGGCCAGCAGCAGGGGGATGTCGTAGTAGCTGCGGTGGTTCGCCACAAACACGCAGGGGCGGTCTTTGGGGATGTTCTCCAGCCCTTCCACGGACAGGGAAACACCGGTCACCTTTAAGATGCCCCGGCTCCAGTGGGGGATATGCTGGTTTACGATCTGCTCCACGGTAGCGGTATCTCCGGCGGCTGCGGCGCGCTCGGCACGGCGCAGGATGCCGTAATGCAGGATCATGTATCCGAACAGATAAATAAACATCGCAATGGTGCGAAGAATGCTCATAATAGTTTCCTCCTATTGCAAAAAATGCCATTGTCATTGTAGCACATTTTGCGCAAAAAAGGGAGAGATAAATATTTTTTTACAATTAGCCCCGGTTGTATCTTGCAAAGTTGACAAAATACAGGTATATTTATATCTGTAAAGTTAGCACAATGGCACTTTCCAGACAAAACGCCTGCGGTGCCGGTTAAAAACGTAAGAGAGGTACCGCAGTTACTATGGGTCTTTTTCCTTCTGCCAACGATTTCAAGGCCGGCAAGGGTGTCGAAAAGGACGCTCCCCGCAAGACCGGCATCGGCCGCTTTTTTGAGCTTGTAGGCCGTGATATGAACGGCATGTTCCTTGCAAACCTGCTGACCTGCATCGGGTTTGCACCGGTCATCTGCTTAGTGTACATCGGCTTTTTGCAGAACAGCCTGCCGGTGATGCTGGGCAGCGCCGCCGTGGGCGGCCTGCTGGCAGGCCCGGCACTGGCCGGAATGTACGATACCGTCCTGCGCGCGCTGCGCGACGAGGCGGGCTACTGGTGGGTGACCTACCGCAAGGCGTTCAAGCGCAACTTTAAAGCCAGCCTTGTGCCGGGCGTGCTGTACACCGTGGTGGTCACGCTGCAGATCTTCCTCGTCTATTTCTGCTTCAATATGTTGTACCACGGCACCAACGTGGGCATCCCGCTGTGGGTGGCTACGGTGCTCAATCTGGTGCTGTTCCAGATGCTGTTTGCCTATATGTGGCCGCAGGTGGTGCTGCTGGACCAGCCTTTGAGCCTGACTTTGAAAAACAGCATCAACTGCATGATCGCCTTTCTGCCCCACGCACTGGCTGCCGCCATCGTGCAGGTGCTGTTCTGGGGCGTGGTGATCCTGTGTATGCCGCTGGGGCTTTTCCTGATGCTGATCTTCGGTTTCTGGTTCGTCACCGAGGTGTCCTGCCAGATCGTATACGGCGACATTGACAAAGTGTTCCACATTGAAGAGAACATCCGCAAGATGAAGGACGCCGAGTTGGAGGCCGCCCTGAAAGAGGACTACGCCGACGACGGGGACGACACCCCGGAGGAATAAGCGATAATGCTGCGGAAAGGAGCGATGTCCCATGGAACAACGGAATAATCTTGTGCTGCAGGGGACAGAGACCTTTTCCCGCGGGCAGCTGGACAACGTTGCGCTGGAAAACGGCGCACTGGTGCTGGACAGCGTGGCCGGGCGCAGCCTTTTGTACGGCAGCTACACCACCCCGGAGTTTGCCATGCCGGCCTTCTGCAACCTGAACGTCAGCTGGAACGCCCATGCACCCCGGGACACCATGGTGGAGGTGCGCTGCCGGGTGTACGCGGCAGGGGCGTGGACAGGCTGGATGAGCTTTGGCAAGTGGGCGCCGGATTACCCCCGGTGCAGCGTGTCCAGCCACAGCGAGGACGGCATGATCTTTTTGATGGGCGATACCGTCACGGTGGCCGCCCCGGGCGGCGGCACCGGCGTGCAGCTGCAGGTGAACCTTTCCACCAACAACGATAAAGTCAGCCCGGCGGTGCGTCTGCTGGCGGCGGCGGTGCGTCCCCTTGCGTGGGAAAGACGCAACGGCCACCCGCTGAACCGGCGGCTCTATCTGCCGGAATACTGCCTTTCCGCCCACGACCCCAGCTTTGGGCGGGAGATGGATCTGCCGCTGATCATGGCGGCGCTGATGAACCGCTGGGGCGAGGATATCCTGCCGGAGGAAGTGGCCTACGCCATGGAGGACGGCAGCACCCGCAGCACCGGCAACACCGCCTTTGCGGCGGCTGCCGCAGGCTGCTGCGGCTACCCCTGCTGGCAGGCATGGATGGACCTTGCCGACCTGCGGGAGCAGATCCACGACGGCTGCTCAGTGGCAGTGCAGGTGGAGCGGCGGGTGCGCGGCCAGCGCGACCCGGTGCGGCTTTGGATGGGGCTGCGCGGCTTTGGCCACGATGACGCCGTGATGGCAGATTTTGTGCTGCTGAACGACCCCACCGCCGATACCGACGGCGCCGTGAACTGCACCATGGCGCTGGTGGATTTTATGCGTTACTTTACCGGCAAGGCCATTGCCCTGCGGCCAAAGCAGCGGGAGGCTGAGGCCGACCGTCCCCGGCGGCTGCGGTGCGACCTGCGCGCCGGCACAGAGCCGGGCACATACTACTTTGAGCGGCGGGGAGAACCCGCAGACCTGCCGGAGGATTTTTCCGGCTGGATCGCCTGCGCACCCCACGACGGCGTGGCGCACGCCACCACCGCCCACCGCACCTTTTTGCGCTGTACCCGCACCGAGGACGGCGGGGTACAGCTTCCGCCGGAGCTGCTGGCCGCAGGCGGGCGCTGCAGTGTGTATGCAGTGGACCAGACCGGCACCATGCGGGTAGCAGAGGTACGGCTGCCGAAGCCGAAGCCTGCGCCCGCGAGCACAGAACCCAAAGCCGATGGCCAGCCCGGGGACGCCCCGGCACAGCCGTAAGCTTTTTCAGGGCGATATATGAAACAGGAGGAACACATTATGGCAAAGACGATCATCACTTTGGGCCGTGAGTACTGCACCGGCGGACGCTACATCGCAGAGGACGTGGCAAATGCGCTGGGCATCAAGCTTTACGACAAGGAGCTGATCACCATGGCAGCAAAGAACTCCGGCTTGTCGGAGGAGGCTGTTGCCGCCAGCGAAAAACGGCATACCCACAGCCTGCTGTACAGCCTGTACACCATGGGCAACGAGCTGCCGCTGGGCGATCAGGTGTTCATTCTGCAGAGCCGTATCATCAAGCAGCTGGCCGAGGAAGGCCCCTGCGTGATCCTTGGCCGCTGCGGTGACTACGTCCTGCGGGAGCGCAAGGACGTGCTGCGGGTGTTCGTGTATGCACCCAAGGAGTGGCGTCTGCAGTACGCCAAGACCAACCCCCTGGTGAAAGCCAAGGACGAAAAGGGCATCAAGGACGAGGTGGAAAAGACCGACCGCAACCGCTCGGCCTACTACAACTACTACACCCAGAACCGCTGGGGCGATGCCCATAACTACGATCTGGCCATCAACGCAGCCCTTGGCCGCGAGACCTGCGTAAAGATGATCCTGGACGCAGCCGCCGCAAAGGAAAAGACGCTGTGACCCCCGGCAAGACCTAAGAAACAACGACAGAACGTGGGCAGGGCGCTTGCGCGCCCTGCCCACGTTTCCGGCAAGGAGAAATCGTGAAAACAAATCAATCGCAGACCGCACCCGCCGAGGTGCGGGAAAATATCATGGGCACCATGGAGATCAACCCGCTTTTGCTCAAGCTCAGCATCCCGATGATGATCTCCATGCTGGTGCAGGCGCTGTACAACGTGGTGGACTCGGTGTTCGTGTCCCATGTCAGCGAGAGCGCCCTCACCGCCGTATCGCTGGCCTTTTCGCTGCAGAATGTCATGATCGCCGTGGGCGTTGGCACCGGCGTGGGCGTGAACGCCCTGCTGAGCAAGAGCCTTGGCGAAAAGAACCAAGGCCGCGCCAACGCCACCGCAGAAAACGGCATTTTCCTTTCCCTGTGCAGCTTTGCGGTGTTTTTTGTCATCGGCCTTACCTGCATGAAGCCCTACTTCTACGCCCAGACCAGTGACGCCGTCATCGCACAGCAGGGCATCCGGTATCTGTCGGTGTGCTGCATCTTCAGTCTGGGCATCTTCACCCAGACCATGGGCGAAAAGCTTCTGGCGGCCACCGGCCGCACCCATCTGAGCATGATCAGCCAGCTGGTGGGTGCCGTGGTCAACATTATTCTGGACCCCATCTTCATCTTCGGCTACTGCGGCGAGGCGCTGTCCGGCACCACCGGTGCGGCGGTGGCAACGGTCATCGGCCAGTTCTGCGGCGCAGGCATGACCCTGTACTTCAACACCCGCAAAAACCCGGATATCCAGATCGGCTTCAAGGGCTTCCGGCCCAGCACCAAGGCCATCGGCCGCATCTACACAGTGGGTCTGCCCAGCATCGCCATGCAGTGCGTGGGCAGCCTGATGACCTTCGGCATGAATCTGATCCTGATGGCCTTCTCTGCCACGGCGGTGGCGGTGTTCGGCGTGTACTTCAAGCTGCAAAGCTTCGTGTTTATGCCCATTTTCGGCCTGAACAACGGCATGGTACCCATCATCAGCTACAACTACGGTGCCCGCAGACCGGACCGCGTGAAAAAGACTATCAAGCTGGCGGTGTGCTACGCCGAAGGCATCATGCTGGCAGGCTTCTGCATCTTCCAGTTCGCGCCCCGGCTGGTGCTGAGCATCTTTGCCGCCAGCGACGCCATGCTGGCCATCGGCATCCCGGCTATGCGCATCATCTGCCTGCATTTCCTGCTGGCGGGCGTCAGCATCGTGCTCAGCTCGGTGTTTCAGGCGCTGGGCAACGGCGTTTTCAGCCTGATCGTTTCGGTCTGCCGTCAGCTGTTCGTGCTGCTGCCGGCAGCGTGGCTGCTGGCACAGACCGGCAGCGTCAACAATGTCTGGTGGGCCTTCCTCATTGCGGAAGTCGTAAGCATCCTGATGAGCCTGGCCTTCTATGCCCGTATCAACAAAACCACCATCGCACCCCTGTACCACTGACCCGGGTGCGGGCAGCGGCCCTGCAAACGAAAGGAACGTGATCTCTATGGTAAAAAAGCTGAAGTGGAATCTGATCTTCATGAGCCTGCTGTATGTCGGGCTGGGCATTTTTCTGGTCATGAAGCCCGGCACGGCGCTGAACATCGTCTGCTATGCGCTGGGCGGCGTGGTGCTGGCCTGCGCAGCGGTGCAGCTGATCCGCTACTTTGTGGTGGAGCGCGGGGTGTTCCAGAGCCAGCTTACCCTGATCTCCGGCCTTATCTGCCTTGCGCTGGGTGTTTTTCTGCTGCTGCGCAGCGATATCGTGGTAAGCATTCTGCCCATCGTGTTCGGTCTGTTCGTCATTTTTGACGCCATCGGCCGGGTGCAGAACGCTTTGGACCTGCGCCGCTGCGGCTACGACAGCTGGAAGGGCTTTCTGCTGCTGCCGGTGCTCAGCGTGGTGCTGGGCGTGGTGCTGATCGTGAACCCCTTCGGCGCCATGGAAACGCTGGTGATGGCCATCGGCGTCATCCTGATCGTGGAGGGTGCCATCAACCTGCTCAGCGCCCTGTATACCGTGCTGGCGGTGCGCCGCTTTGCCAAGCTGCACCCGGAGACCCAGTCCGTGCTGGAAAGCATCACCGGCGAGGATCTGAACGGTGACGGCGTGGTTGCCCCGGAGGTGACCCGCACCGACGCGGAAGCCACCGCCGTGGAGCTGGATGATGTGGACGAGAGCGCCACCGTGGAACAGGAGGAACGGGAGTAAGGAATAAACCCTCTCAGGCGCACGCCACGAGAAACTCCCCCAGTCTGCTGCGCAGACAGCCCCCTCGGAGATGGGGCCTTTGGCATAGCGGCAAGGCTTCCGGCTAAAGCGCAAAGTGCCCGGGGCGCCAGAGGCTCCCTCCCAGAGGGAGCTGGCAAAGCCGTCAGGCTTTGACTGAGGGAGTTTCTCACGGCTGAACCCTCTCCCCAAAGCATAAATACGCAAATCTATAACAGGAAAAGGAACAAAATCATGGAAAAGTACGATCTGATCATCGTGGGTGCGGGCCCTGCCGGCATCTTTACCGCTGTGGAGCTGCTGCGCCACGGCAGCAAAAAGAAGATGCTGCTGGTGGAAAAGGGCAAGCCGGTGGAAAAACGCCACTGCCCCAAGGCAGAGGTAGGCCACTGCGTCAACTGCCGCCCCACCTGTGCCATCACCACCGGCTTTTCCGGTGCGGGCGCGTTCTCGGACGGCAAGCTGAGCCTTTCTTATGAGGTGGGCGGCGACCTGCCCACCCTGATCGGGGAGGAGTTTGCGCAGGAGCTCATCGACTACACCGATAAAATTTATCTGGAGTTCGGTGCCGACCCCCATGTGGAGGGCGTCTACACCGGCGAGGACATCAAGGAGATCCGCAAAAACGCCATCCATGCGGGTCTGAAACTGGTGGACTGCCCCATCCGCCATCTGGGCACCGAGAAGGCACAGGAACTGTATCTGGCCATCCAGAACTATCTGGCAGACAATGGCGTGGAGATGCGCTTCAATACCGAGTGCGAGAACATCATTCTGGAAGAGGACGGCTGTAAGGGCGTGCTGCTGAAGGACGGCGACAGCCTGCTGCCCGTGTATGCGGACGAGGTGGTCATCGGCACCGGACGCCGCGGCGCAGACTGGCTGGAAAAGCTCTGCGCAGAGCATCACATCGCCCACAAGCCCGGCACGGTGGACATCGGCGTGCGCGTGGAGTGCCGCAACGAGGTGATGGAAAAGGTGAACAAGGTGCTGTATGAGTCCAAGCTCATCGGCTACCCGAAGCCTTGGAAGAACAAGGTGCGCACCTTCTGCCAGAACCCCGGCGGCTTTGTGGCGCAGGAAAACTACGACAACGACCTTGCGGTGGTCAACGGCCACAGCTTCAAGGAAAAGAAGAGCCCGAACACCAACCTTGCCATTCTGGTGTCCCACAACTTTAC
>CAKTFS010000032.1 GCA_934561115.1 uncultured Faecalibacterium sp. | reverse complement strand
GAGACCGAGTTCAGCTTCTTCCAGCAGGGCGAGTACGTGGATATGTGCATCGGACCCCACCTGACCTACACCAAGGCACTGAAGGCCTTCAAGATCACCCAGCAGTCCGGCGCATACTGGAAGAACGACAAGGAAAACAAGATGCTGACCCGTATCAACGGCGTGGCCTTCCGCAATCAGGAAGAGCTGGACGCATGGGAGAAGGAGCAGCAGGAGGCCCGCGAGCGCGATCACCGCAAGATCGGCAAGGAGATGGGCCTGTTCATGACCGATGATCTGGTGGGCCGCGGCCTGCCCATGTTCCTGCCCGCAGGCTACACCGTCTGGCAGGAGCTGGAGAACTATATCAAGGAGAAGGAGCGCAAGCGCGGCTACCTGCACGTGATGACCCCCTGCGTGGGCACCGTGAATCTGTACAAGACCTCCGGTCACTGGGATCACTACCGCGAGAATATGTTCCCCGCCATGGAGATGGAGGGCGAAAGCTATGTGCTGCGCCCGATGAACTGCCCCCATCACATGATGATCTACGCAAACCGTCCCCACTCCTACCGTGACCTGCCCATGCGCATCGGCGAGATCGCCCACGACTTCCGCTACGAGTCCTCCGGCACCCTGAAGGGCATCGAGCGCGGCCGTCACTTCTGCCAGAACGACGCCCACCTGTTCTGCACTCCGGAGCAGATCAAGAGCGAGGTCGCAGACGTGTGCAACCTGATCTTTGAGGTGTACAAGGACTTCAACATCACCGATTACCGCTGCGTGCTGAGCCTGCGTGACCCCGCCGACAAGAAGAAGTACCACGACGACGATGCCATGTGGAACCACGCCGAGAGCGCCCTGCGCGAGGTGCTGACCGAGCTGGGCATCCACTTCACCGAGGAGATCGGCGAGGCTGCCTTCTACGGCCCGAAGCTGGACGTGAACGTGAAGCCCGCCGTGGGTGCCGAGTACACCCTGTCCACCTGCCAGCTGGACTTCTGCCTGCCCGCAAAGTTCCACCTGACCTATGTGGACAAGGACGGCTCCGAAAAGACCCCCGTGGTGCTGCACCGCGCAATCCTTGGTTCTCTGGACCGCTTCATGGCCTACCTGATCGAGGAGACCAAGGGCAAGTTCCCCACCTGGCTGGCTCCCACGCAGGTCAAGGTGCTGCCCGTGTCCGAAAAGACGCTGGAGTACGCACAGGATGTGACCGAGAAGCTGGCAGATGCCGGTGTCCGCGTTGTGCTGGATGACGACAACCAGAAGATCGGCTACAAGATCCGTGCCGCACAGCAGGTGGACCGTGTGCCCTATATGCTGGTGCTGGGCGCCAAGGAAGCCGAGGCCGGCAACATCTCCGTGCGCGACCGCAAGGGCGAGACCACCGAGATGAGCCTTGAGGACTTCATCGCCAAGGTCACCACCGAGATCCGCACCCGCAGCCTGTAAACAATAATAAGAAAGAGGACGCTGCACAGCATTTTGTGCAGCGTCCTCTTTTTTTGATAAGACGATTTAAATGCCCTCCGCGTTGCTATGGGCATAATCAGCGGAAAGATTATTTTAAATTTGGGGTTCTGAAAAGTCTGCGGACTTTTCAGAACCCCCTTTTCACAAGAGGAGAGAGTACAGCAAAAGCCCCGCTCCCTTGTGCGCAGGAGCGGGGCTTTCGACTTACTGTTGACTCGAACAAAAAAAGGAAAAGGAAAAAGGAGAACGATCTATCTGTCACGCCGGGCGGCGGGGACTGTGTCGGAGCAGCCGGACTGCCGCCGCAGCGGGAACAGCGGAAAGATTGGCGGAGCGTTTACTCCACATCCTGCAGAGCGGCGTAATCTTCCTCGCCGGTGCGGATCTTGACCACACGGGTCACGTTGTAGACAAAGATCTTGCCATCGCCGATGTGGCCGGTGTACAGTGCCTTCTTGGCAGCTTCCACCACAGCGTCCACGCTGATGCGGGAGACGATGACTTCCACCTTGATCTTGGGCAGCAGGGTGGTATCCACCGGCACGCCGCGGTACTTTTCAGGGGTGCCCTTCTGGATGCCGCAGCCCATGACCTGTGTTACGGTCATGCCGGTGACGCCCAGATCATTCAGGGCGGTCTTGAGCTGATCGAACTTTGCCAGCTTTGCAATGATGGACACCTTATGCATACCGGTGTCGTAGACGCCATCGTGGATCACGGGCTCGCGCACCACCGGCACGGCTGCATCCATCTGCGTTGCGGTCGCCTTGGTGACGTCATCCTCACCCAGATCGGTGTTCTCGTTGGGGGTCATGGCAGCGGAGTTTGCATCCGAGATGGCAAAGCCTGCATAAGCGGAAGCCAGACCGTGCTCGTGAATGTCCAGACCGTCGATCTCTACCTCAGCGGGCACACGCAGACCAATGGTCTTATCAATGATCTTAAAGATGATGAACATCACGATCACAACATAGGCATCCACGCAGACCAGACCCAGCAGCTGGGTGCCCAGCTGTGCCAGACCGCCGCCGTAGAACAGACCGGCATGGGCGGTGTTGTCACCGGTGGAGAACAGACCCACCGCAATGGTGCCCCAGACGCCGTTTGCAAAGTGGACGGAAACAGCACCTACGGGGTCATCCACCTTGGCGATCTTATCGAAGAATTCCACGCTCAGCACCACAAGGATACCGGCCACAAAGCCGATGAAGAAGGCGCCGAAGGGGGAGACGGTATCGCAGCTGGCGGTAATGGCCACAAGGCCTGCCAGAGAACCGTTCAGAGTCATGGAGACGTCCGGCTTGCCGTAGCGCAGCCAGGTAAAGATCATGGTCACGCAGGTAGCAACGGCTGCGGCGAGGTTGGTGTTGAAGCAGACCAGACCGGTCAGGGTCATGGTGGCATCGGTGGACAGGCTCAGGGAAGAGCCGCCGTTGAAGCCGAACCAGCAGAACCACAGAATGAACACGCCCAGAGCACCGGCGGTCAGGTTGTGGCCGGGGATGGCGTGGGGATTGCCGTTCTTATCGTACTTGCCAATACGGGGACCCAGCATCCAAGCGCCCAGCAGAGCGATGACGCCGCCCACGTTATGCACGGCTGCGGAGCCTGCAAAATCGTGGAAGCCCATGCTCTGCAGCCAGCCGCCGCCCCACATCCAGTGGCCGCAGATGGGGTACACCACCAGCGAGATGGCGGCGGAGTACACGCAGTAGGCCTTGAAGTTGGTGCGCTCGGCCATGGAACCGGAGACGATGGTGGCTGCCGTGGCGCAGAACACGGTCTGGAACACGATGTACACCCACAGGGGGATATCCAGACCCAGATGGCTGTAATCGCCCTGAATGAAGGGATCGAAACCGCCGATCAGTGCGCCGGTGCCGCCGAACATCAGGCCGAAGCCGATGAGCCAGTAGCAGGGCGTGCCGATGCAGAAATCCATCATGTTTTTCATCAGGATGTTGCCGGTGTTCTTTGCCCGGGTGAAGCCGGCCTCGCATAGGGCGAATCCGGCCTGCATGAAGTACACTAGGAACGCTCCCACGAGCGTCCAGCAGGTGTTGACGGAGTTGAACATTTTTCCTACCTCCTACGGTCGTTTTTTGCACAGGGAGCCCTCTATTCTCTCCGTGCGGCAGTATCCCCGAAAACACAAAAGGCGCTGGCGGAATTGCTTCCGTCAGCGCCTTTGCTTTCGATGGCACGAGTATAGCCTCTTTGTGCAAACCTGTCAAGTATTCATCTCAAGGTTTTACGTTTTTCACAATACGGGAAAACTTTGCCCTGCTAAAGTTTGGCAAATGTTTTGCCTGTCAGCCCTTTTCGCCGTCCTTCGGGGGCTCGGACTTGTCCTTTTCCTTGGCGTTGGCCGAGCGGTGGCCGCCCTCCATCTCCCAGTGCAGCAGCAGGCTCATCAGGGCGCGCAGCGCAAAGGTAGCCGCCAGCGGCACCACCGACTCCAGATTCTGCAGCAAAAAGGTCTTGGCGATCTCTGCCGACATCAGAAATTCCAGCGCGGTGGTCAGGCCGCTGCTCATTTCATGGTGGAAGTCCCGGTGGTCGTTGAAGAAGGTGGCGCGGACATAGTAGAAAGTAGCCTTGGCCAGACTGGTGATGATGATGAACAGACCCACCACCTCGGCAAGACCGGCGATCATGGGCACTGCAGTTTCCAGAAAGGCATCCAACAGGTGGGTGAGGTTCAGGTTGAACAGAGTCAGTCCTTGCATGGTCTCCTCCGCAGCTTACAGCAGGGTCTTGACGTAGGCGGCCAGCTCCTCGTCCTTGCAGGAGGCGAAGAACAGCTCAGAGAACTTTGCACCGGCCACAGCGCCCTTCAGCAGCTCCTGATCAATGCTCTTCAGGCACTCGATCAGGGGCTTGAAGGTGGCAGCGCGCACGCCGTCCAGGATCTTCTTGTTGCGCTGCTCGGGCACAACGCGCTCCTTGGGGTAGCCCTGACCGTGGCCAAAGCCAAACAGCTTCTCGAAGCAGTACTCAAGGTTCAGCTCGCCGCCCCAGCCGAAGCCCTTGGCAAAGGGCATGGCAACGGCGTTTCCGTCGTTGACGTGGGCAAAGGTGTAGGCATCCACGGGGTCCTCCACATGGCCGCAGATAACGCCGGGGAAGCTGTTCAGTGCCAGCATGGCGCCCTCGCCGGTGCCGCAGCCGGTAACGACGTAGTCCGCAGCGCCGCTGTTCAGCAGGATGGCAGCCAGAATGCCGCACTGCACATAGGTCAGCTGTGCAGCGTCATCGGCGGCGTACATGCCGTAGTTGACCACCTCGTGGCCCATGGGCTCCACCACCTTCTTCAGGGCGGCTTCAATGATGCCGTTCTTGGCGGCCTGACTGTTCTCGTTGATAAGTGCGATCTTCATAACAATGGTTCTCCTTCTTATTTTTCCCTGCTGTATGCAGGTATTATACAAAGTCCTCCCGCATGGGGGTAAAGAAATCCAGCATCACGCCGCCCTCCAGACAGACACAGCCGTGCATGACGCCGTTCTGCTTGAGCAGGGTGTCGCCGGGGCCTACCTCCCGGGTCTCATCCCCGATGGTAAAGCGGTACCGCCCGGAGACGATATAGGTGATCTGGGTGTGAGGGTGGCAGTGCATGGCACCCACGCCGCCGGTCTCAAAGGTGTTTTCCACGCACATGGCGTCCTTGCTGTAGGCCAGCACGCGGCGCTGCACCCCGGGGCCGCAGGGCTCCGGGGAAATTTCGGCATGGGGCACCCAAGGGATATCCTGATGTGCTTTTTCCATTATAGCATAACATCCTTTCCCGTACAAATGCAAAAGGGACTGCCACACAACGCTGTGCGGCAGTCCCCGGGGGTCAGAACTGCGGAGTGCCCTCAGCGCTTACTGGGGCTGCTTGCCGATGTAGGCCAGAATACCGCCGTCCACATACAGGATCAGGCCGTTGACAAAGTCAGAAGCCTCAGATGCCAGGAACACAGCGGGTCCGCCCAGATCCTCGGCCTCGCCCCAGCGGCCTGCGGGGGTCTTGGCAACGATGAACTGGTCGAAGGGGTGACGGCTGCCGTCGGGCTGGATCTCGCGCAGAGGTGCGGTCTGCGGGGTAGCGATGTAGCCGGGGCCGATGCCGTTGCACTGGATGTTGTAAGCGCCGTACTCGGAAGCGATGTTCTTGGTCAGCATCTTCAGGCCGCCCTTTGCTGCTGCATAAGCAGAAACGGTCTCGCGGCCCAGCTCGCTCATCATGGAGCAGATGTTGATGATCTTGCCGCCGCCCTGTGCGATCATGTCGGGGATGATGGCCTTTGCCACGATGAAGGGAGCGTTCAGATCAACATCGATGACCTGACGGAACTGAGCAGCGCTCATCTCGGTCATGGGGATGCGCTTGATGATACCGGCGTTGTTGACCAGAATGTTGATGTGGCCGACTTCCTCGGTGATCTTTGCCACCATGGCGTTGACGGCGTCCTCATCGGTGACGTCGCAGACGTAGCCGTGAGCCTTGATGCCTGCCTCTGCATAGGAAGCCAGACCCTTGTCCACCAGCTCCTGCTTGATATCATTGAACACGATGGTAGCGCCGTTGGCTGCCATAGCCTTTGCAATTGCCATGCCGATGCCGTAGGATGCGCCGGTGATCAGCGCCACCTTGCCGGTCAGATCAAAAGATTTGGGAGTGCACTGTGCCATAATAAAGTCCTCCTGTCAAAAATCGTATTCTACACGGTGCAAATTGCAGCCGTGCTGCTTTGCAAAGCGCGTCGTATCCGGCCGTGCCGGAGTGCGCTCTTACTTGTATACCAGTCTAGCATCCTTTGCAGAAAGTGTCAAGGCACATTCTTGTGAAGTTTTATTGTAAAATCTTTGGATTTTCGTTTTTGTGCCACGGAATCATGCGCAGATTCGCTGCTTTTTAACACAGCAGTTTGTGCAGACTGACGCACCTCGTCACGGTGCACAAGATATTCCGGCTTTCTTTGGGCTTGTTGACAAGTTTGGACGACTTTTGTCTTTTACCCCAGCTTTTTCTTCTGCTGGCGTGCTACGATGGGCATCAGCAGGGGGATAGGCACAAGGCGCTGGGCGCTGGTGCACAGCCGCATAAAGGCAGAGGGCACAATGATGGTCTTGCGGTGCATCATGCCCAGCAGGGCTTCCTCCACGCACAGCTCGGGCGTGATGCCCTGCAGGGCAAACACCACCCCGGCGCGGTCGTTGAACTCGGTATCCACCGGGCCCGGGCAGAGGGCGCAGACGTAGACCGGGCTGTGCATCTCCCGCAGTTCCTCTGCCACACCGCGGGTCATGCTGACCACATAGGCCTTGCTGGCGTAGTAGCCCGCCATATAGGGCCCGCCGGGCAGCAGACCCGCAGAGGACGCCACATTCAGGATGGTGCCGCCGCCCTGCGCGTTCATCTTGCGCACCACGGCGCGGAACAGCCGCGCCATGGCGGCAACATTCACCTGGATCATCTCTTCCTCGCGGGCTTCCTCCGTTTCCAGAATGCTGCCGCAGACGCCGAAACCGGCGTTGTTGATGAAGATGTTGATGTGTTCATCAGCCAGTGCTTCACACAGGCGGCTGCACTCCTCGGTGCGGGAGAGGTCGGCGGTCTCGATGCGGCATTCCGTGCCGTGGGCTGCGTGCAGCTCCTCGGCGAGAGCCTGCAAACGGTCGGCGCGGCGGGCGGTCAGGATGAGCCGACAGCCCATGGCGGCGTACCGGCGGGCAAACTCCCGGCCGATGCCGGAGCTTGCGCCGGTGATCCAGATGGTCTTTTGCATGGTGGTTCTCCTTTTTTCTCAGCCCCCCAGAACGGGGCTTTCTGTACTTGTTGCCCCTATTTTAACACAGTTTGCCCGTGTTTTCTATGCAGTTTTCGTAAACTACGAAAAAGAGAGCCCGAAACGCCGCAGGCGTTTCGGGCTCTCTCATAGATCTTACTTCAGCAGGTTATCGTTCTCGAAGTAGTCGATGCGCATGGCCTTGCGCACCTCGTCCAGCGTGGCGGCAGCGGTCTTTTCGGCGTAGGCGCTGCCCTCCTTCAGGATCTCCACCACCTCGGGCAGGCGCTGCTCCCACTCCTTGCGGCGGGTGCGGATGGGCTCCAGCTCAGCCTGCATGACGCTGTTCAGGAACTTTTTCACCTTCATATCGCCAAGACCGCCGCGCTGATAGTGCGCCTTGACCTCGTCCAGATTCTGGTACTCCGGCCAGAACTCGGAAAAGTGCTCGGGGCGGCAGAAAGCGTCCAGATAGATGAACACCGGGTTGCCCTCCACCTTGCCGGGGTCCTGCACGCGCAGGTGGTTGGGGTCGGTAAACATGGACTTGACCTTCTTCTCGATATCCTCCGGCTCCTCAGACAGGTAGATGCAGTTGCCAAGGCTCTTGCTCATCTTGGCCTTGCCGTCAATGCCGGGCAGACGCAGGCAGGCGGCGTTCTGGGGCAGAACGATCTCAGGCTCCACCAGCGTCTCGCCGTAGACAGAGTTGAACTTGTGCACGATCTCGCAGCACTGCTCGATCATGGGCTTCTGGTCCTCGCCTGCGGGCACGGTGGTAGCCTTAAAAGCGGTGATATCGGCAGCCTGACTGATGGGGTAGCAGAAGAAGCCCACAGGGATGCTGGCTTCGAAGTTGCGCATCTGGATCTCGCTCTTCACGGTGGGGTTGCGCTGCAGGCGGCTGACGGTGACCAGATTCTGGTAGTAGAAGCTCAGCTCGGTCAGCTGGGGCACCATGGACTGGATGAAGATGTGCACCTTGTTGGGATCCAGACCGCAGGCCAGATAGTCCAGCGCCACCTGCAGGATGTTCTGGCGCACCTTCTCCGGGTTGTCGGCGTTATCGGTCAGCGCCTGCGCGTCGGCGATCATGATAAAGATCTCGTCGTACTCGCCGGTGTTCTGCAGCCGCACCCGCTCCTTCAGAGAGCCGACATAGTGGCCAACGTGCAGGCGGCCGGTGGGACGGTCGCCGGTCAGAATAACTTTTTTCATGATGTTCTCCTTTTGACAGGAAACTCCCTCAGCCTGCTCACCTTGTTCGCAGCCAGCTCCCTCGGGGAGGGAGCCTTTGGCAGTACGGCAAGGCGTCTGAACCTGCCGGAAGGAGTTTTTTCCGTATTCTTTATTATAATGCTAAGTATAGCCCCCCGGGGCGGTGCTGTCAACAAGGCCGCCGGGAAAAAGAAAAAAGCGATGGAAAATTTCCATCGCTTTGCTGGCGCCTCTTGCCTGACTCGAACAGGCGACACCCTGATTAACAGTCAGGTGCTCTAACCGACTGAGCTAAAGAGGCATCTATATAAAACGGCGCGTGGCCGTTTTACTACTATAAAATGGTGACCCGTACCGGAATCGAACCGATGTTAAAGGCGTGAGAGGCCTCTGTCTTAACCGCTTGACCAACGGGCCATACGACCATTTTCGCATCAGGTGTTCGCACCCGACTTGGCTATTTTAGCATACCGTCTGCCCTTTGTCAACAGCAAATTTTGATTTTATTTGAAAAAATAAAAATTTCCGCCGCAGCTCCGGAACGGCAGCGCCCGCCGCCCCTCCTATTATAAAGGAACGATAAAATGGTGAAACCTAAATTCCGATAGTTGACAATGTGGTAAAATGTGGTACTCTTAGGGTGTAAAAAAGCTTTTGAGGAGGGCTTATAGTATGGCTATGAAAATGGATCGTCGTGCATTTTTAAAGACTTCTGCCGCAGTGGCAATGGCAGTATCCATGACCGGACTGCTGGGCGGCTGCAGTGGCGGTGACGATGGCACTGATCTGGGTGGATATACTGCAGCAGTCAACAGTTGGGCAACCGATCCGCATGAAGGCTCTTTGAGCGATGTTACCCCGTGGTGGGCAGAATTTAAGATGAATGTCCGTGTCCGGAGCCTGTATGACAAGGAGACGAATCTGCCGGGGCGTTTTATGTTCAAGCTGACCATTGATGGCAAAGAGCAGGAAATGATGAAGGGCGATGGCGCAACCGATACGCTGTTTGCCAAAAACAGCTGGCTGGTGCCGTTCAGCAAGGGCGGCGAGTATCGTCAGGGTAACGTCATCTTTAAAATGACTGATAAGGATCTGTACGAATCGATCCGTAACGGCAAGGTAGACGTTGTGTTCACCGTGGGCACTGACCGCACGGAGAGCTACAAGCTGGACTATACGACCAAGACTTTTGTAAAGCAGACTGTCTGATACCGCAGAACAAAGTTATCTGAGGAGATACCCGATACAGGAGGTGCACCGCTATGATCGACCGCAGAACATTTCTCAAGCTCAGCGCCGGGGCACTGGTGCTGACCGCCGCAGGGGCTTTGACCGGCTGCGGGACGAGCATGGATCTGAACCACCCCAAGGCGGAGGTGGAGGGTGTGACGTTCCTGTGCGATGTGATCGCCAAAACCGATCTTTCCGGCGGCGAAGGCAAAAAGGTTCAGTATAAGCCTTACTTTGCCATCTGGAACCAGAGCGGAGAGGACGTATCCATCCCCCGGAAGGACATCACCGGCATCTTTACCGAGAACGGCTGTGAGCCGGAGAAGATGGTGTTCCTCCCCAGCTGGCTGAAGGTCGGCGCAAAGCAGTATCAGGAGTTCAGCCGGTACGATTTCTGTCTGGAGACTGAAAACAGCATTCCGCCGTCTCATGAAAACGCCACGCTGCCGTCCCGCGAGAACGGCACCTACGAGCTGCGCATCAAGTATAAGGGCAAGACCATCGTGTTCTTCTACAATGGCGAGACCATGACCAGCCGCGTAGAGTAAAACCGAATACACCCCGCCGCCGGGCACTCTTGGAAACAGGAGTGCCCGGCGGCTTTTTGTTTTGTGCCGCATTACCTGTTCTTTACATTGGGGCTGGCAGTATGCACAAAGTTTTACGCACTTTTTGCACGTCCATGGTCGCAGCAAGGGCGGCAAAGCGGTAGAATAAGGCCGTTCCCAAGGAAAACACAAAAAGACAGTGCCGGGCGGGAGCCCGGGTTTTTAATGGAGGAAAATCTATCATGAAAAAGATCTCTCGTCGTTCGTTCCTGACCGTTTGCGGTGCAGCTGCTGCGGCTGCTGCCCTGACCGCCTGCGGCGGTTCTGCTTCTTCTGCATCCAGCACCGCTGCTTCTGCTTCCGCCACCGCTTCTTCCGCCGCTGAGCAGGCAGCCGGCACCCTGAGCGGCAATGTTGCTACCGGCGGTTCCACTTCCATGAAGAACGTCATCGCTGCCCTGACCGAGGGCTTTGCCGAGGTCGAGCCGGGCGTCACCGTCAGCTACGACCCCACCGGTTCCGGCGCAGGCATCACCGGCGCTACCGATAAGACGCTGGACATCGGCCTGTCCTCCCGCGCCCTGAAGGACGACGAGAAGAACGATGTGGACGGCACCACCGTGGCGCTGGACGGCATCGCCATCGTTGTGAACAAGGACAGCAAGGTTGCTGACCTGTCCGTGGAGCAGCTCAAGAAGATGTTCACCGGCGAGATCACCAACTGGAAGGATGTCGGCGGCGATGATGGCGAGATCGTTCTGGTGGGCCGTGAGGCCGGTTCCGGCACCCGCGATGGCTTTGAGAGCATCGTGGACGTGAAGGACAGCTGCAAGTACGCACAGGAGCTGACCGCTACCGGCGCTGTCATCAGCGCTGTGGAGGCAAACCCGCTGGCGGTCGGCTACGCTTCTCTGTCCGCTGTGGGCGACACCGTTGCCATGGTCACCGTGGAGGGTGTGGAGTGCAGCGAAGACACCGTCAAGGACGGCACCTACAAGATCCAGCGTCCCTTCGTGTTTGTCACCAACAAGAGCGTCACCCTGTCTGAGCAGGCACAGGCCTTTGTGGACTTTGCCACCAGCAAGGACGCTGCCGACCTCATCCGCACCGCAGGCGCTGTGCCCGTGAACGAGTAATTACCGGGTGGTTTGCCGGGGAGTTTCCCCAGCGAATGATCCGAGGGTGGGACCCTGTTGCCGCAGGCAATAGGGCGGGAGCTGGAAGCCCTGCAACAGCAGCGACTGCCGCCAGTGGCGGAAACAAGGAGCTGCTGTTGGGGCCGCGGCCAGCAAGATGCAAGCGAAAGCGAAGCAACTGCTGGGTGCCGCAACCCGTTATTTCGCGGGGAAAGCTCCCCGGTGAACCGCCTGCCCCGCATCTGAACAAGAGAACTGCCGCGTCGGCCTGCCCTAAAAGGCTGGGCTGGTGCGGCTTTTTATAGGATCACGTTATGAAAAATACAACCTCTTCTCTGCGCCGGATGCGCCTGCCCCGCACCCCCGCCGACTGGCTGGAAGCTATCATGAACTTCCTGTTTTTCCTGTGCGGAATGCTGGCGGTGTGCTGTGTGGTGCTCATCTCGGTGTACATGGTGGTCTCCGGCGTGCCGGCTATCCATAAAATCGGCCTGTTCAGGTTCCTGTTCGGCACCAAATGGGCGTCCACCGCGGCAGAGCCGCTGTTCGGCATCCTGCCCTTCATCCTGTCCAGTGTCTACGGCACGCTGGGCGCTACCATCATCGGTGTGCCCATTGGCCTGCTGACGGCAGTGTTCCTCTCCAAGGCTGCAGACCCCAAGCTGCGCACCGTGGTGGTTACCGCCATCGAGCTGCTGTCCGGCATCCCCAGCGTGGTGTTCGGCCTTTTGGGTATGCAGGTGCTGGTGCCCGCCGTGGCAAAAGCCTTCGGCAAGGCCTCCGGTGCCTGCCTGCTCAGCGCCATCGTGGTGCTTTCCATCATGATCCTGCCCAGCATCGTGTCCGTGTCGGTGACGGCGCTCAACGCCGTGCCGCCGGAGTATGAGCAGGGCAGTCTGGCGCTGGGCGCTACCGACACCGAAACATGGTTCAAGATCAGCATCCCGGCAGTCAAAAGCGGCATTGCCGCAGGCGTTGTGCTGGGCATCGGCCGCGCCATCGGCGAGGCGATGGCCGTGATGATGGTGGCGGGCAACAGCCCCAATATGCCGGACAGCCTGTTCCGCAGCGTCACCCTGCTGACCACCGCCATCGCCAAGGAAATGAGCTACGCCGGCGGCTTGCAGCGGCAGGCACTGTTCAGCATCGCACTGGTGCTGTTCGTGTTCATCATGCTTATCAACGTTGTGCTGAATGTGGTACTGAAGGGAGGCAACCGCGATGAATAACGGCTTTTCGCCCTCCCGCCGGGCATGGAACCGGGTAATGACCGTGCTGGTCTGGGCCAGCGCCGTGCTGGTGATGGTGCTGGTGGCCGGTATCATCGGCTTGGTGCTGGTGCGGGGCATCCCCCACATCAGCTGGAAGTTCCTTTCCACCACCGCCAGTGTGCTGAAAAAGACCGACGGCATCCTGCCCGCCATCCTCAACACTTTGTATGTCATCCTGCTGACATTACTCATCGTATTGCCGCTGGGCGTAGGTGCGGCGGTCTACCTGACCGAATACGCCTCCAACCGGCGGCTCATCGAGATCATCGAGTTCACCAACGAAACGCTGGCCGGTATCCCCAGCATCATCTACGGTCTGGTAGGTATGCTGGTGTTCAGTCAGGCGCTGGGCTTCCAGACCTGTCTGCTGTCCGGCAGCCTGACGCTGGTGGTGATGAACCTGCCCACCATCATCCGCACCACGCAGGAATCCCTGAAAACGGTGCCGCAGGGCTACCGTGAGGGTGCCATGGGTCTGGGTGCGGGCAAGTGGCACATCATCCGCACCATCGTGCTGCCCTGCAGCATCGACGGCATCGTCACCGGCTGCATTCTGGCGGTAGGCCGCATCGTGGGCGAAAGCGCCGCGCTGCTGTTCACCGCCGGTGCGGCGGAAGTGATCGCCAAGAGCGTGTTCAAGGCCTACACCTCCAACGGTGCCACCCTGTCGGTGCTGCTGTATCTGCGCGCCTTTGAGGACGGCGATTTCACCTCCGCATGGGGCATCGGCGCAGTGCTGCTGGTGCTGGTGCTGCTGATCAATCTGGCAGCACGTCTGGCTAAAACAAAACTGAAACAGAAGCAGTAAAACCTCTCAGCCCGCTGGACGATTAAAAATGGCCTCCGCTTACGCTCTGGCCATCTTCAGCGGAAAGTGATTTTGATATTCGCGTTTGTCGCGGCCTGCGGGCCGCTCCAAACGCCTTTTCACGGATGGAGATTTGAGAAGTTTTTAAACATGAGGTACTCTATGGAAAACACGAATGTGCCGGTGATATCGGCAAAGGATCTGAACCTCTGGTACGGCGACTTCAAGGCGCTGAAGAGCATTTCGCTGGACGTGGGCGAGCGGGAGATCACCGCACTCATCGGCCCCTCCGGCTGCGGCAAGTCCACCTTTTTAAAGACCCTCAACCGTATGAACGACCTTGTGCCGGGCGTGCGCATCGAGGGCGATGTACGGCTGAAGGGCGAGGACATCTTTGCCCGCGAGATGGAGCTGACCGACCTGCGCCGCCGCGTGGGCATGGTGTTCCAGAAGGCAAACCCCTTCCCCATGAGCATCTACGACAACATCACCTACGGCCCCAAGCTGCACGGCGTGCGCAATAAGGCCGAGCTGGACGAGCTGGTGGAAAGCTCGCTGCGTGGTGCCGCCCTGTGGGACGAGGTGAAGGACCGCCTGAAAAAGAGCGCCCTTGGCCTTTCCGGCGGGCAGCAGCAGCGTCTTTGCATCGCCCGCGCCCTGGCGGTCAAGCCCGAGGTGCTGCTGATGGACGAGCCCACCAGCGCACTGGACCCCGGCTCTACCATGAAGGTGGAAGAGCTGATGAGCGAGCTGAAAAAGAACTACACCGTGGTCATCGTCACCCACAACATGCAGCAGGCTGCCCGTATCAGCGACCGCACCGCCTTCTTCCTGCTGGGGGAACTGGTGGAAGTGGGCCCCACGAACCAGATCTTCAGCACGCCCCGGGACAAGCGCACCGAGGACTACATCTCCGGCCGGTTCGGTTAATGCAGGGAGGAACAAAGCAATGAGCATTCGCAAACAATACGACAGCGATCTGGAAGCCCTCAGGACCGCACTGGTGGAGATGGGGCAGAACGCCGCCGAAGCCGTGGAGAACGCGCTGGAAGCGCTGTGCACCGCCGACACCGTAGCCGCCCAGAAGATCGTGCAGGGGGATGACCGCATCAACAACATGGAGCGGGACATCGAGCACCGCTGCATGACGTTGCTGCTGCGCCAGCAGCCTGTAGCGGGCGACCTGCGCCACATTTCCACCGCCATGAAGGTGGTCACCGATATCGAGCGCATGGGCGACCACGCCTCGGATATTGCGGAGATCATCCCGCATCTTGTCACCGTGCGCAAGGAGGGCGACCCCGCCGTCAGTCAGGCCATCGCCATGGGACGCAAGGCCTACCAGATGATCATAGATGCCATGGATGCCCTGACCGCCGAGGACGAAGTTGCCGCCCGCCGCGTCATTGCCGCAGACGATGCTGTGGACTACGACTTCAACGCCATCAAGCACACGCTGGCACAGGAGATCGCCGCCGACCCCGCCAAGGTGGACGCCGCGCTGGATCTTCTGATGGTCATCAAGTATCTGGAGCGCATCGGCGACCACGCCGTGAACGTAGCCGA
>CAKTFS010000031.1 GCA_934561115.1 uncultured Faecalibacterium sp. | reverse complement strand
CCAGTCGGCGCTATCGCTTTAACGCTTTTTTCGCTTCTCCATTTATAGCCCTTCAGTCGCTGCGCGACAGCTCCCCCAAGGGGGAGCGAACCCTCTCAGTCTGCTCCCGATGGTCGCAGCCAGCTCCCCCGAAGGGGGAGCTTTTACGCATCTGCCGGTAAGCGCTGATAAAGCTCCCCCCTCGGGGGAGCTGGCACGCCGTCAGGCGTGACTGAGAGGGTTCAGCCGTCCCCTTGGGGAAGGTGGCATCGCCGCAGGCGATGACGGAAGGGGTCCTCCCGCAAAAACAAAACCAGCCAAGCCCGCGGGCTTGGCTGGTTTAAAAGTGGTCAATATTCCTTTATCAGGCACCCACGATCAGGCGCACGGCACCGTAGATGCCGGCGTCGTTGCCAAGGCTGGCAGCCTTGATGGGGGTCTCCTTGCAGGACTGGAAGGCGTACTCCTTGTAGTGACGCACCAGCGGGTCCAGCAGCACGTCCCCGGCGCGGGCCACGCCGCCGCCGATCATGAACATCTCGGGGTCGGTGGTGGCGGCAATGTTGGCCAGTGCCATGCCCAGTGTAGAAGCCATCTCGTCCACCTCGCGGGCGGCCAGTGCATCCCCGGCGCGGGCAGCGTCGAACACGTCCTTGGCCTCAAAGTCCTTGCCGCGCAGGGTGCAGGCGGTGTCCGGGTTTGCGTCCAGCAGCTTCTTCATGCAGCGCACAACGCCGGTGGCGCTGGAATACTGCTCCAGACAGCCGCGCTTGCCGCAGCCGCAGACGGCGGTCTCGTGAGGGTTGACGGTGATATGGCCGATCTCGCCGCCGGCACCGTGCGCACCGTCGATGACCTTGCCGTTCACGATGACACCGCCGCCCACGCCGGTGCCCAGCGTGACCATAACAGCGCTGCGGCAGCCCTGTGCCGTGCCCATCCAGATCTCGCCCAGAGCAGCCACGTTGGCGTCGTTGCCCACCAGCACCCGGATGCCGCCCAGCAGCTCGCTGAGCTCAATGGAGACGTTGCGGTTGCCCCAGCCGCCAAGGTTTGCACACACGATGGGCACGATGCTGGAATCCAGCACCGGGCCGGGCACACCCAGACCGACACCCTCGACTTCGTCTGCGGACAGACCCTTTTCCTGCATCTTCTGCTGCACGGCAGCAGCCAGATTTTCCAGAATGTGAGCACCGTTATTGGAAGTATCGGTGCTTACCTCCCACTTTTCCAGCAGTTTGCCGCTGGTGGTGAACAGGCCGACCTTGGCAGTGGTGCCGCCCAGGTCGATGCCAAATGCGTATTCCTTCATGTCATTTACCCCTTTGATGCGGATGCGCCGCATTTTTTATCAGTATTTTATAGTATACCATATTTTTCCGCAAAAGAGCAGTAGTGCGGCGGCATTTCGTGCAATCGGACTGAAATCCATGTAAAATTTTGGGCAGTTCCACAAGGGACTTCAGCGCACGGTGTTGGTCAGCGTGCCAATTCCTTCGATCTCGCACTGCACGGTGTCGCCCGGGTGCAAAAATTGCGGCGGGTCCATGCCCATGCCCACCCCGGCAGGGGTGCCGGTGGCGATGATGGTGCCGGCTTTCAGGGTCATGCCCTGCGAAAGCTCGTGGATGACATGGTCGATATCAAAAATTTGCAGTTTGGTGTTGGAATCCTGCCGCAGCGCGCCGTTCACCCGGCTGCGGATGGGCAGCGCGGGCGGGTAGGTGTCAAATTCATCGGCCGTGACGATGCAGGGTCCCATGGGGGTAAAGCCGTCCAGACTTTTGCCGAAGTACCACTGCTTGTGGGCAGTCTGCACGTCCCGGGCGGAAACATCGTTCAGGATGGTATAGCCGAACACATAGTCCTTGGTCTGCCCGGCGGGCACGTCCTTGGCGTCCTTGCCCAGCACCACGGCCAGCTCACACTCGTAGTCCAGCTTCTGCACAAGGTCGGTGTGCGCTTCGATAAAGCCGCCGTCCGGCACTGCACGGCTGACCCGCTTGGAAAAGTAGATGGCGTCCTGATGCTGGGTGGCAAAGGCGTCCGCAGAATACTTTTCGGCTTCGTCCGAGTGTGCCATGTAGTTGATGCCCAGACAGACCACGTCCTGCGCGGGGCAGGGGATGGGGCTTTGCAGGGTAACGGCCTCCACCGGCAGCGCCGGGATGCCGCTGATGGCCAGCTGCAGGCCGAACCGCACCTGCGGGGTGAGGAAGGGGATAGCGTCGGACAAGGTCTCGTAGGAGAGCCCCAGCCAGCTCAGCGGCCAGACCTGTGTGCCGTCCTGCGAGAGGATGGCAGGGTCCTCCACGCTGTCCGGCAGGCGGCAGGTGACAAAACGCATACAGTGCCCCTCCTCTCAGTGCCGGTAGGCGATGGCGCTGCGGATGCGCTCGGCCTCGGCTTCTCCGGCCAGCTGACGCACCAGCTCCAGCGCAAAGGGGATAGCACCGCCCAGACCGTAGCTGGTGGTGATGTTGCCGTCCACGACCACTTCGGTGTCCAGCACATGGGCACCGGCCAGCTGATCCTGAAATGCAGCGTGGGCGGTGGCGTTTTTGCCCTCCAGCAGACCCAGCGCGGCCAGCACGCTGGGTGCGGCGCAGATGGCGGCTACCTTTTTGCCCGCCTTTGCAAAGGAGATGCAGGTGTCCGTCACCGTCTTGTTGGCGGCAAGGTTCGGCGTGCCGGGAATGCCGCCGGGCAGCACCACCAGATCCACATCGGAATAATCGACGTCCTCCGCCAGTGCATCAGCGGTGATATGCACCTTATGGCTGCTCAGGATCTCCCGGCTGCCGGAAGCGCTGGCCACCAGCACCTCCACCTTGGCGCGGCGGAGCAGGTCCACCACCAGCAGAGCTTCGCACTCCTCAGTGCCCTCCGCAAAAAATACAACAGCTTTTGCCATAATAAGAACCTCCTGTTCAAATCTTAAAAAGAAAAGCCGCGTGCCGCAGCTTTGGGCAAAGCCCTTTTGGCGGTACGCGGCCTTTGTATCAGTCAGCAGACTTTTTTTCAGCTTCCAGCAGTGCACGCAGTACACTGTCGTCTGCGCTCAGCACCCGGCTGACCCGGCTGATGATGGCGCTGGACGCACCGGTCTTGTCCATGATCTCGGTGTAGATGCGCTTATCAGCCAGCAGCTCGGCAATGTTATAGCGCTGCTCCATTGCGCTGAGCTCTGAATAGCTGCACACGTCCTGCAGAAAACGATAGCATTCCTCCGGGGTCCTGAGCTGCAGAAAAGCCCGGTACAGGCCGGAGTTGCCGGTGGGATGATCTTTCGCCATGATAGTCTCCTTTTTTGCACAGAATGCCCGCAGACAGCGGCTTTATTACACTACATCAGTGTAGTACAAACGCGGATAAAATTCAATGGCTATTTTGTGATTTTTCGGAAATAACCCCTCATCCGTCATTGCTGGCGCAATGCCACCTGCTCCCCCTTTTGTCGCTGTGCGACATTTTCCCCCGGCCGGGGGAAATCTGTCCCCAAGGGGTGAAGGCTTCAGCGGTGGTGCTTAGCTCAGGGTATGCTCATACACCAGCTCGTTGCGGGGCACGGTGCCGGTTTCCTGCTCGGCGGGGCGCAGCTCGCGGTAGCGCAGCGCCTTGAAGAACTGCTGCACCGGCAGTGCCTTGGCGTGGATGGTGCACCACACCCGGCCCTTGCCCTCGCCTTTTGCCAGCCGCTCACAGGTCTGCACGATATCCCGGCCGATGGCCTTGCCGCGGTACTCCGGCTTGAGGTACAGGTGCATCAGGTGCAGGGCGGTGTTCTCCATCTTCCACGCAAAGTAGCCGATGAGCTTGCCCCCCAGAAACACCAGAAAATAGTTCACGTCATTGTCGATGTCCTCTTCAATGGCGTCGGCGCTTTGCAGCTCCTCCACAAGGGTGTCCAGCTGCTTTGCGGGGTAGTAGCGCTTGTAGACCTCGTGCCACAGCTCGCTGGCAAGGTCGGCGGTGTTGTGGATGTATTTGGCCTTTGCGACCAGCTTGTAATCAGGCTTCATAAAACTCCTTATACTCTTACGATGTAATCCGGCTTGCGGGGCGCGGCGGGCTTGGGCTCAGCGGCGGGGTAACCCAGAATGCAGTGGCCTACGCCGATCCAGTCGCCCTCGATGCCCCACTTTTTCAGCAGTGCCTTGCCCTCGGCGGAGTCAAACTCCTCCCGGGCGCGGTTGATCCAGCAGCTGCCCAGCCCCAGCGATGCGGCGGCCAGCATCAGGTTGCCCATGACAAGGCTGCCGTCCTGCACGGCACAGTTTGCGTGGGCATCGGCCAGCACCACCAGAATGGTGGGCGCGCCGTACATGGGGTCGCTGTCGGTGCCCATGACGGCGGCGTTCATCCGGGTCAGCTGGGCGCGGGTAGCGGCATCCTGCACGACCACGATCTTAGCGCTCTGGCGTCCCATGGCGCTGGCGGCGTAGGTGCCGGCCTCCAGCACGGCGTCAAGCTCTGCGTCCGTGATCTGCTGGGGCTTGTAGGCGCGGCAACTGCGGCGGCTGTAAATGGTTTGTAATGTCTCGTTGGTCATGAAAGATCCCCTCCTTAAATAGTGGATGGCTTTATTGTACCACAACCTGCGCCGGAGTGCAAAGTGCCCGCCGGTAAAAAACTTTATCGGTTTCCGAAAACGTTTGCGCCGCAAAAACACGACAGAATGCACAAAAAACAAAAGAAAGATTATGGAAAAGCATTCTTGTTGCCAGCGGGCAAATCGGGTATAATAGGGCTACCATAGCGGAAAGGAGTTGTGCTCTATGGCAAAGGCATCGCAGGTCGTCATTATGGAGGGGGAATACTACATTATCAAGTCCCCCAACGGGAAGGTACTGGAAGTAAAGGATTTCAACACGGAGAACGGCGCCGGCATCCAGCTGTGGAGCTATGCGGGGCATCCGTGGCAGCAGTGGCAGTTTGTGGACGCGGGCGAGGGACGCTGGCGCATCCAGAACCGCTTTACCGGCAAGATGATCGATCTGGCACTTGGCGGTGTGGTGGAGGGTACATGGCTGCACCAGTGGAGCCGCACCAGCGGGCTGAGCCAGTGCTGGGCGCTGGAACCTACCCGCAACGGACGCACCCGTATCCGCAATGTGCTGTCGGATAAGTACATCGACCTTGTGGGCATGAACACCGCAAACGGCGCACAGGCGCAGATCTGGAACTATGTGGCGGGCGGCAATCAGGAGTGGACGCTGGAACGCATCGACCCAGATGTTGCCCAGACCGGCAAGCGCGCCGGGGACGCCAAAGACCCCCAGCCTAGCCCCAGCCAGCGCAAGCACCAGAACGACCTAGTGCGCAAGCTGAACAGCGCAGGCAAGGGCCGCGCCGGACGCAAGGCATAAACCGAAAAAAGCTTCCGCTGCTTTGTGTGGGCATCCGCAGCGGAGACACTTCCCAAAGGGCTGCTGCACAGCGTTTCATGCAGCAGCCCTTTTTATGAGAAGAGATACGGTCAGCGGCCTCGCCCTCTCCGTCTTTGCTTCGCAAATCCACCTCTCCCAAAGGGAGAGGCCTTGGCATGGCGGAAAAGTTTCCGGTCAAACCGCAAAGTTTGTGGTTTCGCCAGAGGCTCTCCCTTTGAGGAAAGACTTCCCCCGGCCGGGGGAAGATGTCACCACAGGTGACAAAAGGGGGAGTCTGGCGCGTTAGCGCCTGAGAGGGCGAGCACGCTATCAAAAAACATCGGACAAAAAAGGAGAACACCCAATGAACTTAGGCGCATTTATGGACCCGGAATTTCCCATCTTCAGCACCACCCTTTGCTATCTGGAGCGGGAGGACGCTTACCTGATGCTGCACCGCATCAAAAAGCAGGACGACTACAACCACGACAAATGGGTGGGCGTGGGCGGCAAATTTGAACGGTTTGAAAGCCCGGAGGACTGCCTTGTGCGGGAGGTGCGGGAGGAGACCGGCCTTACCCTGACGCGCTACCGCGCCCGGGGATTGCTGACCTTTGTGTGGGGCAATATGACCGAGTTCATCCACCTGTACACCGCCGACCGGTGGGAGGGCGAGATGATCAGGGGCGATGCCTGCGCCGAGGGGGAATTGCAGTGGGTGCAAAAGACCGAGGTGCAAAAACTGCCCATCTGGGAGGGGGACAAGCTCTTTTTCCGTCTGCTGGAGGAACAGCACCCATACTTTTCCCTCAAGCTGGTGTATGACGGCGACACCCTGAAACAGGCCGTTCTGGACGGCAAGCGCATCGTTTAAAAAATCATTCCGACTAAAGGCTTCCCCCGGCCGGGGGAAGCTGTCACCGCAGGTGACTGATGAGGGCGCTGTTGCCGTAGTTACCCCTCATCCGGCGCTGCGCGCCACCCGCTCCCCCTTTTGTCGCTATGCGACATTTTCCCCCGGCCGGGGGAAATCTGTCCCCAAGGGGTGAAGGCTTTTTGCTCATCTCAAACCGTAAAAAATGATTTCCGAAAAAAGTGCAGAATATATGGACTTATGGTGGGATGCAACTGTTTGGATAAAATAGACATAAAAAGAAAAGATTTTTCAGCACTTAAATCAGGACGCGTGCAGAAAAAACAAAAAATACTGACAGATGTGCCATCAAATAAGGACTTTTGACGCATTTTAATAGAAAAAAGAAAAAACCACTTTCTTTTTTTGCAAAAATATGTTACTATTCTGTTACGGAACTATGGACAGCCTGCAACCAGAGACTGTCTGTAAACACAAACATTTCTTAAGGAGGAATGTGCTTTATGATGAAGTATCTCCAGAAACTGGGCAAAGCTCTGATGCTTCCCGTCGCTGTGCTGCCGATCTGCGGCATCCTGATGGGTCTTGGTTATGCCCTCGCTCCGGGCGTTATGGGCGTTCCCGGTGCACCGACTTCCGGCGCAGCATACACCGTCGGCTTCCTGCTGGTCAAGGCAGGCGGCGCTCTGATCGATAACATGGCATGGCTGTTTGCCATCGGTGCCGCTGTCGGCCTTGCTGACAACGATGGTACCGCAGGTCTGGCCGGTCTGGTCAGCTTCCTGATGATGCAGCAGCTGCTGAACCCCGGCGTGGTCAGCATGGTGCGCACTCTGGAAGAGGGCACCGCTACCTACATCGCCTTCCAGAAGGTCGCCGGCAACTCCTTCATCGGCATTCTGGCCGCTGTTGTGGGCGCTGCCTGCTACAACAAGTTCAAGAATATCCAGCTGCCTGACTGGCTGGCATTCTTCTCCGGCAAGCGCTTCGTTGCAATTGCTACCGGCCTGATCTCCATTCTGGTGTCCGTTGTTCTGCTGTTCGTCTGGCCCGTCATCTTCGACGCACTGGTCGCAATCGGCAAGGGCATCGCTGGCATGGACGGCATCGGCGCCGGCATCTACGCCTTCCTGAACCGTCTGCTCATCCCCACCGGCCTGCACCACGCTCTGAACAACGTGTTCTGGTTCGATACCATCGGTCTGGGCGACCTGAGCCACTTCTGGGCTGGCGAGACTTCCGCTGATGTGGGCTGGAGCCTTGGTATGTACATGTCCGGCTTCTTCCCCTGCATGATGTTCGGTATCATGGGCGCTGCTCTGGCTATGGTCAAGACCGCTAAGAACAAGAAGGCCGCCATCGGTCTGGTTCTGTCCGCTGCAATCTGCGCATTCGTCTGCGGCGTTACCGAGCCCTTCGAGTTCGGCTTCATGTTCCTGTGCTTCCCGCTGTACGTTGTGTACTCCGCTCTGTACGGCATCTTCACCGTCATCACCTACTACTCCGGTTTCCGTGCTGGCTTCTGCTTCTCCGCAGGTGCTACCGACCTGGTGTTCTCTGCTTCTCTGCCCGCAGCTGCTAAGACTTGGATGATCATTCCTCTGGGCATCGCAGCATTCCTGGTGTTCTACTTCGTGTTCTACTTCGCCATCACCAAGTACGACCTGAAGACCCCCGGCCGTGAGGATGACGACGAGGAAGCTGAGAAGAAGGTCGTTCTGGCTAACAACAACTACACCGAAGTCGCTTCTGCTGTTCTGGCTGCTGTCGGCGGCAAGGAGAACGTGAAGGACGTTGGTTACTGCGCAACCCGTCTGCGCTTTGAGGTGAAGGATAACGCCAAGGTCGATGAGAAGGCTGTCAAGGCTGCCGGTGCTGCCGGTGTCATCCGTCCCAGCAAGAACGCATGCCAGGTCATCATCGGCACCAAGGTCCAGTTCGTGTACGACGAGCTGAAGAAGATGCTGTAAGCCTGCACTTCTCGAAAAGAATGAACTGCAAAAGTCTGGTTGATTTTGCAGTATGAACCGGGCCGCCGGGGGCGGGGTGCACAGCGCCCCCTCCCGGCGGCCCGCTCTTTTTGCACGACGGTACAATGTTCACACAAAAGGACTTTTGAAAAAACACCCGGCGTGCTATACTGGGTGAAAAGAAAAAAGAACGAGGTGTTTTGTATGATCCTTCAGAATGCACTGGTCTATACCCCGCGCCACACCTTTGAGCGCGGCACCATCATCATCCGCGATGGCCGCATCGTGCCCTTTGCCGCCCCGGAAGAGGGCGAGGAGGTGCTGGACGCCGAGGGGCTGTACGCCCTGCCGGGCCTTGTGGATATCCACTTCCACGGGGCGATGGGCAAGGATTTCTGCGACGGCACCGAGGAGGCCATCCAGACGCTGGCGGATTTTGAGGCCAGCAAGGGTGTGCTGGCCATCTGCCCCGCCACCATGACCTACCCCGAGGAGATCCTGAACAAGGTGATGGACGCCGCTGCCGCCCATAAAAACGGCAAGGGCGCCGACCTTGTGGGCATCAACATGGAGGGCCCCTTCATCAGCCCCAAAAAGGTGGGCGCACAGAACCCGGAGTATGTGCAGGGCGCAGACGCCGCCATGTTCCGCCGCCTGCAAAAGCGCGCGGGCGGTCTGATCAAGCTGGTGGACGTTGCCCCCGAGGAGCCGGGCAATCTGGACTTTATCAGGGAGTGCCATAACGAGGTGCGCATCTCCATCGCCCACACCTGCACCGACTACGACACCGCCGTCAAGGCCTTTGAAGCCGGTGCCACCCACATGACCCACCTGTACAACGCCATGCCCGGCATCACCCACCGTGCGCCCGGCCCCATCATTGCCGCCATGGAGCACGATGCCGAGGTGGAGCTGATCACCGATAACGTGCACATCCACCCCGCCATGGTGCGGTTCACCTTCAACACCTTCGGGGACGACCGCGTCTGCCTGATCGCAGACAGCGCCATGTCCTGCGGTCTGCCGGACGGTCAGTACAGTCTGGGCGGGCAGGCTATCACGGTCAAGGGGCCGCGCGCTACCCTGACCGAGCACCCGGACACCATCGCGGGCAGCAACACCTGCCTGTACGACTGCATGAAGCGCGCCGTGCTGGAGATGAACGTGCCGCTGGAAAGCGCCGTCCGCGCCGCCAGCGAGACCCCCGCCAAGAGCATCGGCGTGGATAACGACTACGGCAGCCTTGCCGCCGGCCGCTACGGCAACGTGATCCTTGCGGACAAGGAGCTGAACATCAAGGCTATCATCCAGAAGGGCGTCCGCATCGTCTGAGCTTTATAAAAAAGTGATGCCGGGCAGCCGCAGGCTGCCCGGCATCACGCTGTAAAAATATATTTTCCGCACAAAAGAGGCCGCTGCGCGATTGCAGCGGCCTCTTTTGTAATGCAAAAAATCAGACCTTGAACAGCGGGGTGCCGGGGGCAACATCGCCCTCTGCCAGCATCTTCACTTCGTCGTCTGCACCATCGGTCACGATGATAGCAGTGGCGGTGGGGTGGCCGGCGGCGCGGATAGCGTCCAGATCCACCTTCAGCAGCGGAGTGCCGGCGGAGACCTTCTGGTTCTCCTTGACCAGAGCGGTAAAGCCCTGACCCTTCATGTCCACGGTGTCCATGCCAACGTGGATCAGCAGCTCGATGCCATCGTTGCTGGTAATGCCCACAGCGTGCAGGGTGGTGGCGATCTGGGTCACAGTGCCGTCAAAGGGAGCATACACGGTGTCGCCGGTGGGCTCGATGCCGCAGCCGGGGCCCAGAATGCCCTGTGCAAAGGTCTCGTCCGGGATGTCGGCCTGTGCCAGCACCTTGCCCTGCAGCGGGGTCAGCACGGTCTTGCTCTGGTTGGTGAACTTAGCGGTGTTTTCGTCCTTGGACTTGCCGCCAAAAAGCTTGTCAAAAAAACCCATAAGTATCATTCCTTCCTGTCATCATGCAAGGGCGGCAAAGGTAACAAAATGTTTGCCGACCCTGAAGTGTTTACCTGTATAAAAGATACCATACCGCGCACCAAAATGCAAGAAAAGCGGATACTTTTTCTCCATGTTGCCGGGGCAGGGGAGGCGGCTTTTTTACAGTGGCGCAGGGGACGTTTTGTTTTTGCGCAAAAATGGGGCGCCGGGGCGTCTGCAAACGTCCCGGTGCCCCGCAAGGGGAGTTCTTTTTCTGCTTAGCCGATCTCGTACCACTTGATCTCGTTGGCGTCCAGATGCAGGGCAAAGCTGCTGCCGCCGGTGGTGTAAACGGTGGTATCCTGCGGCTCGTAGGTGTTGTTCACCACGCAGTATTTGCCGTTTTTAACGTAGGCGTGCACCTCCACGTTGTAGTTGGAGCTGAACCATGTGTGCAGCTCCTCCTCGCTGTGGGCGCTCCACAGGATGGCGCGGTACAGGGTGCGGCTGTTGGCAAAGCTGTACGGCACGCCGCTGATGTACACGGCACGCCCCTTGCCAAAGTCGTGGGCAGCCATCTGCACTTCCTTGTTCCGCTGCACCAGCACCTCGGTGCCCTCAAGGGCGTAGATGTTCTTTTTGCCCTCGCCAAAGTCCACGGGCTGGTCGGCGTCCTGCAGGATGAAGTGGCCGGGGTGTTCTTCCCAGTTGTACTTATCGTAGTTGAGGGTGAAGCCGTTTTCTTCCTCCACGCCCAGCACGCTTGCAAGCTGGAAAATGTGCCCCTGATAGGGGTGACCGGAGGGCTCGCCCACGCCGATGAAGCCGCCGCCGTTCCAGACGAACTTACGGATGGCAGAGGTGATGTCTGCATCCTCCCACCAGATGCCGCCGGTGTGTGCGGTGTCGGCATCGCCCACGTTGATGAGGACGTCCAGCTCATCCAGCAGGGCGGGGTCGTTTTTGATGTCCTCAAAGCTGATGAACTTCACCTCAAAGGGTGCGCCGGACAGCATCTCAATGACACCGGCGTAGCTGTAATTCTGCTTGTAATACAGGGCGTGGTGCACCATGTGGCAGCCCCAGGCCCGCATTTTGCCCCAGCAGTTCAGCACCGCCACCCGCTTGACGCAGTAGGGGGTGGTGCCCTTGATGTTCTCGTACAGCTCGCGGAACTCGTTGCAGACGCTCTCCACATAGTCCACGAACTCCGGGAAATCCAGCGCCAGCTTCAGGTAGCCGCCGTAGCCGATGCGGTCGATGGGCTTGCGCAGGATGGCGCGGCGGGCTGTGACCCAGTTTTCCTTGGCTTCGCGCACCGGGTCGCCGCCCTCGTGGAAGGTATCCGGGAAGAAGTAGGGCAGAAAACGCCCCTCGGTGTACTTGACGCCCTCAATATCGGAGATCAGGCGCAGGGTGGAGCCGTTGCCCACGCTGCCCACCACGGCGTCCAGACCGATGCTCTTGAACTCCGGCATAAAGGGCTCGGTGCCGATCCAGTGGTCGCCGAGGAACATCATGGCTTCGCACCCGCACTCGTGGGTGATGTCCACCATCTCCTTGGCAAGCTTTGCCACCTCGCGGCGCTGGAAGGCCTGAAAATCCCGGAATTCCTTGCTGGGTACCCGGTACTGGTTGTTGTAGTAGCCCTGATCGATGATGTACTCCGGGCGGAACTTGTAGCCCACCTCCTGCTCGAACTGGTTCAGGATATAGGGGCTGACCGAGGCAGAGTAGCCGTACCAGTCCACGAACTTCTCCCGCTTCAGCTCGTCGAAGATCAGGGTGAACTGGTGGAAGAAGGTGGTGTAGCGGATGACGTTGACATAGGGGTGCTCTGCGATAAATTTGCGCAGGCGCTCCATGGAATATTTGTGGGTCTTGGGCTGACGCACGTCAAAGGTGATCTGGTGCTCAAAATTCGTCCAGCCGTTGGTGGTGGCGTTGTACATGTGCACCGGGTCCCAGATGAGGTAGGCGAGGAAGCTGACCGTATACTCGTGGAAGGGCACGGCCTGCACGGTCACGCTGCCGTCGGCGTAGCTCCACTGTGCCGGGGGCACGGGCTGCCCGGTGGTTCGGTCCATGACCTCCCACCAGCGGGTGATATCGTCGTTGGTGTTCACCTGCATCAGCTCCGGGCTGATGCCCTTCATCAGCGGGATGGTCACGGTGTCGCCGGGGGCGGTGTAGAAGCCGGTCATGATGTAGCACTGCTGCACCTCGTCCGGGTTTGCCTTTGCCCAAGCGTTATCCTTGCGGGTGGTATAGTAGGTGGAGTAGATCTTGGCGTCAGCATCCTTGAGCTGCTGCGGGAAGTCGGTGCCGTCGCAGTCGCGGATGGCATCGGCACCCCACTTTTTTAAGATCTCCAGCGTTTCGGGCACAACGTCCAAGTCTGTGGGGATGGTCACGCGCCCGGTCTTTCTCAGTTCGTCCATGGGAAACTCTCCTTTTGCCTCTCTCTTATCCTCAATCCTGATAGGTCGCATTATAAATAGCCAGCACAGCCAGCAGCAGCGCTACGCCCACCAGCATGATGCCAAGCCCTGCCAGCTGCCCGGTCATTTTCCAGCCGGACACCACCAGCACCAGTGCCAGCACGAACAGTACCAGCATCAGGATCATGCGCAGGGCGGGATGGTTTTTCCAATATGCTTTCATCGTCTGTCACCTTAACCTTTCAGGCCGCCCACGGTCATGCCCTGCGTCAGCTGCCGCTGCACGCAGATGTACAGGATCAGGGTGGGCAGCATCACCAGCACAAGACCTGCGTACATGGTGCCGTACTGGGCGGCACTCTGCTGCGCCTGCATCAGGTTCAAAAGACCTACCGGCAGGGTGCGGGGTGCCTTGGTGGAGCTCATCAGGGTCATGGAGATGATATACTCGTTCCAGAAGGACAGGAAGTTGAACAGGATGATGGTGATGATGGAGGGCTTTGCCATGGGGAAGATGATGCGGGTCATGGTGGAGAAGTAGCTTGCACCGTCGATGTAGGCGGCCTCCTCAAAATCGTGGGGCAGGGTGGCAAAGTAGCCCGACAGCAGGTAGATGGTAAAGGGCAGCGCGGTGGCGGCATATACCACCGCCAGCACCACCAGATTGTTCAGCAGAAAGCTGCTGCCGAAATGGTTTTTCAGCCACACATCGCCGTCCCGCAGCATCAAAAAGATGGGCACCACGATGTAGTTCACGTTGATGAACAGACCCGCCATGAACAGGGTGTTCAATACCTTGCGCCCCTTGAAGTGGAAGCGGGACAGGCAGTAGGCGGCGGGCAGGGCAACGACCAGCAACAGTGCCAGCGCCAGTGCGGTGACGATGACCGAATTGAGCATATATTCGCCCATTTTTGCACCGTTCCATGCGTTGACGAAGTTCTGCCAGTAGAACCCGGCGGGCAGCGCCCAGGGGTTGCCGTAGAACTCGGCATTCTGCTTGATGGAGGCCATGAACACCCATGCCACCGGCACAATGATGGTAACGGCCAGCAGCACCAGCACAAAATAGATGAAAAACTTGTACAGACCTTCCGCAGAGCGGGAAGATTTTTCGGTGGTATTCTGCATCTTCTTCCCTCCTTAAAATTCCAGCGTATCGCGGCTTGTGACCTTGTTGACACAGGCGGACAGGGCAAACGAGAACAGGAAGATGACCACGCCGATGGCCATGCTGTAACCATACAGGCCAGCGTCTTTCTGGCTGTACATATAGCTCAGCGCCACATCCGAGGCACCGTTGGGCCCGCCGCTGGTCATGGCCTTGACAAAGAGGAAGGCCATGTTGATGGTGGAGATGATAAAGAAGGTGAGGGTGGTGCGGATATTCGTCCAGATAAGGGGGATGGTGATCTGGAAGAACTGGGTCAGCCGCCCGGCACCGTCCAGATTGGCGCTCTCGTACAGGCTTACCGGCACGGCAGACATGGAGGCCATGTACATGACCATGTAGTAGCCGATGGCCTGCCACACCATGGCAATGATGATGGAGGGGATGACCAGTTTTTCGCCCTTCCACAGGATGGGGTCGCTCATGTTGCGGAACAGGCCGATGATGCTGTTCAGCATTCCGTTTTCCGGTTTATAGATGGCCGAGAAGATGCCGGAGATGACGACCACCGACAGGATGTTGGGGATGTAGAAGATGATGCGGAAAAAGTTCTGGCCTTTGATCTTTTCCCGGGTGAGGATGGCGGCAAACACCAGTGCAAAGGCAAAGGTGATCAGGGTGACCGTTACCACCAGCAGGATCATATTCTGCATGGAGCGGATGAACTGGGCATCCCGCAGCAGATGCTGGAAGTTTTTAAGCCCCACAAAGGTCTCGTTGGGAGAATAGGCACCCCGCTCATACAAACTCATGCGGAACACGTTGAGGGTGGGCAGGATCATAAAGAGGAAAAACAGGATGGTAGCCGGTGCCACACAGAGGAATACGAACCGTTTGCGGCTTTTATCCGTTCTCATAGGGATCAACCGCTCCTTTCTTGATGGTACTGTACAGCCCAAAAAAGCGGAGGCGGTAAAAACCGCCCCCGCTGGGCAGGGTTTGGCAGATTACTCGATGATGTTGGCACGCATCTGGTCGCTGGCGGACTTGATGCCGTCGATCCACTGCTGCTCGGTCATGCTGCCGGACACCAGAGAGTTGACGGGGTCGAAGAACACGGTGCGCACTTCCACGCCGGGGATGGCGCTGAAGGCTGCAAAGTTGCCCATAGCGGCCTTTGCGCCGTTGTCGTAGATGGAGTAGAACATCTTGTTGTCGCCTTCCAGACTGTCGGCGATGCCCAGCACAGGCTGGATAGCGCCGCTCTCGGCAAACAGCTTGCAGGCTTCGTCGCTGTACAGGTAAGCCACGAACTGCTTGGCGGCGTCCAGATG
>CAKTFS010000030.1 GCA_934561115.1 uncultured Faecalibacterium sp. | reverse complement strand
GAGGCCGTCAAGGCGGTGGCAGAAGCACTGGGCGATACCGGCCGTATTCTGGTGCGCGAGTCCGGCACGGAGCCTGTCGTGCGTGTGATGGTGGAAGCACCTGACCATGACACCTGCCAGAAGTATGTCTCTCAGGTCGTGGAGGTCATCAAGAGCAAAGGCTACGCCGTCTGAGGTTGAACACTGCGGCAGATGTTGCCCGCGCACCAAAATGCGGGCAGAGGGTGCTCTGTCCGCACGATTCTGCATCTTTTTGTTGACAAACCCATACTTTTTGCGTATGATAGAAGCAACACTGAAAATTGTGTCAAATTGGCTGTGAAGAGAAGAGTACGCACCGTCTGCGCCTGACAGAAAGCCCGAAGGATGGAACCGGGCAGGCCGCGCGGTGCCGAAGATGGTCTTGGAGCCGCGCGGGTGAACAATGAGCCTGCGACGGGGTGCGCCCGTTACCGCGCAAAGGCCGGTTTTTGCCGGCCGGAGGCTGCGCCCGCAAGGGCGCGGCGAAGCAAGGTGGTACCACGAAGGTTCAGCGCTCTCGTCCTTGTCCGGTTATACCCGGCAGGGCGGGAGCGCTTTTTGCTTGCAGGAACAGCTGCAGAACCAAAAGAAAGGAAGATAGAACCCCATGAGCGAACACAAGACATTTTATATCACCACCCCCATCTACTACCCCAGCGATAAGCTGCACATCGGCCACAGCTACACCACCGTGGCCTGCGATGCGCTGGCTCGTTTTAAGCGGATGCAGGGCTACGACGTCATGTTCCTGACCGGCACCGATGAGCACGGTCAGAAGATCCAGGATAAGGCTGCTGATGCCGGCGTCACCCCCAAGGAGTATGTGGACAAGATCGTGGCTACCGTCAAGGATCTGTGGAAGCTGCTGGATGTCAGCTACGACCGCTTTATCCGCACCACCGACGACTACCACATGGAAAGCTGCCAGAAGATCTTCACCAAGCTGTACGAGCAGGGCGATATCTACAAGAGCGAGTACATCGGCCACTACTGCAAGCCCTGCGAGAGCTTCTGGACCGACAGCCAGCTGGTGGACGGCAAATGCCCGGACTGCGGCCGCGAGGTCTACGATGCCCACGAGGAGGCCTACTTCTTCAAGACCAGCAAGTACGCCGACCGCCTGCTGAAGCTCTACGAGGAGAACCCCCAGTTCATCCAGCCCGAGAGCCGCAAGAACGAGATGATCGCCTTCATCAAGCAGGGCCTGCAGGACACCTGCGTGTCCCGTACCTCGGTCAAGTGGGGCATCCCCGTGCCCTTTGACCCCAAGCACACCATGTATGTCTGGGTGGACGCTCTGAGCAACTATATCTCCGCACTGGGCTATGGCAACGAGACCTACCACGACTACGATAAGTTCTGGCCGGCCGACCTGCACATGGTAGGCAAGGAGATCCTGCGCTTCCACACCATCCTGTGGCCTGCCATGCTGATGGCACTGGATCTGCCGCTGCCCAAGCGTGTGTTCGGCCACGGCTGGCTGCTGATGAACGGCGGCAAGATGTCCAAGTCTGTGGGCAACGTGGTGGATCCCGTCATCCTGTGCGACCGCTACGGCGTGGACGCCATCCGCTACTTCCTGCTGCGCGAGATCCCCTTCGGCAATGACGGTATGTTTACCAACGAGGCACTGATCAACCGCATCAACAGCGATCTGGCCAACGACCTGGGCAACCTGCTCAGCCGTACCGTGGCCATGTGCGAAAAGTACTTCGGCGGCACTGTGCATAACGTAGCCGGTACCGAGGCCATCGACACCGAGCTGGAGACCATGGTCAGCGAGCTGACCGCCAAGGTCACTGCCGACATGGATGACCTGACCATCCCGCAGGCACTGATGGAGATCTTTGCGGTCATCCAGCGCGCCAACAAGTATATCGACGAGACCGCACCCTGGGCACTGGCAAAGGACGAAGCCAACAAGCAGCGTCTGGAGAGCGTGCTGTACCACCTGTGCGAGGCACTGCGCGTGTGCGGCATCCTGCTGAACGCCTATCTGCCCACCACTGCCCCCAAGATGATGGAGCAGCTGGGTCTGGACGTTTCCGCACTGGATCTGACCAAGACCACCTACGGCGCACAGCAGACCTATACCGTGCACAAGGGCGAGGCACTGTTCCCCCGCATTGACGTGGCCAAGGAGATCGCCCACCTGAAGGAAGAGGACGAGAAGCGCAAGGCCGCTGCCGCTGCTGCCAACAAGGCCAAGGAGGAAGCTGAGAAGAAGGCTGCCGCCCCCGCTGAGGAGAGCACTGTGGACTTTACCCACGAGGAAGAGATCGACTTTGACACCTTCTGCAAGGTGGAGCTGCGTGTGGCTGAGGTGCGCGCCTGCGAGAACCTGAAGGAGAGCAAAAAGCTGCTGCACCTCACCGTCTTTGACGGCGAGCGGGAGCGCTGCATCCTGTCCGGCATTGCCAAGTGGTTCAAGCCCGAGGATCTCATCGGCAAAAAGCTGGGCATCGTGTGCAATCTGGCACCCCGTCCCATGCTCAAGGGCAAGTACGTCAGCGAGGGCATGATCTGTGCCGCCGATACCGCCGATGGCGGCTGCTCCATTGCCTTCTACGGCGACGACGTCCCCGTGGGCAGCCGCATCCATTAAGTGAGGAGCATCATGTCTGATAATACAGCCGTCCGTGCGGCAAAGCTGGATAAGATCTTCGGCACACCGGTGTGCGCCGTGCTGCTGGCCATTTTCTGCAATGTCCTGTGGGGCTCGGCCTTTCCGTTCATCAAGCTGGGCTACCGCCTGTTCTCCATCGACTCCGGCAACACCGCCTCCATCTTCTGCTTTGCAGGGGTGCGGTTTATGCTGGGCAGCGTGCTGGTGCTGCTGGGCAGCATTTTGCTGCAGGGAAAGGCACCCCGCCTGCCCCGGGGCAGGGTGGCAGCCGAGTGCTGCGCGCTGGGTCTGTGGCAGACCACGGCGCAGTATGCGTTCTACTATATCGCCGTGGCGATGCTCACCGGCGCGTTTGGCGGCATCCTGAACAGCACCCAGAGCTTTCTGGGCGTCATCTTTGCCCACTTTATCTATGGCAATGCGGACCGCATGACCCCGGCAAAAACGCTGGGCTGCGCGGTGGGCTTTGCGGGCGTGCTCATCGGCACCCTTGGCAACCACGGCGGCGGCAGCGGCTGGGGCGTGTTCTGCATGATGGCGGCGACCGTCATCTTCACCCTGTCTGGCCCGTGGAACAAGTCGGTCACCAAAAAAGCCGACAGCTTTGCCGTCTGCTTTCTGAACCTGTTTGTGGGCGGGCTGGCGCTGTTTGTGCTGGGCACCGTTATGGGTGGCCGTCTCCATGTGCAAAGTGCGCTGGCTGTGGTGGTCATGCTGTATCTGGCCTTCATCTGTGGCGCAGGCTATATTCTGTGGGCACTGCTGATGAAAAACAATCCGGTCAGCCGCATCGCCATCTTTGGCTTTGTCAACCCGGTGGTCAACGTGCTGCTAAGCGCCGTGCTCAACGGCGAACCGCTGTTCCGCTGGCAGTATCTGGCGGCGCTGGTGTTCGTGTGCGTGGGCATTTGGCTGGTGAATAAAGCCCCTGCCAAAAAGGAGAAGGTATGACCGGTCCTATTTTTGACACCCACGCCCATTACAGCGCCCGCGCCTTTGACGCCGATCGCTTTGCGCTGCTGGACAGCCTGCCCGATAAAGGTGTGGTAGGCGTGTGCGAGCAGGCTACCCACTCTGGGGATGCACCCCGGGTGCTGGAGCTGGCGCACCGCTACCCGTGGGTGGTGGCAGCCATTGGCATCCACCCGGAAAGCCTGCTGCCCGCCGCCGACTGCGGTGAGGATGGCCCTGCGCCCACGGTGTCGGTGTACGGCGGTGATTGGGCCGCAGAGATGCAGACGCTGATGCCCTACTACGAGGACCCCAAGGTGGTGGCGGTAGGGGAGTGCGGGCTGGACTACCACTGGCCTGTGCCCAAGGACGCCCAGCTGGCACTGTTTGAAGCCGAGATCCAGCTGGCGCTGGAACTGGACAAGCCCATCATCGTGCACGACCGGCAGGCGCACGCAGACGTTTACGCGCTGCTCAAAAAGTACCGCCCCAAGGGCATCGTGCACTGCTATTCCGGCAGCGCTGAGGATGCCGTGCAGCTGGCGGCACAGGGGCTGTACATTGGCTTTGGCGGTGCCTGCACCTTCAATGGTGCCAAGCGCGCTGCCAAGGCCATCGAAGCTCTGCCGCTGGATGCCATCGTGCTGGAGACCGACTGCCCCTACATGGCACCGGAGCCGGTGCGCGGCACCCGCTGCGACAGCTCCCTCATCCGCTATGTGGGCACGTACATCGCCCAGCGCAAGGCGCTGGAGCCGGAAGAAGTGTTCCGCACCACCGCCGCAAACGCCCGCCGGGTGTTTGGGCTGTAACCATTTTTCCGCAGGTCGCGGGGCAAAGCGCTCCGCTTCTGAATAAAAAGCTGATATTTTTAAACCGATAAGAATAAGGAGATCACTATTATGAAGGCACGCATTCCCAAACACCGCGAGTTCATCATCAACTTCCCCGACAGCATCGACCAGAACAAGGCCAACGAGGGCTGGGCAAAGCTGCAGCAGATCGTGGAGGACTACAAGAAGGCCCACAACGGCGCTTCTGTTTACGCTCCCACCTTCATCGAGGACTGCGAGCCCGAGGTCAAGAAGCTGCAGGAAGAGTACGGCTTTGAGTACACCGTGGAGTTCGTTCAGTAAGTTCAGCATCGCCTGATAGCAAAAGGGTCATTGCACAAACCGTGCAATGACCCTTTTTGCGTAAGTTTATTTCGTAAAATGTACCGGAGCGTCCGCAGATGTCCCGTATTACACCTCGTAGTCCAGACAGACGCGGTTTTTGTAGTAGGGGCGCACCTTGCTGTCCGCCACTGCCACATGAGCCGGGTGGGTGGAGTAGCCCTTGAGCGCCTCGGCGCTCTCAAAGGTGGTGTCCAGCATCAGGTCGGCGTTGGAGGAGGGGAGGGCATCAATGTTGACGTGGATGTCCACAAGCCCCGGAATTTTGCCGGAAAGGCTTTCCAGCCCCTCCTTGATGCCAGCCTTGACGGCGGCCTTCTCCTCGGCGGACAGCTCATCCTTCAGCTGCCAGAGAATAACGTGCTTGACCATAACAAAAAACCTCCTGCGTTTTTTCTCATTGTAACAGGATGAGAAAAAATCCGCAAGAGGGAAGCTGCAAAGTATTATTTGGGTGTAAACAGCAGCACCACCAGAAGCACGGCACTGAGCACCGAAACTACGATGCCCTCTAACCGGGTCTGCCGGATGTACTCTTCCGTAGGCTCGGGCACCTGTGTGTACCGCCTGCGGGAGCCTAGGGCAATGGCATCCTCCGGCTGCAGCGCCATAAAAATGCCGAACCCGATGCCGAGAAGCGCGACTAAAATTGCGCAGATGACTTCCATAGAAACCCCTCACTTTTTGTTTTTGTCGTCCCTGCTCAGGGTATAGCACAGATGTGAGATCAGCAGAGCAACACTGAACACAAGCGCCGCCACCATCAAAATGGAGTGCAGCGGCTCAACTTTGGGCAGAAAAATGTTGACCAGCCAGAACGCGCCGCAAAGGAGCGACAGGATGCCGAAGGGTCTGTGGAAGTGGTTCTTTTCGTCCTCATTGCTCCAACCGGTGCCGGTGCCATTGTAAAAATCCCGGATGCCGCGGTATAAAAACAATACGCCCAGTGCAGTGTTCAGCCAATCTATGGTGGAAAGGTTCAGGTTCATATATTTATACTTGCCTCCCGGCGGTTCAGTCCGCGCTGTGCTCCCAGATCTCGTACAAAATCAGGTAGATGGCATCAACGACAAGGGCGATGGCACGCGCCCAGTTGCTCAGGGCAGGGAAGTTGCCCAGAAACTGCAAGGAAGCAAAAATAATGGCATTGCAGATCTCCCACACGCCGTTTTTCTTCTGCCACATGGCACGGTATTCCGGGTCGCTGTCGTATTTGTTGAAAAAGGTGTGGATCAGCGGGTCTTTGCCTTGCAGGTCGCGGATGCCCATCCACAGCGCCACAAAGCAGAACAAAAGTTCGATGATATTATACCAGCCAAACGCCAGCTGCATAAAATGCACCTCCCATCTTTTACCATATTATAACATAGGGTGGCAAAAACGCAAGGACGGTATTCAACCTTCCTGCGTAAATTCTGCACAAATCGAGGGGCAGCGAATAGGGAAAACAGCACAAAAGAAAACCAGCCGGACGAGGCGGTTGCAAGCCCTCGTCCGGCTGGATACTTACTTCTTCGGAGTCATAAGCCTCTTCTCCTTGGTGACCTCATTTTCGGAATACGGGTTTCATAGGGTGACTCTCCTTAGAAACGTTTCTTCAGAATTTAGGTGCTTTGCAAGGGGATGAAAATCAATTGTACATTGGACTGACCCTTTTCTCAACTGTTGGACTGCGGCAAACGGTTCATGAGGATGAATTTCATATTACCACATTCTTTCGAGTTAGATTTGCAAGGGAAGCGTCTTACTTAGTACATTGGTAGAACTCCTTTTCAGCTATTCAAATAAGGTTCTCCGGATCATTGATACTTTCATAAGAATCATCTCCAGCGGATCTATCTGAACGCTCTGGGGAAGAATTGAATCGACAGGTTGTCGCGTTATCGCATTATTGATGCTCAAGACTGGCTCTGTTTTTGTGTTTTTATACGGGGGAAACATCCCGTTTGTGGTGAGCCTCTATTTTGCTTCTCAGCGAACCCCGACAGCCTGTCCCTGCTGTGCGGGTTCCATATCAACCATCGGTCTTCGCTCCTTTCTTCTTAAAGTCAGCAGGAGTAACTCTCTTTTGAGTTTCTGCTGTACTTCTCTGGTTTCTGGCTTAATTATACAGGAAGATGCACGTTTTGTCTATTGGCAGACCGCACAAAGAAAATATTTTGTTTTTGTGCAATGTTGAAACCTGCGGCAGTGCAGAAAAAATACCCAGAAGTTCCGGGTTGTTCGTGAAGGATTTTCCACAAAAGGGGAGAAAGTGCCCGCAAGCTATTATGCGCCGGTTCTATTTGTGCTACAATAGCGCCAATGAATGGTAGTCGCCGCCGCCCCGCGAGATGAAAGTTTCGCGGGGCGGCTTTTTTGCGGCGAAAATTTACACAAAAAAGAAACGGAGAATCAATCAAAATGCCTAAAACTTTACTGGAACGTATTTTCTTTACCATTGTCATGGCCGCTATTATGGTCTACGGCATGATCGTCTACAATGTGGCGCTGAACACAAGCGGCGTGACCAACGCCACCTTTATTATGGCTCTGCACGAAATGCCGATCATGGTGCCGGTGGCCTTTGTGCTGGAGTTTTTTGTGGTGGAAAAGCTGGCCACGAAGCTGGCATTCCTGTTTATGCGCCCCACAGACCGCCCGCAGTTCATTACCTACGCCATTTCGCTGATGATCGTGTGCATCATGTGCCCGGTGATGAGTCTGGTCGCAACGCTGCTGTTCAAAGAGCCGAGCTTTGGGATGTGGGTGCACACCTGGGGCTGTAATATGCCCATGGCACTCTGCTGGCAGATGCTGTACTGCGGCCCGCTTGCCCGTGCCATCTTCCGGCTGGTGTTCCGCCGCGGGGAAAAGCAGGCCGTGTAAGGTGGTTTGTCTGCGATTCCATAATAAATATGTATAAGAAATATACATAAGATGCCGCCCGAACATACCGGGAAAGATACCTATACGTTTTTTATATACCTGATATATAAAAGCTATACGGTACGGCTATTTTTGCGGAAATATTTTCCAAAACCGCCAGAATACGCCTGCGAAGCACTGGATAAACTCGAGAAAATTGTACAGATTGTATGCTTTTGCACCTTGCAATTGTGCACCCTGTACAACAGTTTTATTTTACCGGTGCAATGCTACCGGGTAAAATGTAGAATGTGCACAAATACCCTTGCCAATTTTGTGCAATCGTACTATTATACACAACGAAAAAAGACGAAACCGACAAAGAAAGGGGAGGGCGCAGACAGCATTCAGGCAGCGCCTTCCTTGCTTTTTTCACGGTACACAGTCTTTTCTTCGCGTGATAAGAAGGTGTGAAGGGGCGCGGAGCAAGGGCGTGCGGCAGATCCTCGGCCGGGGATGCGCCGCACATCCGGCTCCCGCCCGCAGACCCCTATCCCTGCAGGAAGGAGGAAAAGCAAATGAACAAATTGACGCAGGCTCTGATGGAAGAGCTCACCGTGGAGTATGTCAAGGTCGGCCCGCTGCAGATCCCGGAATCGGTGGTCATCAGCTGGGTGATCATGCTGCTGCTGGTGGTGGGCTCCATCCTGCTTACCCGCAACCTGAAGGTGGATCACATCAGCAAGCGTCAGGCAGCACTGGAAGCGCTGTACTCCCTTGGCAAAAACTTCTTTGAAGGGTTGCTGGGCAAGGAGGGCAGCCGCTATGTGCCTTATCTGATGACCGTGGCGCTGTATATTGCCTGCTCCAACGTGATCGGTGTGTTCGGCGTAAAGCCCCCCACAAAGGATCTGGATGTGACCGCTGCGCTGGCACTGATGAGCATCGTGCTTATCGAGTATGCGGGTGTTCGCGCCCGGGGCGGCGTGGGCTTTCTCAAGAGCCTTGCAGCCCCTACCCCCATCATGACCCCCATGAACATCCTCGAGATCGCCATTCGCCCCACCAGTCTGTGCATGCGACTGTTCGGCAACGTGCTGGGCGCGTTCGTTATTATGGAGCTGCTCAAGCTGGTGTTGCCGGTGTTCGTCCCGGCGGTGTTCAGCCTGTATTTTGATCTGTTCGATGGTCTGATCCAGACCTATGTTTTCGTGTTCCTGACCGCACTGTTCATGAAAGAGAGCATCGGCGGCGAGGAATAAACAACACTTTTAAAACTGTAATTACAAAGGAGATAGAACTATGAGTGGTTTGGTAGCTCTGGGCGCTGGCATTGCAGCGCTGACCGGTATTGGCGGCGGTATTGGCATTGGTATTGCAACTGGTAAGGCAACGGAGGCCATCTCCCGTCAGCCGGAGGCTTCCGGTAAGATCCAGACGAACCTGCTGCTGGGCGCTGCTCTGGCAGAAGGTACCGCAATTTTCGGCTTCGTCGTTGCACTGCTGATCATCCTGTTCCTGGGCCAGTAACGGAGGCGTGGACGAATGCTGAAGTTGGATTTGAACCTGCTGTGGACCGTGGTGGATGTCCTGATCCTGTATGTGCTGCTGCGCAAGTTTTTGTTCAAGCCCATCCAGAATGTGCTGGATCAGCGCCAGAAGATGATCGAGGCAGACATTGCAGCGGCACAGACCTCCAAGACCGAGGCCGCCGCAGCACTTACGACTGCGCAGGACAAGCTGCGTAATGTGGACAACGAAGCCGCAGCCCGCCGCGAAGCCTACGAGAAGCAGGCCGAGGTGGAAAAGCAGCAGCTGCTGGCCGACGCACAGAAGCAGGCCGACGAGATCGTGGCTGCCGGTAAGGCTGCTGTGGAAATCGAGCGCCAGAACAAGCTGCGGGAAGCAGATGCACAGGCTACGGCACTGGCACGCTCCATGTGCGAAAAGCTTTTGAAACATAATTTGACCGCCCAGGATGATGATCAGCTGCTGGACGATCTGCTGCAGAAAGCAGGTGCAGGCAATGGCAACTGAATTCAGTCGTGAATTTTTTGCGGATAACCGCATCGTCAAGGCCAGCCTGCGCTGCGCTCATAAGCTCCGCGAAAAAGATCTGGACCGCATCAAGACGGAGATCAAAAAGCTGTATGACGCCACGGAAGTCATTCTGAACATCACCGTGGACGAGAGCCTGCTCTCCGGCTATGTCCTGCAGGTGGGCGACCGCGTGTTCGACAATTCCGGCCGTCATCAGCTGGACAAAATGATGGAGGGCAAGCCCTCGCTGGCTACCCTCAAGACCCGCATCGAGGACTACAAGCCCGCCGAGACCTCTGCAGAGGGCGGCGTGGTCATCTCCTCCGCCGATGGCATCGTGCACATTGACGGCATGAACCGCGCTGTGTACGGCGAGATCGTCACCTTTGAAAATGGTGCCAAGGGCATGGTGGAAAGCGTGGAGCCGGAGCAGCTGGGCGTTATGCTGTTCGATGGTGCCGAGACCGTTGGTGTGGGCACCATGGTCACCCGCAGCGGCAAGCGCGCCGGTATCCCGGTGGGCGATGCTTTTCTGGGCCGTGTCATCAGCCCGCTGGGCGAGCCCATCGACGGCAAAGGCCCCATCGAGGCCGAGGGCTATAACCCCATTGAGAAGCAGGCCCCCAGTATTCTGGAGCGCCAGAGCGTGGACACCCCGCTGCACACCGGTATTCTGGCCATCGACTCCATGTTTCCCATCGGCCGCGGTCAGCGCGAGCTGATCATCGGCGACCGCCAGACCGGTAAGACCTCCATTGCCACCGATGCCATCCTGAACCAGAAGGACAAGGATGTGCTGTGCATCTATGTTGCCATCGGGCAGAAGGCTTCCTCCATCGCCCGCGTGGCTGAAGATCTGAAAAAGCACGGCGCTATGAGCTATACCACCATCGTGGCAGCTACCGCGTCGGATTCTGCCCCGCTGCAGTACATTGCCCCCTATGCAGGCACTGCACTGGCCGAGTACTTCATGGCCAAGGGCAAGAGCGTGCTCATCGTTTATGATGACCTGTCCAAGCACGCGGTGGCTTACCGTGCCATCTCGCTGCTGCTGCGCCGCTCCCCGGGTCGTGAAGCTTACCCCGGCGATGTGTTCTACCTGCACTCCCGTCTGTTGGAGCGCTCCTGCCGTATGCGGGATGATCTGGGCGGCGGCTCTATCACCGCACTGCCCATCGTAGAGACGCAGGCCGGCGATGTTTCGGCTTACATCCCCACCAACGTCATCTCCATCACAGACGGTCAGATCTTCTTGGAGAGCGCCCTGTTCAACGCCGGCAATCGCCCGGCTGTCAACGTGGGTCTGTCGGTTTCCCGTGTGGGCGGCGCTGCCCAGACCAAGGCCATGAAAAAGGCCAACGCAAACCTGCGTATCGAGCTGGCACAGTATAAGGAGATGGAATCCTTTGCACAGTTCAGCTCCGATCTGGACGCCGAGACCCGCCGTCAGCTGGAGCACGGCAAGGCACTGATGGAAATGCTCAAGCAGCCGCTGTGCCAGCCTAAGTCCGATGCCGAGCAGGTGGTCATTCTGGTGCTGGCCTCCCACGGCCTGCTGGACACCCTGCCCACCGCAGAGCAGCGAGAAAAGACCGCTGCCTTTGTGCGGCAGTTCCGTGCGGACGTCTCCGGCACCATGCAGAAGATCGATGCCGACGGCAAGCTGGAGCCCGACCGGGTGGATGCCATCCTGAACGCCTGGAAAGCTTATGCGGGAGGCAATGACCATGTCGTCCAGTAAGCTGCTGAAGGAGCGCATCGAGAGCATTCAGGATACCATGAAGATCACCAATGCCATGTACCTGATCTCTTCGTCCAAGCTGCGCAAGGCACGGCAGAACTACCAGAATGTGTCCCCGTACTTCAACCGTATGCGGGATACCATCTCCCGTGTTGTGCCGCATCTGCCGGAGGAGCCGGAGCACCCCTTCTTCCACGAGCGGAATCTGGAAAATCCCCGGCGGGCATATCTGGTGCTGACTGCCGATAAGGGCATGGCAGGTGCTTATAACCAGAACCTGCTCAAGTTTTTGCGGGAGCACGCAGACCCCAACGACCGCTTTTATGTCATTGGTCAGGTGGGCTACCGCGCCCTGCGCCACCGGGACCCCCGCCTTGTGGAGGAGTTCCGGTACAGCGCTACCGCACCCACCCTGCAGCGTGCCCGCGACATCACGGTGGACGCTATCGATGACTTCAAGTCCGGCAAGCTGGACGAGATCTACATCGTCTACACCAAGATCCAGAACGCCCTTACCAGCGAGCCTGTCATGGAGCGCCTGCTGCCGCTGGACCGGCGGTTTTTGCAGCCCGCTCCCAAGGGTCTGGGCGACCCCAAGGGCGAGGTGGAACTGGTGCCGGACGCATGGACGGTGTTCGAGCAGATCGCGCCCATCTATATGCACGGCATGATCTTTGGTGCCATGACCGAGAGCTTCTGCGCCGAGCAGAGCGCCCGCATGACCGCCATGGACTCCGCCACCAAGAGCGCCAATGACATGATCCGGGACCTGCAGCTGGAATACAACCGCACCCGTCAGGGCTCCATTACGCAGGAGATCACCGAGATCATCGGCGGCGCGGCTGCCGTGCAGGACCGGACATAATGTACTTGCCCTTTCAGGCTGTGGTTTTCCGCAAAGGGGAAATCTTTGGCCGTCCCGGAGGGCTTGTGTGGACTGCCAAGGCCTCCCACTTTGGGGGAGGTGGCAGCGCATAAGCGCTGACGGAGAGGGCGAGGACGCTAACGTGTTTGCAATATACAAATTATAAGAGGCAATCCAAATGATACAGGGAACTATTATTCGCGTAGCAGGCCCCGTGGTGGATGTGCAGTTCACCGCCGGCAGGCTGCCTGCCCTGCAGGAGGCGCTTACCGTGACCGCAGAGGGCACCGAGCGCACCATGGAGGTGACGCAGCACGTCAACGAGACCACGGTGCGCTGCATCATGCTTTCTGCCAGCGAGGGTCTGGGCAAGGGGATGCCGGTGGAAGCTACCGGCCACGGCCTGACCGCCCCTGTGGGCGAGGGCACACTGGGCCGAATGTTCGACCCGCTGGGCCGCCCCATTGACGGCAAGGGCGCTGTGGACGAGCTGCCGCACTGGCCCATCCACCGCAAGGCACCCGGCTTTGCAGAGCAGAAGCCCGCAACTGAAATTCTGGAGACCGGCATCAAGGTCATCGACCTGCTGGCTCCTTACGCCAAGGGCGGCAAGATCGGCCTGTTCGGCGGCGCCGGCGTGGGCAAGACCGTGCTGATCCAGGAGCTGATCCATAACGTGGCCACCGAGCACGGCGGCTACTCCATCTTTACCGGCGTGGGCGAGCGCTCCCGCGAGGGCTGTGACCTGTGGGGCGAGATGAACGCTTCCGGCGTGCTGGACAAGACCGCACTGGTCTTTGGCCAGATGAACGAGCCCCCGGGAGCCCGTATGCGCGTGGCCGAGACCGGCCTGACCATGGCGGAGTACTTCCGCGAGGAGACTCACAAGGACGTGCTGCTGTTCATTGATAACATCTTCCGTTTCGTGCAGGCCGGCAGTGAGGTCTCTGCCCTGATGGGCCGTATGCCCTCTGCCGTGGGCTACCAGCCCACGCTGGCCAACGAGCTGGGCGCTCTGCAGGAGCGCATCACCTCCACCAAGGACGGCTCCATCACCTCGGTGCAGGCTGTCTATGTGCCTGCCGATGACCTGACCGACCCCGCCCCCGCCACCACTTTCGCCCATCTGGACGCCACCACCGTGCTGTCCCGTAAGATCGTGGAGCAGGGCATCTACCCGGCTGTGGACCCGCTGGCTTCCACCTCCCGCATTCTGGAGGCGGACATCGTGGGCGAGGAGCACTACCGCGTGGCCCGCAAGGTGCAGTCCATTCTGCAGCGCTATCAGGAGCTGCAGGACATCATTGCCATTCTGGGCATGGACGAGCTGGACGAGAACGACAAGCTGACCGTCATGCGCGCCCGCAAGCTGCAGAAATTCCTGTCCCAGCCTTTTGCTGTGGCCGAGAACTTTACCGGCCTCAAGGGCAAGTATGTGCCCCTGAAGGATACCGTGCGCAGTTTTGCCGCCATCGTGGACGGCAAGGCGGATGACCTGCCGGAGTGGGCGTTCTTCAACGTCGGTACGCTGGAGGAAGCACGCGAAAAGGCAGAAAAGAAGCTGGCTGAGGAAAAGGGCGGTGCCGTCTGATGAACAAGTTCATGCTGAACATCACAGCGTCCAGCGGCGAGTTCTATCAGGGCGACTGCGAGGATCTGACCCTGCCCATCAGCGACGGCATCTACGGCGTACAGGCCGGGCATAACCCGGTGCTGGTGGCGCTGCACATGGGCATCCTCCACTTTATGGTGGACGGCAAGGCCCGGGATGTGCTGGTGGGCGACGGCATTGCCGAGGTGACCCCCGCCTATGTGATGGTGCTGGTGGACAGCGCCGAAAACCCGGAGGACATCGACAAGAACCGTGCCGAGGCTGCCCGCATCCGCGCCGAGGAACGCTTGCAGCATAAGCAGAGCATGCACGAGTATTACCAGAGCAAAATTGCGCTGGATCGTGCTATGCAGCGTTTGCAGACCGCCGCAAAGTATAAGCGCTGAGGCAACGCCCCGATTCCCTTATAACAAAACCTCCCCGTGCAGGAAAACTGCATGGGGAGGTTTTTTCTGTCTGTCAGCGATGCAAAAATTATGTCACAGGGTCGTTTTTGAGAAACCGTTCTGCGCGCTGCCGTGCTTTATGCCCGCACATCCTCCCGGTGTAAAAGCAGCCATGCCAGAAGGAACATCGTCCCCAGCCAGAAGATGCAGCTGAAGGCAAACAGCCCGTAGCTGCCCGCCAGAGCATCCGCGCTTTTGTTGGAGTTCATACCGAGCTGCATCAGAGAATAGGGCCACAGGATTCCAAAGCCTTTGGAGCTGATAAAGATGCCGGTAATGCCGCCCAGCAGCCCCAGAAAAATGGGCACGGCAAAGCTGCGGATGACCATGGCCAGCACCAGCTGTGCGGCAATGACAGCCAGCGCACCCAGCAGTCCCCGCAGTAAAAACAGAGGTAAGGTGACCGGCGGCAGCCCGGGCAGATGGGCAAACACCTTGCCGCAGAACACGAACAGCGCAAACACAAACGCATGGGTCAGCAGCGCCAGCTTTGTCACCACCGCAAACTTTGCGGCAAACAGGTCCAGCGGCGGTACGGGGCTTGCCATGATAAGGTTCCAGTTGTGCCCCAGATGTTCCAGCCGCCACAAGTAGGCAGCATAGGTGGCTACCATGGCAGGGAAGAAGAGCATGGAATAAAACAGGGTGTGCTGGGTCCACAGGCTATACCAGCCGTCGGTGAGGATCTCGAGATTTTGCAGATAATTGAAGGTGCCGTAGGTGGCCGAAAGAATGGGCAGCACAAAGAACATTGCCCAGATGGGGGATGCGTGGAGTTTGCGGTTCTCCGCAAGAATACAGCGTTTCAGCATGGTTTTATACCTCCTCGTCCTGTACCTTGCGCCACGCAAGGGCAAACAGCACAGCGCCCAGCGCAAGGGTGAAGGCCAGCAGCCCCCAGTTGAAGGGGCGGGTGCCGTAGGTGACGGTGTGGGTGGCCTTGTCCCAGTTTGCCACTTCGTAGGCACTCAGAGGGATGTAGTACCCAAAGGGCACAAAGTAACTGGCAAGCGGCGGCATAAAAGCAGAGAACAGCCCCACCAGTGCCCCTACGATGCCCACGCAGAGCGCCGGCAGGGGATTGCCCACCCACAGCATCAGCAGAAATTCACCAAAGAAGAGCATTGCGTCCACAGCCAGCGTGCAGATGAATAGGTAGACCAGCTGCCCAGTGGGAAAGGCTTCGGTATAACCATGAACGCGCCCCAGCACCGGAACGCAGGCCAGCTCCAGCACCGTGACCAGCAGAACTTCCAGCACCCCAAAGACCGCCTTGCCTGCAAACAGGCTGCGGCGGCTCTGCAGGGTGTAGAGCAGTTTGGCGGTGTTGCCTTTGATCTCCATATCCCACAGCCGGGAGGCCAGCACTGCCATCATCACCGGCATCAGAATGGCTTCAATGACGGGCAGGCTGTAAAGCAGGGCACTGTAACCGTTGGCAAGTTCCGCCGGGTCTGCCGGGGCAAGGCCGCCCACCCACAGCACGACAATGCCGGGAATGAGCAGGCAGAGAGCAAGGTCGTGCCGACGGTGGGCTTTTTGCAGTTCTGCACGGAAAGCTGCCATCTTACGCCACCTCCCCGCTGGTCTGGGTCAGACTGAGAAAGATATCCTCAAGGCTCTTTGTCTGGGCCGTCAGTCCCACCACGCCCACGCCGCTTTCGGCAAGGGTGCAGACCAGTGCCGCCAGCGCTTCGTCCGGCAGCGGGGGCAGCTGCAAGGTGTCCGGCTGATCTGCCGGTGCAGCGGCTTTTACTCCCTGCTGCTGCAGGACGGCTGCGGCTTTGGGTGCGTCCAGCACC
>CAKTFS010000029.1 GCA_934561115.1 uncultured Faecalibacterium sp. | reverse complement strand
TTATTCCGGCAGGTCCTCTTCGTTCTCCAGGCTGTGCCAGACGTTCTGGACGTCGTCGTTATCCTCCAGAGAATCCAGCAGCTTGCCCATCAGCTTCAGCTGATCGGGGTCGGTCAGGCGGGTGGTGGTCATGGGCACCATAGCCAGATCGTCGGACAGGATCTCGTAGCCCTTCTCTTCCAGAGCCTTGACCACAGCAGAGTAGTTCTCGGGATCGGTGGTGACCTCGGCTGCATCCTCGCTGGCATCAAAGTCCTCGGCACCGGCATCCAGAGCGTCCATCATGGCCTCGTCGGCGTCCTTATCCTCCAGAGAGATGTCGATGACACCCTTCTGGTTGAACAGGAAGGCCACGCAGCCCATAGCGCCCAGATTGCCGCCGTTCTTATCGAAGTAGTGGCGCAGGTCGGCAGCGGTACGGTTGCGGTTGTCGGTCAGGGTCTCCACCATGACAGCCACGCCGCCGGGGCCGTAGCCCTCGTAGGTGATGGCCTCGAACTCGGTCTTGTCGCCGCCCTCGGCCTTCTTGATGATACGCTGGATGTTATCGTTGGGCACGCTCATGCGCTTTGCCTTGGCGATCAGATCTGCCAGCTTGCTGTTGGAAGCCGGGTTGGGGCCACCGTCACGGACGGCAACGCTGATCTCGCGGCCGATCTTGGTAAAGACCTTGGCGCGGGCGCCGTCAGTCTTTTCCTTCTTGCGCTTAATGTTGTTCCATTTGCTATGTCCAGACATGGGAAAGAGCCTCCTAAATTTATCGGTATCTCCGCCTGCGGGCAGACGGGCTGTGGTCGCCCGCTTGTGGCAGCACACAAAATCTAACTCTGTTATTTTATCACAATCCACCGGCGCGTTCAAGCCTGAAAAGCCCGATTTTCGCCCGGATGCGTGTAAATCTGCGGTTTACAGCAGCCGCAGCGCCTTGGGGTAGTGGTTTTTCACCCGCCCGCCGGACACCTTGCCGCCGCCCAGCGGCCAGCCGTCCACGGTCACGCAGCACCAGCCGTCCGCTGCTGTGCGGGCTTCCACCTCGCGGCCGGAGAGGTACTCGGTGCAGCGGCAGTCGGCAAGGGTCAGCTGCTCACAGTTCGTGCACAGGCTGCCGAAGGCCGTGAACAGATGATGCTCCGGCACAAAACGTCCCTTCTGCACACTGCCCACGAACACCCCCGCCCGCAGCACATGGAGCCCCGTCTGCGGGAAAGCTACCGGCAGCAGCACACCGCCGCCATGCACCACAGCCGGGCGCTGTGCCAGTGCGGGGAAATACTGCCGGGCAAACTCCTGCCATGCGGCAAGGCTCTGCGCCGGGGTGGCCTCCCCTGCCCCGGTGTCCCGGGTGCGGCGGCTCGTGCCCTGCACGGCGTCCCGGCAGGCACGGCTGTCCGCGCGGCGTGCGCTGCGGGCATCTGCGCCCTTGGCAGGCTTTGCCGCCTTGCCTTTGCTCTTTTTGCCGGCCTCGGCAGCGGCGGCAAGCCAGAGCTGCTCCTCCGGGGTGTATTCTCCCTCCGCCGGCAGGGTGCGGGGCGTGCCAGCCTTGACCAGCCGGGCCATAAAATGCCCCTCGCCGCCCTGACAGGGCCAGATGCGGCGCACCTTGCTCACATCCAGCGGCAGGCCGCCGGTACGGTTTTCCTCACCCGCGCTGCCAAAGGTGTAGTCCACGTTGCCCAGCACATCGGCCAGCGCAAACTCCGGGTGGCGCTGCAAAAAGGCCGCCACCTGTCCTTCGTCCTCCTCCGGCGCAAAGGTGCAGGTGGAGTACACCAGCTGCCCACCGGGAGCCAGTGCCGCTGCGGCGCAGTCCAGAATCTGTGCGCCCAGCTCTGCGCACTGCTTTACCAGTGCTTCGCAGTGCTGCTGCAGCGCTACCGGCTCCTTGCGGAACATTCCCTCGCCGGAGCAGGGCGCGTCCACCAGCACCCGGTCAAAAAACTCCGGCAGTGCCTCGGCAATGCGGGCGGGGGTCTCGTTGAGCACTACGGCGTTGGAAACGCCCATGCGCTCAAGGTTGCTTTTTAAAATTTCGGCGCGCGCGGCCACATACTCGTTGCTCACCAGCACACCGCGTCCCTGCAGTGCTGCCGCCAGCTGGCTGCTTTTGCCGCCGGGCGCGGCGCACAGGTCCAGCACCCGCATCCCCGGCTGTACCCCCAGCAGCGGCGCTGCCGAGGAGGCCGAGGGCTCCTGCGAGTAGAATACACCCGCATGGTGGTACGGATGCCGCCCGGGCTTAAAATCCGGCTGATGCACCACAAAGGCCGCCTTGCAGAAGGGCGAAGGCTCCAGCGGGAAATCCGCCCTCTGCGCAAACTGCTCCGGCGTGGTGCGCAGCGCCGACACGGTGACCCCGCGCTCTGCCGTCTGCTGCGGGGCGGCATACAGCTGCTCGTACCGCGGGCCCAGCAGGGCACGCTCCCGCTGCTCAAAATATTCCGTAGGCATATTCTTTTCCTCCCATGGGATGTATAAAGCCGCCGGCTGCGGCCACACTATGGACTGTGAGGGCGGCCCCGCCCCCACAGCAACGACCGAAAGGAGCATTCACACCATGGAAAACCGCAGTGAGAACCGCAGTACCAATTGCAAGAACCAGACCTCTAACCGTACCAGCAGCAAGACCACCAACAGCGCCACCAACGAGCACAAGCACCCCAACCAGTACACCAAGGGTGCCGATGACGAAAGCGCCAAGAACTCCACTGGCAGCCGTTCCACCAACGCAAAGAACAGCCGCTGATGGCGTAAGCGGCATCTGACGGACCGCAGATGCCAACAAACAAAGCCCGCTGCCTTCCACCACTGGTTTCCAGTGCGGAAAGCAGCGGGCTTTCGCATACTTATTTCTGGTCAGGGTCAAACTGCTGCCACAGCACCTCAAACAGCTGGTGCACACGCTCCAGCTGTCCGTTCAGGTACAGCCAGCCCAGCAGGCACTCGAAACCGGTGGAAGCACGGTATTCCTCCGGGGAGGCGTGCTTGGCAACACTGGCCTTGCTGGCGTTGCGGCCGCGCTTGAACACGGCCAGCTCGTCCTCGGTGAACAGCGGCTCCAGCAGCTGCTCTTCCCGGAACTGCGCCCTGGCAGAGACATACTTGACCTTTTCGGCGTTCAGCTTTCCGGCCGAAAGGCGGTGGTGCTCCACCAGACGCTGGCGCACCAGCAGCTCCAGCACGCTGTCCCCTACAAAGGCCAGCGCCAGCGGGCTGAGCTCCCGCGGGTCGATCTTTTCTGATTCGTTCATGATGCTTTATCCTTAGAAGATATAGTCGAACTGATACTCGCCGATGAGGATGGTATCGTTCTCTTCCACGCCCTTCTGCACCAGCGCGTCCAGAATGCCGCTCTCGCCCAGCTGACGCTGGAAGAACTGCAGGCTCTCGTAGTCGTCCACGTTGCTGCCGGCCAAAATATACTCCAGCCACGGGGCATCCACACTCCACACATGGGCTTCCATGCGCTGGATGGTGAATTCGCGGCCGTTCTTCTTGGCCTCCGGCTTTTTGTACTCGGGGGTGAACACCGGCACCTGCGGGATATCCTTGAGGCGGTTGTACACGAACCCCGGCAGCTGCTTGACGCCCTGCATGGTGGCGGCAGAGATGGGCACGAAGGTCAATCCCTTGCCCTCCACATACTGGCGGAAGGTCTCGATCTGCTCCTCGGTGGCAAGGTCGCACTTGTTGCCCACCACGATCTGCGGACGCTCAGCCAGCACGGGGCTGAACTTAGCCAGCTCCTCGTTGATCTTTTCAAAGTCCTCGATGGGGTCGCGGCACTCGCTGCCGGAAACATCCACAACATGCAGCAGCAGGCGGCAGCGCTCCACATGGCGCAGGAAATCGTGGCCCAGACCAACACCCTCGCTGGCACCCTCGATCAGGCCGGGGATGTCGGCGCAGACAAAGCTTGCGCCCTCGCCCACCGACACAACGCCCAGCGTGGGCACAAGGGTGGTAAAGTGGTAGTTGGCGATCTTGGGCTTGGCGGCGCTGATGGTGGAGATGAGGGTGGACTTGCCCACATTGGGGAAGCCGATCAGACCCACGTCTGCAATCAGCTTCAGCTCCAGGGTCACCTGCAGATCCTCGCCGGGCATACCGGGCTTTGCAAACTTGGGGATCTGGCGGGTGGGGGTGGCAAAGTGTGCGTTGCCGTAGCCGCCGCGGCCGCCCTTAGCAATGGTGACCGGGGTGTGGTCGGACAGGTCTGCGATGACAAGGCCGCTCTCGGCGTCCTTGATCACGGTGCCCAGCGGCACCTTGATGACCAGATTCTCGGCATTTTTGCCGTGGCACAGGCTTGCGCCGCCCTTGCCGCCCTCCGGGGCCACATACTTGCGCTTATAGCGGAAATCCATCAGGGTGGACAGATGGTCGTCCACCACAAAGATGATGTCGCCGCCCCGTCCGCCGTCGCCGCCGTCCGGGCCGCCTGCGGCCACGAATTTTTCGCGGTGGAAGCTCACCGCACCATCGCCGCCCTTGCCCGCATGGAGCCATATCGTGGCGATGTCGATAAAGTTAGTCTGTGCTGCCATACAGCCCCTCCTTAGCTTTATAGGCTATTGCGTTTCAGCGCCCTCATCCGGCACTTCGTGCCACCTTCCCCCGGCCGGGGGAAGGCTTTCAGACGGCGCCACCCGAACGCATAGCCTTATTTCATCAAAAAGAGCCGGGCCACGAGGGTCCGGCTCTACGATTGCAGTTATTCAGAAAGAAGTTACTGCTTAACGCTGCACTTCTTGCCGCTCTTGCCCACGCGCTCGAAACGGACGGTGCCGTCCACCAGAGCAAACAGGGTGTCATCGCTGCCCTTGCCAACGTTCTCACCCGGCATGATGTGGGTGCCACGCTGACGGACCAGGATGTTGCCGGCCAGAACGAACTGACCGTCTGCACGCTTGGTGCCCAGACGCTGTGCTGCGGAATCGCGGCCGTTCTTGGTGCTGCCTACGCCCTTTTTATGTGCCATTGTAATTTACCTCCTTAGCCGTTGATCGCAGTGATCTCAACCTTGGTGTAGGGCTGACGATGGCCCATGCGGCGAGCACTGTGCTTCTTTGCGCGATAGGTGATGATGTTCAGCTTCTTGCCCTTGCCATTCTTGATGACCTTGGCAGAAACGGTAGCACCCTCAACAACAGGAGCGCCAACCTTCACAGAACCCTCCTCGCCAATAGCGAGAACCTGATCAAACTTCACTTCGGAGTCGGCCTCAACGTCCAGCTTTTCGATGTAGACGATGTCGCCCTGCTCCACGCGGTACTGCTTACCGCCGGTAACAATGATTGCGTACATTTTGTTCATTCCTTTTCGTTGTACTCGCTGGTCGTAAAGGCAGGCCCTTACAGCGGGCCATTTCAGGCGCCCACACCATGCGGCTAGAATATTATAGCAAAAACCAAACCGGATTGCAAGAGGAAATTTCCCCTTTTGCGCAGATTTTTACGCTTTTTTCTGCCCGGCCTGCTCTATGGCGGCTTTCACCTGCGCATTATAGGCCTCAGTCTTTTCCAAAAACAGCTTGCGCGGGCTGGAAGCCAGCAGCTGGGTGTCCTTACCCGCAAAGGAGATGGGGCCGTCCAGCTTCTTTTGAGCCGCCTTGTTCTCTGCGTTCATCGCCAGCGGCACAAACAGGGGCTTGCCCTTGAATTTGCGGGTAAAGTACACCTCTGCTGCAATGCCCGCCACCACGGCGATGCCTGCCACCAGCTGAGATGCCCGCAGCCCGATGGAGGGCACCAGCATCAGGCTGTCGGTGCGCAGACCCTCGATCCAGAAACGGCCTGCGCCGTACCACACCAGATACCGCAGGGTGATGTCGCCGTTGAACTTGCGTTTTTTGATGTAGCGGAACAGCAGGAAGAAGCCCACAAAGCACCAGATGCTCTCGTACAAAAAGGTGGGGTGTACCGGCAGGTTGGGGTCGATGACCATACCATTGGGCACCGTGACCGTGCTGCCCATCAAGTAAGCGCGGGTGGTCTCGCTGTACATACCCCACGGCAGGGTGGTGTTGCAGCCAAAGGCCTCCTGATTGAAAAAGTTGCCCCAGCGGCCGCAGCCCTGCCCGAGGAGAAAGCCCATGGCGGTAAGGTCGAACATGGGCAGCACCGGCACGCCCCGCCACTTACAGGCCAGACCGCCGAACAGAAAGCCGCCGATGATGCCGCCGTAGATGGCAAGGCCGCCGTCCCGGATGGCGATCATCTCCCAGATGCTCTCGTATTTAAAAGGTGCCATGGCCACATAGTAGGCGCGGGCGCTGATGATGCCCAGCACCACGCCGATAAGGATCACGTCTACCATGCTGTCCGGGTCTACGCCAAATTCCAGACTGTGCCGGAAGGCAAAGATCAGTGCCAGACACAGACCCACCGCGATGCACACGCCGTACCAGTAGATGCTGACCCCGCCGATGGTAAAGGCCACACGGTTCAGGTGAAAACTCAGCCCCAGACCCGGGAACTGCACCAGATTTGTAAGATGGTTCATCCTTCTTCCTCCTCGTCCTCTTCTGCCGCCTGCGCCGTGCCATCCGGCAGGATGTACATGGTAGCCATGCGGTCGGTGCACAGGATGTGCTGCAGGGCAGCGTCCGCATCCTCTGCGGTCAGCCCGGCCAGCATGGAGATCTGCTGCGCCACCGTCTGGCCGCTGAGGGCAAAGTCTGCCATCTGGCTGGCCGAGTCCTCCACATTTTCCAGATTTTCGATCAGTTGACCGTACTTTTCGTTCTTGCACAGGGTAAACACTTCCCTGTCCACACCGGCGGCGCGCACCCGGGCGATCTCGTCCAGCAGCAGCTGGCGCACAGTGTCCGGTACATCGCTCTCGCCGGTGAACAGGATGCAGCAGCAGCCGTCCACCCGCAGCACCTCCCCGCCAAAGCCGGGGTTTACAAGTCCTTCGTCATACAGGCGGCGGTACAGCGGCGACATCCCGCCCACGATGCAGCTGAGCACAAGGTCGTACAGTGCCTCGGTGCGCAGGTCGCCCGCAGGCAGCGGCTCTTCCTTAAAGCCCACGCCGAAGCAGGGCTTGGAAACCGGCATGGTCAGCGTTTTTTCCGTGGCGGCAAGGGTCATAGGCTCCGTGGCCCACAGCCGCTGCACCTTTTGTGTCGGGCGGGGCTCCATCAGGCCGTGCCGCTTGCAGGCAGCCAGAATCTGCTCCATGGTGGTGTTGCCGGCCGCAGCCAGCACCATATTGCCCGGGGCATAAAAGGCCTTGCAGCTGTCGTACAGCATGGCGGGCGTGATCTCGGCAATGCTCTCCACCGTGCCCGCGATGTCGCTGCGGATGGGGTGGCTGTGGTACAGGCACTCGAACAGGCCGGTGATGAGCCGCCAATCCGGGCTGTCATCGTACATTTTGATCTCCTGCCCGATGATGCCCTGCTCCTTGGCGATGGTCTGCTCAGTAAAATAGGGGTGGCCTACCATGCCCAGCAGCACGTCCAGACTTTCGTCCAGCTGCTGGGTGGCGGTGAACAGGTAGCAGGTGCGGTCAAAGCTGGTAAAGGCGTTGGCGTTGGCACCGGTCTTTGCGTACTTGGCAAAGGCGTCGCCGTCCTCGTCCTCGAACATCTTGTGCTCCAGAAAATGCGCCACACCGGCCGGCAGATGCACGGTTTGGCCGTTCAGGCAGAAATCCCGGTCGATGGAGCCGAACTTGGTGGCATAGATCACATGGGTGCTGGAATAGCCCGGCATGGGGCGCACCAGCACCGTCAGGCCGGAGGGCAGGGTCTGCCACTGGTCGGCCACGGTCTTTTCCAGCAGGGTCTGGTTATTCTGCGGCATGGGCAGCATCCTCCTTTGTAAGCAGATAGCTGACCGAAAGGGTCAGGCGGCGCAGGATGTCCCGCACCTCGTCCTTGGTCACGGCGCGCAGGGCATTCCGCGCCTGCTCCGGGCTCTGGATGGGCGCAGCGCTGTTGGCACCGGCGCGCAGCACCTCGATGTAGTACCAGCTCTCGATGCCGCCAAGGCTGTCCTCTACCCCGTTCATGCCGCTGAGCAGGCCCCGGCGGCAGTCCTCAAATTCCTCGTCAGTAATGGGGCCGGTGCACAGGTCTGCAAGCTCTTTCAGAATCGCCTGCTCTGCGCGGACGGCATCGGCGTGCTCCACGCCGCTGTTCACCGCCATGCTGCCGGTAAAGCTCTGGAAGGAGGAGGAGCAGTAGTAGCACAGATGGTCCCGCTCCCGCACATTGAGGAACAGGCGGCTGGTCACACTGCCGCCGTACAGCGCCATGGCAAGGCGCACGGCTGCCAACTGCTGCGGCTGCATGGGCTGCCCCAGTGTGAACAGCATACACAGTTTTGCCTGCACCATATCGTAGTTTTCGGTCTTGTGCACCGGTGCGATGGCAGGCATGGCCATGTTTTCCACCAGCGGCAGCGGGGCGCGGTCGATGCAGGCAAGCTCTGCCAGCAAGGCGTCCCGGATAGCGGCAGTCTGGGCGGTATCGCAGCCCAGCACCAGCAGCTCGATATTGGCGGTGCGCAGCATCTGCCGGTAGGCGGCAGTCAGCATGGCCGGGGTAAGGCCGTCCACCTCGTCCAGATAGCCCTCCTGCCGCACGCCCGCCGGGCTGTCGCCAAAGAACTCCCGGTTGGCCTGATGCAGGCAGTAGATGCGTTTATCGTTGATCTCGTCCTCAAGCCCCTTTTTCAGCATCTGCTTTTCAATGCTGACGGCCTGCGGGTCAAAGCAGCCGTCCACAAGATAGGGATGAAAGGCCGCACCCAGCGCGATTTTGGTATACTCGGCGGTCAGCGCCTCACCCTCCAGCGCAAAGGCGTCTTTGATGCCGGTCACGCTGACGCAGAGGTTGTGGTTGCAGCCCATAGGGCGGGCGTCCACGGTCAGGTCTGCACCGTAGAGCTTTGCCAGCTTTTTGGTGAGGCGGGTCATATCCGGGCAGTCCGCATAGCCGCGCTCCATCACCAGCGGCAAAAGCGCATGGGCAGTGGCCGTTTTACGCTGAGCCGGGAAAGCAAAGTGGATGCTGATGCGGCAGCGGTTGAATTTAGAAGCCGGGTCGCAGGAAAGATGCACGCCCGGTGCAATGAGAGTACGTTCCAATGATAGTTCCCTTCTCTCTGCGCCGCAGCACAGAGCATTTGATTCAGTCTGCCCGCTCTAGGGTGTATCTGAAAAGTCGAAAATTTAGTCTATTTCTACAAGCACAGCTGGATTTTGCGTTAAACAGCCTTGAAATCCACAAAGGATTCCTGCGGCTATTTGCCTTAAATCCCGCTTGTGCTTGCGAAATATTCGTCATTTTCTTTGTTTTCAGATACACCTTAGGGCGATGAACTCTTCCAGGCTCAGGCCGCTGGCACGGATGGCAAGGGCATTTTCCACCCCCACATAGCGCCAGTGCCACGGCTCGAACACGATGCCGGTGGCGGCCTGCCGGTCCTGTGGGTAGCGCAGGATAAAGCCGTATTCCGCCGCGTAGGCTGTAAGCCACTCGTAGGCGCGGGTCTCGGCAAAGCTAGTGTCCTGCTGCGGGTCGTCCGCGCTGAGGATATCTGCCGCGTAGCCGGTGCCGTGCTCGTTGGCGTTGGCAGCGGGCTGGATGGTAGCCGCCAGACGGGCGGCCTCCTCCTCGCTCTTGTGCTTATCGCGGTAGGTCTGCACCCGGGCCTCGTAGGCGGCCTGCCGGGTGTCGGCGTCCTGATAACCGGCCGCAAGGGTCAGGCTGACCCCATCCGCCTGCGCGGCGGCGGCCATGCTGCGGTACTGCATGGCTGCTTCCGCTTCCAGCTGCTGGCCGGTGGCCTCGTCGGCGGTGTCCAGCAGCGGGGCGGGCTCGGCGGTATAGGGCAGGTTGGCATTCACCAGCGTAAGCCGGGCGTCTGCGGCGTTGAACACATAGTCTGTGCCGTCGTATGCACTGGCTGCAAATACCTTTGGCCCGGCCAGCAGGCCGTGCACCTTGGGCAGCAGCCACAGGATGCCGCCGGTCAGCAGCGCCACCACCGCAGCGCAGCCGGCCAGAAACAGCACCCAGTTGCGGGCAAGCCGCAGCATTTTGCGGCGCTTCCATTGTTGATAGGTCAGGCGCTTATCAGCAGGCGCTCTAGAGGTACGGGTGGGTTCACTCATGCGGCGGGGCTCCTTTTCGGCGTTGTTGCAGCGCCGGTGCGCCGCACAGATTCAAACTATATTATACACCCCTTTGCTTTTTGTGTAAACGCCGCCGTGTGTAAAAAAATTATGACCCGCCCGCCCCCGGCAGGGAGCAGACAGGCCATAACTAAAAATTTCACGCAGATCAGTCAAACAGCATATCGTGGATGGCGCCGACAGCCTTGTCGGCGTCTGCACGGTCGATGATGCAGGAGATCTTGATCTCGCTGGTGGAGATCATCTTGATGTTGATATTGTTGTTGGACAGTGCCTCGAACATCTTGGAGGCAACGCCGCTGTGGCTCTGCATACCGGCACCCACGATGGAGACCTTGGCGCAGGTGGTATCCACGCTGACATCGCTGAAGTGTGCACTGTCCTTCAGCACACGCATAGCCAGCTCGGCTTCGCCCTCGGCACAGGTAAAGCTGATATCCTTCTTGCCGTCGCGGCCGGTGGACTGCAGAATGATGTCCACGTTGATGTTCTTCTGTGCCAGCAGACCAAAGATCCTAAAGCTCATGCCCGGCTCATCGGGAACGTTGAGAATCGTGATAACGGCAACATCGGTGTCCTTGGCGACACCCTTGATCAGCATACCTTCCATGTCCTTTGTAACCTCCTTAACCACCGTACCCGGGATGGGGTTCAGGCTGGAGAGCACCTCCAGCTCCACATTGTACTTTTTAGCCAGCTCCACGCTGCGGTTGTTCAGCACCTGTGCGCCCAGAGATGCCAGTTCCAGCATCTCGTCAAAGGTGATCTCCTCCAGCTTGCGGGTGTTGCTCACCTTGCGCGGGTCGGCGGTATAAACGCCCTCCACATCCGTGTAGATCTGGCAGCGGTCAGCGTGCAGGGCAGCGGCAATGGCCACAGCACTGGTGTCGGAGCCGCCGCGTCCCAAAGTAGTGATATCGTCCAGCTTGTTCAGGCCCTGGAAGCCTGCCACCACCACCACGCGGTTGCGCTCCAGCTCGGAGGAGATCCGCTCGGTCTCCAGCCGGGTGATGCGCGCCTTGGTGTAGGCACGGTCGGTGCGGAAGCCCGCCTGCCAGCCAGTCAGGCTGATGGCATGGCAGCCCAGCTCGTTCAGCGCCATGGCCAGCAGTGCGATGCTGATCTGCTCGCCGGAGGCCAGCAGCATATCCATCTCACGTGCCGAGGGGTTATGGGTGATCTCCCCCGCCTTGGCGATCAGGTCATCGGTGGTGTCACCCTGTGCGGAGACCACCACCACTACGTCATTGCCCGCGTTGTGGGTGTTGGCCACGATCCGCGCAACGTTGAAGATACGGTCACGGTCCTTTACGGAGGAACCGCCGAATTTCTGTACGATCAACGCCATATCTTGTCACTCTCCTCTTTAACGCCCCGCGCTTGCGGGGGCTTGCCGGGCGGAAGCGTTCTTGCACTTCCCTTACCCGTTTATCATTCCACAGTCGCGCCGGTGTTATCGGCATCCAGCTGCAACAGTGTAAATGCTTCACATCCGTCCAGACCTTCCAGCAGTTCCAGACCTTTTTCCAGCTTGGAATAGAACTTTTCGGCTTCGGCCTTTTCTGCCACAGCCATTACGGTGCTGCCTGCGCCAGAGACATACACGGCCTTTGCGCCGCACAGCCGCGCCATATCGAACACCTCGCGGGAGCCGGGCATCAGGGGCATGCGGTACTGCTGGTGCAGCTTATCCTCGGTGGCAATGGCCAGCAGGTCGTGCCGGCCCTCGCAGAAGGCTGCGGGCACCAGCGCCGCACGGGACAGGTTATACACCGCATCCTTATGGGATACCTCCTTGGGCAGAGCCGCGCGGGCTGCCTCGGTCAGCAGCTTGTAGTCCGGCACGATGGCAGCAAAGCAGAGGCTTTCATCCACATTCCGCTTGACCGAATACACCTTGCCGTCCTCGAACACGCTGCTGGTCAAACCGCCCAGCAGTGCCGGGGCCACGTTATCGGGGTGTCCCTCAATGGCAGTTGCCAGCGTGAGCAGCTCCTGCGTGTTGAGCACATCGCCCAGCATCCGGTTTGCGCCCAGCAGACCCGCGATGATGCAGGCCGAAGAGGAGCCCAGACCGCGTGCCATGGGGATGGGGTTCGTCTGGGTGATCTTAAGGGGCGGAATCTGCTTGCCAACTTTTTCAAACAGACCCTTGGCGGAGCGGTACACGAGATTCGACTCGCCCCGGGGGATGCGGGTGCCGTCCGATGCCGAGATCTCCAGCACCTCGCTGTCCTCAAAGGTGACCGTGTTGTACAACGTAACTGCCAGACCCAGCGCATCGAAGCCGGAGCCTACGTTGGCGCTGGTGGCAGGGACCGAAACCTTGATCTTCATTGCCGCAGTTCCTTTCCGTTACACTTCCTCGGGCAGACGCTTGAGCACCAGCTTCACACTGCCGCCCACGGCCTCCACCTTGCGCGCGGCCTCTGCCAGCGCACGCTCGTCGGCGCGCTCCACAAAGTAGGCGCAGCCCTCGTACCGCTCATCCACCACCTTGCCGTAGCCGTAGATAGCCTCCACCACAGCGGGTGCAATGCCCGCCACACGCACATAATATGCAGCGGGAGCCGGGTCGGTGAGCATGCCGTCCACCGGGTCTGCAGGCTGCCAGAACAGACTGTCGTGCACCTGTGCGCCGTTTTTCAGCGCATCCACCACATCTGCCACCACAGCGCTGGCAGTGGGCAGCTTGCCTGCGCCCTTGCCGTAGAACACCACATCGCCCAGCATATCGCCCTTGACCAGCACCGCGTTGAACACATCGTCCACGCTGGCCAGCTGGTTTGCCTTGGGCACCAGACACGGCTCCACCCCGGCAGCCACGCTGCCGTCCTTGCCAAGCTTCATCCATGCGACCAGCTTGATGACGCAGCCCAGCTTTTCGGCGCTGGCCACATCGGCGGCGGTAATGGCCCGGATACCCCGGGTGGGGACGTTCTGGGGGTAGATCTGGTGGCCGCACACCATGGAGGACAGGATGGCGATCTTGCGGCAGGCGTCGCGGCCGTCCACGTCATCGCTGGGGTCCTTGGTCTCGGCGTAGCCCAGCTCCTGCGCAATTTGCAGCGCATCTTCAAAGCCAAGGCCCTCCCGCACCATCTTGGTGAGCATGAAGTTGGTGGTGCCGTTCACGATGCCCTCCACCTCGGTGATGACGTTGGCCGCCAGGCACTGGTGCATGGGGGTGATGATAGGCGTACCGCCGCCCACAGAGGCCTCGAACAGGAAGGCACAGCCGTGCTCCTTGGCCAGTGCCAGCAGCTCTGCGCCGTAGGTGGCCACCATCTCCTTGTTGGAGGTGCACACGCTGCGGCCGCTCTCCAGACACGCCTTGACGTAGGGGTAAGCAAAACGGGTGCCGCCGATGGTCTCCACCACCACCCGGATCTCCGGGTCCTGCAGAATCACATCAATGCTTTTGACCACCAGGGGTTCCACCGGGTTGCCGGTAAAATCCTTCGGGTCCAGAATATACTTTACCTCCACCGGTTCGCCAGCCCGGCGGGAGACGCTTGCAGCATTGTGGCACAGCACCTCGTATACGCCGCTGCCCACCGTGCCAAAGCCCAGAATTGCAATTTTAGCCATACTTTCTTTCCCTCGTTTCCTGTTTTGTTACAGGTTATACCCACAGCGCACTCCCACGACCATGCGCTGGCGCGAAAGCTTTTCGGTCAGCTCCTCCGGGGACATCTGCATGGTATCGGTGCGGATGGTGACCGCCACCAGCGCAGCCCCATTTTCCGGGGTGGACTGGTTGATGGTCACAATGCTGGCGCCTGCGGCGCTGATGCCCGCCAGAAGGCTTTGCAGCGCACCGGTCTCATCCCGCAGGGTGGCCATGACCGTGATGACCTCACGGCCGTTCTCGGAATCAAAGATACAATCCTTATACTTATAAAATGCGCTGCGCGAAAGCTCTACAGCGCGGGTCGCAGCCGAAATGCTGCGTGCCTCACCGCTGGCCAGCAGCTCCTTGGCGCGTACCACCTTGAGAAAGACCTCCGGCAGCACCTGCGCATCCACCAGATAAAAACGGCGTTCCAACTTGTTCACCTCTCAAACACAAGTGTTCTTGCAGAAAATATAATAGCATCCGAACCCCTGCAATGCAAGAGCCCGGATGCTATTTTGTCACTTTGTCCAGTTTTGTCTTGTAAAGCGCGCCCTGTCCTTGCCGGATTTTTCAGCAAAGGGGCAAAAAAGTACGATTTTTACCCTTACTCCGTATCCAGCGCACTGGTGTCGGTGGGGATGACCGGCTGGGTGGGCACGGCACCGTCTGTGTTCTCGGTAGAGGCAGCAGCCTGCGGGGCTGCGTGGGAATAGGTGCAGGTATCGGGCAGGTCATCGGCACGGTAGTAGCCCACGGCAGTGCTCGGGCAGCCCGCACCGGCCAGCAGGCCGCTCTGGGTGCAGTAGCGGCGCTCCACCACGCCTGCAGAGGTGGGGAATGCCTTATAGGGCAGGTCTGCCTGTGCCTGCTCCATCAGCGCCTTCCACGCGGTCACACAGGTGCGGGTCTTGGCCTGCTGCTTGGACAGGGTCTTGGTCATATCGTAGGGTGCATCGTAGCCCCACCACACAGCGGTGACATAGTAGGGCGTGCCGCCCACGAACCACAGATCCTTTTCGTCGCTGGCAGTACCGGTCTTGCCAAAGGCTTCCATGCCGTTGGAGTTGGGGTAGCGGCCGCTGGCAGTGCCTACGCTGGAGAACAGAACATTCTTCAGCAGGCGGTTCATGACATAAGCGGTATCGGGGGTCAGTGCCTGATAGCTGGTGGCGTTGTTTTCCAGATAGATGTTGCCGTCCCGGTCCAGCACACGGGTGTACAGGTGCGGGGTGGTGTACTCGCCATCATAGAAGATCTGGAAGGCTGCGGCCAGCGCCATGGGGGTAACGCCCTTGGTCTGGCTGCCCATGACCATCTGCGCCAGACCCACGTCGTTGGTGGGGTCCAGCGTATTCAGCTGCAGGGTATTGTAGACGAAGTTGAAGATATTGCTTGCGCCCACAAGGTCGCCCACGCGCACTGCGATGGTGTTCAGCGAGCGGGCAAGGCCGTTCCACAGCGGGATATCGCTGCCATCGCCGTAGTTGCCGCCGTAGTTGCGCGGCCAGCTGCGCCATGCGTTGGGGTAAGCGCGGAGCTGCTTATCGGAAAGTCCCATCAGGCCGTTCTTGCGGCAGTAGTCCTCGTCCCGGATGATCATATCCTGCTTCTGGTACAGGGGGGAATTGTTGAGCATAGTGGACCAGTTGACCAGACCGTACTCGATGCCCAGCGCATAGGCGCCGATAGGCTTGATGGTAGAACCGGTCTGCCGCTCCACGCTGTAGGCACGGTTCAGGGAAAGGCTCTTGGTCTTTTCGCCCAAGCCGCCCACAATGGCCAGCACGTTGCCGTCATAGTCCAGCGTGACCATGGCAGCCTGCGTGCGCACGTTGCGGTAATAATAGACGGTGCCGTCCTCGCCGGTACGGGTCTTGGGGGTGCCGTCCTCGTTGAACACCTGCACATCATCGTCCGAGATGGAGGTGACCTCTTCCTCATGCCAGCCGGCCGGGAAGTAGGCATCGTCGGTGTTCAGCATCAGGTTTTCCATCTGGGACTGCAGCTTGGTGTTGACCGTCGCTTCGACGGTAAAGCCGCCGGTGTAGAGCAGCTTCTGCGCCTCAGACTCGGTGATGCCCTCCTTGGCCATGATATCCTGCACGACCTCGCTGAACAGTGCATCGGTGAAGTAGGAAGTGACGGTGCTGGGCTTTTTGCCGCTGTCCTCTTCGGCCAGCACAAGGGGCTGTGCAGCGCCGTTGCGGTAGTCCTCCTCACTGATCACACCCTGCTGCCACATATTGTACATGATGAAGTTGCGGCGGTTGATCAGGTTTTCGGGGTTCGTATAGGGGTTATAGTTGGTGGGGTTTTTGGTAATGGAGGCAATGGTGGCGCACTCCCACAGGCTCAGCTGGCTGACGTCCTTGTTGAAGTACTCGTTGGCCGCCGTCTGCACACCCTGAATGGTGCCGGTAAAGCTGATGGTGTTCAGGTAAGCCTCCAGAATGGTCTCCTTGGAGTAGCTGCGGCTCAGGCAGAGGGCGCGGTAGATCTCGCGCACCTTGCGCAGTGCACCCTCGATACCGCTGGCGCTGTTGTCATCGGTCAGATTCTTGATGAGCTGCTGCTCCAGCGTGGATGCGCCCTGCTTGGAGCTGTAGATGGGCAGCAGATACTCGTTGATCATTGCGCCGATGGTACGCTTGAAGTTGACGCCGGGCTCCGAGTAGAAGTCCTTATCCTCGGTGCAGATGAA
>CAKTFS010000028.1 GCA_934561115.1 uncultured Faecalibacterium sp. | reverse complement strand
GCACGGCTTCCTCTGTTGCTGCCAGCTCTGCCGCCAGCAGCGAAGCTTCCAGCGCAGACGCTGACGAGCTGGCCGCACAGAATGTGGCAAACCTGATCGATGCCATCTATGTGCAGCAGCGCACCGACGACACCGACGCCCAGTGCGAAGCCGCAAAGGCCGCTTGGGACGCTTTGACCGATGCCCAGAAGGAGCTGGTGGAGGGCGAGAACGCCGACCCCGACTACTTTGGCCGCGACACCGGCGATGCCTCCAAGGACGATGCCCGCAACGCTGACGAGATCGGTGAGAACGAGCTGCTGGTGGTGTCCTTCGGCACCTCCTTCAACGACAGCCGCGCTACCGACATCAAGGGCATTGAGGATGCTTTGCAGGCCGCTTACCCCGACTGGAGCGTGCGCCGTGCCTTTACCGCACAGATCATCATCAACCATGTGCAGGCACGCGATGGCGAGAAGATCGACAATATGCAGCAGGCACTGGACCGCGCTGTGGCAAACGGCGTGAAGAACCTGATCGTGCAGCCCACCCATCTGATGCACGGTGCAGAGTACGACGAGATGAACGAGATGCTGGACCAGTACCGCGACAAGTTCGAGAGCGTTGCTGTGGCCGAGCCCCTGCTGGGCGAGGTGGGCGCAGATGCCACTGTTATCAATGCCGACAAGGAAGCTGTTGCCAAGGCCGTTACCGCTGCCGCTGTGAAGGAAGCCGGTTACGACAGCGCCGCCGCTGCCGCTGTCGACAAGACTGCTTTCGTCTTTATGGGCCACGGCACTAGCCACACCGCCAAGGTGAGCTACAGCCAGATGCAGACCACTATGCAGACCCTGGGCTACGACAACGTGTTCATCGGCACGGTGGAGGGCGAGCCTGAGGAAACCTCCTGCGAGGCCGTCATCGAGGCCGTAAAGGCTGCCGGTTACACCAAAGTTGTTCTGCGCCCGCTGATGGTGGTGGCAGGCGACCACGCCAACAACGACATGGCCGGTGAGGATGCCGACAGCTGGCTGAGCCAGTTTACCGCCGCAGGCTGCTTTGAGAGTGTGGACTGCCAGATCTCGGGTCTGGGCCGCATTGCGGATGTCCAGCAGCTGTACATTGCACATACCAAGGCCGCTATGGATCTTCTGAACGGCTAATGGATTCAGAAGCCCTCTCCGGCGCTGCCCAGCACACGGAGAGGGCTTTCTTTTATGGGCGCATTCCCCGCACGAGGAGAAAACGCCCCCTGCCCCGGCAGCTTAGACGCCGGGCAAAAATTTAGGATACTGAGGTATTTATTTATGCGCTGCAAACAGTTTATTTCCATTTCTCTGGCCAGTGTGGTGCTGGCTGCTTCTCTGGCGGGCTGCGGCGGGGCTGCCCCTGCCTCCTCCGCTGCGGCAAGTTCTGCGGTTGCTTCTTCCGTGGCGGCTTCCTCTGCTGTGGCCGAAGCTGCCCTGCCGGACGGCGTATACACCGCTGACTTTGAGACCGACAGCAGTATGTTCCACCCCAATGAAGCCTGCAACGGCAAGGGCACCCTGACCGTGGAAAACGGCGTGATGACCTTCCACGTCAGTCTGGCCTCCAAAAAGATCGTGAACCTCTACCCCGGCCTTGCCGCCGATGCCGAAGATAACAAGACCGCGTGGCTCATCCCCACCGTGGACACCGTTACTTATGCGGACGGCACCACCGAGGAGGTGTACGGCTATGACATCCCGGTGGAGGCTCTGGACACCGACTTCCAGCTGGCATTGCTGGGCACCAAGGGCAAGTGGTACGACCACATCGTCAGCGTGCGCAACGCCGAGCCTAAGACCGAACAGGCCGCCGAGACCCCCGCAGACGGCACTTACACCGCTGCCGTGGTGCTGGAGGGCGGCTCCGGCCGCGCCACCGTGGAAAGCCCCGCCGCCCTGACCGTGGCCGATGGCAAGATGACTGCCACCATCGTGTGGAGCAGCCCCAACTATGATTACATGATCGTGGACGGCGAGAAGTATCTGCCCACCAATACCGAGGGCAACTCCACCTTTGAAATTCCCGTAGCCGCTCTGGGCACCCCGCTGGCTGTTACCGCCGACACCGTTGCCATGAGCAAGCCCCACGAGATCGAATACACCCTGACCTTTACCTTGGAGTAAACTTCCATGAAGCTGACCCGCGCTCAATTTTTAAAGGCTCTGCCCGCCGCCGCGCTGGTGCTTGCCGGGTGCGCTGCCGCGCCCACGGCACCTGCCGATACGGACGAGCTGGTGTTTGACCACGCCTACCCGCTGGACTACGCCACCCAGTTTACCGCCGACTGCTACACAGACGGCTCTACCCTGCTGACCATCCCGGACGCACAGGCAAAGTTCCTTGTCCGGCCGGAGGGCGCTGCCACTCTGCGCACCGTGCCTGACGGGGTGACTGTTTTGCAGCAGCCGGTGCAGAACATCTATCTGGTGTCCACCTCTGCCATGGACTTATTTCTCCATCTGGACGCGCTGGACAGCATTGCTCTTTCCGGCACCCGTGCAGAGGGCTGGTATCTGGACGAGGCAAAGCAGGCCATGCAGGCCGGGCGCATTGCCTACGCAGGCAAGTACAGCGCCCCGGACTACGAGCGCATCCTGACCGTAGAATGTGGCCTTGCGGTGGAAAACACCATGATCTATCACACCCCGGAAGTGAAGGAACAGCTGGAACGGTTCGGCATCCCGGTGCTGGTGGAGCGTTCCAGCTACGAGAGCAGCCCGCTGGCGCGGATGGAATGGATCAAGCTGTACGGCATTTTGCTGGGCAAAGAAGCCCTTGCCGAGGAGGTGTTCGCCCGGCAGGCGCAGCGCATTGCACCGCTGCTGGAGCAGCCCTCCACAGGCAAGCGCTGCGCCTTTTTCTCCATTACTTCCAGCGGCCTTGCCACCGTGCGCAAAAGCGGAGACTATGTGGCGCAGATGATCGGCATGGCCGGGGGTGAATATGTTTTTGCAGATCTTACCGACAGCGGCAACAGCCTTTCTACCATGAATATCCCGCTGGAAGACCTTTACGCCGGGGTCAGGGACGCCGACGTGCTCATTTATAACGGCACCATCGAGGGCACTATCTCCACGAAGGAAGAGCTGCTTGCCCGCTGCGCATTACTGGCAGAGTGCAAGGCGGTGCAAAGCGGGGACATCTGGTGCACGACACCCAGCTTTTTCCAGCAGAGCATGGCGCTGGCAGATTTTATGCTGGATCTCCATGCCGTTTTTACCGGGGCAACTGCCAGCCCCAACACCCTGCATTTTTTGATCAGGATCACCTGAGGAGCCGCTTATGACCAGCCGCAAACGCCTTGTTTTTTCCTACTGCTGCCTTGCCCTGCTGCTGGCGGTGCTGTTTGCCCTGAGCCTGTTCTGGGGCAGCGTTGCGCTTACCCCGCAGGCCGTGCTTGCCGCTTTGACCGGTCGCGGACAGGACACGCTAAGCGTAGGCATCATCACCCAGCTGCGCCTGCCCCGCGCGGTGATGGCCGCTTTGCTGGGCGCAGCGCTCTCGGCGGCGGGCTACCTGCTGCAGACCTTTTTTGCAAACCCCATTGCCGGCCCCTTTGTCATGGGCATTTCCAGTGGGGCTAAGCTGGCGGTGGCGCTGGTGATGGTGCTGTTTTTGAACTACGGTCTGCTGACCAGCTCTGCCGTGCTCATCCTTGCAGCCTTTGCGGGTGCTATGGCGGCTATGGCCTTTGTGCTGGCCGCTGCCCGCCGGGTGCAGCGCATGAGCATCCTTGTAATATGCGGCGTGATGATCGGCTACATCTGCTCTGCCATCACCGAGTTTGTGGTGGCCTTTGCGCAGGACAGCAGCATCGTCAACCTGCACAACTGGTCGCAAGGCAGCTTTTCCGGCATGACGTGGGGCAACGTGCGCACGGCGGCGCTGGTGGTACTGCCCGCGCTGGCGGCAGCTTTCTGCCTTGCAAAGCCCATAGCCGCTTACCAGATGGGCGAAGCCTACGCCCGCAGTGTGGGCGTGGATGTGCGGCGGTTTTCCCGGCTTTTGGTGCTGCTTTCCAGCCTGCTGGCCGCCTGCGTCACCGCCTTTGCGGGGCCCATCTCCTTTGTGGGCATTGCCGTGCCGCACCTTGTCAAGCAGCTGCTGGGCAGTGCCCGCCCGCTGTATGTGCTGCCGGGTTGCTGCTTGGGCGGGGCGGCGTTCTGCCTGCTGTGTGATTTAATTGCCCGCAGCCTGTTTGCGCCCATGGAGCTTTCCATCAGCGCAGTCACCGCCGTATTCGGTGCACCGGTGGTCATTGGGCTGCTACTGCGCCGCAACCGGGAGGACGTGCGATGAAGAACGCTGTCGAAACCAAAGCCCTTGCCATCGGCTACGGCAAAGCAGCCCTTGCGCGGGATATCGCGCTGGGCGCTGCCAAGGGGCAGGTGCTGGCGCTCATCGGCCCGAACGGCGCGGGCAAATCCACCCTGCTCAAAACCTTGGCGGGGCAGCTTACCCCCTTAGGCGGCGCAGTGCTGCTGGACGGGCAGGAGCTCGCCCGCATCCCCGGCAACGCCCTGGCACAAAAGCTGGCACTGATGCTGCCCCACACCCGCCGCACCGAGCTGACCACCTGCTTTGAATTTGCGGCGGCGGGACGCATTCCCTACACCGGGCGGCTGGGTATTCTTTCTGCCGAGGACAAAAAACAGGTACAGAGCGCGCTGGAGCTGGTGGGCGCGGCACATCTGGCTGACCGGGACTTCAACTGCGTCAGCGATGGGCAGCGGCAGCGCATTTTGCTGGCGCGGGCAGTCTGTCAGCAGCCGCAGGTGCTTTTGCTGGACGAACCCACCTCTTTTCTGGACATCAAGGGCAAGATCGAGCTGCTGACCATTCTGCAAAAGCTGGCGCATGCGCAGCAGCTTGCGGTCATTGTTACCCTGCACGAGCTGGATATGGCGCAGAAGATCGCGGATGCGGTGGTATGCGTTTCGCCGCACGGTGTTTCTGCCCCCATGCCCCCGGCGCAGGCCTTTGCCCGGGAAAACATCAAGGCGCTCTACAGCCTGACAGAAGCACAGTACAGCGCCGTTTTTGACCCACCGAAGCCGGAAAAGCCCCAATTTGAACACTATGTGCGCAGCGGGCAGAAACTGCTGCGCTGCGGGTACACCACCGGCACCTGTGCGGCGCTGGCTGCTGCCGGGGCCGCCCGGCTGCTGCTGACCGGCACAGCGCCGGAAACCGTCGCCCTGCGCACGCCAAAGGGCATCGTGGTGGAGGTGGCACCCCTGTTTTGCCGCACCGCTGCCGAGGGCGCGGAATGCGCCATTGAAAAGGACGGCGGCGATGACGTGGACGTGACCACCGGTCTGCCGGTGACCGCCACGGTAACGCTGCTGCCCGGCACACCCGAGGTGCGCATTACCGGCGGCGCGGGGGTGGGCAGGGTGACAAAACCCGGGCTGGACCAACCGGTCGGGCAAGTTGCCATCAACCATGTGCCCCGGCAAATGATCGCCGAAGCGCTGCGCCGGGAGGCGGAAGCCGCCTGCTACCCCGGCGGCTTTGCCGTGACCATCTCCATCCCCGGCGGCGAGGAGGTAGCCCGGCGCACCTTCAACCCCCATATTGGGGTGGAGGGCGGACTGTCGGTGCTGGGCACCAGCGGTATCGTAGAGCCTATGAGCCAGCAGGCCATTCTGGACACCATCCAACTGGAGATGAATCAGGCGGCGCTGCGGGCAAAAGGCCACCGGCGGCTCATCCTTGCCCCGGGCAACTACGGGCTGGACTATCTGCACGAAACCTATCCGCAGTTTGCCGCCATTCCGGTGGTCAAGACCTCCAACTTTATCGGAGATACGCTGGATATGGCAGCAGCGGCGCACTTTGAACAGGTGCTGCTGGTGGGGCACATCGGCAAGCTGTGCAAGCTGGCGGGCGGCATTATGAACACCCACTCCCACACGGCAGACTGCCGCACGGAGCTGTTTTGCACCCACGCCGCCCTGTGCGGTGCCGACCGGGAGGTGTGCACCGCGCTGTACAATGCCGCCACCACGGATGCCTGTCTGGAGATTTTGGATGCTGCCGGGCTGCGGGAACCGGTGCTGCAAAGCCTGCTTGCCGCCATCCAGCTGCATCTTGACCGCCGCGCGGGCGGGGCGTACCGGGTGGGCGCGGTGTTGTTTTCAAACCAGCACGGCCCGCTGGGACAGACCGAAACTGCCGCCCGCCTGCTGAACGAATGGAAGGAGTAATGCACATGGTACATTTTGTGGGCGCCGGGCCCGGCGCACCGGATCTGATCACCCAGCGCGGTGCAGTATTTTTACAGGCCGCAGACTGCATTATTTATGCGGGCAGTCTGGTCAACCCGGCGCTGCTGGGGCTGGCAAAGCCGGACTGTACCATCTACAACAGTGCCGAGATGACATTGGAGCAGGTGCTGGACGTGATGCGCCAAATGGAAGATGCTGGCAAAGTCACCGTACGTCTGCACACCGGCGACCCCTGCCTGTACGGCGCCATCCGGGAGCAGATGGATGCGCTGGACGCAGACGGCATTTGTTACGATGATACCCCCGGCGTTTCCAGCTTTTGCGGCGCTGCCGCCGCGCTGAACGCCGAGTACACCCTGCCCACCATCAGCCAGACGGTCATCATCACCCGCATGGAGGGGCGTACCCCCGTGCCGGAGCGTGAAAGGCTGGCAAGCCTTGCCGCACACGGCGCAACCATGGTGATTTTCCTGTCCATCGGGCTGATCGATAAAGTGCAGGCAGCGCTTTTGCAGGGTGCGTATACGCCGGACACCCCCGCCGCCGTGGTGTACAAGGCCAGCTGGCCGGAAGAGAAAATTGTGCGCTGCACGGTTGGTTTTCTGACTGAGAGCGCCCGTGCAGCGGGCATTACCAAGACGGCGCTTATCGTGGTGGGAGATTTTCTCGGCACGCAGTACGAGCGCAGCAAGCTGTACGACCCCGCCTTTACCACCGAGTTCCGCAAAGGAGAGCCGGTATGACCCGCGCCTACCTTGCCTTTACGGATACCGGCCTTGCTCTGGCAAAGCGCCTTGCTGATGCCCTGCCCGGCAGTGTTGCCCGGTGCGGGCAGGATGGCACTTCTCTTGCAGCATGGACAGGCGCACAGTTTGTGCAGTCGGATGCGCTGATATTTGTAGGCGCTGCGGGCATTGCGGTGCGAGCTATCGCGCCCCACTGCAAGAGCAAGACCACCGACCCTGCTGTGGTGGTAGTGGATGAATGCGGACGGTTTGCCGTGCCCATTTTGTCCGGGCATCTGGGCGGCGCAAATGATCTGGCGCGGGCCATTGCCGCTGTGTGCGGTGCTGTGCCGGTGATCACCACCGCCACCGATGCCCACGGTATTTTTGCGGTGGACGAGTGGGCAAAGCACCAAAACTGCATGGTACTGGAGCCGGAGCGCATCAAGCTGGTCAGTAGCAAATTGCTGGCCGGACAGCCGGTCTATTACCGGGCTGATTTCCCGGTAACAGGTATTGCGCCCGCAGGGTTATCCCCCGCAGAAGCCCCGGAAAAAGCCGACCTTGCACTCACCCTCTGCCCCACCGGGCAGGCGCTGCATCTTGTGCCGCGCATCGGGGTGCTGGGCATCGGCTGCAAGCGGGGCACAAGCACCGACACGCTGGAAGCCGCTTTTGCCGCTTTCTGTGCCCGGCATGGCCTTGCTGCGCAGGCAGTTACCGCCGCCGCAAGCATCGACCTGAAGCAGAATGAACCGGGCTTGCTGGCCTTTTGTCAGGCGCACGGCTGGCCGGTGCAGTTTTACTCTGCCGCGCAGCTGCGCAGCACGCCCGGACAGTTCACCCCCTCCCCTTTTGTACAAAGCGTGACCGGGGTGGACAATGTCTGTGAGCGGGCGGCGGTGCTGGACGCGGGCGGCAGCCTGTTTTACCCCAAATTTGCCTGCAGCGGCGTGACCTTTGCGCTGGCGTGCAGGCCCTTTGCCCCGGACTGGAGGTGGCAGAATGATTGATGTGGTGGAAATTGACCGCCCGCAGAAGGTGGTTTATGTCGTGGGGCTTGGCCCCGGCGAGCCTTTTTATATGACCCAGCAGGCTGCGAACACGCTGGAAAGCGTTGACGCTATCTGCGGGTATAAGGTCTATCTTGACCTCATCCGCGATGAATTCCCCTGTGAGGAATACTATGCCACGGGCATGACGCAGGAGCTTGACCGCTGCCGCTGGGCGCTGGAAAAGGCACACACCGGCAAGCGGGTGGCGCTGGTCTGCTCCGGCGATGCCGGGGTGTACGGCATGGCAAGCCCCCTGTTGGAGCTTGCCCCGGACTACCCGGACGTTGCCGTGGAGGTCGTGCCCGGGCTGACCGCTGCCCTCAGCGGCGGGGCGGTGCTGGGCGCACCGCTGGCGCACGATTTCTGCGTCATTTCCCTTTCCGACCGGCTGACCCCGTGGGAGGTCATCGAGAAGCGGCTGGCCTGCGCCGCTATGGGGGATTTCTGCGTTGCGCTGTATAATCCCTCCTCCAAGGGCAGGCCGGACTATCTGGCAAAGGCAGTGCACATCCTGCTGGAAAACGGCAAAAGCGCCGATACTGTCTGCGGTCTGGTGCGCAACATCGGCCGGGAGGGTCAGACCGCCCGCGTCCTGACCCTTGCGCAGCTGGAAAGTACGGCGGTGGATATGCTTACCACCGTATACATCGGCAACACCGCCACAAAACTGCTGGGCGGTAAAATGGTCACCCCGCGGGGGTACCGCAGATGAAAGCAGTGGTTTTCAGCGGCACTACCGAGGGGCGGGTGTTCTCCCGGCAGCTGGCGGCACTGGGCGCACAGGTGCTGGTCAGCGTAGCCACCCCGCTGGGCGCGGAAGAGCAGGGCGAAACGGACGGCATTACCGTGCACTGCGGGCGGCTGACCCCCGAGGAAATGGCCGCTCTTTTGCAGGGCGCTGCCCTGTGCGTGGACGCCACCCACCCCTACGCGGTGGACGCCACCAAAAACATCCGGGCTGCGTGTGCCGCTGCCGGGGTAGAGTACCACCGGCTGCTGCGGGAAGAAAGCCCGCTGCCCGCTGGGAGCATGGTGTTTGCCACCGCCGCCCACGCGGCTGCGTTTCTGGCCGGGTGCAGCGGCAATGTGCTGCTGGCCACCGGCGCAAAAGAGCTTGCCGCCTTTGCGCCGCTCAGCCCGGAGCGGCTGTTCCCCCGGGTGCTGCCCACGCGGGAAGGCATTGCCGCCTGCGAGGCCGCCGGTATCCCGCACAAGAACATCATTGCCATGCAGGGGCCTTTCAGCTATGCGTTGAACTGCGCCCTGATGAAGCAATTCTCCATCCGGTATCTGGTCACGAAAGACGGCGGTGCTGTGGGCGGTTTTGCCGAAAAGGCACAGGCCGCACAGGACACCGGTGCGCAGCTGATCGTGGTGCGCCGCCCGGCTGAAAACGGACAAACTGCCGCACAAATTCTGACACGCTGCAAGGAGGTTCTGGTATGATCTCTCTGATCGGAATGGGCTCCGGCTGCCCGGAAAGCCTGACCGCGCAAGGGCTGGCTGCGCTGCAAGGTGCAGGGCTCATCCTTGGGGCAAAGCGCCTGTTAGAGCATTTACCGGCGGGGTGCACTGATCACTGCAAAGCCGTGTATAAACCCGAGGACATCCTTGCGTGTCTTGCTGCGCAGCCGGATATGGACACCGCTGTTTTGTACAGCGGTGACACCGGGTTTTACTCCGGTGCTGCAAAGCTGCTGCCCCTGCTGCGGGTCATGGGATACTCCGTCCGGGTGCTGCCCGGGCTTTCCAGCGTACAGCTTTTAGCCGCCGCTGTGGGACGCCCCTGGCAGGACTGGAAGCTGGTATCGGCCCACGGCCGTGCCTGCGACCCCGTAGCCGAGGTTTTGGCGCATCCACAGGTGTTTTTCCTCACCGGCGGCGGGGACACCCCTGCCACCCTCTGCGCAAAGCTGACCGCCGCCGGACTGGGTGCTGCCCACGCCCTTGTGGGCGAAAACCTTGGCACTCCGGCGGAAGCCATCCGCTTTGGCCTTGCCCGGGAACTGACAGAGCAGAGTTTTGCACCGCTAAGTGTACTACTCATCGAGCGGGAGGCTTTGCCGCCCCGCCGTACCCCCGGCCTGCCGGATGAGGCTTTTATCCGGGGCGCTGTGCCTATGACCAAACAGGAGGTGCGCGCCGCCGCGCTGGCAAAGCTGGCGGTCGCCCCCACGGATATCCTGTGGGACGTAGGCGCGGGCACCGGCAGCGTGAGCGTAGAGCTGGCGCTTGCCGCCCCTGCCGGGCAGGTATACGCCGTAGAGTGCGCCCCGGAAGCCTGTGCACTCGTCCAGCAAAACCGGGAGAAATTTGCCGCTTATAATCTGGCCCTGATCGAGGGCAAAGCGCCCGAGGCTTTGGACACGCTGCCTGCCCCGGACGCTGTATTTATCGGCGGCACAAAGGGCAATATGGACGCCGTTATAGATGCCGTGCTGCACAAAAATCCATCCGTGCGGCTGTGCATCGCCGCCATTGCGCTGGAAACGCTCAGCGCCGCTGTGGCTGCTCTGACCGCCCACGGTCTTTCTGCCGAGGTGACACAGATTTCCGTCAGCCGCGCAAAGGCGGCAGGCAGTCTGCACCTGCTGATGGCCAACAACCCGGTATTCCTCATTACGGGGGCACGGACATGATGCAGTTTCTCATCGCCGCGCCGCGCTCCGGCAGCGGCAAGACCACCGTTACCTGCGCTGTGCTTACCGCCTTGCAGCGGCGCGGGGCTGACCCCTGCGCCTTTAAGTGTGGGCCGGATTACATCGACCCCATGTTTCACCGCAGCGCGCTGGGGGTGGAAAGCCACAATTTAGACCTCTACCTCTCTGCCCCGGATACGGTGCGCACACTTTACGCCCGCTATGCCGCCGGGCACGGCGCCGCCGTATGCGAGGGTGCCATGGGCTTTTACGATGGGCAGGGGCTGACCACCCGCGCAAGTGCATGGGAACTGGCCGATACGCTTGCGCTGCCGGTGCTGCTGGTGGTGCAGCCAAAGGGGGCAAGCATCACCCTTGCCGCCGAGCTGCAGGGGCTTTTGCAGTTCCGCACGCCCAGTCATATCGTGGGTATTCTGCTCAACGATTGCTCCGAAGCTTTGTACAAAACGCTGCGCCCAATGCTGGAAGCCGAGACTGGGCTGCCGGTAGTGGGGTATCTGCCCCATCTGCCGGGGTGTGCCATCGAGAGCCGTCACCTCGGGCTGAAAACTGCCGGGGAGATCTTGGACTTACAGCAAAAGCTGGGTCAACTGGCTGATGCCCTTGTGCTGGACTGGGCACAGCTGGCAGCGCTGACCGACCGCCCTGCCCCGGCTGCGCCGCCGCTTGCCGCACCGTGCGCACCCGCCGCACGCATCGCTGTGGCGCGGGACGAAGCCTTCTGCTTTGCCTACGCCGAAACGCTGGATGCCTTGCGGGATGCAGGTGCGGAACTTGTGTTTTTCAGTCCGCTGCGGGACGCCGCCCTGCCGGAAAATATCGGCGGGCTGTACCTGCCCGGGGGCTACCCGGAGCTGTACGCCCGGCAGCTGAGTGAGAACTGCGCCCTGCGTGCTGCCATCCGGGACGCGGTGCAAGCGGGTCTGCCTACTGCCGCCGAGTGCGGCGGCTTTCTGTATTTGGGGCAGGCGCTGGAGGGCACGGACGGCAAGGTTTACCCCATGGCGGGCGTGCTGCCGGGCAGCGGGCACAACGCCGGGCGGCTGGTGCGCTTTGGCTATGCCGCTATGACAGCAAAGGCCGACAGTATGCTTTTCCGCACCGGAGAAACGCTGCCCATCCACGAATTCCACCACTGGGATTCTTCTGAGAATGGTGCAGACTTTTCTGTGCGCAAAACTGAAAAAAGACAGTGGGAATGCGGCTTTGCAAACGCAAATTTGTACGCCGGTTTCCCGCATCTTTACTGGGCAGGTACCGCCCTGCCCCGCCGCTTTGTACAGGCGGCGCAGCACTTTTTGAAACACAAAGGATGACGAAAATGACCGAAGCTGAACTGATGCAGCTGCTTGCTGCCATCACCCCGCCGGACGAAGCCGCCCGCGCCGCCGCCCACGCCCACTGGGCCAGCCTTGCCAAGCCCTTGGGCGGGCTGGGTGCACTGGAGACCCTGCTGGAGGATGCCGCCGCGCTGACCGGCACGGCGCAGTTTGATTTTTCCCGCCGGGCGGTGGCGGTGCTCTGTGCAGACAACGGTGTGGTGGCACAGGGCGTAAGCCAGACCGACCAGAGCGTGACCCGCACCGTAGCCGAGAACCTTGCCGCGCGGCGCACCAGCGTATGCCGGATGGCACAGGCGGCGCACTGCGATGTGCTGCCGGTAGATATGGGCATTGCCGGTGCGACGGTGCCCGGCGTGCGGGACTGCCGCATTGCCGCCGGGACTGCGGACTTTACCAAAGGCCCCGCCATGACCCGCGCCGAGGCGGTGGAGGCCATTGGCCAGGGCATCGCCCTGACCCGGCAGTTTGCCGCCGAGGGCTACGGGCTGGTGGCCACCGGCGAGATGGGCATTGGCAATACCACCACCTCCAGCGCCGTGGCTGCCGTGCTGCTGGCACAGCCGGTGCAGACCATGACCGGGCGCGGTGCAGGGCTTTCTGATGCAGGGCTTGCCCGCAAGGTGGATGCTATCCGGCGGGGTATTGCCTGCAACAATCCCGACCCCGCTGACGCCTTGGACGTACTGAGCAAGTTGGGCGGCTTTGATATCGCCGGGCTGTGCGGGATGTTCTTGGGCGGGGCGCTGGCGGGTGTTCCCGTGCTGATGGATGGTTTCATCAGCGGGGTGGCAGCGCTGTGCGCCGTGCGGCTGTGTCCGGCAGCGGCAAAGGCCGTGTTTGCCAGCCACTGCTCCACCGAGCCTGCCACCCGGCTGGTACTGGAAGCACTAGGCAAAACGCCCCTGCTTACCGCCGGGCTGCATCTGGGCGAAGGTACCGGCGCAGTGGCCAGCATCCCGCTGTGGGACATGGCGCTGGCGGTGTACGAGGGGTGCTATTCCTTTGCGGAGGGCGGCATTGCGCCGTATACGCCCCAATGCTGACGCTGGTGCTGGGCGGCGCTGCCAGCGGCAAAAGCGAATACGCCGAGGCCCTTGTGCTGCGCAGCGCTTTGCCGCGGTACTATCTGGCTACCATGCAGGTGTGGGATGCCGAGTGCGCCGCCCGGGTGGAAAAGCACCGCAAAATGCGTGCTGCAAAGCAGTTTGAGACCATCGAATGCCCACTGCATTTAGAGATGGTGCGTCTGCCCCGCAGGGGCACGGCGCTGCTGGAGGATTTGGGCAACCTGACCGCCAACGAACTGTACGACCCCGCCGGGGCGGGCGATGCTGCCGCCGCGCACATTTTGCAGGGGCTGGACAGCCTTGCCGCGCAGTGTGAAAATTTGATTGTTGTCTCCAACGAGGTGTTCAGCGGCGGCGCAGACTATGCCGGGGACACGGACCGCTATCTGCTGGCGTTGGCGTGGGTGAACAACGCCCTTGCCGCCCGGGCAGACGCCGTAGTGCGGGTGGTGTGCGGCATCCCTGTGTATTATAAAGGAGTGGAAAAATGATCGTTTTGCAGACCATTGCGGTGGCTTTTGCCATGTTTTCGGCGGTGCCGGTGCCGCAGTTTGCGTGGAACGAAAAGAATATGCGGTACACGCTGTGCGCTTTCCCGCTGGTGGGGCTTTTATGCGGGGCGCTGTGGTGCGTGTGCGGGGTACTGCCCCTGCCCGCCCCGGCGCGGGCTGCAGGATTCTGCCTTGTACCGGTGTGGGTGACCGGCGGCATCCATCTGGACGGCTATGCCGACACCTGCGATGCTCTTGCCAGCTACGGCGACCGGGAAAAGAAGCTGGAAATTTTAAAAGATCCGCACTGCGGTGCCTTTGCGGTCATCCGGCTGTGCAGCTATTTTGCAGCTTACCTCTGCCTTGCCGCCTGTGTGCAGTTCACCCCCCGGGTGGGTGCGCTGTGGACGCTGGCGCTGGTGCTGGAGCGGGCACTTTCCGGCCTTGCGGTGGCGGCCTTTCCCATGGCCAAGAACACCGGCCTTGCCCACACCTTTGCCTCTGCCGCCGACCGCACCTCTGTGCGCAATGTGCTGGCAGTGCTGGCAGTTCTGCTTTGCGGAGCGCTGCTGGCTTTGGGCGGCGGGGCGCTGGCAGCAGTTGCAATTTTACTGTTTTTGTGGTATCACCATGTAGCCGTACAGCAGCTGGGCGGCATTACCGGCGATCTTGCCGGGTGGTTTTTGCAAAAGACTGAGCTGTGGATGCTGGCGGCGCTGTGCGCCTGCCAATGGGGAGGGCTGTTATGATCCTGATCACCGGGCCGCTTTACAGCGGCAAGCGCACCTTTGCCCGCACCCTGCCCGGCCGCTGCATCGCGGATGCGCAGCAGCTTGCCGCCGGATGCAAAGACAACGCCGAACTTGAGAAACTCGCGGACAAATTATCCGCTTATGATATCGTGCTGTCCACCGAGGTGGGCGGCGGTGTGGTGCCCATAGACCCCGCAGAGCGTGCCGCGCGGGAAAACGCCGGGCGGCTGGCCTGCATGCTGGCGGCGCGTGCTAAGTGCGTGGTGCAGATGTTCTGCGGCATCCCCACCGTTTTGAAAGGAGAATTGCCGGAATGCTGATCTATTTATTGCGTCACGGCCTGACTGAATACAACGCCGAAAAGCGCTATCAGGGGCAGCGGGATATCCCGCTTTCTGCCGCCGGGCGCGCTATGCTGTGCCGGGCAGATATCTCCCCCAAGACCGTGTACATCACTCCCCTTTGCCGCACCCGGCAGACCGCTGAGGTGCTGTTCCCGGGGGCAAAGCTTGTGGAAATAGACGGGCTGAAGGAGATGTGCTTTGGCAGCTTTGAGGGGAGAAACTATATTGAAATGGAGCACGACCCGGACTATCTTGCATGGGTAGCCGCCAACTGCGAAAGCCCCTGCCCGGACGGCGAGACCAAGGCCGCGTTTTGTGAGCGCATCTGTGCCGCTTTTTCTGCACTGGTGGATAAAGCCCTTGCAAGCGGCGAGGAGATGCTGGTCATCTTAGCCCACGGCGGCACCCAGATGGCGGCGATGGAGCGCTATGCCCTGCCCCACAAGGATTATTATGAATGGTGCGCCCCCAACGCCGGCGGCTTTGTGCTGGACGCCAAGGACTGGGCGGCAAAGCGGGTGCTGCATCTGGTAAAAACCGTGCAGTATACAAAGGAGGCGCAGGCATGATCGGCTATGCGGTACTGGGCGGCTTTGTGCTGGACACCATTTTCGGCGACCCGGCGTGGCTGCCGCACCCGGTGGTGTATATGGGCAAGGCCATCTCTGCGCTGGAAAAGCAGCTGCGTGCCCGCCTGCCCAAAACGCCGGAGGGTGAACTTTGGGGCGGGCGCATCTTAGCCTTTTGCCTGCCGGTGGGCACCCTTGCGCTCACAAGCCTTGTCTGCATGGGTGCCGCTGCCCTGCACCCGCTGCTGGGGCTGGCAGTGCAGATGTTCTGGTGCGGACAGGCACTGGCGGCAAAGGGGCTTGTGCAGGAGAGCATGAACGTTTATCGGGAGCTGACAAAGCCCGACCTGCCTGCCGCCCGCACTGCCGTGAGCCGCATCGTGGGGCGGGACACGCAGGCGCTGACTGCCGAGGGCGTAACTAAGGCCGCTGTGGAAACGGTTGCCGAAAACGCCAGCGACGGGGTGATCGCACCGCTGTTGTATATGCTGTTGGGCGGCGCACCGCTGGCGCTTACTTATAAAGCCATCAACACCATGGACAGCATGGTGGGCTACAAAAACACGCAATATCTGTACTTTGGCCGGGCGGCGGCAAAGCTGGACGATGTTGCGAACTTTTTACCCAGCCGCATTGCTGCCCTGCTGTGGGTGGCGGCTGCTGCCCTGACCGGCAATGATGCCCGCAGCGCGTGGCACATCTGGCGGCGGGACAGGCGCAACCACGCCAGCCCCAACAGTGCCCAGACCGAAAGTGCCTGCGCCGGTGCGCTGAACGTGCAGCTGGCCGGGCCCGCCTATTATTTTGGTGAATACTACCCTAAGCCCACCATCGGCGATGCCGTGCGCCCCATTGAGCCGGAGGATATCCGCCGCGCGGACCGCATGATGTACGCCGAAAGCCTGCTGGCGCTGGCGCTTGGGCTATTGATACGAGGTATTTTATGATGCAGCTGGTACATGGCGGCGACTGGGCCGGTTACCGGGCGCAGTACGGACAGGACGCGCTGGACTTTTCGGCAAACGTCAGCCCGCTGGGACTGCCGGAGGGGGTGGCAAAGGCCATTACTGCCGCGCTTGCCACCGCCGACCGCTACCCCGACCCCCTCTGCCGCGCTCTGCGGGCAAAGCTGGCAGTGCACGAGAAGGTGCCCATGGAGTACATCCTCTGCGGCAACGGCGCGGCAGACCTGATCTTCCGGCTGGTGTGGGCGGCAAAGCCCCGCGCCGCGCTGCTGCCCGCGCCTACCTTTGCAGAGTATGCCGCCGCGCTGGAAACGGCTGGCTGCACCGTCCGGCGGCATTTTCTGCGGGAGGACGAAGATTTTGCAGTGACCGAAGCGTTTGTTTCCGCAGTGGACGAGGACACCGACATGGTATTCCTCTGCCAGCCCAATAACCCCACCGGGCAGCTGACGCCGCTAGCGCTGGTGGAGGCGCTGCTGCGCCGGTGCGAAGCTTGCGGTGCGCTGCTGGTGGTAGACGAGTGCTTTCTGGACTTTTTACCGGAGAGCGAGGCGCTATCTGCCAAAAAGCTGCTGGCAAGCCAGAATCTCATCATCCTGAAGGCCTTTACAAAGCTGTACGGCATGGCCGGGGTGCGGCTGGGCTACTGCCTGTGCAGCAACACCGCCCTGCTGGACAAAATGCAGGCAGCCGGGCAGCCGTGGGCTGTTTCCAGCCTTGCACAGGCGGCAGGGCTGGCTGCGCTGGACGAAACTGCTTATGTGGCCCGGGTGCAGGCGCTTATTGCACAGCAGCGTCCCATTTTGCGGGACGGCCTGCGTGCACTGGGGCTGCGGGTGCTGGATGGCAGCGCGAATTATCTGCTTTTTCAGGCACCGGAAACGCTGGGCGATGCCTTGCGGCAGCGCGGCGTCGTGCTGCGCAGCTGCGGCAACTACCCCGGACTGGACGGCAGCTGGTACCGCACCGCCGTGCGCACCGCGCCGGAAAACCAGCAGCTGTTAAAAACCTTACAGGAGGTGCTTGCATGAGCCGGGCAAAATGTATCATGGTGCAGGGCACGATGAGCGGTGCAGGCAAAAGCCTGCTGTGCACCGCGCTGTGCCGTATTTTTGCACAGGACGGCTACCGGGTAACCCCCTTTAAAAGCCAGAACATGGCGCTGAACAGCTTTGTCACCCGGGACGGGCTGGAAATGGGCCGCGCACAGGTGGTGCAGGCACAGGCTGCCGGCATGGAACCGGATGTGCGCATGAACCCCATTCTGCTCAAGCCCAGCAGCGATGTGGGCAGTCAGGTCATCGTGAACGGCGAGGTGCGCGGGCAGATGTCCGCAGCCGCCTACTTCAAACTGAAAAAGAGCCTGATCCCGGATATCTTGGCCGCGTACAATAGTCTGGCCGAAGAGGTGGATATCATCGTCATTGAGGGCGCAGGCAGCCCGGCAGAGATCAACCTGAAGGCGGACGATATCGTCAACATGGGGCTGGCAAAGCTGGTGGATGCACCGGTGCTGCTGGCGGGCGATATCGACCGGGGCGGCGTGTTTGCACAGCTGTACGGCACGGTGGAACTGCTGGAACCCGCCGAGCGTGCACGCATCAAAGGGCTGGTCATCAACAAATTCCGGGGCGATGCCGCCATCCTGAAGCCCGGCCTTACCATGCTGGAGGAAAAGACCCATCTGCCGGTGCTGGGCGTTGTGCCCTACCTGCGGGTGGACATCGAGGACGAGGACTCCCTCTCCTCCCGGCTGGAGAGCAGCAGCGCCGTCAAGCCGCTGGATGCTGCCATTCTGCGGCTGCCGCATATCTCCAATTTTACGGATTTTATGCCGCTGGAGCAGCACCCGCTGCTGAGCGTGCGGTATGTGCAGAGCCCCCGGCAGCTGGGCGCACCGGATGTGGTCATTCTGCCGGGCACAAAAAACACTATAGACGACCTGCTCTGGCTGCGGCAGTGCGGGCTGGAAGCTGCGGTGCAGAAGCTGGCAGCCTCCGGCACGCCGGTGCTGGGCGTGTGCGGCGGCTACCAGATGCTGGGCGAGACCCTTGCCGACCCGCAGGGCACCGAGAGCGGACGCAGCCAGACCGTGCGCGGGCTGGGGCTGCTGCCCACCCGGACCGTATTTACGGACGCAAAGCACCGCACGCAGGACACCGCCACCGTCACCGCACCGCAGCTGGCGGGTGCAGCGCTGACCGGCTACCAGATCCATACCGGGCGTACCGCTGTGCAGGGCGTGCCCTTCTGCCGCCTTGCGGACGGTAGCGCCGAGGGCTGCGTGCAGGACAACGTGGCGGGCACTTATCTGCACGGGCTGTTCGACACCGGGGAGCTGACCGAAAAGCTGGTGCAGTTGCTGTGCAGCCGCAAGGGCATCTCCCCTGCCGATGCGCCGCTGCTCTCTATGGCAGAGTACCGTCAGCAGCAGTTTGACCTGTTAGCCGACGGCGTGCGCCGGGCGCTGGACATGAACGCTCTATACGCCGCCATGGGACTGGAAGGGAGGAACGCCCTATGACCCCGCAGCATCATCTGCCCGCCGATATCGAGCGGACGAGCCTTTCTATCATCACCGCAGAGCTGGACGCAATGGGACTGACCCCGCCGCCGGAGACTGCCGCCGTGGTCAAGCGGGTGATCCACACCACCGCAGATTTTGACTATGCCCGCAACCTGCGCTTCACCCCCGGTGCGGTGGCGGCGGGCGTGGCGGCACTGCAGGCCGCTGCGCCCATCGTTACCGACACCAACATGGCGCTTTCCGGCATTACAAAGCCGGGGCTTGCGCGGCTGGGCGGCACGGCGCTGTGCTACATGGCCGACCCGGAGGTGGCCGTGCTGGCAAAGGCCAACGGCACCACCCGGGCGGTGGCGTCTATGCAAAGAGCCGCCGCCGAGCATCCCGGTGCCATCCTCGCAGTGGGCAATGCACCCACGGCGCTATTGACCATTGCCGACCTGATTGAAACCGCCGGGCTGCGCCCTGCGCTGGTCATCGGGGTGCCGGTGGGCTTTGTGAACGTGGTGGAGAGCAAGGAGCGGTTGTTTGCCGTCTGCGCTGCCCACGGTGTGCCCGCTATCGTTGCCATGGGGCGCAAGGGCGGCAGCAACGTTGCCGCCGCCATCTGCAATGCGCTGGTATACTCTGCCGCCGGGATGCTGGACCCCACCGACCGGGGATGGAAATAATATTTTTATCGTTCGCGTTTGAAGTGCTCTGCGGCGCACTTTAAACGCTTTTTTTGCCAATTCCCCCCTAGAGGGGTATCTTTTCATTGGCGGGTATGGTATACTCGGCTTAGTTCAGCAAATCGGAATTTGATGGAGGAAACAGTATGAAAAAGATTATTGCAATAGTTCTTTGTCTTGTGCTGGTACTTTCATTGGTTGGTTGTGGAAATAATGATCAAAGTTCAGATACACATGATACGAACTACGAAGAAGGTTATACGGCTGGCTATGAGGCTGGGTATCATGATGGAAAGCAACAAATGACCGAAAACAAAAAGTGCTTTGCACAGTTTTCGGGGGCTTTTACAGCTACCGTTGAGCA
>CAKTFS010000027.1 GCA_934561115.1 uncultured Faecalibacterium sp. | reverse complement strand
ATCGAGCTGCTGAAGGACTGGGGCTACGAGGTCGTCGAGGGCAAGATCGCCATTGCCGACATCATGGCTGCTGCCCGTGAAGGCAAGCTGGAAGAGGTGTTCGGCACCGGTACTGCCGCTGTCGTCTCCCCCGTCAAGGAGCTGGTCTGGAAGGGCGAGCACGCCTTTATCGGCGACGGCAAGATCGGCCCTGTCACCCAGAAGCTGTACGACACCATGACCGGTATGCAGTGGGGCAAGCTGCCCGACACCAAGGGCTGGATCGTACCTGTGGAAAAGAAATATTGAGCCGCCTGTCACCCTACGGCTTTTTAAGGGACTGTTGCACACCGTCTGGGGCAACAGTCCCTTTTGTATCACCGCAGATGCCCGTGTTTCTTTAGCTGGCTCGCCCTCTCCGTCACGGCTTGCGCCGTGCCACCTCTCCCAAAGGGAGAGGCTCTGGCGAAACCGCACACTTTGCACTTCAGCTGGAAACTGCACCGCTATGCCAATGGCTCTCCCTTTGGGAGAGCTGGCGCGTTAGCGCCTGAGAGGGCGAGCATGCCAACCACAGCGCCGCGCTTTCGCAGAAAGCGGCGCTGTAAATGCCGTTTTCCGTCACGACCCCTCTCGTGAAAATGCGTTTGGAGCGGCCCGCAGGCCGCGACAAACGCGAAAATAAAATAATTATTCCGCTGATGATGCGCAGAGCAAAGCGGAGCGCATTCCAAATCGTCCCGCCGCCCCTTTGCGCATAAAGATTGCAATTCCCGCCGCATGGTGCTACACTACCTATAAAGGGCGTGGGCTTGCCGCCTGTGCCCTTTGCAGGAAGATTTGAGAGGAAAGAAGCACCATGATCAAAAAATGGAGCATGAGTTACCCGGCGGTCAACGGCACCGAGCAGCGCCGGGCGTATGTCTACCTGCCCACCATGTACGAGGCACAGCCGGAACGCCGGTTCCCCGTGCTGTATATGTTCGATGGGCAGAACGTGTTTTTCAACGAGGATGCCACCTACGGCAAAAGCTGGGGCGTGGCGGATTATCTGGACTATACCGACACCCCGCTGATCGTGGCGGCCATCGAGTGCAACGCCGGGGCGAATAATGAGCGTCTGGTGGAGTATTCCCCCTACCGCTTCGATGACCCCACCTACGGCCACTTTGACGGCAAGGGACAAGCCACCATGAGCTGGTTCATCCACCGGTTCAAGCCCCTGATCGACCAGAATTTCCGCACCCTGCCGGACAGGGCACATACCTTTATCGGCGGCAGCAGCATGGGCGGGCTGATGAGCCTGTACGCCCTGCTGCAATATAACGATACTTACAGCCGCGCGGCGGCACTGTCGCCCTCCATCTGGGTGGCGCCGGATAAGCTTTCCGGCCTTGTGGGGCGTGCAAAGCTTTCCCCCGGCACGGTGCTGTACATGGACTACGGTTCCCGGGAGATGGGCAACCACGAGGGCATCCGCCGGGAGTTTTCCAACTTGAGCGGCAAGCTGATGACCCGGGGCATCCACCTGACCAGCCGCATCGTGCCCGGCGGCACCCACAGCGAGGCCAGCTGGGAAAAGCAGCTGCCCTTCGTGTTCCACACCCTGCTGTATGAGGTGGAGGAGTAAGAAACGATTACGGGAAGCGTCCTCGCCCTCTCAGGCGCTTACGCGCCAGCTCCCCCAAAGGGGGAGCCCTTGGCAGTCCACGCAAACTTCATCTTTTTGCCAAGGCCTCTCCCTTTGAGGAATGACTTCCCCCGGTCGGGGGAAGATGTCGCGCAGCGACAAAAGGGGGAGTGTGGCAGTGAGCGAAGCGAACTGACGGAGAGGGCGAGCCCGCTGCCCACTTTTGATAAACCCAAAGGGGTTTTGATTGCACAGACTATCAAAGGAGGAAACACCATGGAGATGCAGTATTTCAAGGAGTACAGCCCGGAACTGGGACGGGATATGGAGTGTAAGCTTTACGGCCACGCAGGCCGCCCAATGCTGTATATCCCCTGTCAGGACGGCCGGTTTTTCGATTTTGAAAACTTCCACATGACCGACACCCTTGCCCCGTGGATCGAGTCCGGGCAGATCATGGTGCTTTCCATCGACACCATGGATCAGGAAACATGGTCGGACGCACAGGGCAACCCCTATTGGCGCATCCGCCGCTATGAGCAGTGGCTGCGCTACATCACCCGCGAGGTCGCCCCGATGCTTCAGCATCTGGCGCAGCAGCGCAACGGCTGGAGCGATCTGCCCGGCATCATCGCTTTCGGGTGCAGTCTGGGCGCTACCCACGCGGTAAACCTGTACCTGCGCCGCCCGGATATCTTCTGCGGCTGTCTGGCGCTCAGCGGCATCTACACCGCCCACTACGGCTTTGGCAACTACATGGACGAGCTGGTGTACATGAACTCCCCTGTGGACTACATGAAGAACTTCCCGGAGGATCACCCCTATATGCAGCTGTTCCGCAATCAGAAGGCGGTCATCTGCTGCGGTCAGGGCGACTGGGAACAGCCGGACACCACATGGCTGCTCAAGCGCATCTTTGAGGCAAAGCATATCCCCATCTGGGTAGACCTGTGGGGTCACGATGTCAACCACGACTGGAACTGGTGGTATAAGCAGGTGGCGTACTATATGCCCTACGTTCTGGGCCAGCAGTGACCCCTGCCCCGCCGGGTGCCGCTTCTGGCAGAGCGGCACTCCTTCCCGTGAAAATGGCACAACGGCGCGTCCGCAGACGCGCCGTTGTGCCGAATATAAATCATTATTCCGCTAAGAATGCCCAAAGCAGCGCGGCGGGCATTTTAAATCGTCCCGCCCCGCGGGGGCATTGCAATCATAGAGGTAACGGAAAGAGGAATCAACAAATACTATGCAGAACTTTATTTTTATCTCCCCCAACTTCCCCACGAACTACTGGCAGTTCTGCCGGGAGCTGAAGAACAACGGCCTGAACGTGCTGGGCATCGGCGACCAGCCCTATGAGGAGCTGAAGCCGGAGCTGAAGGCAAGCCTGAACGAATACTACAAGGTGAACAGCTTGGAAAACTACGACGAGGTCTACCGCGCCGTGGCCTTTTTCACCTTCAAGTATGGCCGCATCGACTGGCTGGAGTCCAACAATGAATACTGGCTGGAACGGGATGCCGCTCTGCGCACCGATTTCCACATCACCAGCGGCTTCCAGACCTGCGATATGCCCCGCATCAAGTACAAGAGCAAGATGAAGGAGTACTACCAGAAGGCCGGCATCGCCACTGCCCACTACCACATGGTGGACGACCTTGCAGGCTGCAAGGCCTTTGTGGCGCAGGTGGGCTACCCGGTGGTGGTCAAGCCGGACAACGGCGTGGGCGCTTCGGATACTCACCGCCTTTCCAGCGACAAGGAGCTGAAGGAATTTCTGGCTTACAAGGAGAAGGAGCACCCGGATGTGGCCTACATCATGGAGGAGTTCGTCCGCGCCGAGGTAAACAGCTACGATGCCATCATCGACGCCCACGGCAACCCCATCTTTGAGGCGGGCAACGTGAGCCCCGTGTCCATCATGGACATCGTGAACAACGACGACAACTCCATCTACTACATCATCAAGGATCTGCCGGAGGACACCCGCGCCGCAGGCCGTGCCGCCGTCAAGAGCTTTGGGGTGAAGAGCCGCTTTGTCCACTTCGAGTTCTTCCGCATGACCGAAGATCAGGCCAGCATGGGCAAAAAAGGCCAGATCGTGGCACTGGAAGTCAACATGCGCCCCTGCGGCGGCTTTACCCCGGACATGATCGACTTTGCCCGCTCCACCAACGTGTACAAGATCTGGGCAGACATGATCGCCTTCGGCGGCACCGACATGCCGGTGGGTGAGCACTACTACTGCGCCTTTGCCGGACGCCGGGACGGCAAGAGCTTCGTTTACAGCCACGAGCAGCTGATGCAGAAGTATCAGGACAACATGCGCATGGTGGACCGCATCCCCGAGGCGCTGTCCGGTGCCATGGGCAACCAGATGTATGTGGCCACCTTCTCCACCCGTGACGAGATGGAAAAGTTCTACTCCGACGTGCTGGCCGTCACCGATGCCACCAACGCAAAGGTGCAGGCTGAGCTGACGCAGGTGCTGGCTCTTGGCGAGCCGGAGACGGCAAAGGTAGAAAAGTAATTGGGCGAGACGAACGAACCCTCTCAGGCTCACGTTCGTTCGCCAGCTCCCCCGAAGGGGGAGCTTTATTTGTGCTAACCGGAAGATGAAAAAAGCTCCCCCCTGAGAGGAAAGACTTCCCCCGCTCCGGGGGAAGATGTCACCGCAGGTGACAAAAAGGGGAATCTGGCATCGCGCAGCGATGACTGAGAGGGTTGCCGTCCCCTTGGGGAAGGTGGCTATGCCGCATAGCAAACTCCCCCAGTCTGCTACGCAGACAGCCCCCTCTGGGATGGGGCCTTTGGCAAAACCAGAAAGTCACCCTTCTCGCCAGAGGCTCCCTCCCCGAGGGAGCTGGCATCGCACAGCGATGACTGAGGGAGTTCGTCTCCCTCCCGTAAAAACACAAGCCCGGAAAGTCCACAGACTTTCCGGGCTTGTTCTATTTCATTATACCTTTGCAGCACCCCGTTCCAGAATGCCGTTGAAGCGGGAGAAGAAGGTGATGGTGGTGATGGTGGCCGCCAGAATATCGCTGACCGGCTCTGCCAGAAAGACGCCGAATACCGGGTCCGGCAGCAGGTGCGGCAGGATGAAGATGAGCGGGATCAGCAAAATGATCTTGCGCAGGCAGGCCAGCAGCAGGCTGACCTTGGCCTGTCCCAGCGCCATAAAGCTTTGCTGGCAGGCGATCTGGAAGCCCATGGCAAAGATGCCGGCCATGTAGATGCGCATGGACCATGTGGTGTAGTCGATGAGCGCCGTATCCGAGGTGAAGATGCCCGCCACAGCCCCCGGCACCAGCATCATGAGCAGCCAGAACAGGCAGGTGTAGCAGCTGCACAGCAGCAGCTGGAAATGGAACGCCTCCTTGACGCGGGACTTTTTGCCCGCGCCGAAGTTGAAGCTCATCACCGGCTGACCGCCCTGACAGATGCCCTGAATGGGCAGGGTGCACAGCTGGGAGGCGCTGGTGATGACGGTCATGGCACCCACAGCCACATCGCCGCCGTACCGCGCCAGACTGGAGCTGAAGCTGATGGACAGCAGGCTCTCAGTGGACATCATCACAAAGGTGGAGATGCCCAGCGCCATCACCGGCAGGATGACCTTTTTTTCCGGGCGCATATAGTCCTTGCGCAGGCGCAGGATGGTCTTTTTGCCGGTGAGGAAGCGCAGGATCCACACCGCGCCCACGGCCTGACTGAGCACGGTGGCAATGGCAGCGCCCCGCACGCCCAGCCCCAGCCCAAAGATCAGGATGGGGTCGAGGATAATGTTGATGACCGCACCGATGACGGTGGTAAGCATACTGGTCTTGGCAAAGCCCTGCGTGGTGATAAAGGGGTTCATGCCCAGCACCAGCAGCACGAACACCGAGCCCAGAATGTAGATGCGGCTGTACGCCAGCGCATAGGGCAGGGTGGCGTCACTGGCACCAAAGAGCCGCAGCAGGGTGGGTGCCCCGGCGTAGAACACCACGGTCAGCACCACCGAAAAGAGCAGCAGCATGGTAAAGCTGTTGGAGATGATCTTCTCCGCCTGCTCCTTGTCGCCCTGTCCCAGCGCAATGGCGGTGCGGGGCGCGCCGCCCGCACCCACCAGCATGGCGAATGCGTTCAGCAGCATAAGGATGGGGGTGAACAGTCCCACGCCGGTCAGCGCTGCCGCGCCGATGCCGGCGATATGTCCGATGTAGATGCGGTCCACGATGTTATACAGCAGGTTGACCACCTGTGCAACGACCGCCGGGATCATGAGCTGCAGCATCAGCTTTTTTACGCTGCCAGAGCCCATATCCTGTTTTGCCTGTGCCATGGATGTGATTCTCCTTTTATCGCAATTTTCAAGAATAGCGCCTATCAAAACGGCATATTTGCGATATGCAGTTTGCGGATGTTGTCAAGGCATTAAAAACGCAAACTGCTATATTTCAAATTTGAACTATCTTTCCTATATTATACTCAAAACCCACAAAAATACCAGTCCCTTTTTGCAAAGTTTCCCGTGCTGCGCAAAAGAGTGCCCTTCTCCCCTGCCGCAGCGCCGGTGTTGCGGCTGCACGCCCTTTGCGGTGCGCTTTTCCGGGCGGCAGCGGCCTTTGCATCCAAGTTTTCGGCGATATGTCTGCAAAAAGCCAAGGTTTTTCGTCAGGTTTGTGTCTTGTGCACAGCGGCATTTTTCAGTACAATAAAGGAACAGAGAAGAAAAATAAGCGCTGCAACCGGAATGCGTTGCCGCGCTGTTTTGTATTTTGCGGCGCAGCTGCGCCCGGTGAAAAAAGGAGTGCTGTACAATGATCAACATGGTCAAGCTTCCCACCAGCAAAAGCGAACTGTTCCTGCGGGTGGCCAAGGGACATTTTGCCACCAGCCACAGCCACATCAACTATTACATCGACGTGACCACCCAAAAGACCCGCCTTTCCGAGGCCAAGGCCGTGGCAAAGGAGCTGGTCAGCGCTTACCAGCACAGCACCATCGTGGATACCGTGCTCTGCTTGGACGGCACACAGGTCATTGGCACCTGTCTTGCCAACGAGCTGACCAAGGACGGCTTTACCAATATGAACGCCCACAAGACCATCTATATCGTCACCCCGGAATACACCTCCGGCAGCCAAATCATTCTGCGGGACAATCTTGCCCCCATGGTCAAGGGCAAGAACGTCCTCATTCTGGCCGCGTCCGTCACCACCGGCTACACCATTCAGGCAGCCGTGGAAGCCGTAAACTACTACGGCGGCATCGTGGCCGGGCTTTCGGCCATTTTCGCCACCACCCACGAGTGCCTCGGCTACCCGGTCACCTCCATCTTTGACCCCACCAGTCTGCCGGATTACGCCAGCTTCGACTCCCGCGACTGCCCCCTGTGCAAGGCCGGGCAGCACATTGACGCGCTGGTGAACAGCTTCGGCTACTCGGCGCTGTAAGCAAAACTGTTATAGGCTGCTGCACAAACCGCTGTGCAGCAGCCTTTTTGTTGTAGGACGGTTGAAAATGGCTTCCGCTTGCTTCCGGGTTGCGGCACCCAGCATCCGCATCGTGCCTTGGGCGGCACTCGCGTCTTGCTGGCCGCTGCCCCAACAACTCCTCCCTGTTTCCGCCGCTGGCGGCGGTCGTCGTCGTTGCTGCGCATCATCAGCGGAAGTATTATTTTTATTTCGGGATAGCGGAGCGTCTGCGGACGCTCCGCTATCCCATTTTCACGGGAGGGGTCGTAAATGCAGTTTTCGGTTGCAACCCCTCCTGTGAAAATGCGTTTGGAGCGCTCCGCAGAGCTTGTCGGGGCAAAGCACCTCCATCTGCTAACGCAGACCGCTCTGCCGCTTAAAAGCCCCACTGGGGCTTTCATTGCTACGCTGCGCTCCACAAACGCGGTCGCTCCAAACGCGAATCTTTAAATCATATTTCCGCTAAACATGGCTAGAGCGCAGCGGAAGCCATTTTCAATCATCCCACACAAAAGGAACGGCGGCAGCGCTGCCGTTCCTTTTTGTTGTCCCACGGGCGGGATTGTGCTATACTGATACCAGATGAAATTAGGAGAACGAGGTATCAAGTCCATGAAAATTCCCGCAAACGGTTTTACCCACGCCGGCAAGTTCCATGCCGATGACGTGTTTGCTACGGCGCTGCTGCAGATTCTGCGCCCGGATATCAGGATCACCCGCGGCTTTACCGTGCCCGACGATTTTGAGGGCATCGTGTACGACATCGGCTTCGGGATGTTCGACCACCATCAGGAGCCCCGGGAGTACCGCGCCAACGGCGTGCCCTACGCGGCCTTCGGCCTGCTGTGGCGGGTGCTAGGCCCCGGCCTTGTGGGCGAGCGGCAGGCGCGGCTCATTGACGAGAACTTCATCCAGCCGCTGGACCTGAACGACAACACCGGCGAGCAGAACAGCCTGTGCGATGCCATCGGCTTTTTCAACCCGGTGTGGGACTCCAAGGAAGATCAGGACACCTGCTTTTTCAAGGCGGTGGCCGTGGCAAAGCAGATCCTGGAGAACCAGATCGACAGCGCCAACGCCGTGAACCGCGCGGACGAAAAGGTGCAGCAGGCCTACCGCAGCTCCCGCGATGGCATCGTGGTGCTGCCCTGCTATCTGCCGTGGAAAAACGGCCTGTACAAGACCGACGCCCTGTTTGTGGTGTACCCCAGCCAGCGCGGCGGGTGGAGCGCCCAGTGCGTCACCGACCACAAAACCAAAAAGTCCAAACTGCCCTTCCCGCAGTCGTGGGCGGGGCAGCCGCAGGAGGTCATCGAGCAGAAGAGCGGCATCCCGGGCATCAGCTTCTGCCACGCCAGCCGTTTTCTCATTACCGCCAAGGACAAGGAGACCGCCCTTGCCGCCTGCCGTCAGGTGCTGAAAAACAATGGCCGCCTTGCCTGACGCCGCCTACGTCTACATGGTGCGCTGCACCGGCGGGCAGCTGTACACCGGTTGGACGAACCACCCCGCCGCCCGGCTGAAAGCGCACCAGAGCGGCAAAGGGGCCCGCTACACCCGCGCCCACGGCGCGGTGGGCTTTGCCTATATAGAGCGCTGCGCGGACAAACGCGCCGCTCTGCGCCGGGAAGCCGCCCTGAAAAAGCTTTCCAAGGCGGAAAAAGAGGTGCTGTGCGCCGCATGGCGCGCCGCCGGGTGTCCTGAGGTATAACGAGTTCCCCTAAAGTGCAGCAAGGCCGTCCGGCATTCGCCGGGCGGCCTTGCTGCGCTTATTGGAAAGGATCGATCGGGAGATGGCAATGGTTATTTCGCCAGACCCAGCTTTTTCAGCCGGTTCAAGGCGCGGATGACCTGTACCTTGGTCACACGCTTGCCGGGCATAAAGGCGCCCTCGCCCATGTCAGGCAGCAGCCCGGCCTCCACAGCCCAGCGGGCTGCCTTGGCGGTCTCGGGCTCGGCTACATCGCTGTAAACAGCGGGTGCAGTGGGTTCAGGTTTGCCTGCGGTGTTCCACACCAGCACTGCCAGCTGTTCCCGGGTGGTCGGGATGGGCGTACCCTTGGGCAGCAGTTCTGCAAGGATGCTGTACGTAACGGTCTCGTAACCGACCGCTCCAATGCCCGCATACAATGCCGCTGAACCAGCCACGATGGTCACGGCATCCAGCAGGCCGGAATCCGTGCTATCCGGCGCGGGAGCAGGTTCAGGGTCGGGTTCCGGTTTCGGCTCAGGTTCCGGTTCGGGCTTCGGATCAGGATCCGGCTTACCAGCTTCTCTGATGCGGAACGAGCCGCTTGCCACAAGACCGCCCTCGTGCAGTGCGCCGCCTGCGGCGTTGACGGTATAGAAGTATACGCCCGGCTCAACGGGAGCACCGTCCAGCACTGCGCCGTCCGAATTATAGGGGTCGTTCCGGTAGGTCACGGTGATCTCGCCGTAGTCCTTTTCGCTGTTGTTCGTCACGGTCACTGCCTTGGCAGTGCCGTCATAGGTCAGGTCGGGCTCCGTCACGGTAAAGTCCGAGATGTACAGCGGGGCGCGCCAGATATCCAGCACCCAATCTTCGCTCTGCAGCTCCGAGGCCACATAGTGGTTTGCATCGGCGGTCACCCGGATGCTCAGGCGGTAGTGCCCGGGTTTTGTGGGCGTGCCGCTGCTGGTGCCGATCTTGTTGCCGTTGTCGTCCAGCACATCATAGTTGCCCATGACAGCCGCGGTATAAGGAGCAGGCTCACCAACGGCTTCCGCATAGGAAACGATCTTGTACCCGGTGATCGTATCGCCGTAGCGCAGAATAAGCGGGGAATCGGGGCTCTGATCATTCATGTAAGCCGTATAACTCTGCCCATCGCCGACAGTGGTGTAGCTCACCAGAATGTTGAAGTCCGTTGCCTTCAGCTCGGCCTTCTGGATGGTAAATTTGTTATCCTTCGGGGTCACATCGCCGCCCGCGCAGCTGTCGGTAGCCGCTGCCACGGCGGTAAAGGTGTAATCGCCTGCATTTACGGGTCGCTTGCCGCTCAGCAGCACGCCGTCCGCATCGTAAACTGCGGTAAACTTCTCTGTACCGGAGATATAGGTCACGGTAACATTGCCATAGCCCTTTCCGGCAGCTGCACGCACTTTGATGCCGTGTTCCTCGCCGTCATATACGGCGTTGGCGGGCATGGTAAAGGTAAAGTCTGCGGGGTCTGCATCCGGCAGCGCTGCCGTGCCCTCGGCGGTGGCGCTCAGGTTGAGGGTATGGGTCTGCGGGATATCGTACCGGCTCAGGTCGATGGTGCTGGTGTAGCGCTCTGCATCATAGGGCACAGAGCCGTTGTAGGTCACGCCGTTCACGCTCTTGATGGGAGCGTGGGTGATGACCGAGATGGTGTCCTGATCGGTGTCAACGTAGAGGGTGGAGACCTTTGCGCTCCAGATGCCCTCGATCATGCCGTTGATGCCGTTGATGTATTGTTTAAAGTAGGTGGCGTCTTCCGGTGCGGTGTATTTCAGGGTGTAGTAATCCGTAGCGCCGTTCAGGTCTTTGGGATCCTTTGCCACCAGTGCGTGGATGGTGGGGGCATTCTGGATGATGCCGTCCTCGTTATAGACAACGGTATACTCGCCGCCGTCAATGACAGGCTGGTAGGGCTTTCCATTGCCGTCATATCTGCCTATGTTTTTCACTACCAGCTTCAGGGTGCTTTTGCTGTTTTTGACCGTGCCGCCGTTGTCGATCGTGGCAGTGCCGGTATAACCGGCGCTGTTATAGCAGCCGTCCAGCACAGCCTTGTAGGTAGAGCTGTTGGCCACCAGCCAACCGTAGCCGATAATATCCAGCGCAGAGTTGCGGATGGTAGCGGGCTGCGCCGTTTCGCGCCAGCCGTTGCCGATATATTCAACGCGCAGCACCGAGTCCTCCACAAGGCCGTCGTTGTAAAGGTTGTTCAGCCCGTCCAGCGTGGCGTTGCGGATCGTGCCGCTCTCCCTGTTGTACACATACAGGTCAGATGTCATTTCAGATCTCAGCGTGCCGCTGAAGGTGCCGTAGTTTTCGACTGCAAATTTCACCGCACCGGCCTTATTTGTCACCTTGTCGAAGTCCAGCGTCGTGTCCTTCCCGATGATCAGGGTGGGGGTCTTCCTGCCGAAAGTCTCCGGATTTTTGCGTTCCGGTTCGAAGGTCCAGCCATCGCCCTTTGCTCCGTAGACACCGCCGTTCGTGCCCTTGGGGAAGCCGTTCGCTTCAATGACCAGCTCCCCTGCAAAAGCGCTGTTGAGCCGGACAGTTTCCGTGCCCGCAGTAAAGCTGAACGCGCCGCTCCCGGTGGTATATTCCAGCTCCGCGCCGCCGCTGACGATGCTTTCCAGCTTGCAGGTGGGCTTCAGGGTGACACTGGTGTTGGGTGTGACATAGACGGTACTATAAGTATCTTCCGACCACGCGGTCACCGTGCCGTCCGCTGCCACTGCGACAGGGAGGTACACCGGAACATCGGCTGCATCAATGGCTACAAGCCCTGTGTGTTCTGCCGTGAAGTAGCCGCCCTTGACGGTTGCACCCTCGGGCAGCGGGTCGCTTGCCGCCGTAAACAGACCGCCGTTGACGGTGCATTTATCTCCTGCAACAGACAGCTTGCCGTTGAACAGACCGCCATTGATGATGATTTTCGTTGTCTCTTCATAATTCATGAGCGAGGTTTCAAAGCTGCCTCCGTTGATGACGACCTTTTCACAATTGCCGATATCCACGGAGCAGGTGCGCGTGCCCTTAAAGGTGCCGCCGTTGATGGTAAGGGTACCGGCGGCTTTAACGGTCACGCCGCTGGTATAACTGACCTCTTCAAAGGTGCCATCTTCAATGGTAACATCGCCGCCCGCAGCATCAACAGTGGCAGTTCCTTTAAAGGTGCCGCCGCTGATGACAGCCCCGGCTTCGCAGGTCACCTTGCCGTAGAAGGTGCCGCCGGAGATGGTGCCTGCGTTGGTCACGGTGTATCTGGTATCGTGTTCCGAGCCGATCCGTGCTTCCTGCAGGGTGGCACCAGCTTCGATTTTCACGTTCAATTTGCTGTAATTATTGTAGACGCTATTACTATGATGGTAGAGCCGGAAGGTGCCGGTTTTCAGGGTAAGCGTTTTGCTGGTCTCATCGTAGGACCAGCTGTCCCTGCTGCCGCCGGAGGGCTTGCTGGACCAGTCATCTGTATAGATATTGATGACATCGTCGTTTTCCTCTGCCAGCGCTTCGGCGCTGGCGGTGTCGGGCGGGGCGCTCTGGGCAAGGGCTGGCAGCGGCAATGCGGACAGTGCCATGCTCAGCGCCAGAACCATGCTGATGAGCCGTTTGTGCATAAGATCCTCTCCTTTTCAAGCGCCCTCCAAGCCGGGCGCTTTTTGTTGCCCCCAGTGTACCACGATTCAGGCATTTTGGACGATTTTGGTCACGAATCGCCCCGCAAATGCGCTGAAACGCCCCGGCGTGCCCATAAAAAACAGAAAGCCGCCCGGGTTGCGGTTACCGGACGGTTCTCTGTTCTATAGGAAATATTGGGGATGGCGTTTTGCGGAGCATTGCTCTGCACCCATAGTATACCATGCGCGGCGGCAGAAGTAGAGTGCTTTTGCACGAAATTGCCTAAAATGGCACGAAATGTCTTTTACCGGGTGGGATCGCGGCAGAAAACACCAGCCAACGCAAACACAAAACCGGACAGCCCGCAGGCTGCCCGGTTTTTGCGGGGTAGGGACGATTTTGAATGGCCTCCGCTTGCGCTCTGGCCATAATTAGCGGAAAGATTATTTTTATTTCGCGTTTGTCGCGGCCTGCGGGCCGCTCCAAACGCTATTTTCACAGGAGGGGCTGCAACGGGAGCGGCAGCTGCAAACTTTAGCGTCCTCGCCCTCTCAGGCGCTAACGCGCCAGCTCTCCCAAAGGGAGAGCCCTTGGCATAGCGGGAAAGTCACCGGTTGAATTGCAAATTGTGCGGGAGAGCTGAAGCCTTCACCCCTTGGGGGGAAGGTGGCGCGCAGCGCCGGATGAGGGGTATCGGCAAGCAGCAGCTAAAGGCGCGCCCTCATCAGTCACCTGCGGTGACAGCTCTCCCAAAGGGAGAGTCTCTGGCGAAACCGGTCACTTTGTGTGGACTGCCAAGGCCTCTCCCTTTGGGAGAGGTGGATTTGCGAAGCAAAGACGGAGAGGGCGAGCCCGCTGCCCCGCAGCGCCGCGCTTTCGCAGAAAGCGGCGCTGCAAATGCCGCTTGCCTTTACGACCCCTTTCCCGTGAAAATGCAATGCCGGAGCGTCCGCAGACGCTCCGGCATTGCTCTATTTAAAATATTCTTTCCGCTATTGATGGCCAGAGCAGCGCGGAGGCCATTTCAAATCGTCTTACTTGCCCGCCAGCAGCACCGCAAGCACGGCTTTCTGGACGTGCAGGCGGTTCTCCGCTTCGTCAAAGATCTCGTCCGCGTGCTGCTCGAACAGGGCGGTGGAGATCTCTTCGCCCCGGTGGGCGGGCAGACAGTGCAGCACCAGCGCGTCGGGCTTTGCGTTTTCCAGCAGACGGCCGGTCAGCTGGAAGCCCACAAAATCCCGCAGACGCTGCTCGCTCTCGGCCGTGCCGGGTGCGGTGGTGTTCCACGCGGCGGTGGCCACGATGTCCGCGTCCCGCAGACCCTCGGCGGGGTCGGTGGTCAGGTGGAAGGCATTGCCGTATTTGTGGGCAAACATCAGCACATCCGCCGCCGGGCGGTAGCCCGGGGGACAGACGCAGGACACCTGCATCCCAGCCAGCAAGCCGCCCACGATCAGGCTGTTGGCCATGTTGCTGCCGTCGCCCACAAAGCAGAGCTTCAGCCCTGCCAGCGTTCCCCGGCGCTCCCGGATGGTCATCAGGTCGGCCAGCACCTGACAGGGGTGGGCGTAGTCGGTCAGGCCGTTGATCACCGGAATACCGGAAAGCTCGGCCAGCTCCTCCAAGTCCCGCTGACGGTAGGTGCGCCAGACGGCGCAGTCGTAGTAGCGCCCCAGCACCCGGGCGGTGTCCCGCAAAGGCTCGCCCCGCCCGGCCTGTAATTCAGCGGTGTTCATGTAGTTGCCCAGACCGCCCATCTGGTACACGCCCACCTCAAAGCTGGTGCGGGTGCGGGTGGACGCCTTAGAGAACAGCAGCGCCACGCTTTTGCCCGCCAGCAGCGGCGCGGTGCGGCCGGCCTTGCAGTCCGCTTTCAGCTGGTCGGCCACATCCAGAATGTGGGTCAGCTCGGCGGGAGAAAGGTCGCTCATTTTCAGCAGATTTTTCATGACTGCTCCTTCGGAGCCGTCGGCTCCATCGCGCCCAGCACCTCGGCCAGCACCTCCAGCGCCATGTCTACTTCGTGCTCCGAGACGGTCAGCGGCGGCAGCAGACGCAGCCGGGTCTTGGCGGTAAGCACCAGCAGGCCCTTTTCGCGGCAGGCGGCCAGCACATCCGCAGCCTGCACATCAAAGAATTCGATGCCCACCATCAGGCCGATGCCGGAAATGTTCTTGACGTGGGGCAGCTTTGCCAGACCGGCGCGCAGCTGTACGGCGCGCTCGCTGACCTGTGCAAGGAAGCTCTGATCCAGACGATCCACCACCACGTTGGCACCGGCGCATACCACCGGGTTGCCGCCAAAGGTGGAGCCGTGGGTGCCGGGGCCCATGCCCTCGGCTACTTTTTCGTTCATCAGCACCGCGCCGATGGGCAGGCCGCCGCCCAGCCCCTTGGCAAGGGTGACGATATCCGGCTTGAGGTTATAGTGCTCGCAGCACAGGAAGGTGCCGGTGCGGCCCACGCCGGTCTGCACCTCGTCCACGATAAGCACAAGGTCTTTTTCGTCGCACAAAGCGCGCACGGCCTGTACATACTCCGGGTCCAGCGCCATCACGCCGCCCTCGCCCTGGATCAGCTCCATCATCACGGCGCAGGTGTGGCGGTCCACCAGCTCCCGCAGCGCTTCGATATCGCCCGCCGGGACGTACTGGAAGCCCTCGTTGAAGGGGCCGAAGTAGTTGTGGAACACTCCCTGCCCGGTGGCGGTCAGGGTGGCAAGGGTGCGGCCGTGGAAGCTGTTGACCAGCGTGATGACGTTGTAGCGATCCTTGCCGTAGTGATCCACGCTGTACTTGCGGGCGGCCTTGATAGCGCCCTCGTTGGCCTCGGCACCGGAGTTGCCGAAGAACACCTTACTCATGCCGGTGCGCTTGCACAGCTTTTTGGCCAGCTTGCCGCAGGGTGCAGTGTAGTACAGGTTGGAGGTGTGCTGCAGCTTGTGTGCCTGCTGGGACACGGCTTCTGCCCATGCAAGGTCGCAGTAGCCAAGGCTGTTCACCCCGATGCCGCTGGTGAAGTCCAGATACTTCTGTCCCTCGGGGCCCTCGGCGTACAGCCCGTGGCCTTTTTCCAGCACGATGGGGCTGCGGTTATAGGTGTGCAGGACGTACTCGTTGTCCCGCTTGATGACTTTTTCAGAATCCATAGGTGTACCTCCTGTAACATGGAGTTCTTGCGCAAAGGTTGGCATCCTCGCCCTCTCAGTCATCTCGCTTTGCTCGATGCCAGCTCCCCCAAAGGGGGAGCCCTTGGCAGTCCACGCAAACTTCATCTCTTTGCCAAGGCCTCTCCCTTTGGGAGAGGTGTCACCGCAGGTGACGGAGAGGGCGAGCCCGCTAAAATAAAAGCATCTGCATTATGCCAACCGCCGTGCAGCAGCTGGAGCGGTTTCGTTGCCTTTATTATAGCTTTCCGCAGGCGATTGCGCAATATTTTTTATTCGCGATGGCTGCGGCGGTAAAAACGGGTACCGGAGCCGCGGTCGGAGAACAGTTCCAGCAGGATGGAGTGCGGCACGCGGCCATCGATGATGACCGCCTCGTGCACGCCCTGATAGATGGCATCTGCCATGCCGCCGATCTTGGGGATCATGCCGCCCGCAATGATGCCGGCGGACTTGTAGCCCTCGATCTCGGTCACTTCCACCTCGGGGATGAGGGTGGTCTCGTCCTCCTTATCCCGCAGCAGACCCGCGATATCGGTCATGGACACCAGCTTTTCCGCCTTGAGGGCAATGGCGATCTGCGCAGCGGCAGTATCCGCATTGACGTTGTACGCCTGCCCAAGGTCGTCCATGCCCACGGTGGCGATGACCGGGATAAAGCCGCCGTCCAGCAGGCTTTCGATCAGGGTGGCGTCCACGTGGACGATCTCGCCCACATGGCCCAGCTGGGGGTCCAGCTCGGTGCAGCGGAGCATCTGTCCGTCCATGCCGCACAGACCCACGCCGCGCCCGCGCAGCTTTGCCACAAGGTCCTTGTTCACCTTACCGGCCAGCACCTGCTGCACGATCTCCATGGTGGCGTCGTCCGTCACCCGCAGACCGTTGGCAAAGTGGCTCTCCACGCCCACCTTCTTGAGCATCTCGTTGATGGCGGGGCCGCCGCCGTGCACCAGCACCACCCGCACGCCCAGCAGCGTCAGGGTGACAAGGTCGTTCATCACGGCGTTTTTCAGCGTCTCGTTGATCATGGCGTTGCCGCCGTATTTGATGACCATGGTTCTGCCATGGTATTTCTGGATATAAGGGGTGGCCTCCGAAAAAAGCCGCGCCATTTCTTCGTTTTTCATAAGATTTCCTCTGAACCCTCTCAGTCAATGCCTTGCGGCATTGCCAGATTCCCCTTTTTGTCGCTTACGCGACATCTTCCCCCGGCGCGGGGGAAGTCTGCCCTCTCGGGGGGATCTTTTGCCGGACGGGTCACTTTATTCCATAAAATAAACTCAGCTGCTTATCGTTCGTTCCTAAAGCTCCCCCTTCGGGGGAGCTGGCGCGCAGCGCCTGAGAGGGTTATCAGGTTCTGTAATCGCCGTTGATCTTCACATAGTCGTAGGTCAGGTCACAGCCCCATGCCTTGGCGCTTGCCTCGCCGGTGCCCATATCCACCTTGACCAGAATATCGTGCTCAGCCAGCACCTTGGCGGCCTCGTCCTCGCTGTAGGGGTGGTAGGCGGCGTTCTCGCACACATACACCTCGCCCGCCTTGCTGGAAAGCCAGACGCAGACCTTATCAATGGAGAAGTCCCCGGGGGTGTAGCCGATGGCGCACAGGATGCGTCCCCAGTTGGCATCACGGCCAAAGACCGCCGCCTTGAACAGGTTGGAGCAGACCACGCTGCGGCTGACGGCGCGGGCAGTCTTGAGGTCGGGTGCGTGGGTCACCTCGCAGGTGATCAGGTGGGTAGCGCCCTCGCCGTCTCCGGCGTGCTCGGCGCACATGTGCTCCGCAATGGCGGTCAGCGCTGCCACAAAGGCGGCGTAGTCCGCGTTCTCTTCGCAGATCTCCGGGTTGCCCGCAAGACCGGACGCCATGATGATGAGGGTGTCGTTGGTGGAGGTGTCCAGATCCACGCTCATCTGGTTATAGGTGCCGGGCACAACGGTCTTGAGCGCCTTTTCCAGCAGCGCGGGCGAGACGGCGGCGTCGGTGGTGTAGAACGCCAGCATGGTGGCCATGTTGGGGGCGATCATGCCGCTGCCCTTGCCGATGGCACCCACGGTGCACACCTTGCCGCCCAGCTCGAACTGGATGGCGTACTCCTTTTTATGGGTGTCGGTGGTCATGATGGCAGTGGCGGCGTCCGTGCTGCCCTGCGCGGTGGCGGCCAGCTTTTCCGCTGCCGCCGGGATGCCCCGGGCAAAGGGGTCGATGACCATGGGCTGACCAATGACACCGGTGGAGGCGGGCAGAACGTCCTTTTTGTCAATGTTCAGCGCCTTGCCCACCAGAGCGCAGCACTCCTCAGCCAGCGCCACGCCGTTGGCGGCACAGGTGTTGGCGTTGCCGCTGTTGACCACAATGGCCTGTGCGTAGCCATCGGCCAGATGGGCACGGTCCACCTTGATGGGCGCACCGCAGACCTTGTTGGTGGTGTACACGCCCGCAGCAGCGCAGCGCACCTCGGCCTTGATGAGCGCCAGATCGTATTTTTCGCTGTGATTTGCCCGGATGCCGCAATGGACACCGGCGGCAGCAAAACCCTTGGGCGCGCAGATGCCGCCCGCAACTTCCTTATACTGCATAACGATTTTCCTTTCCCACAGGACGGACCCTCTCAGTCAATGCCTTACGGCATTGCCAGCTCCCCCGAAAGGGGGAGCTTTTCAGCAAGAGGGAAACGTTATCTTTTTTGCCAAAAGCTCCCCCTTCGGGGGAGCTGTCACCGTCAGGTGACTGAGAGGGTTTTCTTTGTTATTCCAATCCCTTGGTCTCTTCCAGACCCAGCATCAGGTTCATGCACTGGACGGCGGCACCGGAGGAGCCTTTGCCCAGATTATCAAACAGCGAGACCAGCATCATCTGATCTCCCGCGGCGTTCACGGTCAGGTACAGCTCCATGCGGTCGGTGCCCGCCATGGCGTTGGAGTACAGGCCGTTTTCCGGCAGGGTCTCGTTCAGCCCGTGCACCTTGACGGTGGCGGCGTCCTTGTAGTAGTCCGCAAGGGCGGCAGCCACGGTCTCGGCGGTGGTGCCCGCAAGGCCAAGATCCAGCGGCACCAGCACCTGCATGCCGCAGTAGTAGTCGCACACCACCGGCACGAACATCGGCGTGTGCGCAAGGCCGCTGATCTTCTGCATCTCCGGCAGATGCTTGTGGCCAAGGCTCAGGCCGTAGCTCTTGGGCGCATCCAGCTTGCTGTGCGCCGGGCGGTCGGGGCTTTCGTAGTCCGCGATCATCTTTTTGCCGCCGCCGGAGTAGCCGGAGATGCCGGTGCAGCTGAAGGGGTAATCCTTTGCCACCAGCCCCAGCTCCACCAGCGGGCGGGCAATGCTGATAAAGCCGCTGGCATAGCAGCCGGGCACCGCCACGCGGTAAGAGTTCTGGATCTTTGCCTTCTGTCCCTTCAGCTCCGGGAAGCCGTAATCCCATGCGGCATCGGTGCGGAAGGCGGTGGAGGTATCCAGCACCTTCACGTCCGGGCGCAGCAGGGGCATGACTTCTTTAGAGGCTGCATCCGGCAGGCAGAGGAAGGCAAGGTCGGCAGAATTGATGACCTTTGCCCGCTCCTGCACGTCCTTGCGTCCCTCGGCAGAGATGGACAGCAGCTCGATCTCCGGCCGTTCGGCCAGACGGTCGGCAATGCGCAGGCCGGTGGTGCCGGAAGAGCCATCAATAAATACCTTTACCTTCATGCGTTTTCCTCCTCCCATGCGTCCAGCCGCGCCGTTGCCAGCGCGATCTGCTTTTCTACGCTGGCGGCACTGGGCCCGCCGTAGCTGGTGCGTCCCTCGCAGCAGTGCACAAGGTCGATGGCATCATAGATATCGGCCCCGAACAGCGGGCTGTAGCTCTGGAACTGGGTCAAAGTCAGCTCCTCCAGCGTTTTGTCGGCGGCAATGCAGTCCGACACCATGCAGCCGGTCAGCTTGTAGGCATCCCGGAAGGGCATCCCCTTCTTGGTCAGGTAGTCGGCGCAGTCGGTGGCGTTGATAAAGCCCTTGGCGGCGGCGCGGCGCATATTGGCGGGCAGGGTCTTCATGGTGTCCAGCATGGGGGTGATGGTCTTGAGGCAGAGCTCCAAGGTGTCCACTGCATCAAAGATGGCTTCCTTGTCCTCCTGCATATCCTTGTTATAGGCCAGCGGCAGACCCTTCATCATCACCAGCAGGGTGTTCAGATCGCCGTACACGCGGCCGGTCTTGCCGCGGATCAGCTCGGTGACGTCCGGGTTCTTCTTCTGGGGCATGATGGACGAGCCGGTGGTAAAGGCATCGTCCAGCTCAATGAACTTGAACTCCCAGCTGCACCACAGGATGATCTCCTCCGAAAGGCGGGACAGATGCATCATGCAGATGGAGATGGCGCTGGCCAGCTCGATGCAGAAATCACGGTCGGACACGCCGTCCAGACTGTTGGCGCAGGGGGCGGCAAAGCCCAGCTTTTCGGCGGTGAAATCCCGGTCCAGCGGGTAGGTGGTGCCGGCCAGTGCGCCCGAGCCCAGCGGGCACTGGCTGTCCATGCGGGCGGTGGCGTCCGCAAAGCGGTCAAGGTCGCGCAGCAGCATGGAGGCGTAGGCCATCAGCGCATGGCCGAAGGTGATGGGCTGAGCACGCTGCAAGTGGGTGTAGCCGGGCATGACGGCGGCGGTGTTCTCCGCTGCCTTTTTGCACAGCACCCGCACCAGCTCCACGATGTAGGCCTGCAAGGTGTGGCTGTAATCCCGCAGGGTCAGGCGGATATCCAGCGCCACCTGATCGTTGCGGCTGCGGCCGGTGTGCAGCCGCTTGCCCGCATCCCCGATGCGGGCGGTCAGGGTCTGCTCCACAAAGGTGTGCACGTCCTCGGCGGCGGGGTCGATGGTCAGCGCACCGCTGGACAGATCGTCCGCGATGGAAGCCAGACCGCTGAGGATATCCGTGCAGTCCTGCTCCGAGATGATGCCCTGCCGTGCCAGCATGGCGGCATGGACGCCGCTGCCGCGCATATCCTGCGCGATCATCCGCTGGTCGAAGCGGATGGAGGAGTTGAAGTCGTTGACGCGGCTGTCCACCGCCTTGGAAAACCGACCCTTCCAGAGTTGTTCTGCCATAATACTTATCCTTTACTTTATGTCCAAACCCTCTCAGTCACGGCTTGCGCCGTGCCAGCTCCCCCGACAGGGGGAGCTTTTCTTCTGCTTCCGAAAAGCAGCAGCCTTTCCACACACGGAGGACAGCTTTCCCGAACTGCGCATAAAGCTCGCCCTTCGGGAGAGCTGGCAAAACCGTCAGGTTTTGACTGAGAGGGTCAATTTCTTATAAAAACGGCAAAGCCGCCGCAGGGGAAAACGCTCCTGCGGCGGTGCCGCCGGCAACGATGCCGGTGTGAGAACCCGCGTGTGAAAGTGTGAAAACACACGCAGTCGAAAATGTTGCGGTTACTTGACCTCCGGCCAGTTCTTGGACAGCTTTGCGCGCTCCTTGATGGACAGGCCGAACAGGTTGATGAAGCCGGCGGAATCTGCCTGATTGTAATCGTCATCCTCGCCGAAGGAAGCGGTCTGCTCGTCGTACAGGGTGTACGGAGAGGTGACGCCGGCGTTGATCATGTTGCCCTTGTAGAGCTTCAGCTTCACATCGCCGGTCACGGTCTTTTCCAGACTGTCGGCAAAGGCATCCAGTGCCTCGCGCAGCGGGGTGAACCACTGGCCGTTGTACACGATATCGGCGTACTTCTGTGCCAGCTGTGCCTTGAAGTGAGCGCTCTCCTTATCCAGCGTGATGGTCTCCAGCACGTCGATGGCCTTGTACAGGATAGCGCCGCCGGGGGTCTCGTACACGCCGCGGCTCTTCATGCCCACCAGACGGTTCTCCACGATGTCCAGCAGACCGATGCCGTTTGCGCCGCCCAGCTGGTTCAGGTACTCCACCAGCTCCACAGCGCCCATCTCCTTGCCGTCCACGGCAGTGGGGACGCCCTTTTCAAAGTGGATGGTCACATAGGTGGGCACATCGGGTGCCTGCTCGGGGCTGACACCCAGCTCCAGGAAGCCGGGCTTATTGTACTGGGGCTCGTTAGAGGGGCTCTCCAGATCCAGACCCTCGTGGCTCAGGTGCCACAGGTTCTTGTCCTTGGAGTAGTTGGTCTCGCGGTTGATCTTCAGGGGGATGTGGTGTGCCTCGGCGTAGTCGATCTCCTCGTCACGGCTCTTGATGTCCCACTCACGCCACGGAGCGATGATAGCCATATCCGGGCAGAAGGCCTTGAGGGTCAGCTCAAAACGCACCTGATCGTTGCCCTTGCCGGTGCAGCCGTGGCAGATGGCATCTGCACCCTCCTTGATGGCGATGTCTGCCAGTGCCTTGGCGATGCACGGACGTGCAAAGCTGGTGCCCAGCAGGTAGTCCTCGTACTTTGCGCCGAACTTCAGGGTGGGGAAGATGTAGTTCTCCACAAAGTCCTTCTTCAGGTCCAGCACATACAGCTTGGATGCGCCGGTAGCCTTGGCCTTTTCTTCCAGACCGTCCAGCTCGGTGCCCTGACCCACATCACCGGAAACAGCGACGACCTCGCAGTTGTTGTAGTTTTCCTTCAGCCAGGGAATGATGATGGAGGTATCCAGACCGCCGGAGTAAGCCAGCACGACTTTTTTGATGTTTTCCTTTTTCATGATAAACGCGCTCCTTTTAATAAAAATACACTTTTGTTCTCTGATGCGCATTTCCCTTCGCATCCTCTGTCTTTCGTTTGCGGTTGATGCTTTTATTATACGCAGCGCGGGTTTTTCGTCAATGCCAAAAACCGCCAAACATAGCGCCCGTTTCGCTTTTCTTTTGGTTCAATCTGTATCTTTATGCAAGTATTTTTAAATATATGCGCATTTTATGCAATTTGGGTGTATTTTTTCATGGGGTTTTGCAGGAGTAAACCCTCTCCGTCATCGCTGCGCGATGCCACCTCCCCCGAAAGGGGGAGGTTTTACGCTGCAAACCGTCAGATGCAAAAAGCTCCCCCCTCGGGGGAGCTGTCGAGCGTATGCGAGACTGAGAGGGTTCGTCCCTCTACAAACAAAACCACCGGAGCATCCGCAGACGCTCCGGTGGTTTTACTATCACTATTTAGTTCAGCTTCAGGTCGCCCTCTTTGATCCAGCCCAGCTTGCGCTCGATCTCGCAGAACACCACACTGAGCACGGCGGGCAGCACAAAGCACAGCAGCACCATGGCAGCCCAGTCCATGGGGGTGATGGCAGCCTTGGTACCGGCGGCAATATCGCTGACCCAGCCGGTGTAAACGCCGATCTGACCCACCAGACCGCAGGTGCCCATGCCGGAGGAGACCGCCGCGCCGTTCATCTCAAAGTGGAACAG
>CAKTFS010000026.1 GCA_934561115.1 uncultured Faecalibacterium sp. | reverse complement strand
TGCTCACGCTGGGCACCGGTGGTGATCTCCACGCCGCGCCAGATCAGGTCGTAGCCCTGCGGCACGCCGTTCTCATCGCGCATGTGATAGAAAGCGCGCTTCTCGGCAGAGTAATCGGTAATAAACAGGAACTCGTGGCCGTAGTGCTTCTTGACCCAGTCGTAGCTCAGGCGCTCGGCCTCGGTGGTCAGATCGCCCTTCTCGCTCTCGTCCACGGTGTAGCCGAACTCTTCTTCCAGCGCCTTGTACAGGTCTGCCAGCTTGACCACGGGGAACGGGGTAGTGGGCACGATGACCTCCTGCCCGAACAGCTCCTTGATCTGGTCGCCGTAGCTGTCCTTAACGGCCTGCAGACCGGCGGTCAGCAGCTCCTCTTCCATCTTCATCACGTCCTTGAAGGAGGTGATGTAGCTGAACTCCAGATCGAAGCCGGAGAACTCGGTAGCGTGCTTGTTGGTGTAGCTCTTCTCGGCGCGGAACACAGGGCCGGTCTCGAAGATACGCTCAAAGCCGGCAGCCATAGCCATCTGCTTATAGAACTGGGGGCTCTGTGCCAGATAGGCATTGCGGTCAAAGTAATCCACCTTGAACACCTCAGAGCCGCTCTCACTTGCAGCAGCGATCAGCTTGGGGGTGTGGATCTCGATGAAGTTGCGGTCCAGCAGGAACTTGCGCATGGCATTGACAAAGCAGCTCTGTGCCTTGAACATCAGCTGGTTCTCGTCGGTGCGCAGGTCGATCCAGCGGTAGTCGATGCGCTGGTCGATGCTGGAGCGCTCCACAGCCTTCTTTTTCTTGGTGGCTGCGATCTCCTTGCGGACGATGGGCAGGGCATCGGCGGTGCTTTCCACCTCGATGCTCTCGGGGATCATCTCCACGCCGCCCATCTTGACGTAGTCGTTCTCCATCACCTTGCCGGTAACGGTGATGACAGAGTCCGGGGTGAGCTGGTCGATGGTATCCACCAGCTCGGGGTGGTCGGCCTTTTCCACCGTGATCTGCAGCTTGCCGGTGATATCCTTCAGCACGATAAATGCCATATACTTGCTGTTGCGCAGGTTCTCGATAAAGCCCTGCACCTTCACCGTGCCGCCGATGGCCTTTTGAGCCTCATTGATATAGGTGCGTTCCATAATACAGGAATCCTCCTTTAACGTCTTGTGTACTGTTTTATTATACGCTTTTCAGGGGATAAATCAAGAGATATGCCAATTTCAGCTGGTCAGTGCTGTGCTTTCTGTAAAAATGGAGACACCGGAGTGTCGGCCGACGCTCCGGTGTCCCCAGATAACAGCTTATTTTTCATCGTGCAAAGTGCCGGTGCCGCCCTCTACCACGCCGTCATGTTTGAGCACGGCGGTAATGGTGCCAAAAAAGCATTTTACATCCAGCAAAAAGCTGATATGCTCCACATACCAGCCGTCCAGCTTTGCTTTTTCGGCAATTTCCAGCTCGTCCCGGCCATGGATCTGTGCCCAGCCGGTCAGCCCCGGGCGCACATCGTTTGCGCCGTACTTATCCCGCTCGGCCAGCAGGTCGTACTGGTTCCACAGCGCAGGGCGCGGGCCGATGACCGCCATATCTCCCACAAGGATATTCCACAGCTGGGGCAGTTCGTCCAGACTGGTCTTGCGCAGAAAGCGCCCCATGCGGGTGATATACTGCTCCGGGTCGTGCAGCAGATGGGTGGGCATATCATGCGGGCAATCAATGCGCATGGTGCGGAATTTGAGGATCTGGAAATGCCGCTTGCCGATGCCCACCCGCTTCTGCCGGAAAAACACCGGCCCGGGAGAGTCCAGCTTGATGGCAACAGCCAAAAGCAGCAGCAGCCACGAAAGGCACAGAATGCCGCAGGCTGACAGCAAAATATCCAGCAGCCGTTTGATCCGATTCCGATACATAAATAAAACTTCCTCCGTTTTCTACGGGTGTACCGCCTTATTATAGCAGTATGGGCAGCATTTTTCAATTGCAGGCTGCAGCCGGCGGGTGATATTTGCCTTTTTAGGGCAAAAGAGCGGCTTTGCCTCTTGTTTTTTACCTTATATCGCGCTATAATAGGCAATTGCTATGTCAATTCGGGTTTATTATAGGAGGTAGATAACTCATGGCTACGACCAGCCGTTCCGCAGACCTGACCAGCGGGCCCATGCTGCAAAAGATCATCTTGTTTTCCGTGCCGCTGGCGGCATCCAGCATTCTGCAATTGCTGTTCAATGCTGCCGATGTTGTGGTGGTGGGACGCTTTGCGGGCAGCACGGCGCTGGCCGCCGTTGGCTCCAACGGCGCGCTGATCAACCTGCTGGTCAACCTGTTCGTCGGGCTTTCGCTGGGTGCCAACGTGGTGGCAGCCCGGTGCTTTGGCGCCCGGGACGAAAAGGGCGTGCAGGATACGGTGCACACCGCCGTGGCGCTGGGCTTGGTCAGCGGCGTGCTGCTGGCGGTGGTGGGTTTTTGCGCTGCGCGCGGCCTGCTGGAACTGATGAGCTGCCCGGAGGACGTGATCGGCCTTTCCACCCTGTACCTGAAGATCTACTTTATCGGAATGCCCATGACCATGCTGTACAACTTCAGCAGTGCGCTGCTGCGGGCCGTGGGTGACACCAAGCGCCCGCTGTACTGTCTGGCCGCTGCCGGTGTCATCAACGTGGTGCTGAATCTTGTTTTTGTCATCGGCTTTTCCATGAGCGTGGCGGGCGTGGCACTGGCCACCATCATCAGCCAGACCGTGTCTGCGCTGCTGGTGACCGGAATGCTCGTCCGGGAGGAGGGCGCACTGCGGCTGGACCTGCGGCGGCTTACCTTCCACGCCGGGACGCTGAAGCAGATTTTGCTCATCGGCCTGCCTGCCGGGCTGCAAAGCACGGTGTTCAGCCTTTCCAATGTGGTCATCCAGTCCTCCATCAACTCCTTTGGCTCCATGGTGGTGGCGGGCAACTCTGCCTCCTCTAATCTGGAGGGCTTTGTGTACACCGCCATGAACGCTTTTGCGCAGGCCGCTGTCACCTTTACCAGCCAGAATATCGGTGCGCGCAAGTACCACAATCTTGACCGGGTGATCCGCAACTGTCTGCTGTGCGTCGTGGTCACCGGCCTTGTGCTGGGCGGCGGCGCAGCGCTGGCAGGGAACCAGCTGCTGCGCTTCTACTCCTCGGACACTGCGGTCATCGCCACCGGCGTCGAGCGGCTGCGCCTGATCTGCGGTTTCTATCTGTTGTGCGGCATTATGGACGTGCTGGCCAGCAGCCTGCGCGGGCTGGGCTACAGCGTGCTGCCCATGGTGGTAAGCCTTGTGGGCGTGTGCGCGCTGCGGCTGGTGTGGATCGCCACTATTTTCCAACTGAACCGCACCCCTTTTATGCTGTACATCAGCTACCCCATCAGCTGGGCGCTGACTGCACTGGTGCATCTGGCTTGCCTGCTAGTGGTACGGCGGCACCTGCGCCAGAACCAGCAGCTGACACAGGCGGCATAAAGGTTGCTACACACATTTCCGCACAACAGCATTTCTGGATTTAAAATGGCCGCCGCGTGCGCTTTGGCCATATTCAGCGGAATAGATCGTTATAATTTCGGACTACCGGAGCGTCTGCGGACGCTCCGGTAGTCCATTTTCACAGGAAAAGTTATAAAGGCAACCACCCCTCCCGTGAAAAAGCAGTTCCGAAACGCCCGCAGGCGTTTCGGAACTGCAAATAAAAAATATTTTTCCTCTGACGTTGCCCAAAGCAAAGCGGAGGGCATTTGAAATCTTCTCACCAAAAAGGACTGCTGCGTCAAACGATGCAGCAGTCCTTTTTTCATAGGGCCACATCCAGTGCCATCATCAGCGCAAACCCCAACACGATGCTGATGACACCGGCCACTTCATCCGGTTCCACCGCCTCAGGGATCATCTCCTGTGCGGTCACACACACCATACAGCCTGCTGCTGCGCTCATAAGCCACGGCAGCGCTGCACCTACCCACTCGGCCAGCACAAAGGCCAGCACCGCGCCCAAGGGCTCCACCAACCCGGAGGCCGCCCCGGCGGCAAAGGACTGCCCCCGGGTGCGCCCGCTCTGGGTCAGCGGCAGACTGACCGCCGCCCCCTCCGGGATATTCTGCAAGCCGATGCCCAGGCTCAGCGCCAGCGCCCCGCTTACGGCATCCGCATCCCCGTGCAGCGCCAGTGCCGCAGCCAGCCCTACCACCATGCCTTCCGGCAGGTTGTGCAGGGTGACCGCCAGCACCATGCGCCCGCAATGCCCGGGACCGCCCGCCAGCAGCTGCCCGGCGGCATCCTCCAGCCGCAAAAGCCCCACAGCGCCTAAAATAAGCCCCAGCGCCGGGGGTACCCACGCCGCCCTGCCCTGTGACCGGGCAATGGCCGGCAGCAGCAGGCTCCATACGCTGGCCGCCAGCATGATGCCCGCCGCCATTCCGCACAGGATGCGCCGGGTAGCCGGCCTTGCCTGCCTGCGCAGCAAAAACACCCCTGCTGCTCCCAGCGCGGTACACGCCGCCGGGAACAGCCAGACTCCAAGCGTGAAAACGATCCGGTTCAAGCCGCATTCCCCCTTTGCCCGTTGTATGCACAAACGGGCAAAAGGGTGCGGACTCAGAAATCGTCCTCGCTGCTGTCGCAGCCGTCTGCATCGCAGTCTGCGTCATCGGACGCAAAGCTGTCGGTGCTGTCCGTGCTGAAATTGCGCTCGAATGCGGTCATGTACTGGGCATAGCCCTCATCGCCGGTGCCAAAGTAGCCAAAATCAAAATCTTTCATTGTAGTTTCCTCCACAAATATTTTTGTCGTTCAGCCTTCCGGGGGATGTCCGTCCCTCGCTATGCTTCTATTATCCACATTTGCAGTCCAATAAAAAGGATTTTTGATGGTTTTATCAAATTTTTTCTATTTTGTGTTTCCCGTCCGGCGGTGCAGGCGCTATCCCAGGCTTTATTTTTGCCAAAAAGTCTTTGACTTTTGGCGAAACTTTATGACAACTATGCAGATTCTTTACATAGATTATAACTTTCGACCAAAATCCCCTTGATTTTTTTCAAAAACGGACTAGAATATAGCATCGCAGTGAGGCGCACATGAAAGCCCGCTGCAAAACATTTACAAGAAGATTAAGGAGATCATTGATATGAAACTCAAGAATATTTGCATCGCTGTTGTTGCTCTGGCTCTGGCTGCTGGTATGACCGCTTGCGGTTCTGCTGCCGCTGCTTCCTCCACCTCTGAGGCTGCTTCTGCAAGCACCGCTGTTTCCGAGGCTGCTTCTTCTGAGGCTGCTTCCAGCGAGGCCGCTTCTTCTGAGGCTGCATCTTCCGAGGCTGCTTCCTCTGAGGCCGCTGTCAGCGAGGCTGCTTCTTCCGAGGCTGCTTCCACCACTGCCGCCTGAGTTTAACGCGCACAGCGTACATAACTAAATAGCAAAAGGCCGCTGCACAAAAATGATGTGCAGTGGCCTTTCTTTATAAAATGCTTTTCCGCTGACGATACACGGTGCAAAGCAGAGGACATTCAAAATCATCCCGGCATAATAAGCGCTCCTTTTTCATACGATACAACGAGCACACCCACCCCTACGGGCGCGGTGCGCAGCGCAACAGGAAGGGGAGAAGGACCTTGGAGAAACAGGAACAGAACAGCATCTGTCGCGAGATCGGCGCACGCACCGGCGGGGATATCTACATCGGTGTGGTGGGGCCGGTGCGCAGCGGCAAATCCACCTTTATCAAGCGGTTTATGGAGCAGCTGGTGCTGCCCGCCATGTCCGGCTCTGCCGCCGCCCGGGAGCGTGCCCGGGACGAGCTGCCGCAGTCGGCAGCGGGGCGCACCATCATGACCACCGAGCCCAAGTTCATCCCGGAGACCGCCGTGCCCCTGCAGCTGGAAGGCGGCGGGGCGTGCAGGGTGCGGCTGATCGACTGCGTGGGCTACATGGTGGAGGGTGCCATGGGGCATGAGGAGGACGCAAAGCCCCGCATGGTCAAAAGCCCGTGGTTTGAGCAGGAGGTGCCCTTTGACCTTGCCGCAGAGACCGGCACCCGCAAGGTGATCTGCGAGCACTCCACCATCGGGGTGGTGGTCACCACGGACGGCTCGGTCAGCGATATCCCCCGGGCGGGCTACGCAGAGGCCGAAAAGCGGGTCATCACCGAGCTGGAAGCACTGGGTAAGCCCTATATCATCCTGCTCAACAGCACCCACCCGGACGCGCCGGAGACCCGGCAGCTGGCCGAGGGCATGGCGCGGGACTACCACCGCACCGTATTGCCGGTAAGCTGCGTGGACTTGGACGCCGCCATGCTGGGGGAGATTTTGCGGCGGGTGCTGTACGAGTTCCCGGTGCAGGAGCTGGATTTTGCCCTGCCCCGCTGGGTGACCATGCTGGAGCCCGGGCACTGGCTGCAAGCGCAGGTATACGCAGCCGCCATGCAGCTGGCAGAGCGGGTGTCCCGCATGAAGGATCTGCCCGCCGGAACAGACGCGCCTGCGCTGGAATGCGAGGCCGTGCAGCGCTCGGCAGTGGCAGGGGCAGACCTTGCCGCCGGCAGTGTGCGGGTGAACGTGGAACTGAAGCCGGAGATCTTTTATCAGGTGCTCAGCGAGCAGACCGGGCTGGAGATCGGGGACGAGGCGGGGCTGATGCCCTGCATCATGGAGCTTGCCCGGGCAAAACGCGCCTACGAGAAGGTGCGCAGCGCCTTGGAACAGGTGGAAGCCACCGGCTACGGCATCGTGATGCCCTCCATCGACGAGCTGCATCTGGAACCGCCGGAGATCGTGCATCAGGACGGGCGCTGCGGGGTGCGGCTGCAGGCCTGTGCGCCCTCTATCCAGATGATGAAAGCCACCATCCACACTGAGCTGAGCCCCATTGTGGGCACCGAGAAGCAGAGCGAGGATCTGGTGCAAAGCCTGCTGGCCGACTTTGCGGACGACCCGGTGCAGCTGTGGGAGTCCAACATTTTCGGCAAAAGCCTGCACGAGCTGGTGAACGACGGCTTGCAGAACAAGCTGCTCCACATCCCGCAGGAAGCCCGCACCCGCCTGCAGGAAACGCTGGAACGGGTCATCAACGAGGGCTGCACCGGGCTGATCTGTATCCTGATTTAGGGTGTATCTGAAAAAATCCCCGCCCGCCGTAAGTTCTGCTTACGGCGGGCGGGGATCGTTCTGTCTTATTTTTCTTCCTCGGTCAGCTTGTTGATGAGCAGCTGATAGATCTCGTTGCCCTTCAGGATGAACTGCTTTTTTACCAGCTCGGCGCTCAGCCGGTCGGGCGCGCCCAGTTCCAGACAGAACAACTCGCTGTCCAGTCCCTTTACGGTGCAGCGCACGGTGCAGTGACCGTCGGCCTTTTCGGTGATGCGGGCGCTGTACTTGGCCTCCTTGCGGGCCCATGTCTGGCAGCGCAGCACGGCAGCCACCGCCCGCTCCCGCACGGTGCGGGGCAGGTCGTAGGCCAGCTCCTGCGCCACCTTGCGGCCCTTGTCGGTAATGGTGTAGCTGTCGCCGGTCAGGGTGACCAGTTCCTGTTTTGTGATATCGTCCAGACAGGAGCCGATCTCAAAATAGTTGACAAGGGCTTCCTCCATCAGGGCGTTCTCGATCTCCTGCCGGGTAATGGGACCGGCGTTTTTCACCAGATAGCACAGCAGCAGCCGGATCTCGGTGCTGCTGGTCAGGCCGCCGGGACGGACACCGGCGGTAAAAGCATCATTGGCGCTCATCGTTCCTTACATCCCCCTTGCGCTTTCACATGGTATCAAAGGTCTGCGCCGCTGCCAAAAGGGCGGGCAGCGGACAGATAAAAACTCTTTCTATTAGTATAAAGGCTTTCAGCCCGGATTGCAAGCCGCAACGGCAAAATCTGTCTCAATGCGCTTGGGGCATTCCGGTGTGGAGTACACCCACTTGTCCAGATGTCCCTCGGTGACAAAGTACCGCAGCTCAAACCGGTGGGGCTGGCTCAGGGCGTGGTTCACGATGACTAATTTGATCTTCATCTTTTCCGGCAGAATGTTTTTGATGTAGACGCTTACCGCCTGTCCGGGCGCAAGGCCGGTGCAGCTTTCCGCAAGGCCCGCAAGGTTCGGCGCAATTTCCACAAAGGTGCCGTATTCCTCCACGCTGCGCACGATGCCCACCACCGTTTCGCCCACGGTGAACCGGGCGGCGTTCTCTGCCCATGTTCCCAGCAGCTCCCGGATGGTCAGCACAAAGCGTCCCTGTGCGTCCCGGTTCTTGATGGCGCACAAAATTTGCTGCCCTACGCTTACCCGGTCGGCAGGGGAGGAGATGCGGCTTACCGACATGCAGTCGATGGGCAGCAGGGCGCTGATGCCGCAGCCCACGTCACAGAACGCACCAAACGGCTCGATGTGGGTCACCGTGCAGGGCAGGATGTCCCCGGGCGAAAGGGTATCCAGATACTCGGCCTTGCACAGCCGCTGCGCCTCGGCGCGGGAAAGCCGGTAGCAGGGCGCGCCGTCCTCGTCCGTTTCCAGCCCCTCGATGACAAAACAGGTGGGGCGTCCCACCCGGGTCAGCACCGCAATATCCCGCACGGTGCCCGCCTCGGCACCGTCTGCGCACTGGGCAAAGGGCATTACCGCCTTTACACCGCCTAGTTCAAACCGCAGCTGCCGCCGGGTATCAAAGGCAAGGGCGGTGGCCTGCAAAATTTCGCCGCTGGCCATGGCAGCCCGCAGCTCGGCAGGGGACAGGCGGGCGGCAGAACGGTAACTGTTTTCGGTACGATAAGCTTGCATCATGTTTCATTCCTCTTTCTATATAGTTTTCGGGTCTCTGTGCGATGCTACAACGATATGCAGCAGTGTGCGCAGATATTTGCATTTTGTGCGGCTTTGCATTATACTATATCTGTATGCGCAGCACCCGCTATGCGGGCAGCGGCACACACTGGGTCTGCCGGGCATTTGCGCGGCAGGCAAAGAAGGGAGAGGTCGGATAAATATGGACATCGCTGTGGGAGATACCATCCTCACCCGCAAAAAGCACCCCTGCGGGGCATCCAGCTTCGAGGTGCTGCGGGTGGGCATGGATTTTAAGATCCGCTGCACCGGCTGCGGACGCGAGGTCATGCTGCCCCGCGCCAAAATTGAAAAGAACATCAAAAAGGTGGTAAAGCCCGGCAGCGTGCAGTAGCGCGGCCAACGCACCCGGACCGGAACGAATTTGTAAGGAGAACTGCAAGGATGCAAGATATTTCTTCCCGGATGGATGCGGTCTGCCGCCGCTTTGAGGAGCTTTCCATGCGGCTGAACCAGCCCGATACCGCCGCCGACCCGGCACTGTTCCGCAAGCTGATGCGGGAGTACCACGACACCGAGCCGGTGGTGGAGGCTTACCGGGACTGGCAGACCGCGCTGGATCATCTGGCGCAGGCCAAAGCCCTGCTGGAGGAGCCCGGTTCACTGGACCCGGACTTCAAGCAGATGATACAGCAGGAAATCAGCGAAAAAAGTCAAGATGTGGCAAAGCTGGAAAATAATCTCAAAATTTTGCTGCTGCCCAAGGACGTGAACGACGGCAAAAACGTCATCATGGAGATCCGCGGCGGCGCCGGCGGCGAGGAAGCCGCCCTGTTTGCCCACAGCCTGCTGCGGATGTACACCATGTACGCCCAGAACCGCGGCTGGACGCTGGAAGTGCTCAACCTGAACGAGACCGAGCTTGGCGGCGTAAAGGAAGCCATCGTCTCGGTGGACGGCGCAGGTGCGTATAACCGCCTCAAGTACGAGAGCGGTGTGCACCGGGTACAGCGTGTGCCGGAGACCGAGACCCAGGGCCGCATCCACACCTCTACCGCCACCGTGGCGGTAATGCCGCAGGCAGAGGAGGTGGACTTTGCGCTGGACATGAAGGACCTGCGCATCGACACCTTCCGCTCCTCCGGTGCGGGCGGTCAGCACATCAACAAGACCTCCAGCGCCATCCGCGTGACCCATATCCCCACGGGTACGGTGGTGGAGTGCCAGAACGAGCGCAGCCAGTTCCAGAACAAGGATAAGGCTTTGGAGATCCTGCGCAGCCGGTTGCTGGCGCAAAAGCAGAAGGAACAGCAGGACGCCATCAACGCTCAGCGTCAGGGGCAGGTAGGTACCGGCGACCGCAGCGAGAAGATCCGCACCTATAACTTCCCGCAGGACCGCTGCACCGACCACCGCATCGGCCTGACTGTCCATAATCTGGAAAAGATCATGGACGGCAATCTGGACGAGGTGATCGACGCCCTTGCCACCCGCGAGCAGACCGAAAAGCTGCAAAAGCTGGGTGGGTGAACCCCGTTTTTGGGGTGCAAAACCACCAAAACGACTGACAAGCAACTATACTTTACAGATAGAAAGAACGATGATTCGTATGAAAATAAAAACCAGAGTTTTGCCTGCCGATGAAGCAGGCGTGGCCGAAGCCGCACAGCTGCTGCGGCAGGGACAGCTTGTAGCCCTGCCCACCGAGACGGTCTACGGCATTGCCGCCGATGCCCGCAACGGTGCAGCGGTGCGCAATATCTTTGTAGCCAAGGGACGCCCGCAGGATAACCCCCTCATCGTCCACGTCACCGGGCCGGAGATGCTGCCGGGTCTTGTCAGCGAGGTGCCGGAGCGCGCCCAGCTGCTGATGGCAGCCTTCTGCCCCGGGCCGCTGACCATCATCATGCCGCGCGGGCCGGAGGTGGCCGATGAATGCTGCGCCGGGCTGGATACCGTGGGCATCCGTATGCCCAGCCACCCGGTGGCGCGGGCGGTCATCCAGCAGAGCGGCTGCGCCTTTGCCGCCCCCAGCGCAAACCTTTCCGGCAAGCCCAGCCCCACCAACGCACAGGACGTGTTCACCGATATGGACGGCCGCCTGCCGCTGATCCTGGACGGCGGCGAGTGCGATGTGGGCGTGGAGAGCACCGTGGTGTCGGTGGTGGGGGAAAAACCCACCCTGTTCCGCCCCGGCCATATTACGCTGGAGGATTTGGAACGCGCCCTTGGTGAAGAAGTAGAGGTGTCCAAGGCTATTCTGGAAAAGCTGCCGGAGGGTGCCGTGGTGCGCAGCCCGGGCATGAAGTATAAGCACTATGCCCCCAAGGCCGATGTGACCCTGCTCAACGGTACATTTGAGCAGTTCAAGGCCTATTTGGACGCCCATAAAAACGAGAACCCCAGCTGCCTGTGCTTTACCGGCGAAAGCGCAAAGCTGGATGTGCCCTGCGTGGAATACGGCCGCGAGGGGGACGGTGCCGATCAGGCAAAGCACATCTTCCGCTCCCTGCGGGCACTGGATGAGCAGGGCGACGGCGTGGTCTACGCCCGCTGCCCGCAGAAGGACGGCCTGTCCATGGCAGTGTACAACCGCCTGATCCGCGCCGCCGCCTTCCGGGTGATCGACCTATGATCACCTTGGGCATCACGGGGCGCAGCGGCTGCGGCAAGTCCACGGTCACGGCGGTATTTGCCGCCCATGGCGTGCCGCTGGCGGATGCCGACCAGCTCAGCCGGGAGATCTTACTGCCCGGCTCGCCGCTGCTGCCGCAGCTTGCGGCGCGGTTCGGCGGGGATATCCTTCGCCCGGACGGTACGCTGGATCGCCGTTTGCTGGCTGACCGCGCCTTTGCCACCCCGGAGGGCAAGGCCGCGCTGGACAGCCTGACCCACCCTGCCATCGTGGCACGCATCCGGGCGGCAAAGTGCGCGGCGCAGGCCGCCGGAGCGCCCCTTTTTGTGCTGGATGGTGCGGTCATCGTGGGCACGGCGGCGCAGGCCGAGTGCGACCGCCTGTGCGTGGTCACAGCGCCCTTTGAGACCAGCGTGGCGCGCATCGTGGCGCGGGACGGCATCTCGCCGGAGATGGCCGCCCGCCGCCTGAACGCCCAGACCCCGGAACAGACCCTGACCGCACAGGCGGACTACACCCTGCACAACGATGCCGGGCTGGAGGCGCTGCAGGCCGCAGCCGCCCGCCTGTGTGAGCAGCTGCAGGCAGAAGGGGGCGTGACGGCATCGCTTTGAATGAACAAAATTATGAAAAAGCCTACGACCCCATAGCCGCCCGGGAGCGCCGCGCCGCGCGGGAAAAACAGCGACTTCGTAAACAGCAGCGCCGCCGGCGGCGACTGCTGCGGCTGGTTTCCCTGCTTTTGGTAGTGGTGGTGGCAGTGTGTGCAGTGCCGCCTTTGTGTAACCGGGCAGAGCAATTTTTATACCCCCGCAAGTACGAGCAGCTGGTGGAAAAATGGGCAGCCGCCTATGAGCTGGACCCGCTTTTAGTCTACGCCTTTATCCGCACCGAAAGCGGCTTTGACCCGCAGGCTACCTCCAGCGTGGACGCCCGGGGGCTGATGCAGATGACCGAGGAGACCTTTCTCTGGATGCGCAGCAAGATCGCCCCGGAGGAGCAGCTGACCTTTGCCGACCTCTACAACCCCGACACCGCCATCCGGTTCGGGTGCTGTTACCTGCACCTTTGCATGGTGCGCTACAAGGGCGATGTATCCACGGCGGCAGCGGCTTACCACAGCGGCTGGGGCACGGTGGATCAGCTGCTGCAGATGGAGGAACACTCGGCAGACGGGGAAACGCTGCAAGGCTTCCCCTATAACCAGATGCACCACTACGTCAACAAGATCACCGCCTGCTACCAGACCTATCAGCGTCTGTACGCAGGTCAATGATAAAAAGTTAAGGAGCAAAAAATCATGAGCGAGAAACTTACTGCAAAAGAGTACGCCGAAAAGCTGCTCTACACCCCCGAATACGCTGCCGACAAGCAGGCAGATGTAAAGGAAAAGGCTGCTGCCTTTGCCGAGGGCTACAAGAAATTTATGGACAGCGCCAAGACCGAGCGCGAGGCTGCCGTTGTCAGCGAGCAGATGCTGCTGGCTGCCGGCTACAAGGCTTTTGAGCCCAAAAAGGCCTACGCCCCCGGCGAGAAGGTCTACTTTATCCAGGAGAACAAGGCCGTTGTGGCGGCTACCATCGGCCAGAAGCCCTACGAGGAGGGCTTCCGTCTGGTCATCGCCCACACCGACTGCCCCCGTCTGGACCTGCGCCCCAACCCCCTGTACGAGTCTGACCACATGAGCTACTTCCGCACCCACTACTACGGCGGCGTGCGCAAGTACCAGTGGGCTACCATCCCGCTGGCCATCCACGGCGTGTTCACCCGCGCCGACGGCTCCAGCGTCAACTTTGCCATCGGTGAGGACGAGAACGATCCCGTGTTCTGCATCACCGACCTGCTGCCCCATCTGGGTGCCGAGCAGAACGAGCGCAAGCTCAGCGAGGGCATCAAGGGCGAGGAGCTGAACGTGCTCATCGGCTCTGACGCCGTGGAGGAAGAGGACGTCAAGGAGGCTGTCAAGCTGAACACCCTCATCCTGCTGAACCAGAAGTACGGCATCACCGAGCGCGACTTCACCCGCGCCGAGATCGAAGTCGTGCCCGCTGCCAAGGCACGCGACGTGGGCTTTGACCGCTCCATGATCGGTGCCTACGGTCACGATGACCGCGTGGATGCTTACCCCGCACTGCTGGCCGAGATCGAGACCAAGGACCCCGTGCACACCACCATCTGCGTGCTGACCGATAAGGAAGAGATCGGCTCCGACGGCGTGACCGGTATGCAGAGCATGTATGTGTTCCACTTTATGCAGATGCTCTGCCGCGCTGCCGGTCAGGACGATATCCTTGCCTTCCGCAACAGCGTGTGCCTGTCTGCGGACGTGACCGCCGCCTTCGACCCCTCCTGGGCAAGCGCTTTTGAAAAGCAGAACGGCACCTACGCAGGCCGCGGCATTGCCATCTTCAAGTACACCGGCAGCCGCGGCAAGAGCTCTGCCAGCGACGCCAACGCCGAGCTGGTGGGCGACATCACCCGTATGCTGGATGCCAACAACGTGGCATGGCAGATCGGCGAGATGGGCCGTCTGGATCTGGGCGGCGGCGGCACCATTGCCAAGTATGTGGCAAACCGCGGCATCAAGGTGCTGGATCTCGGCGTGCCTGTGCTGTCCATGCACTCTCCCTTCGAGGTCATCCATAAGACCGACCTGTACATGGCTTACCGCACCTTCAGTCTGTTCTGCCAGTCTGCGGACTAAAAATAAAAAGATATGTATGCCACGGCCACAGGCCGTGACATACATATCGTAAAAACATCTTTTTACAGAGTCGCTGCACATTTTTGTGCGGCGGCTCTTTTTACTGTGAAAATCAGTTTTAGAAACTTGACCGGGAGCAAAAGGATTTCCATGTTTTTTTGCAAAACCCTTGACCTTCAACTGGCTTTAAGGTGTAATGTAAGGGCGGAGGTGAAGCAAATGAACATCAAACAGGCTTCCGAACAAAGCGGCGTGTCCGCCCCGAACATCCGCTTTTATGAAAAAGAAGGACTTCTTACACCGGCGCGCAGGCAGGGCAACGACTACCGCGATTACACCGCCGGGAACGTCCGCACCCTAAAGCTCATCCGTATGCTGCGGATGCTGGATGTGCCGCTGCCCACCATCAAGGCGGTGCTGCGCGGGGAACAGCCCCTGCAGCAGGCGCTGCAAGCCCAGCAGACCGTGCTGGAGCAGCAGGCGGCGCAGCTGGCAGCAGCCATGCAGTTCTGTGCCGACCTTGCCCGGCAGGCTCCGCAGGCGGACACGCTGGACGTGGACGCCTGCCTGACCCGCATGGAAAGTCCCGCCCCGCAGCAGGGCTTCTTCTCCGGCTGGCTGCAGGATTACTGCACGCTGGCACAGGTGCAGCATCAGAAGCACTTTCTCTTTATCCCGCAGGGCAGCATCAACACCCCGCAGGAGTTTACGGCGGCTTTGCAGGCCTATGCAGAGGAAAAGGAAATGCTCTTCGCCCTGACCAAAGAGGGGATGTACCCGGAGTTTTCGCTGGACGGCATCGCGTATAAGGCCTACCGCAACCCGGGCAAGTACCGGGACGAGATCTGCTGCGATGCGCTGCACCCAGAGCAGCTGGACGCCGGACTGCCCGCCCGGCGGGAAAAGCTGCTGCGCATCCTGCGGATCGCTGTGCCGCCGGTATGTACCTTTGCCGCCATTCTGGCGGCAGGGTGGGTGGTGACCGGCGGTGCAGGCTGGCTCTGGCTGGCGGTGCTGGTCTCTGCCGGGGTGCTGCTGGGGCGCTGCTTTGAAAAATGGCTGTAAGGCGCGTTACCCCAGCGGCAGCGCCTCGGCTACGGTCAAAAAGGCATAGCCGTTATCCGTATACCATCGGATGATATCCGGCAGTGCTTCGGCGGTGGTGTGGGTGGTGGCAGAGTCGTGCATCAGCACTACGCAATGGGTCTGCTCGCCGGTCTCCCGCACCACATTGCGGTAGATGGTATCCGCACTGGGGTGCCCGCCCACGGCGTCCTCGGCGCAGACGTTCCAGTCCACCCACTGCCAGCCGCGCTGCTCTACTTCAGCCTTCAGCTGCGGCATCAGCCCCTTGCCGCCGTAGCGGCGGCTCACGGTATTGGTGCTGCCGCCGGGAAAACGCAGGTACCGGATGCTCTCTGCGTCCACATAGGGGGCAATGCGCTCCTTCAGCAGGGCGATATCCTTCCAGTAGGCGGCGCTGCTGCGGTAGATGTCGCTGTATTCGTGGGAGGCAGAGTGCAGCGCGATCTGGTGCCCGGCGGAAGCAGCCTGCGTGAGCAGGGGCAGGTATTTCTCGTTGTAGCCGGTGGCTACCACAAAAAAGGTGCCGTGCACCCCGGCGGCATCCAGCGCAGCCAGCACAGCCGGGGTGGTCTTGCTGGGGCCGTCATCAAAGGTCAGGCAGACCCATTTTTCCGGCAGGGAAGGGGCTGCGGGCGTGCCGGTATCGGATGCGGCCACCGCCGGTGCGGCAGGGGAAAAGGGGCTGAAGTCCGGCGCGGCGGTCAGCTCGCTCAGCTTACAGCCCGCCGGTGCGCGTGCCGGTACCAGCCACCCTGCCGCAAACGCTGCCAGCGCTGCCGCCAGCAGCCCGCCCCATAGCCCGAGGCGCCCACCGGTGCGCCGCACAAATAGTTTCATATACAAACCCCTCCTTTGCTCTGGGCGCAGCGCCGCAGGCAGGCTTTCCGTGCACAAATGATCTGTGCAATTGCCCGCAAGCGCGCGCTGCGCTGCTACTATAGATATGAAACTTAAAAAAACTTATGAGAAACAAAGAAACCACTTGACGAACCGCCGGAAATGTGTTACTATATCCAAGCAGTCCGCACCAACGGTTTTCTACCTCAAAAACCGGAGAACTGTATAACAGGTATGCGAGGGTGGCGGAACTGGCAGACGCGCACGTTTGAGGTGCGTGTGGTTTATCCTTGGGGGTTCGAGTCCCCTCCCTCGCACCAGAAGGCAAGTCGGTTTTTGACTTGCCTTTTTTCTATGAGCAGAAGTGGTGGAATGGCAGACACGCTGGTTTTAGGCACCAGTTCCTTGTGAGTGAGGGTTCAAGTCCCTTCTTCTGCACCAGCTAAAAGACCCGCAGCAGCCCTGAAGCTTCAGGCGCGGCCAGCGGGTCTTTTGTTTTTTATGCGCGCTGAAAAGCGGCTGAGAAAAATGGCACGAAACGCCCTTTAAATGACACGAATCGCCCCGGGGATGTGTTGACAGGCTTTTTGACAGGATGGTATAATGTTATTAGGGATAGTGTTGGTTTATGCGGGAGCTGACATGCGGTGCTTGTGCACTTTTGCAAAATCCTGTGCACGGCGCTTTGGGATAAAGCTTTTGTAGCAATTCAACTTTTTAATGCAACAGCAACAGCGTTGAATTGCATATCGCAAATATGCGGTTGACTGTTGCACTGGTTTCTTGCCTTGCGATAGAAGAACGTATTGTGAAGGGGTCTGGCTGCAGGACAGCCGGGGGAAAAGCCTTATGAAAAAGAAACGAAAAAACATCCTGCTCATGGCAGGGATGCTGCTGGCGATGCTGGTCGGCATCCTTGTTTACACTGCCTATACACAGGAGCAAATCTATCAGGAAAGCACGGCAAACCTGCTTTCCACCTATGGGCAGTCTGCCAAGACCTTTACCATGTTTGCCCAGCGCAACTGGAATATCCTGAACGACTGGGAAAGTTACCTGAGCGCCCTTGCGGAGAAGGGGGAGCAGGAAGGGCAGTGGCAGGAGTACATCGCCCAAAAAGCTACCTGGCAGTACACGGATTTTTACCTGTTCAACGAACAGTGCGAGTTCTGGACCACTGCCGGCCGGCAGGGCACAGCTGTGCACATGAAGGACGCTTTTGAGAAGCTGTATGCCGAAAACGCGCCGGTGATCTCCAGCTATACCTCCAGTCAGGGCATCCGCAAGGTCCTGTTTGCCATCCCTATGGAGCAGCCGCTGCAGCTGAACGGCACTACCTATACGGCGCTGGTGGTCAGCTACGACAACGCCGTGCTGGAAAAGCTGCTGAGCAGCATGGTCTATGAGGGACAGAGCGATTGCTATATCGTGCGCACCAACGGCGATGTGGTGCTTTCTACCGAGACAAAGACCGAGATCCCCGAGCAGATGACCAACCTGTTTGATTATTTGCAGCAGAACGCCCGTGTGGATCAGCCCTACTATGACACCATGGTGCAGACCCTGCCGCAGGGCGGCGAGGGCTGCGTGCTGTTCACCATGAACGGGCAGAGATATTACCTGATCTATCAGCCGGTGGGCATCATGGATTGGAGCATCATCGGCATCGTGCCTACCGGGGTGGTGGATGCCGGCATGCGCCGGGTGCAGGTGGCTACCATCTTTATCATTACGCTGCATGGGCTTCTGATCTTGGCAGGTGTGGTAAAGATCCAGCGTGACGCGGAGCGCAACCGCCGCCGGGAGCTGGAGCGCCGCCGGGAAAAGAGCGATATGATGTTTGCGGGTATGGCGCGCGTTGTGGAGCGCTATTCGGTGTGCGATCTGGACCGCGACCGCTACCAGTACTACGAGCGGCGCGGGGAAGCACTGTACCCGCCGGAGGGCTCCTACCGGCAAATGCTGGAGCAGATATCGCGGAAGTATGTGGTGCTGACCGACAGCGAAAACGCTAAGATCCCCCAGATGCTGGCGCCGGAAAACCTACGCAGGCTGATCAAAACGGACGACGATTCCCTCAAGCTGGAATATGCCGCCCGCGACAAAAGCGCGTTTTTCATGATGACGGTCGTTCCCATGGCGTGGAAGGGTGACCGCCTGACCCGCGTGATGATGATCACGCAGGATATGGGCAAGCAGCACCTGCTGCAAAGCCTTGCCAACACCGATGGCCTGACCGGTCTGCTGAACAAGCGTTATTTTGACCGGGTGCTGACGGTGCTGGAACAGCACAGCCAGCCTTTTGCGCTGTTCTATATGGATTTGGATCGCTTCAAGCCGGTCAACGATACCTACGGCCATGATGTGGGCGACAAGCTGCTGAAGGGCGTTGCCCAGCGGCTGCAGGGCTGCATCCGCAGCCGGGACTATGCCTTCCGTCTGGGCGGTGACGAGTTTGCTCTGCTGCTGCTTGGCCAGATGGAGCCGGAGACTTGCGCCCGCAAGATGGACATGATCTGCGAGATGGTCGCCGTGCCCTACGAGATCGACGGCAACAGCGTAAGCGTGGGTGCCAGCTGCGGCTATGCCCTGTATCCCGCCGAAAGCGTGGATGTGCAGCAGGTGCGTTATATTGCCGACCAGCGCATGTACGAGAATAAGCAGGCAAACCACGCCAGACAGGACGGCGCGGAAGGTATTTAAAATCGTCTTATAAAGCAAGGCCGCAGCACGGTAGTTTGTGCTGCGGCCTTGCCGTTTATATTATGCTGTTACAGATGCAGCATATCCCGCTGTGCGGCAGCGCGGTAGCGCAGCGCAGCGGCGATAAAGCCCTTGAACAGGGGATGTGCGCGGTTGGGGCGGCTCTTGAACTCCGGGTGGAACTGTGCACCCAGATGGAAGTCGCGGCCGGGCAGCTCCACAGTCTCCACCAGATGGCCGTCCGGGCTTGTGCCGGAAATGACCAGCCCGGCGTCCTGCATCTCCTGCCGGAAGTCGTTGTTGAATTCGTACCGGTGGCGGTGGCGCTCCCAGATCTCGCTCTCGCCGTAGCACTCGGCCATCTTGGTGCCGGGTGCCACCGTGCAGGGGTACTTGCCCAGACGCATGGTGCCGCCCTTGGGGATGTTGCCCTGCTGGTCCGGCATCAGGGAGATGACGTTGTGGGCACCGTCCGGGGTGAACTCGCTGGAGTTGGCGTCCTTGTAGCCCAGCACATTGCGGGCAAATTCAATGACCATGATCTGCATACCAAGGCAGATGCCAAAGCAGGGAACACGGTTCTCGCGGGCGTACTGCTCGGCCTGGATCATGCCCTCGATGCCGCGGTCGCCAAAGCCGCCGGGCACGATGATGCCGTCCACGTCCGCAAAGGCTTCCTTGCAGGCGGCCTGATCGGTCAGATCTTCGCTTTCCACCCAGCGGATCTCCACCTGACTGTCGTTCTCAAACCCGGCATGGTACAGGCTTTCCATCACCGAGAGGTAAGCGTCGTGCAGCTTGACATACTTGCCCACCAGTGCGATGGTGCAGGTCTTGCTGCGGGTGGCAATGCGGGAGACCACCTGCTTCCACTCGGTCAGGTCGGCAGGGGGAACATCCAGATGCAGCTGCTGCACCACCACATCGTCCAGACCGTTGGTATGCAGCATCAGCGGGCACTGGTAGAGGCTCGGCATGGTCAGGTTCTCGATGACGCACTCCGGCTTGACGTTGCAGAAGGTGCTGATCTTGCGGCGGATGTCGCTGCCCACGCTGCCGTCTGCGCGCAGGATGATGATGTCGGGGCTTACGCCCATGCCCTGCAGCTCCTTGACCGAGTGCTGCGCAGGCTTGGATTTGTATTCGTCCGAGCCGGAGATGTAGGGCACCAGCACCACATGGATGAAGCAGCAGTTGTCCCGTCCCTGCTCCAGACCCACCTGACGGATGGCCTCAAGGAAGGGCTGGCTCTCGATATCGCCGGTGGTGCCGCCGATCTCGGTAATGACCACATCCGCCTCGGTGGAGGAGGCCAGATTGTAGATGTAGCTCTTGATCTCGTTGGTGATGTGGGGGATGATCTGCACCGTCTGCCCCAGATACGCGCCCTGACGCTCCTTGTTCAGCACGTTCCAGTACACCTTGCCGGTGGTCAGGTTGGAGTATTTGTTCAGGTTCTCGTCGATAAAACGCTCGTAGTGGCCCAGATCCAGATCGGTCTCGGTGCCGTCATCGGTCACGAACACCTCGCCGTGCTGCAGCGGGCTCATGGTGCCCGGGTCTACGTTCACATAGGGGTCCAGCTTCTGGCTGGCCACTTTCAGGCCGCGGCACTTCAAAAGCCGGCCCAGAGATGCAGCGGTAATGCCTTTGCCCAGACCGGAGACCACGCCGCCGGTCACAAAAATAAATTTTGCCATAAAAATATACCTTCCTCTGTCGTAAAATAAAACCTTCCCATAAAAGGCTCGCTCCCGGCGCACCCTTTTCCCTGCGGGTGCGGGGAGAAGCCCTGTTTCTCATTCGCTTCTGTCAGCGTATTCCTCCAGCACCTCCTGCGCCACCTCGGCGCGGTCGCGGCGGGTGTCCATGGCCTGTTTTTCAAGGTAGCGGTGCGCCTCGGCCTCGGTCATGTGGGCGTGCTCTACCAGACAGCACTTTGCCCGGCTGATCAGCCGCAGCTGCCCGATCTTGTCCTGCAGGCGGGCGTTCTCCTGCCGCAGACGCTGCAAGCGGTGGTTGCCGGCAGCTGCCATGTGCATGGCCTGCAAAAATAACGGGGTGGTGAAGGGCTTGCTCAGCAGCAGCACCCCCTGCTCGTTCAGGGGGGCAAGCAGCTGCTCGGCCTGTGCGGCCTTTACCAGAAAGACCACACCGGCATCGGTCTGCTCCACAGCGGTGATGCACAATTCGTGCCCGAACTCATCGGGCAGGGGAGCGTTGACCACGATCAACTCAAAATCAGATTCCGACATTCTGCGCCGCGCCTCGGCTCCGCTGGGAATGATCACCGGGCGGCTGTAACCTATTTCAGACAGCCGCGCAGCAATATATTCATTGGAGCTGGCGCCGGCGCTTACGATCAGTGCGCGTCCCATTTTCCGCACTCCTTTCTCCTGCGCAGGCAGGGATCAGATGGCGTTAAAATAGTAGACGCGCTCGTGCTCGGCCCGGTCAGGCGCACTCCGCAATGCGGTGCAGCGCTTGAGCTCCTCCGAGAAATAGCGCTTAGAAAGCCCCTCCGGCAGAACTTTGCGCAAGAACTCGCTCTCCTCGGCTACCTGCACCGCCTCCTCAAGGGTGGCGGGCAGGGTCTCAAGGCCCAGTCCCTCAGCCTCGGCGGCATCGAACAGGTTGCGGTTCACCGGCGGCTGCAAGACCATACGCTTTTCAATGCCGTCCAGTCCGGCAGCCAGCACAAGACCAATGGCCAGATACGGGTTGCAGGCAGGGTCCGGGCTGCGCAGCTCCATGCGGCAGCTGTCGCCCCTGACCATGGGGATGCGCACCAGCTGGCTGCGGTTCTGGCGGCTCCAGCTCACATAGCGGGGCGCTTCGTCACAGCCAAAGCGCTGGTAGCTGTTGGGCAGGGGATTGGTGAACACGGTCAGTTCCCGGCTGTGTGCCAGCACACCTGCCATAAAGCTGCCTGCTACGCTGTCCGGGGCAATATCGCCCTCAAACAGGTTTTTGCCGTCCATGTAAAGCGAGAGGTTGATGTGCAGCCCGCTGCCGGCCTGCTGGGGCAGGGGCTTGGGCAGAAAGCTGGCGTGCAGGCCGTTGCGCATGGCAATGGCACGGACGATCTGCTTAAAGGTCATCACGTTGTCGGCGGTTTTCAGCGGCCCGGCGTAGCGGCAGTCGATCTCGTTCTGACCGTTGCCGCTCTCATGGTGGCTGTGCTGGGGTGCCATGCCCATCTGCTCCATGGTCAGGCAGATATCCCGGCGCAGGTTTTCGCCTGCATCCAGCGGCGCAACGTCAAAATATCCGCCAAAGTCGATGGGAATGCAGGTGGGGCGGCCACGGTCGTCCTTTTCAAACAGATAAAACTCGCACTCGGTGCCCACGTTGCAGGTAAGCCCCAGCTTTTTGAACTTGCGGTTCACATCCCGCAAAAAGCCCCGGCAGTTGCCGTCAAAGGATGCGCCGTCCGGCTTTTCCACATCGCAGAAGAACTGCATCACCCGCCCCTCGGTGGGACGCCACGGCAGGATGGTCACGGTAGAAAGATCCGGCCGCAGCACAAGGTCGCTTTCCTCAACGTGCATAAAGCCTGCAATGGAACTGCCGTCAAAGCACACGCCCTCTTCCAGTGCCTTGGACAGGTTGCTGGCCAGCACGGCAATGTTCTTTTGGGTGCCAAAGATATCGCAGAAGGCAAACCGCACAAATTTGACGTTGTTGTCCTCCACAAAATCCAGAATATCCTGTTGGGTGGAATAGCTCATAAATAACCCCCTTACAAAAAATGCTTTTCAAATAAAACGCCCAAAGGCCTGCCCTCAAAAAGGGAGCAGGTCTTTGGGCTGGTGTAAGAAATAGGAAAAGGAGAATGGCTAATTGATCCGGCAGCCGGCGGATGCTTATTTTTTTACGCTGGTGTGAGAAGATCAGACGTAGTAAAGCATCTTGCTGTAGCTGGGCAGAGGCCAGTAATCCTCGCCGCAGATGGTCTCGGCATCGTCGGCAGCGGCGCGCAGGGTGTCCATCACCGGGAGAACGTTATCGTGGAAGGCAACGGCCTTCTCGCTCTCGGTGGGCAGTGCCTTGGCGGCATTCACGGCATCCTGCAGGGTGTCGATGGCATCGCTCATGGCATCGGCGTCAGAAGAAAGCTTTTCCAAAGTCTTGGTCTCGCTGCGCACGCTGATGTGCTCGCTGACAGCCAGCTTGGAGGCGGCGGTATTGGCAACCTCGCTCATGTAGGCGTTGATGGCGGGCAGCAGCTGCTTGCGGGCCATCTCCAGCATGGTCAGAGCCTCGATGTTGATGATCTTGGAGTAGTGCTCCATCTCCACCTCGTAACGGCTCTCCATCTCCACCTTGGTCAGCACGCCGAACTCTTCCATCAGGGCGATGTTCTTGGGCTCGACCAGTGCAGGCAGAGCAGCGGGGGTATTCTTCTTGTTGGGCAGGCCGCGCTTGGCTGCCTCGGCCTCCCACTCGGCGGTGTAGCCGTTGCCGTTGAAGATGACGCGGCGATGGTCGCGGATGGTGCGCTTGACCAGAGCGATGGCTGCGCTGGTAAAGTCCTCAGCGCCTTCCAGCTCATCGGCGTAGCCCTTCAGCTCCTTGGCGACAGCGGTGTTCAGGATGGTGTTGCAGTCGCTCAGGTTCTCGGCAGAGCCGGGCATACGGAACTCGAACTTGTTGCCGGT
>CAKTFS010000025.1 GCA_934561115.1 uncultured Faecalibacterium sp. | reverse complement strand
TTTGCACGCCCTTGTGCTATGGCGGCATTATACCGCTCCTTTCCGCAAAAGAAAAGGGGTTTTGCAAAATTTGTCCGCGGGATGCGTTCATTTCTGCGGTTTATCTAACGTAACGCCCAAAAAATCCCATGATTTTTGTACAATTTCAATCCATGAACGTATTTCACGTAAAGAGCATTTTAATTGAAAGTCCTTCTTAATTCAATTTACGCTGTATATTTTCATTCGGTTTCTTTCTTTTGTTAAGAAAAAGCACCGATTTGCTTTTCCTCGTGCAAACCGGTGCTTTTCTTGATTTCTCTTTTTGAATTGTATTTATAATGCAAACAGTTTCAATGTCCCTCTCAGGCTTCTGCCGCAATCGTCTCAGCCGTGCCATTGTAAACGGCAGTGTCCAGCTGCTCTTCGGTAGCGGCCACAAGGGTGGTGGCGGTAGCCGCACCCACAACATTTGTGGCGGTACGCGCCATATCCACGATGCTGGAGATGGGAGAAAGCAGGATGATGGCTTCCACCGGCAGACCGGCAGCGGCAAACAGCGCCGTTGCGGTAATGGTCGCCGTGCCGGGCACACCGACAGTACCAATGGAAACGACCACAGCCAGCACCACGAGGAAGGCGTACTGCACAGGTGTGTACTCGATGCCCAGCAGATGGATGGTAAACACCGCCAGCAGAGTGGGCCAGATGCCCGCGCAGCCCGGCATACCAAGGTTTGCACCCAGACTTGCGCCAAAGGCGGCAACGTCCTCATTCACGCCCAGCTTCCGGGTCAGCTGGTTGACCGTGACCGGGATGGTGCCCACACTGCTCTGGGAGGTAAAGGCAACGGTTGCTGCGGGCCAGATGCCCTTGAAAAAGCGGATGGGGCTCAGCTTGCCCACAAATTTGATCAGGGCGCTTTCCACAACAAAGACCTGAATGCCGCACAGCACATACGCCAGTACCAGAACGCTGAGCAGCGGAATGAGATCCGCAGGAGAAGAACGGCTGACTGCACGGGCGATCAGAGAAAGGACCGCATACGGGGTAAAGGAGATCACATAGCTGACCACACGGCCCATCACAAGGTCGCCGGCGTCAATGAACTTTTTAAAGGGTGCTACTTCTTCGGGCTTCTTGGCTGCGATCTTGTTGAAGCTGACAGCCACCAGAATGCAGAACACCACAATGGGCACCACCTCGCCGTTGGACCAGTGCGCAGCCAGATTCTGCGGGAACAGGCTGATGACCGTATCCACAAAGGTAGGCACTTCCTTGGCGGTGTAATCGGTGGCCAGTTCATACTGCACCCCGCTGCCGATGTTAGTAGCCACACCGGCGATCAGGGTGATCAGACTGGCAATGAAGGTGTTCAGCACCAGAAAGAACACGGTCTTGAGACCGATCTGCTTCAGGCGGACGGAATTGCCCAGATTGGTGATGCTGGAAATGATGCTGAAGATCAGCAGCGGAATGACCACGGCGGAGACCACATGGGCGTAAATAGCGCCTACGGCTGCTACGTAAGTGTGGTGTCCCTTAAACACAAGACCCACAATCAGGCCAAGACCCACAGCCAGAATGGTGCGCACGCCAAAATCAACGTGCTTTTTCTTGTGCAGATAATACAGCAATGCAAAAAATACTGCGGTGAGCGCCAGTGCGCCCAGATCCAAAATTTCGACAGACATAAAACGTTACCCTTTCTTTTGTTTGTTGGTTCACTTCGTTTTCGTCTGACAACACATTCGTCTGTTCATAGCTCTCTCCAATCTCTACAAACCCACACGTTATGTATGTTTTGTTGTTTGAAGGGAGTATACTCCCCTTCCGGGCGATTGTCAATAGAAAATTCATATTTTCCTATTTTGTTTGTAGGAAAGTTCAGGATGGGTGCTCGCACAAAAAAGAAAGCTGCCGCACCTTCTACGAGGAAGTCAACACCCCGGAAACGCACAGCTTCCGGGGTGTATTTTTATGCTTCAGGGTTCTCGCCGTTTTCCAGCTTGCCCAGATACCGCCACAGGGTGGTGCGGCTGATGCCCAGCTGCCGGGCGGCAGCGGCGCGGTTGCCGCCATGGGCGGCGACCGTCTGCTGCACCACCTCGCCGATGATGCTTTCCAGCGTGCGGGAGGTGTCGGTGCTGACCACCGCCGCCGGGTGGGCTGCCGGGGCGCTGCGCAGGCTGCGCTCCTTGGAAAGCAGGTCGGCCACGCTGCTGCTGCGGATGTAGGGGCCGTTCGTCAGGGTGGCAAGGGAGCGCAGCAGGTTTTTGAACTGGGTGTAGTTGTTCGGCCACGGGTACTGCCGCAGCATCTCGATGGCGCGGGGCTCAAAGCCGGAGATCTGCTTGCCCAGCTCCAGATTCAGGCTGTTCAGGTACAGACTGGAAAGGGACGGGATCTCGTCCGACCGGCTGCGCAGCGGGGGCAACTCCAGCGTCAGCGCGCCCAGCCGCTCGATGAACCGGCGGGTGACCGGCGAGACCGGCTCCTCCGGGCGCACCGAGCGGGAGAACAGCAGCCGCACCCGGCGGGCAAGGCCGGTCTCCTCAATGGCGGCCAGCAGCTCGGTGCTCCACTGCTCCGGGATGGCCTCAAAGTTCTGGAAGTAGACCGTGTTGCCGTTGGCGTTCAGGGGCGAGTTATAGTGGTTGAGCAGAAAATCCCAGGATTTATCGTTCATCAAAGCACAGTTTGCCACCACGAGGGGGCGGTTTACCAGTGCGCTGTGCAGATAGAGATACCGGGCGATCTGTTCCTTGCCGGTGCCCGGCTCGCCGCAGATGAACAGGGGCTGACGCACGGCGGCAAGGGCGTTGATCTCGGCATCCTGCGTGCCCATGGCGCCGCTCAGGCTGTAAAAGCTGTTGGAGAAAAGATATTCGCACTCGCCCTGATTCAGCGACCGCAGCCCCGGGCGGCTGGAATGCAGCGGGATGCGGGAGGGCACGCAGTAGAACAGGTACCGCTGCACATTGTTCATCAGCAGCACCTGTGCCGTGATGCTGTACAGCTGGCTGCGCTCGGTGTAGTAGAACTTTAAACTGCCCGTGGCGGGGATCTCCCGCAGATGGGACTGCAAACAGCGGTGCAGCTCCGGGGAGATGTCCTTCATATTATTATAGTACAGGCTGCCGTCCGGTTCCATCACAACGACCCGGCCGCCCTGCTCCTGCGTGATGCTGCGCAAAAACAGGTTCTCCTGCCGCAGCTGGCCGAACCATGTGCTGATGTTCACCGCCTGATCGATGGCGCTGTGCAGGCTTTCGATGCCGGAGGTGATGAGAAAGGCGTCAAAGCCCATCTCCCGGGCAATGGTGTGGGTGACCATGTCGCAGACCACCATCCGGTAGCCGCCCTGCTTGAGCCGCTCCAAGGTGTGGCGCACCTCCTCGGCGCTGCGGACGGTAAGGATGTCCAGATCAAAGTTCAGCAGGCTGCAAAGGGTGTGGGCGGGCTCGGTGATGCTGGGAAAGCCCACGATGGCGTACAGACTGGTGTAGTTCTCCGCCAGCTTCATGGTGCGCAGCACGTCGTACACCGAGATATGGATATCCACCACCGGCAGGTCGGTCACCTGCCGGATCAGGGTGGCGGTGCCGCCGCGGGAGATGATGCAGTCGTAGCTGTTGGGTGCTATGCTCTGCACGATGGCCTGTCCCTCTTCCAGATCGCCGGTGTACACTTCCAGCTCAACGTTGGGGTAGGCCTGCGCCGCCTGCTCCATGGCGGTGCGCATTCCGTCGTAGGGGGCAATGCCCAGAATGCGGGTGTGAGTTTCGACCATAAAACGTCCCTCCATGTTTCTCTTTGAAACTATTATAATCGGTATGGTTCAAAAAGAAAACAGAATGCGGTTTCAAAATAGAACACTTTCGCCCTTAAAATGGAAAGAAAATTGAAAACGTGCTAAAATGAAACGCTTTTGCCCCTTGCGCGGGGTGCAATCCCCTGCCGGATACGGCATAATGAAAGCACAAAAACAAGTGAGGGGGCACGAACAATGCTTCGCCTGCTGATGATTGCAGATGATTTTACTGGTGCGCTGGATACCGGCGTACAGCTTGCGGCACACGGCATCCCCACGCAGGTCGTGGTGGGGCAGGCAGACCTTTCCGCGTGCAAAAGCACCGTGCTGGTGGTGGATACCGAAACGCGGCATCTGCCCGCCGCAAAGGCTGCCAAGGCTGTTGAAGAGCTGACCCGCAGCGCGGTGGAAAACGGCGTGGGCTGCATCTATAAAAAGACGGATTCTGCCCTGCGCGGCAACATCGGCGCAGAGCTTGCCGCCCTGCTCAAGGCAAGCGGCGCGCGCAATTTGCCCTTTCTGCCGGCCTTCCCGCAGATCGGACGCACCACCGAAAAGGGCGTCCATTACATCAACGGCGTGCCGGTGAACGAAAGCCCCTTCGGCATCGACCCCTTCGAGCCGGTGCGTTGCGCCGAGGTGACAAAGCTGATCCATTTGCAGACCGATGTCCCCACACAGAGCCTGCGCCCCGGCGAGGTGGCAGCGGACAAGACCGGCATTCTGGTGTATGACGCTGCAACCGCCGCAGATCTGGAAACTACCGGACGGCAGCTGTTCCAGAATGGAACGCCCCCGGTGCTGGCAGGCTGCGCAGGCTTTGCTGCCTTTCTGCCGGAGCTGCTGGGGCTTTCGGACGGCAGCGTGGTCGAGACCCCGCAGCTGGACCCCCGGCTGCTGGTGCTCTGCGGCAGCGTGAACCCCATCACGCTGCGGCAGATGGACACCGCCGAAAAGGCAGGTTTCACCCGCCTGCGGCTGACCCCCCGGCAGAAGCTGGAGCCCGGTTACTGGGCAAGCGCCGACGGCAAGGCTGCGCTGGCAGAAATTGAAGCCATGCTGGCAGCAAACCCCCGCTGCATCATCGAGACCAACGACGCTGGGGGCAACCAGCTTACCGCCGACTACGCCGCCGCCCGCGGCATTGATCTGGACGGCCTGCGAGTGGGCATTTCCGGCAGCGTCGGGCAGATGTTCGGGGCACTGTTCAGCAGCGAGCATCTGGGCACTTTGCTGCTCACCGGCGGCGACACCCTGCTGCAATGCATGAACAGTGTGGGCGCACGGGAGCTGGAACCGGTGTGCGAGCTGGAAAGCGGCATCGTGCTGGCGCGGTTCACCTATCAGGGGCGCACCCGCTATGTGATCACCAAGTCCGGCGGCTTTGGGCAGGAGGATCTGCTGGTGGAGCTGGCAGACCGCATTGCAAAGCATTGAGAATGGAAGCAGACAGCCCTTTGCGGCTGGAACGGAAGATAAATGTAACAGAAGGAGAACGACCATGACCTATGCAAAACTGCCCGGCCTGACCTGGGACGGCACTGTGTACGAGAACGAGGAGATGGGCACGCTGGAGGCCCTGCTGCCCACCGGCGGCTGGCCCACCGCCCACGCACCCGCCATGGTGGAGCTGCCCAACGGCGATCTGCTCTGCTGCTGGTTCGCCGGTACTTATGAGGGCAGCGCAGATGTGCACATCATCTGCTCGGTGCTGCCGCATGACGGCACCAAGTGGCTGGAGCCGGTGGATATCTCCGGCGACCCCACCCGCAGCGAGCAGAACCCCTCGCTGTTCTACGGCCCGGACAACGCCGTGTGGGCGATGTACACCGCCCAGCTGGACCGCGTAGAGGGTAAGGACAATATGCAGTTCACCGCTGTGGTGCGCTGCCAGAAGAGCACCGACGGCGGCAGAACATGGGGCGATTACACCACCGTGTTCCCGGAGGAAGGCACCTTCTGCCGTCAGCCCATTCAGGTGCTGTCCAATGGCCGCTGGATCTTTGCCAACTGGCTGTGTACCGACTCTGCCGAGGGCCTTTCCGGCGACCCCACCGCCTTCCGTATCTCGGACGACGAGGGCAAGACCTGGCGCATGGTCATGATGCCCGGCAGCAACGGCCACGTCCACGCCAATGTCATCGAGCTGGAGCCGGGGCATCTGGTGGCGTTCATGCGCAATCGCGAAGCCTACCGCATCCACCGCAGCGAGTCCTTTGACTGGGGCGAAACGTGGAGCGTGCCCGCACCCACCCCGCTGCCCAACAACAACTCCAGCATCAGCGCGGTCAAGCTGCAGAGCGGCCGCATCGCCATTGCCTACAACCCCACCTGCACCCCCAACCCCGTGCCCGGCAAGGCTGCATGGCCCGGTCTGCGCTGCCCGGTGGCGGTGGCGCTCTCCGAGGACGGCGGCCTGACCTTCCCCATCATCCGCTGGATGGAGCGCGGCGAGGGCTACATGGGCGATGAGAACAAGACCAACAACAAGCAGTACGAGTACCCCTACCTGATGCAGGGACGGGACGGCATGCTGCATCTGGCCTACGCTGCCCGCACCCGGCAGGGCATCAAGTACGTCCGCTTCTCGGAGCAGGACGTGCTGGGCGCAAAGCGGGAGACCGTGGGTCTGTATAACCCCACCGCAGCCAAGAGCCGCTGAAAAAGCTTTTCGGAATTTTCATCCTTTTTATAGATCAGAACATCATTCAGGAGGTTGATCAGTATGCTGACCCAGTACAATCTTAAAATGCCGCACGCAGTTTACGGCGGCGAGAACGCCATGGACAATATCACCGCCATCATCAAGGCGCGCGGCGCAAAAAAGGTAGCTATGTTCACCGATAAGGGCATTGAGGGCGCAGGCCTGTTTGCCCTGCCCGAAGAGGCTGTCAAGGCCTCCGGCGCAGAGTATTATGTGCTGGACGAGCTGCCCCCGGAGCCCAGCTACATGGCTGTGCAGAAGCTGGTGGACGAGTTCAAGGTCTCCGGTGCAGACCTCATCGTGGCCTGCGGCGGCGGCTCCGTGATGGACGCTGCCAAGCTGGCAAGCGTGCTGGTGACCGACGCCTACGGCGTGAAGGAGCTGCTGGATAACCCCGGCATGGCACAGAAGTGCGTGCCCATCGTGCTGATCCCCACCACCGCCGGTACCGGCGCCGAGGTCACCCCCAACGCCATCGTGGCTGTGCCCGAAAAGGAACTGAAGGTGGGCATCGTCAACGAGAACATGATCGCGGACTACGTCATTCTGGACGCCCGCATGATCAAGAACCTGCCCCGCAAGATCGCAGCCGCTACCGGCGTGGATGCGCTGGCACACTGCATCGAGTGCTTTACCAGCAACAAGGCCAACCCCTTCAGCGACCTGTACGCACTGGAAGGCCTGGACCTGATCCTGAACAACATCGAAAAGGCCTGCGATGACCCCGAGGCCATGGCCGAGAAGAACCGGATGCAGATCGCAGCCTACTACGGCGGTCTGGCCATCACCGCTTCCGGCACCACCGCTGTGCACGCACTGAGCTACCCGCTGGGCGGCAAGTACCACATCGCACACGGCGTATCCAACGCCATCCTGCTGGCGCCGGTCATGCGCTTCAACAGCGAACACCCCGCTGTGCGCGAGCGTCTGGCTGCCGCCTATGACCGCTGCTGCCACGAGGAAAAGACCTGCACCACCGTGGAGGAAAAGACTGCATGGATGATCGCCCGTCTGGAGCACATCGTCAAGCATCTGGATATCCCCACCAGCCTCAAGGAGTTCGGCGTGCCTGCCGAGGATCTGGAAGGTCTGGTCAACGCCGGTATGCAGGTGCAGCGCCTGCTGGTGAACAATATGCGCCCCGTTACCGCCGACGACGCACGCAAGCTGTATCAGGAGATCATGTAACAGAAAAGGAGTAAAGACTTATGAAGACCAGCGATATCAAGGGCATCATCCCTCCCGTAATCACCCCCATGAACAATGACCCCGAGCAGACGGTCAACCATCAGGCTCTGCGCGAGCAGGTGGAGCGCCTGCTGGCAGGCGGCGTGCACGGCATCTTCCCCATGGGCACCAACGGCGAAGCCTACGCCCTGTCCTTCCAGGAGAAGGAAGAGATCCTTGCCACTGTCATCGATCAGGTAAAGGGCCGCGTACCGGTCTACGCAGGCACCGGCTGCATCACCACCGCCGAGACCATCCGTCTGAGCAAGCGTGCCGAGGAGCTGGGCGCAGATGCACTGTCCATCATCACCCCCAGCTTTGCACTGGCCTCCCAGAAGGAGCTGTACGACCACTACACCGCTGTGGCAAAGGCCGTCAACCTGCCCATCATCCTGTACAACATCCCCGCCCGCACCGGCAACAAGCTGCTGCCCGAGACCGTGCAGGCGCTGTGCCGCGACGTGGAGAACATCGTGGGCGCAAAGGATTCCAGCGGTGATATCGAGAACCTGAAGGCCTACATCCGCCTGACCCGCGAGCTGGACAAGGAAGTTGCCATTCTGGCCGGCAACGACGGCGCTATCCTGACCTGCCTGAAAGAGGGCGGTGCAGGCGGCATTGCTGGCCGCGCCAACATCTGGCCGGAGACCGTTGCCAAGATCTACGATTGCTTCAAGGCCGGGGATCTGGAGGGCGCACAGGCTGCACAGGACGCCATTGCCATCCTGCAGCAGACCTTCAAGTACGGCAACCCCAACACCATCATCAAGACCGCCGTTGCCCTGCAGGGTCACCCCGTGGGCAAGTGCCGCGCACCCTTCAACTATGTGCCGGAAGAGGGCATGGAGGCCATCAAGAAGGTTCTGGCCGAGAACGAGGCCAAGGGTCTGCACTGAAACGCGCTGAAGCAAGGAGAAGGCTGTTATGAATAAACCCATTGTCGGTATTACCATGGGCGATCCCGCCGGTTCCGGCCCGGAGATCACCATCAAGGCTCTGGCTGACCCGGAGCAGTACAGCTACTGCCGCCCCATCGTTGTGGGCGATGTGAAGGTGATGGAGCAGGCCAAGAAGTTCGTTGGCCGCGAGGACATCGTCATCCACCGCTGCGAGAAGGTGTCGGATGCCCTGTTCACCCCCGGCACCATCGATGTGCTGCATCTGGATCTGATCGAGGACATCAGCAAGTTCGAGATGGCAAAGGTCAGCGTGGAGGGCGGCAACGCAGCCTTCCAGTGCGTGAAAAAGGTCATTGAGCTGGCCATGGCCGGCGAGGTGGACGCCACCTGCACCAACGCCCTGAACAAGGAAGCCATGAACAAGGCGCTGGAGTACTACCACGGCGAAAAGTCGGACGGCTACACCCACTTTGACGGCCACACCGAGATCTACGCCACCTACACCCACACCAAGAAGTACACCATGATGCTGGCACATCACGACCTGCGGGTGGTGCACGTTTCCACCCACGTTTCCCTGCGGGAGGCCTGCGACCGGGTCAAGAAGGACCGCGTGCTGGAGGTCATCGAGATCGCCAACAAGGCCTGCAAGGACATGGGCATCGAGAACCCCCGCATCGCCGTGGCCGGCCTGAACCCCCACTGCGGTGAGAACGGCCTGTTCGGCCGGGAGGAGATCGAGGAGATCACCCCCGCCATCGAGGCTGCCAAGGCCGAGGGCATCACCGGCGTCGTGGGCCCCTGCCCGCCGGACAGCGTGTTCTCGCAGGCCATCGGCGGCTGGTATGACATCGTGGTGTGCATGTACCACGATCAGGGTCACATCCCGCTCAAGACCGTGGGCTTTGTCTACGACCGCGAAAAGCAGGAGTGGAAGGCCGTGGAGGGCGTCAACGTCACGCTGGGTCTGCCCATCATCCGCGCCAGCGTGGATCACGGCACCGACTTCTACCACGCCGGCAAGGGCAACGGCAACGAGCTGAGCCTTGTCAACGCCATCAAGTATGCGGTCAAGATGACCGGCCGCGCCAACTAAGTTATCCTCATCCCAACCAATTCTTCATTTTCTTCCAGAGAGAGCCGCTGCACCCCGTACGGTGCGGCGGCTTTTTCTGGTTCGGGTCGAACTCCCTCAGTCAAAACCTGACGGTTTTGCCAGCTCCCTCGGGGAGGGAGCCAACCCTCTCAGGCTCACTACGTTCGCCAGCTCCCCCGAGGGGGGAGCTTTTACGCATCTGCCGGTAAGCACTGATGAAGCTCCCCCTGAGAGGAAAGACTTCCCCCGGTCGGGGGAAGATGTCGCGCAGCGACAAAAGGGGGAATCTGGCACGCCGTCAGGCGTGACTGAGAGGGTTCAGCCCTCCCCTTTGGGAAGAGGCACATCTCCGTTCCAAAAAGTAACGAATCAGCCAAAACTAACCGCAATGTGTTTCAAGATGCGACACATTGTGGCAGAGAAATTGAACAAATTCTGAATATGTTTCAAAAAGGAACGCAACAAGCCAAAAAATGATTGTGACACACGGCGGAAAACTATATACTTTTAATCAAGAAAGCCGCAGCAGAATTGTGCAAAGGGTCGGGCTCTTGCACAACAGGGACTGCGGAAACAAAAAAGGAGGAAACGTTCTATGACACTTCCCATGATCATTGCTCTGGCAGTGACCGTCCTCATGATCATCCTGATCATGGTGGATAAACTGCCCTTCGGTGCACCCCCGCTGCTGGCGCTGCTGCTGCTGGTGGTGTTCGGCGTTACCGACATCAAGACCGCCTTCGGCGGCTTCGCAAACCCCACCATCGTCATGCTGGCATCTTTCATGGCCATCATTGCGGCTTTGCAGAAAACCAGCTTCATCGTCAAGTTCAAGCAGACCATCTTCAACATGGCAAGCAAGGGCGGCTTTAAGGCTTACGTCCTGCTGATTCTCATCGTCATGCTGGGCTGCAGCCTGTTCGGCACCGGTTCCACCGCCTACTATGTGCTGGTCATCGGTCTGCTGTCCACCCTGCCTTACTCCAAGCAGCTGCCCCCGTCCAAGGTCCTGATGCCTGCGGGCTTTGCAGCAAACCACCCGTTGCTGCCCTTCAACACTGCTCTGCAGTACGGCATCGTGATCGCTGTTCTGGAAAGCGCTGGCGTTGTGGCAAACGTCAATCTGGTCAAGTTCTCTCTGGTCAACCTGTGCCTGTCCATCGGTTTCCTGGTGTGGTGCATCCTGGCCTACAAGATCATGCCTGACCACCCCATTGCCGAGGCCAAGGAAGAGGCTCTCCACGCCGGTGAGCAGAAGGTCGCTCTGACCAAGAATCAGGAGCTCATCACCTACTTCAGCTTTGTGCTCGCCGTTGTGGGCATGATCCTGCAGAGCAAGATCGGTGACGCAGGCTACGCCATCACTGGTCTGGCTGTGGGCGTCATCCTGATCTCCGGCGTCATGGACTTCAACGAGATCCGCAACTCCATCAGCGCACCCATCATCCTGATGTCCGCAGGCGTCATCGGCATCGCCGATGCGCTGGGCAACACCGGCCTGACCAGTCTGGTCGGCGAGACCGTTGCCAAGATGCTGGGCACCAACGTCAACCCCTTCGTGCTGATCTTCGCCTTCTGCATCCTGACCAGTGTGCTGGCAACCCTGACCGGTTCCACCATCGGCACCGTGTACGTCTTTGCTCCCATGGCCATTGCCACCTGCGTCAATCTGGGTCTGGATCCCACCGCAGCCGCTGCCGCTATCGTGGTCTCCGGCTGGTGCGGACACTTCCTGCCCATTGACGGTATGCCCGCCATGATCATGGGCGCCGGTGACTACAAGATCACCGAGTTCTGGAAGTTCACCATTCCGCAGTACTTCATCCGTCTGCTGGCGCTGACGGTGGGCGCTGTGCTGATCTTCCCCATGAAGTAACAGGAGAAACACCAAATGAAAAACACGTTTGAGCTGGAGCATGTCGGCATCAACACCGACAACGCAGGCGAGGCCGAGCAGCTGGCGCTGCTGCTGTGCAAGCTGTTCAATTTAGAGCCCCGCCACGGACAGAAGTCCGAGTTTGCCGGCAGCTATTTTGAGTGCATGAAGAGCCCCTTTCTGGGCAAGAACGGCCACATCGCAATGCGCACCCCCGACCTGAAGGCTGCGATGGAGGAGCTGGAGGAAAATGGCTTTCGCTTCCGCATGGAGACTGCCGCCTATTTTGAGGACGGCCGCATCAAGAACGTATATCTTGACGGCGAGTACGGCGGTTTTGCCATCCACATCATGCAGAAATAACGCCAACTGACCGATCTTGTGCAGAACCGGGGATGGAGCGATCCGTTCCCGGTTCTGTGGGTTCACCCCCCGCGAAAATTCAGAGGAGAATAATTATGCTGGTTCCTGTATTGCTATTTATCGTCGGCCTGCTGTTCCTGATCAAGGGCGGCGACTGGTTCGTGGACGGTGCTTCGGCACTGGCCCGGCGGTTCCACCTGCCGGAGCTGCTCATCGGCGCAACGGTGGTGTCCATCGGCACCACCCTGCCGGAGGTCATGGTGTCCACCATGTCCGCTGTGTCCGGCCATGGTGAGATCGCCTACGGCAACGCCATCGGCTCGGTCATCTGCAACTCTGCCCTGATCGCCGCCATCACCATCGCTGTCCGTCCGGGCAAGGTGGACCCCAAGACCCTGCGGGTGCCGGTAGCCTTCTTCTTTGCCGCAGCCGCCATCTACTGCGTGGCTGCCTACGCCATGGGCGAGTTCACCCGCCCGCTGGGTTTTGTGATGCTGGCCATGTTCGTGGCCTACATGGTGGCAAACGTACTGCAGATGAAAAAAGCCCCTGCCGCCGCCGAAGCGGAGGCCGAGGCTGAAAGCGCCGGGGAGGAAATGTCCCTTGCCAAAACGCTGGTGCTGCTGGTGCTTGGCGCGGTGCTCATTGCACTGGGCGCAAACCTGCTGGTGGATAACGGCACCCTCATCGCACAGGCACTGGGCGTGCCGGAGTCAGTCATTGCGCTGACCTTTGTGGCGCTGGGCACCTCCCTGCCGGAGCTGGTCACCGCCATCACCTCGCTGGTCAAGGGCTGCAGCGATCTGTCCCTTGGCAACATCGTGGGCGCAAACGTGTTCAATCTGGTGCTGGTCAGCGGCGTGTCCGTCACGCTGGCACCCTTCACCGTGCCGCAGAGCTCTACTTTGTTCGGCATCAATTCCAGCCTTGTGCTGGAGATCCCGGTCATGCTGGCTGTCATGGCGATCATGACCCTTCCCGCACTGAAGCGCGGCAAGCTGTCCCGTGCACAGGGCATTATCCTGCTGTGCATCTACGCGGCCTTCTGCGCCATCCAGTTTACCATGTGATATCCCCGGAGATACTTCCTTGCCCCCGGTCTGCTCTGTCAGGCCGGGGGTCTTTTGCGTCAGCACTTTGCGGGCAAGGCGATGCCGGCTGCAAGCTTCCGGGCTTATCCGGAAGCATCTATACCATTCCGACCCTCAGAACTTCAGCCGCTCCTGCAAAAAGCGGCACAGCAGCTCCACGCAGGCGTTATGCTGCTTTTTAGGGCGGAGAAATCCGGCACAAATAGGCGGCAGACCGTCTAATACCACATCCCGGACATTGGACATCTGGTTGCTGGAAGATTTCTCGAAACGGTTCAGAGAAACACAATTCTGTTCCTGTGTGCGGTAGAGCACCTGATAGAATCGCTCGCCGATCTCCAGCTGCGGGTGCGCGCCGCTTTCCTGCAGCGCCTGCCACAGCGGTGCCAGGGCATCCGGGGCAAAACCGGGCACCAGCAGGGTCTGCCCATCCAGCTCTGCGGGTGCAAGATGTGTCCGCTCCCAAAGTGGACTGCTGCGGGAGACCATGACGGCGGCGGTATGCTGGGAGAGGGCAGTGCGTGCAAGCCCTGCGGCACAGCCGCCTAAGTCCATCACCAGCCCGGCATCCAGTGCGCCCCGTTGCAGTTGCACTGAGACTTCGTCGTTGGACAGGGAAACAAGCTTCAAGGGGATGCCGGGGTACTGCTGCCGGAATGCTTCCAGCACCTCTCCCAGATTGGGCAGATAGTCCGGCACCAGAGCTACGCTGATGCCCAGCCGTAGCGGAGCAGACCGGATGTCCTGATAGGCTTGCTCACACAGGGCATCGAACTGCTGCACCACCGGCGCAGCCTGTGCCCGGAACCGCTCGCCTTTTTCAGTAAGAGCCAGATGATTGCGGGTGTTGACGAACAGCTTGCCGCAAAGTTCTTCCTCCAGTGCGGCAATGCTCAGCCGCAAAGCCTGCCGGGACAGGTACATCCGCCCGGCGGTGTGGGTGTAATTCAAATCTTCGCACAGCGCCAGAAAATAGCGCAGCTGCTGGATGGTCATGGTGTGCTCCTTTTTGCAAAACGCAAGTTTTACTTGATACCCATAGGGATATTATAACTCCTTTTTCTTTTCCTGTAAATGTGATATTTTTAACAAGAACGGCAATGGATTTTTGTCGATACGAAGATACGAGCAAGAAAAGGAAGAAATTATTATGGAAAAGATCTCCCGTAAAGGATTTCTGAAGATCGCAGCGGCTGCTGCCATGAGCGGTGTCACCGCTGCCGGTCTGGCTGCCTGCAATGCAGCCAGCGGCTCCTCCAGCGTTTCCAGTGCAGCTGGGATCTACACTCCCGGCACCTACACCGCTACTGCCAAGGGCATGAGCGAGATCACCGCCACCGTCACCTTTGACGCCAACACCATCACCAAGGTGGAGCTGGATCTCTCCGGCGAGACCGAGAGCATCGGCGGCGCTGCCAAGGACAAGCTGATCGAGCAGATCATGAACGCCCAGACCAGTCAGATCGACGGCGTGACCGGTGCCACCGTTACCAGCAAGGCCGTGCAGAACGCTGTGGCAGACTGCATCCAGCAGGCCAGCGGCGGTGCCATTAACCCTGCACAGCAGTCCACCGAGGAGGCTTCCTCCTCCGCCGACTGGCTGGGTGAGGCACCGGAGATCGCCGAGAGCGATATTAAGCAGACTGTGGACTGCGATGTTCTGGTGGTGGGTGCCGGTTCTTCCGGTACCTTTGCTGCTGCTGCTGCCGCCGAGGCTGGTGCCAAGACCATCCTCATCGAGAAGTTTGGTCACGATATGGCCAGCGGCATCCGGGATACGCTGGCAGCCTGCGGCTCCAAGCAGCAGCAGGAGGACGGCGATGACGTGAGCAAGAAGGACGCCGTGCGCTACCTGTGCAACTGGAGTCAGGGCTACACCCGCCGCAGTCTGGCACAGGTCTGGGCTGATAAGAGCGGCGAGACCATGGACTGGTTCACGGATGTTCTGGCCGAAAGCGGCATCGACTTCCGCCACGAGATCGACGAAAAGCACAAGGGCGACAATTACGAGGTTCTGGATGTGGGCCACAGCACCCAGTATGGCGAGGAATACAGCGAGCAGCTGACCATGGATGCCGTGCTCAAGCACGCCGAGGCCGATGGTCTGGAGGTGCAGTACGAGATCACCATGGTCAAGCTGGAAAAGGACGGCGACCGTGTGACCGGCCTCATCGCCAAGAATGCCAGCGATGAGTATGTGCGCTACAACGCCTCCAAGGGCGTCATCCTTGCCTGCGGCGGCTACAGCGGAAACGACGCCATGATGAACGCCCTGCAGCCCCAGAGCGTGGAGCAGACCTGCATTAACTACTCCAAGCCCGGCGCAAAGGGCGACGGCATTAAGGCGTGTCTGTGGGCTGGTGCCATCATGGACACCACCCACACCTCCATGATCTTCGACCGCGGTGCCATCAAGCCGGACCAGACCGGCGAGTACGGCAAGGCCAGCGATGGTGCGCTGTTCTGGATGGGCAGCCAGCCGTTCCTGAAGGTGAACCTGAAGGGTGAGCGCTTCATGAACGAGTATATGCCCTACGATCTGGTGCTGCACGCTGCCGCCAGCCAGCCCTACCACACCTACTGCACCGTGTGGGACAGCAAGTATGCCGAGGACTGCGAAAAGTTTGCTACCCACGGCTGCAGCCGTCTGTACCCCCATGTCAACGGTACGAACCCGGTGTTCCCCATGGGCTATGTGCAGGCTATGAACGCCGACCTGCAGGATCAGGGCTACATTGTGGAGGCCGACACCATCGAGGAGCTGGCCGACAAGCTGGGTCTGCCGAAGGAGACCTTTACCGCTACGGTGGACCATTACAATGAGCTGGCCGCCAAGGGCGAGGACGAGGACTTCGGCAAGGAGAGCTACCGCCTCTCCACCCTGAGCGAGGCACCCTTCTACGGTGTCCGTCAGGCCGGCGGCTACCTGATCTGCACCATGGACGGCATCCAGATCGATGACAATATGCACGCCATCGATCACGACTTCAAGGCCATTCCCGGTCTGTATGTCATCGGTGACATGAGCGGCAACTACTTCTCCGGCAGCTATCCCTGCCTGATGGCAGGTGCCGCCGCAGGCCGCAGCGCTACCTTTGGCCGCCTTGCCGGTCAGAACGCTGCTGCTGGCATCTGATTACAACGTTTTCCTTCTCTTCCTAATTATATCTGCACCTGAAAAAGCCGCTCCGGATTGCCGGGGCGGCTTTTCTGATGGCACTGAAAGAAGAAACCGTATTTTCAGGCGCAAAAAACGCTCACTGCCCTTCCTTTCCGTTCGGATGCTCATCCTTTTCCAGAACAAGGTCCATGAGATATTCAAAGGTGATCAGAACGCGCGCGTAGAAATAGTTGGCGGTAAGGTTCCGGTCGTCCAGCATCTTGTCGTCCAGCAGCACAAAGGCCGGGTCCGCACAGCGGGCAATGGGAGAATTGTCGGCACCTACAAAGGCAATGATGCTCCGATGCTGTGCAAAGGAGTCCTGCACCGGTTTCAGGATGGTATCGGTCTTTCCGCTTTTGCTGATGGCGATGACCAACCCGGCATTCAGCGCACCGCTTTCGTAGACCTCATAGCTGTTGGAACCGATGGCGCAGTAGCCCAGAACCAGCAGCTTCCGCACCAGAAATTCCTGCAAAGGGGCACAGAAGCCGGTGCCGGTCACAAGGATGGGCTTTTGGCGGTTTTCGTGGAGCAGCTCCACAAAGCGGTGCATCTTTTCTTCGGGGATATCTCCGATAAAGGCGGTGATGTCGGAGGCATGGTTTTTGTTGTCAATCTCGTTCTGAATCAGAAAACCGATGCGGTAGATCATATCGGTGTAGCCGGTATAGCCCATCTTTTTGCTCAGCCGGATCACGGCGGCCGGGGAAGTGTAGTTTTGCGCTGCAAACTCCCGCACACTGCATTGACCGCCGTTTTTTGCGGTTTCCAGCACTGCCTGCAGAAGCTGCTGCTCGTTGGCGTTCAGATGGTACTGATCCGCCAGTTTGTAAAGGTCGTGTTTCATGTTTTGCTCCGATTTGTGAATCAAAGAATGACTTGTTTTTCTGAAGTATACGTTGAATCGCCTGTTTTGTCAATGAACATTTTGATGCATCCAACACAAAAGTGAAACATGTTTCGGCTTTTGCAAACAAGTTCAAAAACAGTCCAAATTGGTGGATTTTTTTGTGCAGAGTGATATAATCAAGCCATCGAAACGGAAGGTGCACCCCCGAAACGAAGAGAGTATTTGAAAAGAGAGATTCATGGAACGTTAGGAGAACACCAATGAAACAAAAAGTTATGGATGCTATGCAGAGCTTCTCCAAAGCTCTGATGGGTCCCGTTCTGTTCCTGCCCATTGCGGGTATGCTTCAGGCGATTTCTTCGGTCATGAGCAACACGGCACTGGTGACAGAGGGCGGTGTTATCTGGACCCTTGGCAAGTTTATCAATGGCGGCGTTGGCGCTGTCATTGGCAATCTGGGAATCCTGTTCTGCGTGGGCATTGCAATGAGCCTTGCCAAAAAGCGCAAAGCAGATGCGGCATTTCTGGCACTGGTCAGCTATCTGGTCTGGCTGGCAGCCAATTCCCGCTGGCTGGATGTGGCAGGGCTGACCATTGCCGGTGATACGGCGGGCGCTTTGTACGGCACCGGTCAGACCATCTGCCTCGGCTACCATGTTACCGACATGGGCGTATTTCTGGGCATGATCCTTGGCGTGGTGGTGGCACTGGTCCACAACCGCTTCATCGACACCGAGTTTGAAGGTGCCATGGCCATGTACGGCAACAGCAAGTTCGTCTTTGTGGTGCTGCTGCCCATCGTTCTGGTCATGGCAGTGGTTGCCAGCTACGTCTGGCCTGTGGCTGCGGCGGGTATCAACGCCCTGACCGGTGTCATGGCAAGCGCAGGCGCATTTGGCGTGTTCCTGTACGGTTTCCTGAACCGTGTGCTGATCCCCACGGGTCTGCATCATCTGGTCTGGTCGCCGTTCCTTTACTCCGCACTGGGCGACAGCATGATCATCGGCGGCGAGCAGATCGTTGGCGCAAAGCCTGTGTTCCTTGCCCTGCTCAGTGACCCCAGCGTGGCAATGATGCGGGATTCCGCACGTTTTCTGACCTACGGTCTGATGAAGACCTTCGGTGTGATCGGCGTGGCAATGGCCTTTATCTCCACCGCAAAGAAAGAGAAAAAGGCTGCCACCAAGGCACAGATCATCCCGGCAACCCTTACCGCCTGTCTGGTGGGCGTAACCGAGCCGCTGGAGTTCACCTTCCTGTTTGCAGCCCCTGCGCTGTGGCTGGTCTACTCCCTTCTGGACGGTCTGTTCCAGATGATCGTTTACATTTTGGGCATCCGGGTCTGCGCCACCAACGGCATCATTGATTTTCTGGTGCTGAATCTGCCTGCAGGCATCGGTCGCACCCACTGGCCGCTGTATGTGGTAGTCGGTCTGGTGGAGATCGTGGTGATGTACGTTGTCTTCCACTTCCTCATCGTTAAGATGAACCTCAAGACCCCTGGTCGTGAGGACGGCGAGGAAGTCACTGATCTTGCCGCAAACGCTGCTGCCGTCAAACAGCAGATCCGCAGCGGCGCTGCCGAAAAGACTGCCGCCAGCGCAGACGATGCGCAGACCGCAGCCCGGATCGTGGAAGGACTGGGCGGTGCAGAGAACATCCTGAACACCGACAACTGCATGACCCGCCTGCGGGTGCAGGTCAAGGATGCCGCTCTGGTCAAGGACAAGGAGTGGTTCAAGCCCACCGGCTCCGCAGGTCTTGTGGTAAAGGGCAACAACATCCAGATCATTTACGGCCCCAAAGTGGGAAAGATGCGTGCCATCGTGGATAGCCACCTTGGCCGCGCAGAATAAGATATCCGCTTTTATTCATCATACAAAATATTTTATAATAGGAGGCTAACCTTATGAAAACGTTCAAACTGGTCATCGCCGGCGGCGGCAGCACTTACACCCCCGGCATCGTCAAGAGCCTGCTGGTGCAGAAGGATCGCTTCAAGCTGAATGAGCTGGTGCTCTACGATAACAACGCAGAGCGTCAGGAGGCTGTGGGTGTCATCGTCCGCCATGTGGTGGAGATGTTTGACCCGGAGCTGAAGCTGACCCTGACCACCGACCCGGAAGTTGCCATGACCGATGCCGATTTCATTTTTGCACAGATGCGCGTCGGCCTGTACGCTATGCGTGAGCAGGACGAGAAGATCCCTCTGAAGTACGGCGTTGTTGGTCAGGAGACCTGCGGCCCCGGCGGTCTGGCTTACGGCCTGCGTACCATCTACCCCATGGTGGAGCTGATCGATTACTGCGAAAAGTATGCTAAGCCCACCTACTGGATCGTCAACTACTCCAACCCCGCTGCCATCGTGGCAAAGGCAACCTTCCGTCTGCGCCCGAAAGCCCGCATCCTGAACATCTGCGATATGCCTGTCGCTATCGAGCGCAACATGGCCGAGATTTTGGAGTGCGACCGTCATGATCTGGAAGTGGATTACTTTGGTCTGAACCACTTCGGCTGGTTCACCAAGGTGCGCCTGAACGGCGAGGATGTGACCGAGAAGCTCAAGAGCTATGTGGCAGAGCACGGCTATATGCCCCAGAACGCCAAGAGCGACGTGCTGCACAGCGATCCGTCCTGGCTGCACACCTATGCAAACGCCAAGAACATCTGCTCTGCTTTCCACGATTATCTGCCCAACACCTATATGCAGTACTACCTGCTGGGCGATGAAATCGTGAAGACCAGCGACCCCAACCACACCCGTGCCAACGAGGTCATGGAAGGCCGCGAGAAGCGCATCTTTGATGCTGTGGCAGATTATCGTGCCGGTAAGGACGTGGACCTGACCAAGTTCTTCGGCGGTGTGCACGGCGAGTTCATCGTGGACGTTGCCATGAGCCTTGCCTTCGACCTGCGCAAGCGTTATCTGGTCATGGTGGAGAACAACGGCGCGGTGGAGAACCTGCCTTCCGACGCTATGGTGGAGGTTCCCGCTTACATCACCGACCGTGGTCCGGAACCCGTGCGTGTGGGTGAGATCCCGACCTTCTACAAGGGTCTGATCGAGCAGCAGGAGGCTGTGGAGAAGCTGATCGTGGATGCCGCTGTGGAGCACTCCTACGAGAAGGCACTGATGGCCTTTACCCTGTCCAAGACCGTGCCCAGCCTGCTGGTCGCCAAGAAGATTCTGGACGACATGATCGTCGCCAACAAGGCTTACTGGCCGGAGCTGCACTGATAAGTACCTTGTCAGCAGCAGAGACCGGACGGTTGAGCGCATAAAATATTGAAAGTCTCCCCGGTATTCCTTTTCCAAAGGATGCCGGGGAGGCTTTTTGTGCAGGCAGCACCTGTGCACCCTGCCAAAGTAAAACGGCCTTATCAGCTCTGCGGGGATCCCCCCGCTTGTGCCTGCCGCAGCCGCCTGATTTTTGTTTTTCTGCACAAAATGTTCTGCGGACAGGGTTTTCCTCTTGACAAGCGGGCAATTGTTTCGTACTATATTTAGTAGTATGGAATCAAAGACGCTGTACGCAGGTTTCTGTGTGACCCTGTACCCGTTTCAGGCAAAGCGTGCCTGTTTGATATAAAATGGAACCGTAGAGAGAAAAGCCGTATGCTTTTGCCCGTACCGCCGGTTTAGGGCGGTGCGTATGGTTTTGGTGTCACTTTTTGCATTGAAAGCTCTTTCTATATCATTGCCCGTGTCCTGCTGCGCAGCGTCTCCTGCTTTAATTTTGCATTGAATTGAAACAAAGGAGAGTGAACGCAATGATCGCGATCGGAGTGATCGTGGTCTTGATCGTTGCTGTTGTCGGCGTGGCCGCGGGCTATTTTATTGGTTACAACAACCGTAAAAAGACCGCTGAAGCCCAGATCGGCAGCGCCGAGGCCGAGGCTACCCGGCTGGTGAACGAGGCGATCAAGACCGCCGACCAGAAGCGCAAGGAAGCGGTTCTGGAAGCAAAGGACGAGGCTTTCCGTCTGAAAGCCGAGGTTGATGCCCAGAAGGCAGAGGCCGATAAGGAGATCAAACAGCGCCGTGCGGAGATCAGCCGTCAGGAAAACCGCATCGACCAGAAGGAGACGGCTCTGGACCGCAAGACCGAGGCTCTGGAAAAGAAGGAAGAAGAGCTGAAAGCGCGCGCCGCCGAGGCCGAGGAGCGTCTGGCAGAGATCGACGCTCTGCGCGCCAAGGAGATGGAGCGTCTGGAAACGCTGGCCGGCCTGAGCCAGGAGGACGCCCGCGAGGTGCTGCTGCACAAGGTGGACGAGGAGCTGACCCACGAAAAGGCCGTGCGCATTGCCGCCTACGAGACCGACCTGAAGGAAAACTGCGATAACATCGCCCGCAACCTCATCGGACAGGCCGTCAGCCGCTGCGCTGCCGACCATTGCAGCGAGACCACCGTCAGCGTGGTGCCGCTGCCCAGCGATGAGATGAAGGGCCGCATCATCGGCCGCGAGGGCCGCAACATCCGCGCGCTGGAGACCGCTACCGGCGTGGATCTCATCATCGACGATACCCCGGAGGCCATTACCCTGTCCTCCTTCGACCAGACCCGCCGCGAGGTAGCCCGCATGACGCTGGAGCGCCTGATCGGCGACGGCCGTATCCACCCCGCCCGCATCGAGGAGACGGTGGAAAAGTGCCGCCACGATCTGGAGCTGCAGATGAAGCGCGAGGGCGAGCGCGCGGTGATGGAGCTGGGCATCCACGGCCTGCACCCCGACCTGATCAAGCTGATCGGCCGGCTGAAGTACCGCACCAGCTTTGGCCAGAACGCCCTGACCCACAGCATGGAAGTGGCTTGGGTGGCCGGTCTGCTGGCAGGCGAGATGGGCGTGAACGTTACCATGGCACGCCGCGCCGGTCTGCTGCATGATATCGGCAAGGCGCTGGATCACGAGATCGAGGGCAGCCACGTCCAGATCGGCGTGGACATCTGCCGCAAGTACAAGGAGAACACCCAGATCATCCACGCCATTGAGGCACACCACGGCGACGTGGAGCCCAAGACCCCGCTGGCCTTCATCATTCAGGCTGCCGACGCCATCAGCGCCGCCCGCCCGGGTGCCCGCCGCGAGAACGTGGAAAGCTACGTCAAGCGTCTGGAAAATCTGGAAGAGATCTCCTCCAGCTTCGAGGGCGTGGAGCAGGCCTTTGCCGTGCAGGCAGGCCGCGAGGTGCGCATTCTGGTCAAGCCCGACGTCATCAGCGACGATCAGGTCATCCTGCTGGCACGCTCCATTGCCAAAAAGATCGAGGACACGCTGGATTACCCTGGCCAGATCAAGGTCAACGTCATCCGCGAGAGCCGCGCTGTGGAGTACGCAAAATAAAGCTTTTTCCGCAGGCTGCCGTGTTTTTGCACGGCAGCCTGTTTTTTTGCGTCAAAATGATTGCATTTGCTGCTAAAAAAAGGTATCATGGATGCAGAAGAAAGCAAAAAGTTGCGTCCGCCGCACCGGACGCAGACCCGCAACGAACCCGGAACAGAAAGGAGCATCGTTTTATGAAAAAATGGAAGAAATTACTGGCCTGCCTGTTGACCGGCCTGATGGCACTGACCGTATTTACCGCCTGCGATGGCAGCGTGGGCGCGCCGATGGGACCCAAGCGTTCCACTGCCGAAAGCGCAAAGGCGCTGTGCAAACAGTTCAGCGTGACCTACGATGAAGAACTGAGCGAAAAGGCTTTCAGCATTGCAAACTGGGTCTCTGGCACCTCGGTGTCCTGCTCTGTCAATAAGGAAAAGACGGCGCTTTCCCGGAAGGACAATGTAGACAACGTTGCAAAAACCTACCTGAAGCAGGAGCGTTACGCCGCTGCTTTTGACAGCATGGGCATCGGCAAAGGCAGCGGCGGCGGTATGGGCGCAGACGACTTTACCCCGGGCTTTGGCATCGAGTGCAATCTGGACACCAACGGCACTTCGGACATCACCTTTGTTCTGCCGAAAGACGGCACCGTGACCGAAACTATGACCAAGGCCGCAGAGGGCAAGACCAAACTGGGTGTTGCCTATGTGGTAAAGGACGGCATCCGCTACGCCGTGGTGCTGTTTGGGTAAAACCATTTTAAATGTGCGCCGCGTTCGCTATGCACATCAATAGCGGAAGTATGATTTGAATTTTGGGGAGCGGAACGTCTGCGGACGTTCCGCTCCCCTGTTTTCATAGGAGGGAGATTGGAACGAACTCCCTCAGTCAAAGCCTATCGGCTTTGCCAGCTCCCTCTGGGAGGGAGCCTTTGGCATGGCGGGAAAGTTTCTGGCTCAACCGCAAAGCTTGCGGGTGTGCTCGCTCCCCCTCGGGGGAGCTGTCGCGCAGCGACTGAGGGGCTATAAATCGGCGGAGCCGGAAAAAACGGTTAAAAGATCTTCACGCCG
>CAKTFS010000024.1 GCA_934561115.1 uncultured Faecalibacterium sp. | reverse complement strand
GGTCATCAGCCGGATGGCGTGGTCGATGGTGTTGACAAAGATGCGCACGTCCCGCACCATGGAGATGCGGTGCCCGGCCTTGGGCGGGCTGTTCAGCAGCTGTTCGATGTAGCTGTCGGTCTGGCGGGCGTTCAGGCGGCGCTTGGCGATGGTGATCAGCGCTTCGCTGCGGCGGTTCTCCGGCAGGCGCAGCACCGCGCGGGCGTGGCGCTCGGTGAGGTTGTTGTCCAGCACAAACTGCCGCTGGTCTGCCGTCAGCTGCAAAAGCCGCAGCTTGTTGGCAAAGGTGGGCTGCGCCATGCCGAGGCGCTTGGCGGCTTCGGCTTGGGTGCAGTCCCACAGCACCATCACATCCCGCAGCCCCTGCGCCTGCTCAAAGGGGTTCAGGTCGGCACGCTGGATGTTTTCCAGCAGACCCAGCGCGGCGGTGCGGTCGTCGGCGTAGCTGCACAGGATGGCGGGGATGGTGGTCATTTTTGCCATTTGGCAGGCACGCAGCCGCCGCTCCCCTGCCACCAGCTCGTAGCCCTCTGCTGCCCTGCGCACCGTGACCGGCTGGAGCAGACCGTTTTCCCGGATGCTCTGCGCCAGCGCCGTCAGCTCCTGCTCGTCAAAGCTTCTCCGCGCCTGAAAGGGCGACGGATGGATCTGGTCGATGGGCAGAGAGAGTAATTTCCCGGACGGTTTCTTGCGTTCAAACATGATGCTGCCCCTTTCCTTGTGTGATGAGTTTTCCACATTTCTCCGGGAAATCGTGGAAAACCTGTTCAGCTTCAGTGTAGCACACAAAGAAAGACCCCGCCAGAAGTTTCGTTCGGCAGGGTCTTACAGGTTACGTCGAGTTATGCGTTATTTCAGCGGGCTTTTTGCAATTTTACCGCCGTTTCTGGGGTATGCTGTCGGAGTTTGCGAAATCTTTTTGCACAAGATCAAAGTGCGGGTGTCGCCGCCGGGCAGGTGCAGGGTGCGGGTCTCGCGGTACTCACCGCCCAGCTTTTTGATGGCACCCCGGGCGGCGGTCAGCTCCTCTTCCCCGGATGCGCCCTTCATGGCAAGGAAGTTGCCGCCCACTTTTACCAGCGGCAGGCAGTATTCTGCCAGCATGGGCAGGGCTGCCACGGCGCGGGCAGAAGCAAGATCAAACTGCTCCCGCCAGACCTTGCGGGCGGCTTCCTCGGCGCGCTCCTTGGCAAACTCCACCCCGGTCAGACCCAGCTGGGCACAGGCGTACTTCAAAAACTCCACCCGCTTGCCGGTGGGCTCCATCAGGGTCAGTTCCAGCTCCGGCTTGAAGATCTTGGTCACGATGCCCGGAAAGCCCGCCCCGGCGCCCACGTCCACCATGCGCCCGGCCACCTCCGGCTGGCTGGCAAACAGCAGGCTGTCGAGGAAGTGCTTGTCCTCGATGCCCTCCGGGTCGGTGATGGCGGTCAGGTTGACCTTCTGGTTGTAGTCTACAAGGATCTGGGCAAAGGCGTCCAGCTGGTCCAGCTGGGTGCCGGTGAGGGTGATGTTCCATGTGGAACATTTTGCTTCCAGACGCTGTTTGTCGATCATGGTGTTATCCTTTCTTTCATTCCCCGGTCAGCAGGACGAAAATCGGCTCATGGTGGACGGCGGGCAGGAAGGTTTCCAGCACATCTGCCGTGCGAATTTTAAGCGAAGAGGTGTTGATACAGGGATGGCAGCCAAGGTACTCCCCTTTTTTCACATCCTCATCCATCAGCAGCTGCACCCTGTTTTCGGGATCGTTGGCAAGCCCCATGATGGAGGAGGAGCCGGGCGTGCAGTCCAGATACTGCTCCATATCCTCAGGCGAAGCAAAGCTCAGGCGGGCAATGCCCAGCTGGTGGGAAAGCTCTTTGGTCTTGAAGGGCTTATCCCCGGGCATCATAAGCAGATAGAAGTTCGTTTTCTGCCGGTTGCACAGGAACAGGTTCTTGCAGACGGTGGCATTCAGGCAGGCATCTATCACATGGCAGTCCTCCATGGTATCGGCTTTCATCCAGCCGTGGTCGGTGCGCCAGAACGGGATGCCCAGCTTGTCCAGCAGGTCATAGGTACGGATCTCTTTTTCCAGCCGCCCGGTGCAGTCGGCAGGACGGCCCTCGTAAAGCTTGAGTTCTTCCATTGGTTGCAGCTTCTTTCTAGGTTTAACGATTTCAAAATAATGCAGAATTATTTTCTCCCTGCCAGTGCGATGCTCAGCTGCGCCACATCGGAGGGCGAAACGCCGGGGATGCGCCCCGCCTGCCCCAGATTGCGGGGACGGATGCGGGCAAGTTTTTCCCGGGCTTCCAGCGTCAGGCCGGTCAGGGCAGCGTACTCGAAATCCTCCGGGATAAGGGTCTTTTCGTGGCGTGCCACCTCGCGGATCATCCGGTCCTGCCGGGCGATGTAACCGGTGTACTTGATCTCCGTTTCCAGCCGCTCTGCCAGCATGGGGGTGATCTCCTCTCCCCAGCCGATGATGCCCGCCACCAGCGGGTAGCTGATCTCCGGGCGGCGCAGCAGTTCCTCGGCAATGCCGCCCTCGGCGGCGGGGGCAAGACCGGCGGCTTCCATGGCGGCGCGCAGGTCGGCGGTGCGCAGATGTGCCTCGTGCAGGCGGCGGCGCTCGGCTTCCAGGATCTGCTGGGTGTGCTGGTACTTTGCCCAGCGGTCATCCTGCACAAGGCCGTATTCCCTGCCGATGGGGGTCAGGCGCTGGTCGGCGTTGTCCTGCCGCAGGGTCAGCCGGTACTCGCTGCGGCTGGTCATCATGCGGTAGGGGTCCATGACGCCCTTGGTGACAAGGTCGTCCACCAGCGTGCCCAGATAGCTGGTGTGCCGGGGCAGCACCAGCTGCTCCTTGCCCAGCGCGTTGCGGGCGGCGTTCAGACCCGCCAGCAGACCCTGCGCGGCGGCTTCCTCGTAGCCGGAGGTGCCGTTGAACTGCCCTGCCCCGTACAGTCCCCGCACCACCTTGCTTTCCAGCGTGGCTTCCAGACTGGTGGGGTCTACGCAGTCGTACTCGATGGCGTAGGCGGGGCGCATGATCTCCAGATGCTCAAAGCCCTTGATGCTGTGGTAGAAGGCATTCTGCACGTCCTCCGGCAGGCTGCTGGAGGCTCCCTGCAGATACATTTCCTCGGTGTTCTCGCCGCAGGGCTCCACGAAGAGCGGGTGGCGGTCCTTGCCGGAGAAGCGCACGACTTTATCCTCGATGGAGGGGCAGTAGCGCGGGCCGACACCCTCGATCATGCCGCCGTACAGCGGGCTGCGCTGGATGTTGTCCAGAATGATCTTGTGGGTCTCGGGGTTCGTGTAGGCGATCCAGCATTCCACCTTGTTGTGCATGGGTGCATCGGTCAAAAAGCTGAAGGGCTGCAATTCGCTGTCCGGATCGCCGGGCTGGCATTCCAGCTTGGAAAAATCAATGCTGCGGCGGTGCACCCGGGCGGGGGTGCCGGTCTTGAACCGGCGCAGCGGCAGACCGGCAGCTTTCAGGCTGTCAGTCAGGGCGTTGGCGGCGTGCATGCCGTCCGGGCCGGAGGCATACCACGCATCGCCCACAAAGATTTTGCCGCCAAGGTTCGTACCGGTGGCCAGCACCACGCACTTGGCGGTGTACTCGCCGTGCAGCTGGGTGACAATGCCCTTCACATGGCCGTTCTCCACTTCCAGCGCCACCACTTCGGCCTGATGGATGGCCAGACCCGGGGTCTGCTCCAGCGCGTGCTTCATGTATTCGTTGTAGCGGCGACGGTCGGTCTGCACCCGCAGTGCGTGCACGGCGGGGCCTTTGCCCTTGTTCAGCATCCGGCTTTGCAGGTAGGTAGCGTCTGCCGCCAGACCCATCACGCCGCCCAGTGCGTCCACCTCCCGCACCAGCGTGCCCTTGGCGGTGCCGCCGATGCTGGGGTTGCAGGGCATATTGCCGATGGCGTCCAGACTCATGGTAAAGACGGCCGTTTTTGCGCCCAGCACAGCAGCTGCATGGGCGGCTTCGATGCCCGCATGGCCGGCGCCGATGACGATGACATCATAATCTCCTAAGTGGTTCATATACTTTCGGGTTTCCTCTAACAAATGATTTAAAATGCCCTCCGTTTTACTCTGGGCATATTCAGCGGAAGAATTATTTATAATTTCGCGTTTGTCGCGCAGTGGGGAGCATCCTCGCCCTCTCAGGCGCTAACGCGCCAGCTCTCCCAAAGGGAGAGCCCTTGGCATGGCGGAAAAGTTTCCGGTTAAATTGCAAAGTGTATAGTTTCGCCAGAGCCTCTCCCTTTGGGAGAGGTGGCACGGCGCAAGCCGTGACGGAGAGGGCGAGGATGCTTCCGGGCGCGCAGCGCCTGAAGAGCAACTTACAGCAACTGAGGGGGTCACTTTCCAACACAGAACCGCACGAACACCTGTTCGATGACGGCTTCCGAGGCGTTTTCGCCGGTCAGGTCGCAGAGGGCGTCCAGTGCGTCATCCACACAGACCGAGACGGCGTCCAGCCCAAAGCCGCCGGAGGCGGCATCCAGTGCCCCGGCTACGGCGTCCCGGGCGCGGAGGGCGGCGGAAAGCTGCCGCTGGCCGGACAGGCTGGCGGCGTGGGGGTCGATGCTGCCAGTGCCCAGCAGCCGCGCCACCGCAGCGGCGATGACCTTGCGGCTCCCCTCTTCCCGGCAGCAGACCGGCAGCACCATGGCAAAATACGGGGCGATGAGCTCTGCATCGAACTGGGTGGGCTTGTCCTCCTTGTTGACAAGGGCGATGGCGGGACGGCCTGCGCAGCGCTGTGCCAGCGCCAAGTCCTCCCGGCTGGGCGGCTCGGAGCCATCAAAAACAGCGAGGATAAGTCCGGCTTCTTCCAGTTTTTTCCAGCTGCGGCGGATACCCTCGGCTTCAATGGCGTCCTCGGTCTCTCGCAGACCGGCGGTGTCAAAGAGGTTCAGCCGGATATCCCCCAGCTGCACCGCCTGCTCCACCACATCGCGGGTGGTGCCCGCCACCGGGGTGACGATGGCGCGGTCAAACCCGGCCAGCAGATTGAGCAAGGTAGACTTGCCCGCGTTGGGGCGTCCCACGATGGCGCAGTCTACGCCCTCGCGCAGCACCGCACCGGCATCGTAACTGCGGATAAGGCCGTCCAGCTCCTGCTGCACCGCGCCCAGCACGGTGCGCAGGTGGGCAGGGTCCAGCTCCGGCACATCCTCCTCCGGGAAGTCCACCCAAGCGGCCAGATGCGCCTGCAGGGCGGTCAGCTGGGCTTTCTGGGCGTTGATCTTTTTCGCCAGTGCGCCGCCCAGCGCGGCATTCGCCAGTGCCGCCCCCTGCCGCCCGTCCGCTGCGATGAGATCCATGACCGCTTCGGCCTGGGTCAGACCCAGCTTGCCGTTCAGAAAGGCGCGGCGGGTGTACTCGCCGGGGGCGGCAGGCTGCGCACCCGCTGCAAGACAGGCTTCCACCAGCCGCCGCGCTACCGCGCTGCCGCCGTGGCAGGAAAGCTCCACCACGTCCTCGCCGGTGTAGCTGTGGGGCGCGCGGAAAAACAGGGCAACGCCCTCGTCAAAGGCTTCTTCCCTGTCCACGAAATGCCCGAACAGTGCGGTGTAGCCCTTGGCCTGCTCCACTTTTTTTGCCGGGTTTGCCGGGCGGAACACCCGGGCAGCCACGGTATAGCTCTCTGCGCCGGACAGGCGCACCACGGCAATGCCGCCCGCCCCGGGGGGCGTTGCGATGGCGGCAATGGTCGATCCCTGCATACTGCATCCTTTCCGCGCACCCGTCCTGCGGGTGCGCTACTCGTGCGCCCGGTACGGCAGACCCGCCGCAGCGCACACTTTCTGATTTTACAGTTTATTTTACCACGTTTTTGCGCAAAAAGATACACCCGCCGCGCGGTTTTTCCACATATTCCAAAATGTTTGTGGAAAAAAGGATTGAAAATGGCGGGTAGCGTCCTCGCCCTCTCAGGCGCTAACGCGCCAGCTCTCCCAAAGGGAGAGCCCTTGGCATAGAGGGAAAGCTTTCGGCTCAAGTGCAAAGCTTGTGGTTTCGCCAGAGCCTCTCCCTTTGAGGAAAGACTTCCCCCGCTCCGGGGGAAGATGTCACCTTAGGTGACAAAAGGGGGAGTGTGGATTTGCGAAGCAAAGACGGAGAGGGCGAGGATGTTTGCCTGAGAACGAACCCTCTCAGTCTCGCTGCCGCTCGCCTGCTCCCCCTCGGGGGAGCTTTATTCGTGCTGACCGGAAGATAGCAAAAAGCTCTCCCTTCGGGAGAGCTGGCGCGGAAGCGCCTGAGAGGGTTGGCGTCCCCTTGAGGGCTGACTTCCCCCGGCCGGGGGAAGATGTCGCGCAGCGACAAAAGGGGGAATCTGCTGAGCGCAGCGAAGCTGAGTGGGTTCTTCCCTACCAAAAAGCGCCCCGCACTTCCGGTGGAAATGCGGGGCGCTGCATGGTTTTATTGGATACTGCCGATCACAGATCGATCTTGCCGAAGCTGAAATCTGCAAAGTCGTCCACGCGCTCGGTGCGCTTGGGTGCTACGGGTGCTGCGCTCTCGGCGTCGCGGGGGGCGTAGGTGCGCTCCGGCACGCTGGACGGACGCGGGCCGCGGGGTGCACCGCTGCGGTTGCCGCGGTAGCCGCCATTGCGGCTGCCGCTGTCGCTGCGGCGCTCGCCGCGATAACCGCCGTTGCGGTTGCCGCCGGGACGGCGGCCATTCCGGTTGCCGCCACGGCCACGGCGCTCGCCGTAGGTGTTCTCGGTCTGGGCATCCGGTGCGGTGGAGTAGATGACCACGCGGCGGTCACGGCCCTCGCCCTTGCTCTCGCTGCGCACACCCTCCATCTTGCTGATGGCAGAGTGGATGATGCGGCGCTCGTAGGGGTTCATGGGCTCCATGGCAAAGCTGCGGCCGGTCTTGCGCACCTTGGCGCCAATGCGCTGTGCCAGTGCGGTCAGGTCGCTCTCGCGCTTGTCGCGGTAACCGGCAACGTCCAGACCCAGCTTGATGTAATCGCCTTCCAGACGGTTTGCCACAAGGCTTGCCAGATAGGACAGGCTCTCCATGGTCTCGCCGCGGCGGCCGATGAGGGCACCCAGCTTTTCACCGTCCAGACGGATGATGGTGGCCTCGCCCTTCTGCACGGCGCTGAAGGTCACGTTCTCCACGCCCATCAGGGTGATGACCTCCCGCAGATAGTCCACGGCGGCCTTCACCTTGGCGTTCTCCTCAATGACGATGGGCACTTCCACCTCTTCTGCCTCCTCGGCAGCTTCGGCGGGCTGCTCGGCAGCGGGGGTCTGCTCTGCGGCGGGAGCGGCGGGCTCCTCCACAGCAGCAGGAGCTTTCTCTGCCACGGGGGCAGTCTCCTGCACGGGGGCGGCAGTCTTGACCGGCTGCTCTGCCACCGGCTCCACCGGCTTTGCGGGTGCAGCGGCGGGGGCATCCGGCAGTTCCACGCTCACGCGCACCTTGGCGGGGGTGGTCTTTAAGCCCAGAAAACCGGTCTTCTGGGGCATTTCCAGCACTTCATAGCTGACGTTCATATCGTCGGCCTGCACGCCCAGCAGGGCGCAGGCTTTGGCGCGGGCTTCGTCCACCGTCTTGCCGGTGGATTCCTGTGTACGGATCATAACCGTTTACCTCCCTTGTTACTCTTTATCCTGCTTGTCAAGCTCGCTCAGCGGCACGGTGCGCTCGTCCTTGTAGCGCTCGGCGTCCAGCTGACGGGCATACTCCAGCCGGCGCTTGTTCATCTCGCTGGCGGAAAGGTTCTTTTCCACGCTCTTGCCGGTCTTGGGGTCGGTCACCGTGATGGTGGTGTTCTTCACACCGCGCTTTTCCTGCTTGCGCTTGGCGGCGATCTCGGCTTCCACGTCCTTACGCATCTTTTCGGGGTCGTAGAACTTGCGCATGACCTGGGTCTGCACGGTCATAACGATGTTGGAAATGACGTAGTACAGAGAGAATGCCAGCGGGTAGGTAAAGCAGAAGAACAGGTACATCAGCGGCATCATGTACATGGTCAGCTTCATGCTGCCCTGCATCTGCTGGCCGGAGGCCTTCATGCTGATGTGGGTGGACAGGAACATGGTGAGGACCGACAGCAGCGGCAGCACGATGTCCAGAGACAGACCCAGCTTCGGGATGCGGGTCAGGTCGATGCCAAAGAAGTTCATGTGCTGGCTGAACTCGGTGATGGTAGCGATCTGCTGTGCGGTAAAGCAGCCCAGCACGCCGCTGTTGCCGGCAAGCACCTCGGCGATGATGTTGGTATCGCGGGTGATGGCGGTAAAGGAGATACCGGCGGCGGTCATAGCCTCGCCTGCGCTGGCCAGTGCGGCAGCGCTGATGTGGAAAATGCGCTCCAGCGGGTTATACACCACGCCGATAACGCCGAACATGACCATAAAGTTCAGCAGCATGGGCAGGCAGCCGGCCGTGGGCTTATAGCCAAAGTCCTGCTGCAGCTTCATCAGCTCTTCCTGCTGCTTTTCGGGCTTGTCCTTGTACTTGGTCTGGATCTCCGTGATCATGGGCTGGAAGGCAGACATTTTTGCCATGCTCTTCTGCTGGCTGGTCTGCAGGGGGATCTTGACGATGTTGATGAGCAGGGTGAAGAGGATGATGTCCCAGCCGTAGTTCGGCAGCAGCTTGTAGATCCACTCCATGACATAGCCGAGAGGACCGCTCAGGATGTAAAAGAAGTTCATACCTTTGTCCATTCTGCCCCGGCTGTGGCCCGGGACGCATTATTTTTTTATCGTAGGACACGCCGCCCACAGTGCAGCGCGTCACAAGAAGCTGAATTAAAAGATTTAAGTCCGGCATCTCCGTGGTTAGCAGGCTCGCCCTCTCAGTCATCGCTACGCGATGCCAGCTCCCCCAAAGTGGGAGCCCTTGGCAGTCCACGCAAGCTTCATCTTTTTGCCAAGGCCTCTCCCTTTGGGAGAGGTGGATGCGACCAGCGGGAGCAGACGGAGAGGGCGAGGACGCTGCCCTTTATCCCTTATGCCGCTTTTCAAACAGCTTTGCGGGCTGTAAATTGCGGGCAGGGCTTTGCCAGCGGCCGGGCGGCGGCACAGGGTCGTAGCCCCACCTGCCCAAGGGATTGCACCGGGCAATGCGCCATGCGCCCAGCAGAATGCCCTTTACACAGCCGTGGGTCAGGATGGCCTGTATGGTGTAGTTGCTGCAGCTGGGCGAAAACCGGCAGCTGCGGCCGATCCATGGGCTGAGGGTGTGCTGGTAGATGCGGATGGGCACGCACAGCGCCCTGCGGCAGGCCAGTTGCAGCCGGTTCACGCGCGGGGCTCCGGCTTCTGCTTACGGGCAGGGGGCACGGTGGCGGGCGGCTTTGCGTCCGGGCGCTTGGCCTTATCCGGCAGACCGGCCTGGGCAAACAGCTTTGCCACAACGCTGCTCAGCTGCCAGCTTTTCAGCTTGGGGGTCATGCCCCGGGCCACGAAGATCAGATCGTAGCCGCCGATATTGTAATCCAGATGCTCGTCGATGGCGGCCTTCATCACGCGGCGGGCGCGGTTGCGCTGCACGGCGTGGCCTATTTTCTTCGTAGCAGTCAGGCCTACCCGGGTGTTGCGGCCGCGGGTCTTGAGTACATACAGTACCAGTGCCGGGTTCACATAGGACTTGCCGCGGGCGTACACACGGCCAAACTCGCTGTTGCGGCGGATCGGACGATAACGCATAACGTCGGCACCTCCTTTCGTCCGGGTGCACATAGGTGCACTCTTTAGCCAGTATATCAAAAAATTTTGCAGTTTAAAAGCCCATCCGGGCATTTTTACGAAAAAACTTTTGACGGGTAAAAAAATAAGACCGCCAATGGGATATCAGCGGTCTTTTGTGCGCATATTCATTTCTGCGCCGGATCTCACCTGCAAGGTTTAAGATCAGACAGTCAGGCTCTTGCGGCCCTTTGCACGGCGAGCATTGATGACCTTACGGCCGTTCTTGGTGCTCATGCGGGTCAGAAAGCCATGAACTTCCTTGCGCTGACGCTTCTTGGGCTGAAAAGTTCTCTTCATGGTTGTATCCTCCGTAAAAACTTATCCCCGGTATGGGGTCTTGATCGGTCCCAGATTGGGGACAGGCTTGCAATTCAACAGTATATCGCATAGTATGACGTTCTGTCAAGCATTTTTTGCAGTTTTCTGCAAACTTTTTTCGGATTTTTCTGTTAAAAGCTTTTCAACTTTTTCACCATTTTGCTGTGGAAAACTTTTTTCTACCAGATATTGTGGTCTTTTTTGCGTGTTTCCACAAGGCTTTTGTACCAGCTTATCTTATGTATTATAAATTACATTATAGTAATATAGACGCAGGGAGATTTTTGTGGTATACTAACGGGGTATCAGCAGCATTGTTGAAAACTTCGACCGATTCAATGGAGTGGATGTTTTATGGATTCTTTCAAGGACGTTTTAGAAGCGGCCCAGATGTACTGCAAGGCGCAGATGGCCGAGCCAACGTACAATCTCTATATCGACGGGTTGGAGCCCATCAGCTTTGAGGACTCCAGCCATATCACCCTGTCGGTGCGCAACGATTTTATCTGCAAGATCGTCACCGACCGGTACCTTGGCCTGCTCAAGGAGGCCTTCAAGTCCGTGCTGGGCTTTGATGTGGACATCACCCTTGTGGTGCCCAGCACCCCGCCCCACGAGGTAGTGCTGGCCCAGCAGTACGAGGCAAACCCCGCCTCCCCGCAGGGCAACTACGAGTTCACCTTTGAAAACTTCATCAAGGGGCCGTCCAACCAGTTTGCGTTTGCTGCTGCGCAGGCTGTGGCGGCAAACCCTTCCGGGGCGTATAACCCCCTGTTCATCTACGGCGGCTCCGGCCTTGGCAAGACCCATCTGCTGACCGCCATTCAGACCGAGATCAAGCGCACCCACCCCGATTTCGTCATCATGTATGTCACCTGCGAGCAGTTCACCAACGAACTGATCGCCGCCATCCGCGCCGGCAGCACCGAGGACTTCCGCATGAAGTACCGTGTGGCAGACCTGCTGCTGGTGGACGATATCCAGTTCATCGCGGGCAAGGAGTCCACGCAGGAAGAGTTCTTCCACACCTTCAACTCCCTGCATGATGCCCACAAGCAGATCGTCATCGCGTCCGATCGCCCTGCCAAGGAGATCAAGAGCCTGGAAGAGCGTCTGCGCACCCGCTTTGAGTGGGGTCTGACTGCCGATGTGCAGCCGCCGGATTTTGAGACCCGGGTGGCCATCGTGAAGCGCAAGGCAGAGCTGTTGCATCTGGACCTTCCCGAGGACGTGGCAGAGTTCATTGCCAACCACCTGAAAAACAACATCCGCCAGCTGGAGGGCGCAGTGAAAAAGCTGAACGCCTATTATATGCTGGAGGGCATCCAGCCGGTGATCAGCGTGGCGCAGAACGCCATCAAGGATATCCTCAACGAGACCCAGCCGGTGCCGGTGACCATAGAAAAGATCATCGGCGAGGTATCCCGCACCTTCAACGTATCCCCTGCCGACATCCGGGGCACCAAGCGCAACGCCAATGTGGCTTCCGCCCGCCGCGTTGCCATCTATATCCTGCGGGAGGTCACCGGCATGAGCATGGAGGAGATCGGGCGGGAATTCTCCGGCCGCGACCACTCCACCATCGTCTACTCCCTCAAGACCATGGAGCGGGACATGAAGAACGACCAGCACCTGCGCGAGACCGTGAGCGATATCATCAAGAACGTGAAGGCTTAAACCGGGCAAAAGTCATACTCATTTCAGGGTGTGACCCCAAAATATGGGGAGAAAACGGAACAAAATGGGGAAAATAAGCCTATATCTTGTGGCAAAAAGGCGAAGCTTTCCACACTTTCCACTTAGTTTTCAACATTTAACATCAGTTCTTCACATCGGCTGTGGAAAGAAACACCCTTTCCCACCTTTCAACATTTCCTTCACGAGCCTTCCACAACCCGGTGGAAAGTCAAAGCCCCGCATCCCGGCAAGACATTTCCGGGTTTTCAACATCTTCCCCACCCCCTACTACGGTTACTACAACAAGTTCAATATATTACAGCCTTCCGGCAGCAGCCCAAAGGGCAGGTATTCCGCCGGAAATGTGAAAAAAGGAGAGATACTGTTTTGAACATCGTCTGCGATAAAACGCTGCTCAGTGCAGCCATCGACGGCGTTTCCAAAGCTGTCACCATGCGCTCGTCCATCCCGGTGCTGGAGGGCATCCTGCTGAAGGCCGAAGGCTTTCAGCTCACCCTGACCGGCTACGATCTGGAAATGGGCATCGTGACCACCATCGAAGCCAACATCAAGGAGCCCGGCGAGATCGTGCTGAATGCAAAGCTGCTCAGCAGCATGATCAGCCGGATGCCGGCAGGCCAGATTAGCATCGTGGCTGCCGATAACGGCAAGACCACCATCCAGAGCGGTGTGGCACAGTTCGAGATCCAGTCCATGCCGGCCACCGATTTCCCGGATCTGCCCAACACCGGCGCGGAGCAGACCCTGACCATCAAGACCGGCGTGCTGCGGGATATGATCGACCGCACCCTGTACGCCGTCAGTCAGGACGAGAAAAAACCCGCCCACACCGGCGAGCTGTTCGAGATCGAGCTGGACAAGCTGACCATGGTAGCGCTGGACGGTTACCGCCTTGCCATCGTGGAGCGCCCCATCACCGCCGTGAAGGATATCCGCATCATCGTGCCCAGCAAGACCATGACCGAAGTGTCTCACCTGCTGGCCAACGATGACGAGGAGGACGTGCACATCAGTGCCAACCGCCGCTATGTGGTGTTCACCACCGCCGGTTACACCATCATGAGCCGCCTGATCGAGGGCGAGTTCCTGAATTACCGCAACGTCATCCCCGCCGGCAGCCGCACCCGGGTGACCATCGATACCAAGGACTTCATCTCCACCATCGAGCGCGCCTCTCTGATTATTACAGAGCGTTTAAAAAATCCCCTCCGCATCTCCTTTACAGAGGGTAAAGTCGTGGTGCGCTGCCAGACCAACCTCGGCCGCGTGGTGGACGAGTTCAGCGCCGCCTGCGAGGGCGACGAGGTGGAGATCGGCTTCAACAACCGCTATCTGCTGGATGCGCTGCGCAACGCCCGCACCGAGCAGGTGCGCATGGAGATCAGCGGCCCGTTGAGCCCGGTCAAGGTGCTGCCGGTGGAAGGCAACGACTTTTTGTATCTGGTACTGCCGGTACGGTTTAAAAACGACTAAGGAGCGCGTTTTATGCAGAAAATTCTCATTCATACCGAGTTTATCAAGCTGGATGCCCTGCTCAAATTTGCCGGCCTGTGCGAGACCGGCGGCGAAGCCAAGGAGCTGGTGCAGGGCGGTGCTGTGAAGGTGAACGGCGAGGTGTGCACCATGCGGGGCAAAAAGTGCCGCGCCGGAGACGTCATCGAGCTGGACGGGCAGAGCGTAGAGATCGGGCAGGGTCAGTAAATGCGTCTGCTTTCGCTGGAAGTACAGAACTATCGCAATATCCGCGCCGCGCGGCTGGAACCCGGGCGGGAGCTTACGGTCATCTGCGGCAACAACGGTCAAGGCAAGACGAACCTTTTGGAAGCCATCTGGCTGCTGACCGGCGGCAAAAGCTTCCGGGGCGGCAAGGATGCCGAGCTTGTGCGCCGGGGAGAAGCATTCGCGGTGCTGGAAGCCGACACCCAGCGGGACCGGCCGGAGGGCTGTGAGCCCGCCGAGCCTGCCCACATCCGCATGACCGTGGGCACCCCGGAGGCCGCAAAGCCCGGCCGCTACGCGGCGGTAAACGGCGCAGCACCCAAGCGGGCGGCGGCGCTGGCAGGCAGCTTTCCGGCGGTGGTGTTCGACCCCGGCCACCTGAGCCTTGTCAAGGGCGCACCGGAGGGGCGGCGCAAATTTCTGGACGCTGCACTGTGCCAGCTGTACCCCGGGTATCTGGCCAGTTACCGCCGCTATGTGCGGGTATTGCAGCAAAAAAATGCGCTGCTGCGCCACTCTGCAAACGGGCAGGAACGCCCATACGCGGAAAAGCGCACCCTGCTGGAAGTGCTCAACACCGAACTTGCCGCGCAGGGCGAAGCTTTGCAGCAGCGGCGGCGGGAGTATCTGGAGCTGCTGGCTCCCCGCGCCTGCGCCAACTACGCGGAGCTTTCCCACGGGGCGGAGCGGATGAGCATCCGCTATGCCGCCCAGTTTGCGCCGGGCGGGCTTGCCGCACTGCTGCGTCAGCGGCAGGAGGAGGAGCTGCGCGCCGGGCAGAGCCTGTGCGGCATCCACCGCGAGGACTTGGAGCTGCTGCTGGACGACCAGCCTGCCCGGGTGTATGCCAGTCAGGGACAGCAGCGCAGCGTGGTGCTGAGCCTGAAAATGGCAGAAGCCGCGGCTGCCGCGCAGATCACCGGGGAGCATCCGGTACTGTTGCTGGATGATGTGCTGAGCGAGCTGGACGAGGGGCGCAAGCAGTACCTGCTCACCTGCATGAAGGAAAAGCAGACCTTTGTGACCAGCTGCGATGACACGGACTTTTTAAAGACCGACGGCGAGGTGTACCGCATGGACGGCGGGGTACTTTGCAAGGTCTGACAGCATAGAAAAATGTTGCAAATAACGCTGCATAAAAGCTGCATTTTCGTGGGTTTTATGCAAACAAAAGACACGGGAGAAAATACAGTATGTATATTCATCTGGGGCGGGACTATGTCCTGAACGACCGTGATATCATCGGCATCTTTGATCTGGAGACCACCACCACCTCCCCCCGGGGGCGGGAGTTTTTGAACTACGCCCAGAAAAACGGGGCGGTGGTCAGCCTTTCGGACGAGCTGCCCCAGTGCTATGTGCTGGCAGACGGAGGGCTGGTGGATGCGGTGTATCTTTCGGAATTATCCAGCGCCGCCATGCGCCGCAGAGCCGAAAAGATGGTGGAATAAAATTTGCGGAAGCTCCACAGAAAAAGAGGGATGGGAAAGCCCCGGAGCTGCCCGGAAAGCCGCACCGTACCAGCAGGAACGCCCTGTGCGGACAGCGCATGAAAGCACAACAAAACAGCGAGAAAAAAGTACACTCTGGTGTACCGGTTCCCGCTTTGCTATAATTTGAAAAAACAAACGCAAAAATGAACAAAAGGGAGAAAGGATATGGCAGAAGAAATCATTACCAGTACAAATGCCGATACCGTAACCGACCACGAGTATAACGCCAGCGAGATCCAGGTGCTGAAAGGTCTGGAGGCGGTGCGCAAGCGCCCGGGTATGTATATCGGCTCCACCGGTGAGCGCGGTCTGCATCATCTGGTGTACGAGATCGTGGACAACGCCATTGACGAGGCGCTGGCCGGCTACTGCGACCACATCGAGGTCAAGATCCTGAAGGACAACATCATTCAGGTCACCGATAACGGCCGCGGCATCCCCGTGGACATTCAGGCCGATACCGGTCTGCCCGCCGTCACCGTGGTGTACACCATCCTGCACGCCGGCGGCAAGTTCGGCGGCGAGAACTCCGGCTACAAGGTGGCCGGCGGTCTGCACGGCGTGGGCGCTTCGGTGGTCAACGCCTGCTCCGAGTGGCTTACCGTCAACGTGCGCCGCGACGGCAAGGAGTACGAGCAGACCTTCCGTCGGGGCGACCCGGACGGTGATCTGAAGTGCATCGGCACGGTAGCCGAGGGCGTCACCGGCACCCGGGTCACCTTTAAACCCGACCCGGAAATGTTCAAGGACACCACCGTCTACGACTTCGACACGCTGGAAAAGCGCCTGCGGGAGGAAAGCTTCCTGAACGCCGGTGTCAAGATCACCCTGACCGACGAGCGTCAGCTGTACACCCCCGTGCTGGAGGACGGGCAGGAGGGCGACCCCTGCTACCGCTCCGAGGTGATGTGCTATGAGGGCGGCATCAAGAGCTTTGTCACCTATCTGGGCGAAAAGCGCAAGCTGGAAGTGCTGCACCCCAACGTCATCTACCTCAAGGGGCAGACCGACCGCGGCGTGGCAGAGATCGCCTTGCAGTACAATTCCAGCTACAACGAGCTGCTGCTGAGTTTTGCCAACAACGTCAACACCCCGGACGGCGGCACCCATGAAGAGGGCTTCAAGGCCAGCCTGACCCGCGTGTTCAACGACTACGGCCGCAGCCACGGCCTGCTGAAGGACAAGGACGAGAACCTGTCCGGTGCAGACGTGCGCGAAGGTTTGATCTGCGTGATCTCGGTCAAGCTGCAGGAGGCCGAGTTTGAAGGCCAGACCAAGGCAAAGCTGGGCAATACCGAGATCCGCACCCTTGTTTCCAACATGGTCTACTCCAAGCTGATGGAGTTCTTTGAGGAGAACCCCGGCGTGGCAAAGGCCATTTTTGAAAAGGCCACCCAGGCCGCCCGCGCCCGCGCCGCCGCCAAAAAGGCCCGCGAGCTGGTGCGCCGCAAGAGCGCACTGGAGACCAGCCGGATGCCCGGCAAGCTGGCCGACTGCCGCGAAAAAGACCCCAGCCGCACTGAAATCTTCATCGTCGAGGGCGACTCTGCAGGCGGCTCTGCCAAGATGGGACGCGACTCTGCCATTCAGGCCATCCTGCCGCTGTGGGGCAAGATGCTGAACGTGGAAAAGGCCCGGGCCGATAAGATTTACGGCAATGACAAGCTGATGCCGGTGGTGCTGGCGCTGGGCTGCGGCATCGGTGACGAGTTCGATATCTCCAAGCTGCGGTACGACAAGGTGTTCATCATGGCCGATGCGGACGTGGACGGCTCTCACATCTGCACCCTGATGCTGACCTTCTTCTTCCGCTATATGCGCCCCCTCATCGAGCAGGGTCATGTGTATGTGGCACAGCCGCCCCTGTTCAAGGTGCAGAAGGGCAACACCATCAAGTACGCCTACAACGACGCGGAAATGGCCATCCTCTCGCAGGAGATGCCCGGCGCAAAGGTGAACCGCTACAAGGGCCTTGGTGAGATGAACCCCGAGCAGCTGTGGGAGACCACCATGAACCCGGACAACCGGGTCATCGTGCAGATCACCATCGAGGATGCCGAAAAGGCCGATGAAGCCTTTACCATCCTGATGGGCGATCAGGTGGAGCCCCGCCGCCGCTTTATTGAGACCAACGCCCAGTACGCAAAGCTGGACGTGTAAGAAAACCCTCTCAGGCGCTGACGCGCCAGCTCCCCCGAGGGGGGAGCTTTCCGGTACGGAAAACTTTACACCCCGACCGGAAACCTTGCCGTTACTAAAGCCTTCACCCCTTGGGGGAAGGTGGCTGCGAACGTAGTGAGCAGACGGATGAGGGGGAATTTCCCGCAAGCAGCCGCTTGCCTGCGCCCTCATCAGTCACCTGCGGTGACAGCTTCCCCCGACCGGGGGAAGCCTTCAGGCAAAAAGATAAACTTTTCCTTCTCACGCAAAAAGCTCCCCCTTTCGGGGGAGCTGGCAATGCCGCAAGGCATTGACTGAGAGGGTCAAACCCTACGGAGGAACAAATGGAAGAAGATTATGTGATGATACCGGGCAGCGGAACCAAAAAGATCATCCGCGATGTCAAAAAGGAGATCGAGACGGCCTTCCTGGATTATTCCATGTCGGTCATCGTGTCCCGCGCCCTGCCCGATGTGCGGGACGGCTTGAAACCCGTCCACCGCCGCATTCTGTACACCATGCATGAGCGCGGCAACGACCCCAGCCATGCATACCGCAAATCTGCCGATACCGTTGGTGCGGTGCTGGGCTCTTACCACCCCCACGGCGACGCATCGGTCTACGACGCCATGGTACGTCTGGCACAGGACTTCTCGCTGCGCTATCCGCTGGTGGATGGTCAGGGTAACTTTGGTTCTGTGGACGGCGACCCCCCGGCTGCTTACCGTTACACCGAGGCCCGCATGAGCCGCATGGCGGTGGAGATGCTGACCGATATCGAGAAGGACACCATCGACTGGGACCCCAACTTTGACGAGACCAAAAAGGAACCCAGCGTGCTGCCCTGCCGCTTCCCGAACCTGCTGGTCAACGGCAGTCAGGGCATCGCAGTCGGTATGGCCACCAACATCCCGCCCCACAACCTGAGCGAGGTCATTGACGGCTGCATCGCCTATATCGATGACCCGGACATCGACCTGCCCGGCCTGATGGAGCACATCAAGGGCCCGGACTTCCCCACTGCCGGCATCATCATGGGACGCAGCGGCATCCGCGCCGCCTACGCCACCGGACGCGGCAAAATCACCCTGCGCGGCCGCGCCACCATTGAGGAGACCAAGAACGGCCGCACCCAGATCGTGATCACCGAGATCCCCTATATGGTCAACAAGGCGCGCTTGATCGAGCACATGGCAGACCTTGTCAAGGAAAAGCGCATCGAGGGCATCACCGGCCTGAACGATGAGACCAACCGCAAGGGTATGCGCATCGTGGTGGATGTCCGCAAGGACGCCAATGCACAGGTCATCCTGAACCAGCTGTACCAGTACACCCAGCTGCAGGACACCGTGGGCGTCATTATGCTGGCCATCGACCACAAGGTGCCCAAGGTGCTCACCCTGAAGCAGATGCTGCAGAAGTATGTGGAGTTTCAGGACGAGGTGGTGCGCCGCCGCACCCAGTACGACCTGAAAAAGGCCAAGGAGCGTGCCCACATTCTGGAAGGTCTGAAAAAGGCCACCGACATCGTGGACGAGCTGATCGCCACCATCCGCGCCTGCAAGGGCGGCATGGCAGAAGCCAAGGCTGCCATCATGGAGCAGTTCGGCTTTGATGACCCGCAGGCAGACGCCATCGTTAAATTGCAGCTGGGCCGTCTGGCTGGTCTGGAAATTTTGAAGATCGAGGAAGAGCTGGCCGGTCTGCAGGCCAAGATCGAGGACTGGGAAGCCATTCTGGCCGATGACGCCCGGGTGCTTGCCATCGTCAAGGACGAGCTGCTGGAAATGAAGAAGCGCTTCGGGGACGAGCGCCGCACCGAGATCCAGTCTGTGACCGGTGAGGTGGATATCGAGGATCTGATCGCCGAGGAGCAGTGCGTCTACACCCTGACCGAGGCCGGTTATATCAAGCGCCAGCTCAAGGCCACCTATCAGGCACAGCGGCGCGGCGGTCGCGGCATCTCCGGCATGACCCGCAAGGAAGAGGACATCGTGCAGGAGATGTTCGTAGGCTCCACCCACGACTATGTGCTCTTTGTCACCGACCGGGGCCGTCTGTTCCGCATCAAGGGCTACACCATCGCCGAGGGCAGCCGCACCAGCAAGGGCATGAACATCGTCAACCTGCTGCAGCTGGCTGAGGGCGAAAAGGTCACCAATATGATCTGCCAGAGCAAGGACGCCGAGCAGTCGGGCGGCTATGTGACCATGGTCACAAAGCAGGGTCTGATCAAGCGCACCCCGCTGGAACAGTACGCCAACATCCGCAAGAGCGGCCTGATCGGCATTGCCCTGAACGAGGGCGATGCCTTGGCATGGACCCGCCTGACCTCCGGCCACGATATGCTCATCGTTGCCACCCGCAACGGTCAGGCCATCCGCTTCAACGAGGAAAACGCCCGCCCGATGGGCCGTAACGGCCACGGCGTGCGCGCCATCCGTCTGGCAGAGGGTGACGAGGTCGTCGGCGTGTGCATCTGCCGCGAGGGCGGCACGGTGCTGACCGTGACCGAGAACGGCAAGGGCCGCCGCTCGGATATCGACACCTACCGCATCACCGCCCGCGGCGGCAAGGGCATCCGCAACTACGATGTGAGCCGCGACAAGGTTGCCGCCGTGAAGATCGTGGATGATGTGGACGATGTGCTGCTGAGCAGTCAGGAAGGCATCATCATCCGCCTGCACGTCAACGAGATCCCGCTGCAGAGCCGCTACGGCTCCGGCGTGCGCGTGATGCGTTTGGGCGAGAACGACAAGGTGATGGTGCTGGCACGCACCGACCATGACGACGAAGCGCAGACCGAGAAGATCGACACTTCTGAAGCCGATGCCGAGCCCACCGCCGAGCAGCTGGCCGAGATGGAAGCCGCCGACGCAGCCGCCGCCACCGAAGCCCCGGAGGCAGATCCGGAAGAGAAGGAATAAGGAGCTGCGCAGGCTGAACTCCCTCAGTCAAAACCTGACGGTTTTGCCAGCTCCCTCTGGGAGGGAGCCTCTGGCGAAACCACGCACTTTACGTTTTGAACGGAAACTTTGCCACCCCGGAAGTCACCCCTTCCGTCTTGCCGCTTGCCGTTACGACCCCCCTGTGAAAATAGCGTTTGGAGCGCTCCGCAGAGCGCGACAAACGCGAAATTATAAATAATTCTTCCGCTATTGATGTGCAGAGTGCAACGACGACGACCGCCGCCAGCGGCGGAAACAGGGAGGAGTTGTTGGGGCAGCGGCCAGCAAGACGCGAGTGCCGCCCAAGGCACGAAGCGGATGCTGGGTGCCGCAACCCGATAGCGGAGCACATTTAAAATCGTTTCACCGTCAGGTTTGTCTGGACTTCCCCTTAAAACTGTGCTAAAATAAACGAAATCACAATACCCGTGGGGGAGTAGCAGGCGCTTTGCAGAGCGCAGCAAGTCAACATAATGACCGCTTTCCGGTCTGGCTTGCTTTCATTTGCGAGACTCATGTGTTTTGGTGCGTGTTTGCTGCGCCCGTGCACATGGAGTGGATTTCTCAAAAAATCACCCGGTCCCGGACGTACAATGCGCCCGGGGCCGGGTTTTGTTTTGGTTTGGAATACGGTCAACAAACAGGAGGCAGACAGAATGGAATGGAGTTTTGTGTTTTTTCTCAACAGCGTTTTGCTGGGCGTGGGGCTTGCGATGGATGCGTTTTCGGTGTCCATGGCAAACGGCCTGCACGACCCTAAAATGAACAAGGGCACGATGTGCAAAATTGCGGGCACTTTCGGCATTTTTCAGGCCGCAATGCCCATGATCGGCTGGGTGTGCGTGCATACCATCGTGGAGCTGTTTTCGTCCTTTGAGACCCTGATCCCGTGGATCGCGCTGGCGCTGCTGAGCTACATCGGCGGAAAGATGCTGCTGGACGGCATCCGGGGCGAAGAAGCCGAGGAGGCGGCGGAGCTCAGCGCCGGGGCACTGTTCATGCAGGGCGTGGCTACCAGCATCGATGCCCTCTCGGTGGGCTTTACCATCTCGGAATACGGCTGGCTGATGGCGCTGACCGCTGCCATCATCATTGCGGTGGTCACCTTCTTCATCTGCATGGCGGGTCTGCGCATCGGCAAAAAGTTCGGCACCAAGCTTTCCGGCAAGGCCAATATTCTGGGCGGCGTTATCCTGATCGGCATCGGTCTGGAAATTTTCATTACCGGGGTGTTCTGAATATCAAAAGCCCGGAGCGTCTGCGGATGCTCCGGGCTTGTGTTTTAACTCCCTCAGTCGCGGCGTGCGCCACGACAGCTCCCTCGGAGAGGGAGCCTCTGGCGGAACCGGAAACTTCACGGTTTGACCGGAAAGTTTATCGCCATGCCAAAGGCCCCATCCCAGAGGGGGCTGGCATCGCGTAGCGATGACTGGGGGAGTTTTCCTCTTTGTTCCCCATGGAACAATTTTGCATTATTTCACGGTCTCCGGCTCAAAAAAGTCGGCGTATTCCTCGGTCAGCTTGCTGCCAAGGCGGCGGATGCCGCCGTACAGATGCCGCTCCACCAGCGGCTCAAAGGCGGCAAGGTCACACCGCTCGATGGCGTTCAGCAGGTTGCGGTGGTCGGCGATCACCTCGTCCAGCCCGCCGGTGGTCATAGTGTCCAGCATACGGAACCGGCTGTAATCGGCGTGGGCGTTCTGTAAGGTGCTCCACAGGTACATCTTATCCATGGCGGAAAACCACGTCTCGTGCAGGCGGCAGTCGGCCTCGTACAGCTTGTTGAAGTCCGGGTTCTCGGCACGCGCAAGGGCTTCGTAGGCGTCCACCCGCGCACGGATCTGCGCCCGCTGCGCCGGGGTGGCGATGGGGGCAAAGTCCCGCAGAATGCGCCCCTCCACGGCGGTGCGCTCGTAGATCAGCTCGTCCACGATGCGCCGGTTCAGCCGGGTGACGGTGGTGCCCTTATAGGGCACGATGCGCACCAGCCCGTTTTCCTGCAATTTTTGCAGCACCACCCGGATCAGGGAGCGCGGCGCATTGAACCGGGCGCACAGCGGGTTCTCGCTCAGCGAAGAGCCGGGACGGATGGTCAGGTCGATGATCTCCCGTTCCAGCACGGCGTAAATTTCGGCATCAGTCTTGTATTGCTGTTCCATATCACTCACCTAATAGAAATGATTGTTCCTTTAGCGGGCTCGCCCTCTCCGTCAGTTCGCTTCGCTCACTGCCACACTCCCCCTTTTGTCGCTGCGCGACATCTTCCCCCGGCGCGGGGGAAGTCTTTCCTCAAAGGGAGAGGCCTTGGCATAGCGGAAAAGTTTCCGGTCAAACTGCAAAGTGTATGGTTTCGCCAGAGGCTCTCCCTTTGGGAGAGCTGGCGCGTTAGCGCCTGAGAGGGCGAGGATGCTGACCATGTGCAACAGCCTTATTCCAAAAACTCCTTCCACGGTGCGGCGGCGGGCAGGGGCAGAGAAAAGGCCATGGGCTTGCCGGTGTCCGGGTGCACAAAGCGCAGGCCGCAGCTTTGCAGGGCAATGCTGCCTTTCTGGCGGCTGCCGTATTTTCCGTCGCCGTACAGCGGGTGCTTGCGGCTGGCGAACTGTACCCGGATCTGATGGGTGCGCCCGGTGTGCAGGGTGATCTGGGCAAGGCTGTTCTCCCCTGCCGTGGCAAGGATGCGGTATTCCAGCACCGCTTCCCGCACCCCCTTGCGGGGACGGCTGACCGGGAACACCCTGCCCTTGCGGCTGTCCTTGAACAGGTAATCCCGCAGCACCCCGGCGGCGGGCAGCTGCGCATCCGGTGCACCGGCAATGACCGCGCGGTACTGCTTGACGAACTGCGGCGCGGCGGCTTTGCCCTCGGCGCGGCCGTCCTGCACGGCGTAGGCCTCCTGACTTTGGGTCACCTGACGGCTCAGGGCGGCGGCAGCCGCCGGGGTGCGGGCATAGACCATCAACCCGGACACCCCGGTGTCCAGCCGGTGCACCACCCCCACAAAGGCATCGGGCGCGTTCCAGTGTGCGCGCAGCGCGGCGGGCACGCCCTCCTCGCTGGAAAGCCCGGTGGGCTTGTCCAGTACCACAAGGGCGGAATCCTCGTACAGGATCACAGCTTGCCCTCGGCCAGCAGAGCCTTCAGCTTCAGGATGCCCGCAATGGTCTTGCCGTCTTTGATCTCGCCGCTCATGACCATCTGATACGCCTTTTCCAGCGGCACCCGGTCGGGGGTCAGGAACTCGTCCGCGTCAAGGTGCATCCTGGTCTCATGCAGACCGGTGGCTACCCATGTATAGATGACCTCGGTATCGTAGCCCACAGTGGGGTAGAACTCGCCCAGCGAGATGTAGTTGTCGGCGGTCAGGCCGCACTCCTCTTCCAGCTCCCGCTTGGCGGCTTCAAAGGGGTCCTCGCCCTTTTCCAGCTTACCGGCGGGTAGCTCCCACAGCTGCTGCTGCATGGCATAGCGGAACTGCCGCACCATGCAGATGGTGCCGTCTGCAAAATAAGGCAGGATGCAGGCACCGCCGTGGTGATGCACCACCTCGCGGGTAGCGGTCTTGCCGTTTTCCAGCAGCGCGGTGTCCTTGGTCAGGGTGATGACCCGCCCCTCGAACAGGGTCTCGCTGGAGAGAGTTTTTTCAAAGTGTACTGTATCGTTCATTTGCCTTACGCCCCTTTTCCGGCGCTGCGCCGGTTTTATGCTCTCAGTTTACGGCAAAGTGCGGTTTGTTGTCAATAAAGATATGATAAATACAAGAGGGCAAGACGATTTGGAATGCGCTCCGCGTTGCTCTGCGCATCATCAGAGGAAAGAATATTTATAATTTCGCAATTCTGGAAAATCTGCGGATTTTCCAGAATTGCCTTTTCACGGGAGGGGTCGTGGAGGAAAACGGCATCTGCAGCGCCGCTTTCTGCGAAAGCGCGGCGCTGGGGTTAGCGTCCTCGCCCTCTCCGTCTTTGCTTTGCAAATCCACACTCCCCCTTTTGTCACCTACGGTGACATCTTCCCCCGGCGCGGGGGGAAGTCTTTCCTCAAAGGGAGAGGCCTTGGCATAGCGGCACAGTTTCCGGTTCACCCGCAAAGCTTGCGGTTTCGCCAGAGGCTCTCCCTTTGGGAGAGCTGGCAAGCCCGGTAGGGCTTGACTGAGAGGGCGAGGACGCTTGCCTGAACTCCCCCAGTCGCCTTCGGCGACAGCCCCCTCTAAGATGGGGCCTTTGGCATAGCGGTGAACTTCCCGGCTAAACCGCAAACCTTCCGGTTACGCCAGAGGCTCCCTCCCCGAGGGAGCTGGCAAAACCGGCAGGTTTTGACTGAGGGAGTTCCCTCTTGCGAAAAAAATCACAATTTCTGGAAGTGCCCGCCCCCCAAAACCGAAAATCAGCATCACTGCTTGCTTTAGCGCACTAAAGAAAGTACAAAACCGCTAAAATTTTTCTTAATTTTTGGTGCGTTTGTCGGGCGGTTTGCGTTTACTTTATTGCCGGAATCTGCTATTATAGTATACAAGCAATAGTGCCTTTTATGGGGTTCTCCGGTCCCAGCGGGCATATTGCCCCGCGCAAAAGGTA
>CAKTFS010000023.1 GCA_934561115.1 uncultured Faecalibacterium sp. | reverse complement strand
TGGTGAACACCCTGAACGGCTCCTTTGTGCCGGTGCTGTGGTGGCTGCACGATGCCTTTGCGGGCTACCCCTTCATCTCCCACCGCATCCCCAAGACGCTGGGCAAAAACGTGCACGTCTGCGCCGTAGGCTCCCACGCTACCGCCGCCATGCACTCCGTCCGGCCGGATTTTGCCATCGAGCAGCTGATCTACGGCCTGCCGGACTACGCCGCCGAGCAGTTCCCCCGCTACGACATCAGCTTTGCCGGGGGACGTCCCCTCTTTGTAACGGTAGGCTCGCTGGAGCACCGCAAGGGTCCGGACATCCTGTGCAACGCCATCCGGCTGCTGCCCTCTGCTGTACGGGAAAAAGCCGCCTTCCTCTTTGTGGGCAAAGCCGCCGACAAGGGGATGTACAACGCCGTGGACAGCTTGGTGCGGGACTACCCCCAGACCGTTTTCTACCGCAAGCGGCTGGAGCGCCCGGAGGTCAAATCCCTGATGGAGCAGTGCAACTGCGTAGTGTGCGCCTCCCGCGACGACCCCATGCCCACCTTCGTCACCGAGGGTCTGATCTTCGGTAAGCCCTCCATCGTATCGGAGCACACCGGCACCGCCGGGCTTGTGACCGAGGGGGTGGACGGCTTCCTCTATAAGGACGACGACCCGCAGCAGCTGGCCGACAAGCTTGCCTGGGCCATCGAACACCCGGAGGCGCTGGCCGCCATGCAGGACAGCTGCCGCCGCCTGTATGAGCAGCAGTTCTCCAACGAATCCTATGTAGCCACCCTGACAAGGCTTGTAAAAGAGCTGACGGACGGGGAAGAATAACGAAAAAACAATGCCGGACAGCTGCACGCTGTCCGGCATTGCTTTTTCGCGGGAGAGGGTGTGACACTAAACAGTAGTTTTTCTTTTTAGCAGGCTCGCCCTCTCAGGCGCTACGCGCCAGCTCCCCCAAAGGGGGAGCCCTTGGCAAAACCGGAAGCTTTACCTTACTGCCAAGGCCTCTCCCTTTGAGGAAAGACTTCCCCCGGCCGGGGGAAGATGTCGCGCAGCGACAAAAAGGGGGGTGTGGCACGGCGTAAGCCGTGACGGAGAGGGCGAGGACGCTAAAGGAATACAACAGATGTTGCTTTCCATAACGCTTCATCCCATTGTTTTATCAAATCCCCCAAATTGCCCAACAAAGTTCCGCTTCCGTTCACAAAGGGCGGCGGGAGATGTGCTATACTGATTCCAGAATTTCTGGTTGTGAAAGGAGTTTTGTTTCCATGAGCCAAGCCGCTGCGCAGCAGCCCTCCCGCAAAAAGACCGTGCTCTCTCTGCTGGTGCTGCTGGCACTTACCTGCATCATCGTGTTCATTTTTAAGGATCACTGGGCCGAGATCACCACGGCGCTGGCGCAGCTGTCGGTGTGGCAGGTGCTGGCGGTGCTGGCGGTCGGCCTCAGCTACCCCCTGCTGGAAGGGTGCGTGGCGTGGGTCATCGTGCGCAGCCGTCTGCCGCAGTTCAAGCTGTGGCAGGGGCTGGACGTGGGCTGGTGCGGCACCTTCGGCAACGTGGTCACGCTGGGTGCCGGCGCGGTGCCGGTGCAGCTGTACTACCTGCACAAAGCCGGGCTGCCGCTGGGCCCCGGCGCAGGCCTGATGACGCTGGAATACGTTTTCCACAAGAGCACCGTGCTTTTGTACGCCACCGTGATGCTGCTGTTGCAGCGCCGCTGGCTTGCCGCCAACACCACCGGTGTCATGCGCTACCTGCCCATGGCATACGCTGTGGTAGCGGTGATCATCGTGGCGCTGGTGCTGCTGTGCGTCTCGCCGCTGGTGCAAAACCTCGCTCGCTGGCTGCTGGGCTTTCTGCCCAAGACCGAAAAGTGGCAGCAGCGCCGCGCCGACTGGCTGGAGCAGCTGGAAGTGCTGGGCACCGAGAGCCGCCGCCTGCTGGCGGATAAGCCCCGCTGCCTGAAAATTTTCGCCCTGCAGGCGCTCAAGCTGTTCGGGCTGTTCTGCCTGCCCTACCTGTGCATCCGGTTCATGGGGCTTTCGCCGCTGGGCTTCTGGCAGGTGCAGCTGCTCACCAGCCTGATGCTCTTCGTCTCCAACGCTTTGCCCAACGTAGCCGGGATGGGCTCTATCGAGACCGCCTTTCTGCTGGTGTTCGGCAGCTTTCTGGAGCGGGGCGAGGTGATGAGCGTGCTGATGCTCTACCGCATCGCCAGCTATTATGTAGTATTTGCCGCCAGCGCCGTGGGCTTTTTCATCGCCCAGCGGCATCTGGCGCAAATGGAACCACCAAAGGAGGGGTGAGCAGATGAAAAGCTTCCACATTCCCCGCACCGCTTTATTTTTTATCCTGTTTGTACTGGCAGCTTTTGCAGTGCTATACCATCCCATCGACCTGAAAGTGCTGGTGCGTGCCAGCTCGCAGGGCAGTGTGCGCACCGAGACCATCCGGAATTTCGCCAGTCGGGACGAGATGGACTACCATATCCTCTCCATGGACAGCGTAGAGTTCCAACAGGCGGCAGAATTGCTTTCCACCGTTTCCTGCCGCAAAAAGCTGAACCAGAACTATTCTGCCTACACCCACGATACCTTCCCGGTGCAGTCGGTCACCGTCAGCTTTTATGACGATGCCGAAAACCAGAAGTTTCTGCTGACGGTGTACTCCGACGGCGTGTGCATCCTGAACAGCGCCTTTGTCAGCGTAAAATACCCCGGCGGCGGCGCAGCAGAGCTGTACCAGCAGCTGGCGGAGATGTGGAAATAAAAAAACGAAACTCCCCCAGTCTGCTCCCGCTGGTCGCAGCCAGCCCCCTCGGAGATGGGGCCTTTGGCATAGCGGCACAGTTTCCTGTTAAACCAGAAAGTTTTCCGTTGCGCCAGAGGCTCCCTCCCAGAGGGAGCTGGCTTTGCGCAGCAAAGACTGAGGGAGTTCCCTCACAAAAAACAAAAATCGGGGCGTGCAGGTGGTCAAGCTGCACGTCCCGTTTTTGTTTTCTTTGCGTCGGCTGTGGTACCAAACACAGCCGGTGCCGCGCCGGAAGCAGCAGAGCAAACCGTGCTGCCGCTTCCCGTAGAAAAGAGAAAGGAATGGAGGAATGGAGCGGAGCGCTTGCAGACGCTCCTTTTTTCTGGTGCAACGCGGTTAGGATTAGCTAACCATCGCTGCGAGAACAGGATACCACAGACGGTTAGTCTTGTCAACCCTTAATTTGCAAATTTTTTCGCAAAGTTGCCGCGCCGCCGGGGTTTCGGCGGTTTTTCTACATTCTGCCCAAAGAAAGCCCTTTGCTTTGGAAGAAAACCCACTTGTTTTCTATTGCATTTTAAAAGAGTTCTTGCTATTATAATAACGCAAGATTTTGTGGGCAGGTTTTTATTTTTGTCTACACCTTGTAGTAAGGGCTGCCGAAGCCGGCAGCGCAAGACCGTTTCGCCCCCAGAAAGCCGCCTATGAAGAGCGGTTTTTCAAAGGCTCATTAGTTAGAAATTGCTAACCGTGTAATGGAGCAAGGAGGTTCCAATGATCCAGTTTGAACAGTGGGAAGGCTTTGAAGGCCGTATCTGGAAGGAAGAGGTCAATGTGCGTGACTTCATCCAGAAAAACTACACCCCGTATGACGGCGACGAAAGCTTTCTGGCAGGCCCCACCGAGGCTACCGATAAGCTTTGGGGTGCTTTGCAGCAGCTGCAGAAGGCCGAGCGCGCCAAGGGCGGCGTGCTGGATATGGAGACCGAGGTGGTCAGCAGCCTGACCTCCTACGGCCCCGGCTATATTGACGAAAGCCTGAAGGATCTGGAGCAGATCGTTGGCTTGCAGACCGACAAGCCCCTCAAGCGCGCCTTTATGCCCTACGGCGGCATCAAGATGGCAGAGCAGGCCTGCACCACCTACGGCTACCAGCCCTCTGCCGAGCTGCACAAGATCTTTACCGACTACACCCGTACCCACAATCAGGCCGTGTTCGATGCCTACACCCCCGAGATGAAGAAGGCACGCCACACCCACATCATCACCGGTCTGCCGGACACCTACGGCCGCGGCCGCATCGTGGGCGACTACCGCCGCGTTGCCCTGTACGGCATCGACGCCCTGATCCAGTTCAAGCAGGAGGATCTTGCCAACTGCGGCGACGGCACCATGACCGATGACGTCATCCGCCTGCGTGAGGAGATCGCCCGCCAGATCAGCGCCCTGAAGGGCATGAAGAAGATGGCCGAGGCCTACGGCTACGACATCTCTCAGCCCGCCAAGAACGCCAAGGAGGCCTGCCAGTGGCTGTACTTCGGCTATCTGGCCGCCATCAAGACCCAGAACGGCGCTGCCATGAGCGTGGGCCGCATCTCCACCTTCCTTGACATTTATATCCAGCGCGATCTGGACAAGGGCATCCTGACCGAAAGTCAGGCGCAGGAGCTCATCGACCACATGGTCATGAAGTTCCGCATGGTCAAGTTTGCCCGCATCCCCAGCTACAACCAGCTGTTCTCCGGCGACCCCGTGTGGGCGACCCTGGAAGTGGGCGGCATCGGCATGGATGGCCGCAGCATGGTCACCAAGAACTGCTACCGCTTCCTGCACACGCTGGAGAACATGGGCCCCGCACCGGAGCCCAACCTGACCGTACTGTACTCCTCTGCCCTGCCGGAGGCCTTTAAGAAGTACGCCGCCAAGGTGTCCGTCAACACCAGCAGCGTCCAGTACGAGAACGACGATGTGATGAAGCCCGTCTGGGGCGATGATTACTCCATCTGCTGCTGCGTGTCTGCCACCCAGACCGGCAAGGAGATGCAGTTCTTCGGCGCACGCGCCAACCTTGCCAAGTGCCTGCTGTACGCCATCAACGGCGGCGTGGACGAGAAGAGCCACGAGCAGTGCGGCCCCAACTACGCCCCCATCACCAGCGAGTACCTGACCTATGACGAGGTGCTGCCCAAGTATGTGCAGATGCTGGACTGGCTGGCAGGGCTGTACGTCAACGTGCTGAACCTCATCCAGTATATGCACGACAAGTATTACTACGAGGAAGCCGAGATGGCACTCATCGACACCGATGTGCGCCGCACCTTTGCCACCGGCATTGCAGGCTTCTCCCACGTGATCGACTCCCTGAGCGCCATCAAGTACGCCAAGGTGAAGGTGGTGCGTGATGAAAACGGCCTTGCCACCGGCTTTGAGACCGAGGGCGACTTCCCCAAGTACGGCAACGATGACGACCGCGCCGACGAGATCGGCGTGTGGCTGCTCAAGACCTTCCTTGAGATGATCAAGAAGCGCCACACCTACCGCAACTCCGAGGCTACCACCTCCATCCTGACCATCACCTCCAACGTGGTGTACGGCAAGTACACCGGCGCACTGCCGGACGGCCGCGCCGCCTTTACCCCGTTTGCACCCGGCGCTACCCCCAGCTACGGCGCAGAGCAGAACGGCCTGCTGGCCTCGCTGAACTCCGTGGCAAAGCTGCCCTACCACTGGGCACTGGACGGCATCTCCAACACCCAGACCATCAACCCCGAAGCACTGGGTCACAGCGAGGGCGAGCGCGTGGAGAATCTGGTGCAGGTGCTGGACGGCTACTTTGATCAGGGCGCACACCACCTGAACGTGAACGTCTTTGGCAAGGAGAAGCTGCTGGACGCCATGGAGCACCCCGAGAAGGAAGAGTACGCCAACTTCACCATCCGCGTTTCCGGCTACGCCGTCAAGTTCATCGACCTGACCCGCGAGCAGCAGCTGGACGTGCTGGCGCGCACCTGCCATGGCGTCCTGTAAGACCCTTGGGTACGTCCACTCGCTGGAATCCTTCGGTTCGGTGGACGGCCCCGGCGTACGCTTTGTGGTGTTTTTGCAGGGGTGTGCCCTGCGGTGCAAGTACTGCCACAACCCCGAAACATGGGCAGAGGGCGGCGAGGAGTGGACGGCGGAAGCGCTGTTCCAGCGGGTATACCGCTACCGCAACTACTGGGGCAAAAAGGGCGGCATCACGGTCAGCGGCGGCGAGCCGCTGCGGCAGATGGACTTTCTGACCGAGTTCTTCACGCTGGCGCGCGCCAAGGGCGTGCACACAGCGCTGGACACCGCCGGGCAGCCCTTCCGCCCGGACGACCCGGCCTATCTGGCGGCGTTCGACCGCCTGATGGCTAACACCAGTCTGGTGATCCTTGACCTCAAGGAGATCGACCCGGAGCGCCACCGGCAGCTCACCGGCAAGGACAACGCCAACATCCTTGCCATGGCGCGGCACATCTCTGACCTCGGCATCCCGCTGTGGATCCGGCACGTCCTTGTGCCCGGGCTGACCGATAACGAGGAGGGGCTGCGCAAAACAGCAGACTTTATCCGCAGCCTGAAAACGGTGCAGCGGGTGGAGGTGCTGCCCTACCACACCTTGGGGCTGTTCAAATGGCAGAAGCTGGGCATCCCCTATCCCCTGCCGGACGCTGTACCGCCCACCGCAGAGCAGGTAAAGCGTGCAGAAGAACTGCTGGAAGTGAGCCGGTATCCCGGGTAAAGCACCACCGTTTTGATTGCGCTCCGCTTCGCTCTGCGCAATTTCAGCGGAAAGAAGATTTATGATTTCGGACCCCCGGAGCGTCTGCGGACGCTCCGGGGGTCCTTTTCACGGGAAGGGGCGCAGCAATAAACTGCATTTGCAGCGCCGCTTCCTTCGGAAGCGCGGCGCTGCGGAAAAATCTTGCGATGCCGTTTGCCTTTACAACCCCTTCTGTGAAAAAAGCGTTTGTTGCGCTCCGCAGAGCGCAACAAACGCGAAATTTAGAATAATTCTTCCGCTGAAGATGCCCAGCAACGACGACGACCGCCGCCAGTGGCGGAAACAGGGAGGAGTTGTTGGGGCAGCGGCCAGCAAGACGCGAGTGCCGCCCAAGGCACGAAGCGGATGCTGGGTGCCGCAACCCGTTAGCGGCGGGCATTCTGAATCGTTCTTTGTTCCCTCCTTGACTTCCCTGCGTGGCACCGCTATAATAAAGAGGTAAAAGGATAAATGCGTTTATCCGGGCAGAGTAGCGCCGCACACCGTCTGCGCAGAGAGAACAGGCCGCTGGCTGGAAGCCTGTTTGCAGACCGCTGCGCAAAGTGCGCCCGGACAGCACGCGGCGGGAACCCCTGCGGGGAAGTATCGCCGTGCGGTGCGCCGCCGTTACCGGCTTTGAGCGACAAACAGAAGTGGAACCGCGATTTTGATTTTAAAACCGCCTTCGGAGCTGTGCCCTGTGCACCGCTCCGGGGGCGTTTTGTTTTGCGGCTTTTGTTTGGAACAAAAAGGAGAATTGACCATGCAGATCTTCAACACCCTGACCCGACAGAAGGAAGAATTTGTGCCGCAGGTGCCCGGCGAGTACCGCATCTACGTCTGCGGCCCCACCGTGTACAACTATATCCACATCGGCAACGCACGCCCGCTGATCGTGTTCGACACCCTGCGCCGCTATCTGGAATACCGGGGCAACAAGGTGATCTACGTTTCCAACATCACCGATATCGACGATAAGCTCATCAAAAAGGGACAGGAAGAGGGCACCTCTATGAAGGAGGTGGCACAGCGCTTTGAGGCCGAGTACCTGAAGGATGCCGCCGGGCTGAACTGCGAAAAGCCCACCGTGCAGCCCCGCGCTACCGAGCACATCCCCCAGATTTTGGATATCGTCAAGGATCTGATCGACTCCGGCCACGCCTACGTTGCCAAGAATGGCGATGTGTACTTCCGGGTGAAGAGCGACCCCGGCTACGGCAAGCTGAGCCACCTGAATCTGGACGATCTGGAAAGCGGCAACCGCGAGCTGCGCAGCCGCATGGAGGACGACCTGAAGGAGGACCCCGCCGACTTTGCCGTCTGGAAGGCTGCAAAGCCCGGTGAGCCCGCATGGGAAAGCCCCTACGGCATGGGTCGCCCGGGCTGGCATATCGAGTGCAGCGCCATGAGCCGCACCCATCTGGGCAAGACCATCGACCTGCACTGCGGCGGTCAGGACCTGATCTTCCCCCACCACGAAAACGAGATCGCCCAGAGCGAGTGCGCCAACGGCTGCGAGTTTGCCCGCTACTGGATGCACAACGGCTTCATCAACGTGGACAACCAGAAGATGTCCAAGAGCCTGCACAACTTCTTTACCGTGCGGGATGTGGCAAACCTCTACGGCTACGAGCCCATCCGCTACTTCATGCTGACCGCCGGCTACCGGATGCCCCTGAACTACACTGTGGACCTCATCGAGAGCTGCAAGAACAGTCTGGAGCGCCTGTATACCTGCCGCGAGAATCTGGACTTTGCCCTGAGCAAGACCGACTTCGGCACCGACGAGACTTTGAAGGAAAAGGCTGCCGAGGCACGCACCAAGTTCTGCACCGCCATGGACGACGACCTGAACACCCCGGATGCGCTGGCTGCCGTGTTTGATCTGGTCAAGGAGATCAACACCCTGTCCGCAACTTCCAGCAAGGCTGCCCTGGAGACCGCTGCCGCCGCCTTTGACGAGATCACCGGCGTGCTGGGTCTGCTGTACAACCGCAAGAAGGACGAGGTGCCCGCCGAGGTGACCGAGCTGGTGGAGAAGCGTGCTGCCGCCAAGAAGGCCAAGGACTGGGCCACCGCCGATGCCATCCGCGCACAGCTGACCGAGCTGGGCTGGGCTGTCAAGGACACCGCACAGGGTCCCCAGCTGAGCAAGCTGTAAGCTTTGCTCAACTGGTAGGAGGACCATTTTGAATGGCCTCCGCTGCTTACGGGTTGCGGCTCCCAGCATCCGCTTCGTGCCTTGGGCGGCACTTGCGTCTTGCTGGCCGCTGCCCCAACAACTCCTCCCTGTTTCCGCCGCTGGCGGCGGTCGTCGTCGTTGCTAGCCATTTTCAGCGGAAGAATGATTTAGATTTTCGGGACACCGGAGCGTCTGCGGACGCTCCGGTGTCCCTTTTTCACGGGAGGGGTTGTGGAACGAACTCCCTCAGTCAAAGCCTGTCGGCTTTGCCAGCTCCCTCTGAGAGGGAGCCTTTGGCATGGCGGTAAAGTTTCCGGCTCAAATGCAAAGCTTGTGGACCCGTCAAAAAATCCCCCTCCGTGAAAATGCGTTTGGAGCGGCCCGCAGGCCGCGACGAACGCGAAATTTAAAAATAATTTTTCCGCTGAATATGCCCAAAGCGCACGCGGCGGGCATTTTAAATCGTCCCACATAAAAAACGGCAAAAGCCCCGCAGGGCGGTATGCTCTGCGGGGCTTTTGTCCATAGGGAAAGAGGTGTAGCAAAGAAAGGACGGATCAGAAATCCACCTCGGTGTCGTAGTAGCAGCACTTGAGCAGCTTCTCCATCTCCTCCTGACTGGGCTGGCGGGGGTTGGAGCCGGTGCAGGCGTCGGCGATGGCGTTCTTGGCGATCTCGGGCAGACGCTCCAGGAACACATTCTCCGGCACAAAGCCCTGCTCGGTGGGGTAGGAGTCCGGGCCGTAGTGCTGGATGCAGTGGGGGATGTTCAGCGCGTCGTTCATGCCGCGCAGGTACTCGATGAGCAGCTTGACCTTTTCGTCATCATTTGCGCCGCCCAGCTTCATCTCGTCCGCAATGACGCCGTAGCGCTTCTTGGCCTCGGGGTCCTTGGCGTTGAAGGCGATGACCTTGGGCAGGTACATGGCGTTGGCAGCACCATGGATGATATGTGCACCGTAGTCTGCAAAGGCAGCGCCGGTCTTGTGTGCCATGGAGTGCACGATGCCCAGCAGTGCGTTGGAGAAGGCCATACCGGCAAGGCACTGGGCGTTATGCATGGAGTCGCGCTTGGACATATCGCCGTTGTAGCTGTCCACCAGATCGCCCTGGATCATGCGGATGGCAAAGATGGCCAGCGGGTCGGTGTAGTCGCAGTGTGCGGTGGAAACGTAAGCCTCCACGGCGTGGGTCATGGCGTCCATACCGGTGTGGGCCACCAGCTTTTTGGGCATGGTCTCAGCCAGATCCGGATCAACGATCGCCACGTCCGGGGTGATCTCGAAGTCCGCGATGGGGTACTTGATGCCCTTCTGGTAGTCGGTGATGATGGAGAAGGCGGTCACCTCGGTAGCGGTGCCGGAGGTGGAGGAAATGGCGCAGAAGTGTGCCTTGCGGCGCAGCGGCGGGATGCCGAACACCTTGCACATCTCCTCAAAGGTGATCTCGGGGTACTCGTACTTGATCCACATGGCCTTGGCAGCATCGATGGGAGAGCCGCCGCCCATGGCGATGATCCAGTCGGGCTCAAACTTCAGCATGGCCTCGGCACCGCGCATGACGGTCTCCACGGAAGGATCGGGTTCGATGCCCTCGAACAGCTCCACTTCCATGCCGGCTTCCTTCAGGTACTCCACAGCACGATCCAGGAAGCCAAAGCGCTTCATGGAGCCGCCGCCGACACAGATCATTGCCTTTTTGCCGGTGAAGGACTTCAGCGCTTCCAGAGCGCCCTTGCCATGGTACAGATCACGGGGCAAAGTAAAACGAGCCATAATACAAAACCTCCAAAATTATCACGGCACACGCAGCGCTGTGCCATATTTTATCATTATGTTAATTGTATAACAATTTGGAGGCAGCTTCAATTGACATACCGGGAGAAAAAGTCGTTCTATTTTGGGCGGTTTCCACAAGCAGTAGGATGCAACAGCTCCCCTGCCCTGAAAAAGCGCAAAAAAACACCCCGAAGTCCTAAGACTTCGAGGTGTCTGCCTTTGGAGCTGCTATCCAGATTCGAACTGGAGACCTCATCCTTACCAAGGATGCGCTCTACCAACTGAGCTATAGCAGCAAATGGCGACCCGGATCGGGCTCGAACCGACGACCCCCAGCGTGACAGGCTGGTGCTCTAACCAACTGAGCTACCGGGCCATGATCGCTCAAGTTCGTGCGGCGTCTTACCGCGGGAACGTGCTCTATTATATCGGAAAGTCGGTCTGTTGTCAAGCACAAATTTGCGGAAAATGCAATTTTTTGCAAAAGAGCGGAGGAACGAACTCCCTCAGTCAAAACCTGACGGTTTTGCCAGCTCCCTCGGGGAGGGAGCCTCTGGCGCACCCGCAAACTTTGCACTTCAGTCGGAAACTTTACCGCTATGCCAAAGGCCCCATCACAGAGGGGGCTGTCGCGGCAATAGCCGCGACTGGGGGAGTTCAAAAAACAAAACGCACAAGTTCCGAAGAACCTGTGCGTCATGGCAGGGGTAGTAAGTTTCGAACTCACGGCACGCGGTTTTGGAGACCGCTGCTCTACCAGCTGAGCTATACCCCTATATACATTCGCTGAATGCTTGATTATTATAGCCGATGCAAAGGGGAATGTCAAGCCTTATTTTTACTTATTTCTCATTTTTCGCGCCGCCGCAGCTGCAGCAGCTCTCCTGCGCGGCGGAATCCGGTGCGGGCAGCTGGCTTGCCAGCTGTTCCAGCGTGACGCTGTCGATATACTGGTTGATCACCTCGTCCAGCCCCGCCCAGAACGGCAGGGTGAAGCACTGCTCGGACATGGGGCACTCGTTGGTCACGCTGCCAAGGCATGGAATGGGCGCTACGCTGCCCTCGATGGCGCGCAAGATCTCGCCGGCGGTGTAGTCGGCGGGGTCTTTCGTCAGGCGGTAGCCGCCCTGACTGCCCCGCTCGCTCTTGACCAGCCCCACCCGCGCCAGCGGGGTGACGATCTGCTCCAGATATTTCAGGCTCAGGTTCTGCCGCTCGCTGATCTCCTTCAGGCTGACAGTCGTACCCGGCGCATAGCGCGCCAACTCTGCCATCAGGCGCAGGGCGTAGCGGCTCTTGGTGGAAAATTTCATGGTCGTCCTCTCCTTGTTGCAGTTTATAGTATAGCACGTTACTCGGATTTTGCAAAGGAGAAACCTCTTGTGCAAACAAAAAAGGTCTGTTATCATAGGATGGAACAGAACCTATCTTTGAGGAGTGAGAGTATGACAGAGAAGATCACCGCCGCAGACGCCATCCGTCTGCTGGATTCCGGCAAGGCCGTGGCCGTGGATGTGCGCGAGCCGGACGAATACGCCGTGGGGCACATCCCCGGGGCAAAGCTGCTGCCGCTGGGGCAGGTCATCGACCGCGCCGCCGAGGTGCTGCCGGACAAAAACGCCCTGTGGCTGGTGTACTGCCGCACCGGACGCCGCAGCGCCGATGCCGTGCAGAAGCTGGAAGCCCTTGGCTACACCGACCTGCGGGACCTGGGCGGCATTTTAAGCTGGCCCTATGAGATCGAGGGCGATTTTGAGGGGCATTTTTAATTAACTCCCTCAGTCAAAACCTGACGGTTTTGCCAGCTCCCTCGGGGAGGGAGCCTCTGGCGCGCCCGGAAGGTTTGCGATTTAGCTGGGAAGTTCCTACTTGCCGCAAGCGAGCAGGGACGCTCCGCTGGGCCAGAGGCAGGGAGGGGTGTTCCGACTCCCCCCTCCCTGCCTCTGGACTCCACCCACCCCGCAACGGGCCAAGGGCTGCACGCCCTTGACAATCCTAAAGCAGAAGTCGAAGCACAAAAAAGCTAGCGCTGCGCCAGTCGGCGCTATCGCTTTAACGCTTTTTTCGCTTCTCCATTTATAGCCCCTCAGTCGCTGCGCGACAGCTCCCCCCGGGGGAGCGGGCACGCCCGCAAGCTTTGCGGCTTAGCTGGAAACTTTACCGCTATGCCAAAGGCCCCATCCCAGAGGGGGCTGTCGCCGTAGGCGACTGGGGGAGTTAGTCCCCACCCCACCCGTGAAAATGGGATAGCGGAACGCCCGCAGGCGTTCCGCTATCCCGAAATAAAAAATCCAATTCCGCTAAAAATATCCAGAGTGCAACGACGACGACCGCCGCCAATGGCGGAAACAGGGAGGAGTTGTTGGGGCAGCGGCCAGCAAGACGCAAGTGCCGCCCAAGGCACGACGCGGATGCTGGGTGCCGCAACCCGATAGCGGAGGATATTCCAAATCGTCCCGCTAAAAAGCTGCTTACTATAATAAGAAGCACAAAAACCACACCAGAAAGGAAACCATGCCATGTCGTTCCATGCAAAAGAGTTCGCGGGCAGCCACTGCGGCTGCCGTTACCAGCAGGATTACCGCCCTACTTTAGGTCGGGACGGCAAAAAGGAATCCGGCACGCTGGAGGTCATCAAGTTCTACTATGATGGCGCCATCCGCTTTGAGCAGCACTGCTACGGCGAGGCTGCCACCTTTGTGTTCGGCGTGTGGGCGTCCGGCATGGATGAGGACGGCACGCTGCACTGGGTGCTGCCGGACCGCCGCAAGAGCTACTACGACGAAAGCTATCTGCCCAAAAAGCTGGACCGGGTGGACGAAGCCGGCAACCTGTACTTTGACGGCGGGGTGTTCCCGTGGAAGCTGGCAGACGACTTTGCCGAGGATAAGCGCTGGGGCTACCCCAAGTGGAAGGTAGCGCTGGGCAAGCTGACCGGAAAAGGCAAATAATGGTTTTTTCCGGCTTTCGGCGTACAGAAAACTGCTTTTGAACCGGGAAGTTCCAGTATTCCTATTGACATACTAGGGAATGATATGGTATAACTTATCCGTTGAAAGGATTCCGCGCGTGCGTGCGGGGGTGCCGCCCTGTGGCACACGCATTCAATGAGAAAGGGTCATTCTTATGGAAAACACAGAAAAAGTGGTTTATGTAGATAATGCTGCCACCACAGCCTGTGCACCGGAGGTGCTGGAGGTAATGGTGCAGGCGCTCAGCGGTGCCTGCGGCAACCCCAGCAGCCATTACAGCATCGGCTATGAGGCAAAGGAATTTGTAGATACCGGCCGCGCACAGGTGGCAAAGGCCATCAACGCCACCCCCGCCGAGATCTTCTTCACCGGCTGCGGCTCCGAGGCCGACAACTGGGCGGTGAAGGGCACTGCCTTTACCAAGGCACGCCAGAACAAAAAGCACCTCATCACTAGCGCCTTCGAGCACCACGCCATCATGCACAGCATGGCTGCGCTGGAGCGCATGGGCTTTGAGGTCACCTATATTCGTCCCACCTCTGAGGGCTACATCCGCCCCGAGGACGTGGAGGCAGCCATCCGTCCCGACACCGCACTGGTCAGCATCATGATGGCCAACAACGAGATCGGCACCATCCAGCCCATCAAGGAGATCGCCGAGATCGCCCACAAGCACGGCGTGTGGATGCACACCGATGCCGTGCAGGCGGTGGGTGCTATCCCCGTGGACGTGAAGGAGCTGGGCGTGGATATGCTGTCCATGAGCGCCCACAAGTTCAACGGCCCCAAGGGCATTGGCGTGCTGTACTGCCGCAAGGGCGTTTGGCCCCAGAACCTGATCGACGGTGGCAGTCAGGAAGCCCGCCACCGCGCCGGCACTGAAAACGTGGCCGGCATTGCCGGTATGGGCAAGGCGCTGGAAATGGCTACCACGCATCTGGAAGAGCGCATGGCACACGAGCAGGAGCTGCGGGATTACGTCATCGACCGCATCCTGAAGAACATCCCCGAGGCACGCCTGAACGGCGGCCGCGCCCCCCGTCTGCCCGGCAACGTGAACATCAGCTTCCCGGGTCTGGAGGGAGAGACCATCCTGCTGGATCTGGATATGCACGGCATCTGCGCCTCTACCGGCTCTGCCTGCAACTCCGACAGTCTGGACCCCAGCCATGTGCTGCTGAGCATCGGCCTGCCGGAAGAGATCGGCCACGGTTCCATGCGGTTCACCTTTGGCCCGCAGAACACCATGGAAGAAGCAAAATATCTGTGTGACGTGCTGGAGGAGGTCATCCCCCGCCGCCGTGCTATGAGTTGTATGTGGCTGCAGGGTCAGAACAAGGCCCGCCAGTTCAGCCTGAAGGGAGAGCAGTAATTATGGCAAGTATGTATAGTGCCAAGGTCATGGAGCATTTCGCAAATCCGCACAACGTAGGTGAGCTGCCCGACGCAAACGGCGTGGGCGAAGTGGGCAACCCCAAGTGCGGCGACATCATGCGCATGTACCTGAAGATCGAGAACAATGTGATCGTGGACGTCAAGTTCCTCACCTTTGGCTGCGGCGCAGCCATTGCCACCAGCAGCATGGCCACCGACCTGATCAAGGGCAAGACCGTGGACGAGGCGCTGAAGCTGACCAACAAGGCCGTTGTGGAGGCTCTGGAGGGTCTGCCCCCGGTCAAGGTGCACTGCTCTGTTCTGGCCGAGCAGGCCGTCAAGGCTGCTCTGTCCGACTACTACCGCCGTCAGGGCATTGATCCGGAACCCATCGTGGGCAAGCTGGAAGAGGACTGCGAGCACTGCGAGAGCTGCGGCCACTGATTCCATCATAAGCAAAAAGAGGACACCGCTTTGTGCGGTGTCCTTTTTTTGCTTGCAGATGCTTTTACTTTAACGGGCTCGCCCTCTCAGTCATCGCTACGCGATGCCAGCTCCCCCAAAGTGGGAGCCCTTGGCAGTCCACGCAAACTTCATCTCTTTGCCAAGGCCTCTCCCTTTGGGAGAGGTGGATGCGAACAAAGTGAGCAGACGGAGAGGGCGAGGATGCTGACCATGTGCAGCATCCTCTTTTTTAGCCAAGACGCTCAAAACGCCTTACACGCTGCCGTGGCGGCGCTGCTCGGCGGCAAGTTCCTGCTGCAAAGCAGCCTTGCGGTGATCCAGCAGCAGATCCTTGTTGTACTTGAAGTACCGCTCGCAGCCGTTCTCGGTGAGGAACTGGTGAGAGGCGGGGTTCACCGTAAGCTCGGTGACGAACACCACCATCTCCTGACTTTCCGCAAAGGCCTGCTCCATAAAGTCAAAGGCGGCTTCCAGTGCAGCAGCGGCAGCCTTTTGCGTGGTCTCGCGCTGGTCTGCCAGCGCACGGAACTGGCCGCGCAGCAGGTCGAAGGCCTCCTGCGTACCGGCGGCGTTGGCGCGGCGCAGCTCTCCTTCCCACTGGTGCAGCGCGGCCTGCACCTGCAGACGGTTGGTCAGTTCTGCCTTGCCCAGCAGCCCGGCATCGCGCTTTTGCTGGGTCTCAGCCTCGTAGTCCTTGATCTGCTGGCTGAACAGCTCTGCGGAGCCGTCCGGGATATCCTCCGGCAGGGTCGCCAGCGCCTTTTTGGTCTCCCGCAAAAAGGCGTAGCAGGCATCGGCCACGGCATCCGCCTGCAAGGAGGTAGTAAAGCGGGTGTCCAGCCCTGCCAGCAGCAGGCTGACAAGGCTGAGCCGCTCGTCAAAGGGGGCCTGCAGCAGCCGTGCGAACACAGCGGGCTTTGCCTGCCCGGCAAGGATCTCCTCCACGCCGTAGTCGTCCCGGTACTTGTAGTACAGATCCAGATAGGCCGAAAAGTCCTCGGCGATCTTCGGGTGCTGAATGTACTCCCGGATCAGCTCCTCGTCCGCCTGCAAGCCCAGTGCCTCGTAGGTGTCCAGCAGGTTGGAAAGATCCTCCCAGCCGCGGGCGGTGACGAACTGGGTGCCGTCCACGTCCGCGTTGATCTGGTAGAAGTTCTGGGGATGCAGCTCCAGATAGCTCAGGATGGCGCTGTGGATGTGCGCGGCGCGGGCGTAGTCCTTCCACACCGGCAGATCCGGCTCGATATCCATACGGCGCACACGGTCAAGGGTGACGATGTCAAAATCCCGGACGGATTTGTTGTACTCCGGCGGGTTGCCTGCCGCCACGATGACCCAGCCCGCAGGCACGGCCTGATTGCCAAAGGTCTTGCACTGCAGGAATTGCAGCATGGTGGGGGCAAGCGTCTCGGACACGCAGTTGATCTCGTCGATGAACAGAATGCCCTCCGAAAGGCCGGTGGCCTCCATTTTGGCGTAGATGTTGGCGATGATCTCGCTCATGGTGTACTCGGTCACGGACACGTCCTTATCGCCGTAGTGGCGCTGCCGGATAAAGGGCAGACCCACGGCGCTTTGCCGGGTGTGGTGGGTAATGGTGTAGGCCACCAGCGCCACCCCGCACTCCCGGGCTACCTGCTCCATCACCTGCGTTTTGCCAATGCCCGGAGGGCCCATCAGCAGGATGGGGCGCTGCCGGATGGCGGGAATGGCGTATTCGCCCAGCGCATCCTTGGCAAGGTAGGCTTTTACGGTATGTTCGATCTCTTCCTTGGCACGTTTGATATTCATAATAGTTCCCCCTCTTGTCAGGAGTTGTTCAGCTCGCGGTACAGGTCATCCTCCTCGGCCAGAGCGTCCGCAAGGGCGCTGGCCGGGCGGGCTGCCGCACCGGTAAATTCTTCTTCGTCCAATACCACCTTCATCGCCCACGGCGGCACGTTGGCATCATCGAACCGCTCCCCCAAAAACAGGAAGGCGGTATCGTAGCCGGGACGCCGCGCCGGGTAGGTGCCCATGCCGTCGGTGAAGTACAGCAGGCCGCGCAGGTTGGAAAACTTCTTTTCGGCGCAGAGCTGGTTCACATATTCAAAGGCCGGGCGGAAGTCCGTTCCGCCGCCGCCGCGCAGCTCAAAGTGGTTCATGGCGTGGATGAGTTCATCCTCGTTGCGGATGAGGATATCCTGCCGCACGGCGTTGTCGGCCTGAATGAGGTGCAGGTTCATGCGGTGGAAAAAGTTTTCCCGCCCCTTCAGCAGGGTGTAGGTCTCGGCCAGAAAGGCGCGCACCAGCTCGCCGGAGGTGGAGTAGCTGGTGTCGATGACCAGCGCCAGCTCCTCGATCTTTTTGCTCTCCCGGCTTTCCAGCGGCTCGATCAGGGGCAGGTTGCCGTACACCGAAAGGCCGTAGGTGTAAAAGTTCAGGTCAAACTCGTCCGGGTCCAGCTTTACTTCCTCGCGCAGGACGCAGAACCGGCGCAAAAAGTCCTTGTAGCTGCGGCGGCTGCGGTTGGCGGCCTTCACCTGCTGCTTCAAGGCATCGGTGCCCTCGCCCGCCTCCTTGTCCCGCAGGTCCAGCTCGGTCTGCATCCGCTCGCCGATCTTCTGCCACGTTTTCTGCGGCAGAGGGGTGGGCATCTGCTGGGGCTGCTCCGGGGCATCCTTCGGCCACAGGCGGTGGTCATCGGTGACGAACTCCCGCTCCAGCTGCCGCAGCACGCCGGGCGTCTGCCGGGTGAGCCAGCGGTACACCGGGGCTGCCGCCACCACCTTTTCCTCGGCGGTGATCTGCTGGTAGGCGTTCTGCCGCACATAGGTCAGCGGACGCATCACGCTTTTGCGCTGTAAGCTGTCGATGACGTTTTCCACCGCGATATCACACGCAAGGCTCCACAACTGCGGCTCGCGGCGGCCCTTCAGCCACAAATGCCGGAATACGCAGTGGAATATGGTGTGCAGATACAACCGGTTGAGATATTTCGGGTTCTCCTGATAGAGCTGCAGCAGGCGCTGCGGCTGGTAATACAGGGTCTGTCCGTCCGTAGCCAGCACCCGGCAGCGCTCGTCCGGGGCGGGGGTCAGGGCGCTGAGTGCCATATCCAGAAACCGGAAGTCCAGATACAGCCCACTGCGCACCACCGCCAGCACCTCGCCGCCCATGCGCGCCTGCCACTCCTCGTGGGTCTCCGGCCGCTGGGACTGGAAGGGCTTGCGGGGGTCGAAAAATTTTTCCTTCTGGATGGTTTGGGGCAAAGGTGTCACCTCTCTTGAAAACGTCCTCGCCCTCTCAGTCTCGCTACGCTCGACAGACTCCCCTTTTTGTCACCTGCGGTGACATCTTCCCCCGGCGCGGGGGAAGTCTTTCCTCAAAGGGAGAGCCCTTGGCAGTGCGGGCAACAGGATGGAGAGCTAAAAAGTTGCAGCTTGCGCTAGCGGCACCGCGTAATGATGACTGAAAGGGCAAACCCATTAAAAATCAAAATCGTACCGCTGCTTTTTGGGCTGGGGGGAATATTTTTTGTGTTCCGCATCTGCCAGCAGGGCGGCAGCGGCGGCGTTCTCTGCCTTGGCGGCAAGGGCGGCGGCGGACGCAAAGGCGGCTTTGTCCAGCACGTCCAGCGCCAGCAGGGCGCGGATGCTGTCGGTGTCCTGCGTCTTTAAAAGGCGGGCGAACACCCGGTCGGTGTTGGCTGCCAGAAACGCCCGGTAGTGCCCGGCGGCAGCTTCGGTCAGCTGCCACGGATATCGCAGACGGGCAAAGCAGAGCATGGCCATAACGGCGGCGTCATCGGCGTCGTGCCCCTGCGGGAAGATGGCGTCATATTCTGCGGGGAGGAATTTATTGTCAAGAAAACACTGTCGATAATGATATCCCTGCCCGGAAAAGGTGTGCAGCAGGATGTGGGCGGGGGTCTCCTCGATGTCCTCCCAGTAGGCGGGGTACCACAGCGCCGCCAGCGGCGCGGGGGCATCGGCGGGCCAGAACTGCGCCTGCACCGCCTCGGTGATGTTGTTCACCAGCGCAAACAGCCCGGTGGGCTGCTCCGGCGCGGCCTGCACCCGCAGGGTCTCCAGCGCAAAGCAGTTCAAAAACACATCACTGCCCACGGTCAGGCTGCTGCTACCTACCGTGAGCAGACGCAGGCTGCGGCAGTTGTAAAAGGCACAGCTGCCAATGACCTGTACACTGTCCGGCAGGGTGACTTCCTCTAAAAAGCTGCCGCACACCGGATGCAGTTCTGCTTCCTCCGCGGCCGGGGCGTCAAGGTCAAAATCGTACCGGCGGGCGGGCTTTTGCCCCACCGCCTGCCCGAACACCCGGGTCAGCCGCACCATGCCGTCCGCGCTTACTGCATAGCGGCAGAGGGCATCCGGCGCAGGCAGGCTGCGGGGCTTTTCGGAAAAGCAGTAGTCGCCCAGCTCGGTCAGGGCAAGGCTGCCGCCCTCCGGGGCGGGCAGAGTGCCCGGCAGCGCCACGCATGGCGCTGTACCGTACACCCGCACCAGCCGTGCTGCATCTGCCGAAAGGGGCAGGATATCCAATATCAGTTCGTTTGCCTGTTCCACCATGCTGCGACCTCGTTTTTTGCATTTCGTTCAGCTTTCAGTATACCGCGAACAGGGGGTGATTGTCCAGTGCGCGGGTAGATTTGGAATGCCCGCCGCTTGCGCTTTGGGCATATTCAGCGGAAATCTTATTTTAAAGAGCGATTCCGGGCAGACTGCGGTCTGCCCGGAATCGCATTTTCACGGGAAGGGGCGTAGAGGGAAACGGCATTTGCAGCGCCTGTTTCCTGCGGACACATCTGCGCTGCGGGGAAACCCTCTCCGTCACGGCTTGCGCCGTGCCACCTCCCCCGAAAGGGGGAGGTTTTACTCTACTTACCGGCAGATGGCGAAAAGCTCCCCCTTTCGAGGAAAGACTTCCCCCGCTCCGGGGGAAGATGTCGCGCAGCGACAAAGGGGGGAATCTGGCAAAGCCGACAGGCTTTGACTGAGAGGGTTAGCTCTCCCTTTGGGAGAGCTGGCGCGTTAGCGCCTGAGAGGGCGAGCTCGCTGACCTAAAGCCAACTGTTGCCCTGCATGCCTTACCTCTTCCGCAAAAAAGCCGCCGCACCATGCGGTGCAGCGGCTTTTGATTCAGTTGATGAAAACCGGAACGGAAGCGGGGTCAGTCCTCGCTCTCCTCTTCTTCCTCGTCCTCGTCGTCTTCGTCCGTATCGCGCGGCTTATAGAAGATGCCGCTCAGGAAGATGCTGACGAAATACAGCAGCACCATGGGGATAGCCACCATGCACTGGGACACGATGTCCGGCGGGGTGACCACAGCGGCGATGAAGAAGATGACCACGATAGCCACGCCGCGCACCTGCTTGAGGATCTGCGGGTTGATGATGCCCATCTTGGAAAGGATGATGGTGATCAGCGGCATCTCGAACACGCAGCCAAAGATGATGAACATGGTCAGGCAGAGGTTGACGTAGCTTTCGATACTGGTAGTGGTCTGGATGTACTCTGCACCCTCGATGCCGGTGCTGAGGAACCGCAGCATGAACGGCATCATGAGCTTATAGGCGAACAGCACACCCACGCAGAACAGGATCAGACCCAGCAGCATGACCAGCTTGAAAAAGGCGCTCTCGCTCTTTTTCAGGCCCGGCTTTGCAAAGGCGTAGATGTTGTAAAAGGCCACAGGCACCGTTACCACCACACCGGCCAGAATGGACACCCGGAAATACTGCATCAGTTTTTCCTGCGGGGCAATGGACACGAACTGGTAATACTCGCGGCCCATGGCGGTAAGCAGGTCGATCAGACGGTCTGCATACGCCAGAGAGACCACTACGCCCACCACAAACACCACCGCGCAGATGATGAGCCGGTTCCGCAGTTCTTTCAGATGACCGGTCAGCGTCATGCTGCCGTCCTCTGCCATGACTTCGGCTTTCTTTTTGCGCTTTTTGTTTGTAGCCACAATTACTCCTCGTCTTCGTCCTTCTTAACGGCCTTCTTCTCCTCGACCTTCTCTACGGTCTCCTCGGACTCCTCGTCCTCCATGCCCTTCTTGAAGCCATTGATGGTCTTACCGAACATCTTGCCCAGCTTCGGCAGGTTCTTGGGTCCGAAGATCAGCAGAACGACAACCAGAATGATCAGCAGCTCATTAGTACCAATACGCATAATAAATATCTCCTTTTTCTTGCCGCGCCGCGTGGCGGGCGTATTACAGAATGTATCTGGCAACCGCGGGCGCGGGTGCATCCGTTAGTAAATAAGTAAGGCGCTTACACCTTTGCTTCCTCAGCAGGTGCAGCCTCGGCAGCCTCTTCGGCTGCGGCAGGGGCTTCCTGCACAGGCTCAGCAACCGGCTGTTCCGACTTTTCGGCAGGGGCTTCCACAGTTTCAGCGGTTTCAGCCGGGGCAGTCTCGGCTGCGTCTGCCGGGGCTTCAGCGGGCTGCTCGGGCAGCTCCTCCACGGTGTCCTCGGTCAGGTCGGTGACCTCCTCGGTCTCGGCCTGCTTCTTAGCGGCCTCCTCCTTGCTGGTCTTGCCAATGCCGGTAAAGCTCTTGGTCACGTCCCGCATGCTGCTGTCGATATCCTTCTTGATATCGGTCAGGGGGGCAACAGCTTCTTTCAGGGGTGCCTGGATCTCGTTCAGCGGCTCCACCACGTTCTTCTGGATCTCTTCAGAAGCAGCGCCGGTGTACTTCTTCAGCTCACGGAGCATCTTGCCGATCTTCTTGGCGTAGACAGGCAGCTGGTCCGGGCCGATGAACACAAACGCCACAACGACGATGACGATAAGTTCCCAAAAACCAATTTTCATAAGTAACGTTTCCTTTCCTGTACCAAGGGCATTTCCAAGACCTGCTGCACACCACAGCAGTCCGCGCGTTTCTGCCCTTTTTGGCGGGGGTTCGGCGCACTGCGCGCCTTTGTTGCCCTATGTATACCGAAAAGTGGTGTACTGAATGTTAATATATCATTAACATTCTATGAACGAGCACTCATTCGGCCTGTTTTATTTAACAAAGCGAATTTTCGTCATTCGTTATTACACTTTGGATAGGATACAACAGGTTTCTCAGGTCTGCACGCCCTCGAACTGGCTGTTGTAGAGCTTGGCGTAGAAGCCGCCCTGCGCCAGCAGCTGGTCGTGGTTGCCCTGCTCCACGATGTGGCCGTCCTTCATCACAAGGATGACGTCTGCTTCCCGGATGGTGGAAAGGCGGTGCGCCACGATAAAGCTGGTGCGCCCCTGCATCATGCGGGCAAAAGCCTTCTGGATGCGCACCTCGGTGCGGGTATCAATGGAGGAGGTAGCTTCGTCCAAAATCAGCATGGGCGGCAGGCAGAGCATCACGCGGGCGATGCAGAGCAGCTGCTTTTGTCCCTGACTGATGTTGCCGCCATCCTCTGCGATGACGGTGTCGTAGCCCTCGGGCAGGCGGCGGATAAAGCTGTGGGCGTGGGCGGCCTTGGCGGCGGCGATCACCTCGTCCATGGTGGCGTCCGGCTTGCCGTAGGCAATGTTCTCCCGCACCGTACCGGCGCGCAGCCATGTGTCCTGCAGCACCATGCCGTAGCTGCCGCGCAGGGAGGCACGGGTCACATCCCGGATATCGGTACCGGACACCTTGATGCTGCCGCCGTTCACATCATAGAACCGCATCAGCAGGTTGATGAGGGTGGTCTTGCCGCAGCCGGTAGGGCCTACGATGGCGATGCGCTGGCCGGGCTGCACGTCCAGCGAGAGCCCCTCGATGAGCGGGCGGTCGGGCAGGTAGCGGAAGGACACGTCCTGCAGCTGCACATGGCCGTCCGGCTGCAGCGTGGCGGCGTTTTCGGCTTCCGGCACCTGATCCTCGGCGTCCAGCAGCTCGAACACCCGGGCGGCGCAGGCCAGTGCGTTCTGCAGTTCGGTGACCACGCCCGAGATCTCGTTGAAGGGTTTCGTATACTGGTTGGCGTAGCTTAAAAAGACGCTCAGCTGACCGATGGTGATGCCGCCGCGCACCGCGTACAGCGCACCCACAAGCCCCACACCCGCGTACACGATGTTGTTCACAAAGCGGGTGGCGGGGTTGGTCAGGCTGGAGAAGAAGATGGCCTTCAGGCTCACGTCCTGCAGCTGTCCGTTCACCTCGTCAAAGGCGGCAAGGCTTTCGGCCTCGTGGCCAAAGGCCTGCACCACCTTCTGGCCTTCGATCATCTCATTGACCAGCGCGGTCTGCTTGCCGCGGACGGTGCTCTGGCTCTGGAAGTAGCCGTAGCTGCGCTTTGCCAGAAAACCCGCCACCACAAGGCTCAGCGGGGTGATGCACACCACCACCAGCGTGATGGGCACATTCTCCCGCAGCATGAACAGCAGGGTGCCAAAAATGGTCAGGATGCCGGAGAACAGCTGGGTAAAGCCCATCAGCAGACCGTCCGCAAAGGTGTCCACATCCGCCACCATGCGGCTGACGATATCGCCGGAGGGGTGGCTGTCCAGATAGGAAAGCGGCAGGGTCTGGATCTTGCGCAGCGCCTCGTTGCGCAGGTCGCGGCTGACCGAGAAGGTGATGCGGTTGTTGCACACGCTCAAAAGCCACTGTGCAAGGGCGGCTACGGCAGCTACCACCAGAATGCTTACCGCAATGCGCAGCACCCCGGCAAGGTCTACATTGCCCTTGCCAAGCATCTTATCAATGGCATCACCGCACAGGATGGGGATATACAGCTGGGCGGCTACGCTGACCGCCGCCACCAGCAGGCTGCACACCACAAAGGCGCTGTAGGGGCGGATCTTGTGCAGCACCCGGTTCAGGGTGGCCTTGCGCTGCTGCGGGGTCAGCTTGTTTTTTGCTTTTGCACTCATGCTTCTGCCTCCCCTTTCTTGAACTGGCTCTCGTAGATCTCCTCGTACACCGGGCAGCTGCTGCGCAGCGCGCTGTGGGTGCCGATGCCCACCAGATGACCGTCATCCAGCACTAAGATCTGGTCGGCGTGCTGCAAGCTGGCGGCACGCTGGCTGACGATGAACACGGTCAGTGCCCCGGGCAGTGCCGCCAGCGCCTTGCGCAGGGCGGCGTCGGTTGCGTAGTCCAGCGCGCTGGCGCTGTCGTCAAGGATCAGAATATCCGGCTTGCCCACCAGCGCACGGGCGATGGTCAGGCGCTGCTTCTGTCCGCCGGAGAGGTTGCGTCCCCCCTGCTCCACCGGCTCGTCCAGCCCAAGGGGCTTTGCACGCACGAAGTCTGCGGCCTGTGCGGTTTCCAGCGCCGCCCACAGGTCGGCGTCAGTGGCATCCTTGTTGCCCCACAAAAGGTTGGAGCGGATGGTGCCGCCGAAGAGCTGTGCCTTCTGCATGACCACCGCCACCCTGCCGCGCAAAGCGTCCCGGGGGTAGCTTTGCACCGGGCGGCCAAAGATCTCCACGCTGCCCTCGGTGGCATCGTAAAAGCGCGGGATGAGGTTTACAAGGCTGGATTTGCCGCTGCCGGTGCCGCCGATGACGCCGATGGTCTGGCCTTTTTTGGCGGCAAAGCTGATATCGGTCAGGCTGGGTGCGCCCGCGCCGGCGTAGGTCAGGCCTACATGGTCAAAGCGCACGGCATCGCCGGTCTTGTCGGCGGGCACCTCGCCCAGCAGCTCGGCGGGGAAGGTCATGCCGGGCTTTGTATCCAGCACCGCCTGCACGCGGCCTGCACAGGCCAGCGCCTTGCTGATCTGCACAATGAGGTTGGCCAGCTTTACCAGCTCCACAAGGATCTGGTTCATGTAGTTCACCAGCGCGATGACATCGCCGGAGGC
>CAKTFS010000022.1 GCA_934561115.1 uncultured Faecalibacterium sp. | reverse complement strand
GCGGCAAGGTGCATCATCCCCATGCAGGACTGGCTGGGGCTGGATAACGCTGCCCGCATCAATAAGCCCTCCACCGTGGGGCAGAACTGGCGCTGGCGGCTGAAAAAGACCCAGCTGACCAAGAAGCTCCAAAAGGAGATCTGCCAGCTGACCACCCGCTACGGCCGGATGAACTGGGCATAACCGAAACAAGATAGGAATGATCCGGGTGCAGCCTGCACCCGGCAGTGCAAAAAAGACAGCTTTTGACAGCTGTCTTTTTTGCGCTATACAGATGTACCGAAAGACGAAGCGATACAAAAAAGCTGCCGCACAAGACGTGCAGCAGCTTTTGAGAAAATGAAGGAGAAACGCAGGTTCCGGAATTGTTACTTGCCCAGATGCCAGATGTCGCGGTCGTACTCGGCAATGGTGCGGTCAGAGGAGAACATGCCGGCCTTGGCAATGTTCACAAGGCACTTGCGCCGCCAGCCCATGGGGTCGCAGGCGTAATCGCTGAGGGCCTGTCCCTTGCGCACAACGTAGGCATTGAAGTCCGGCAGGGTCTGGAACCAGTCCTTATGGATCAGCTCATCGTGCAGGCGGGTCAGGTTTTCGGCATGACCGGCGGCCAGCATCTCCGGCCCGGTCAGGAAGCTGATGGCGCGGCGGATGTTGGCATCGCCCTCCACCCACTGGGCGGGGTCGTAATCGCCCACGGCGTAGCGGTGGATGACCTGATCGGAGGTCTGGCCGAAGATATAGATGTTCTCCCCGCCCACCTGCTGGCTGATCTCCACGTTGGCACCGTCCATGGTGCCCAGCGTCAGCGCACCGTTCAGCATAAACTTCATGTTGCCGGTGCCGGAAGCCTCCTTGGAGGCAAGGCTGATCTGCTCAGACAGGTCGCAGGCCGGGATCAGCTTTTCAGCGGCGGTGACATTGTAGTTCTCCACAAAGACCACCTGCAGCCACTTGGACACCTCCGGGTCTGCGGCAATGACCTTGGAGAGGGTCAGCAGCGCATGGATGATGTCCTTTGCAATGGTATAGGCCGGCGCGGCCTTTGCGCCGAAGATGCTCACCAGCGGAGCGGCGGGCAGGTGCCCGGCCTTGATCTCGTAGTACTGATGGATGAGGTACAGCAGGTTGAGCTGCTGGCGCTTATACTCATGCAGGCGCTTGGACTGGATATCGAACACTGCATCGGTGTTCACAGTCACCTTCTGGGTGTGCAGCAGCCAGTCGGCCAGCGCTTCCTTGTTGGCCTTTTTCACGGCGGTCAGTTCGTTCAGCACCGTTTCGTCCTCGGCAAAGGCCAGCAGTTTTTCCAGCTCGGCGGCGTCCTTGCGGAAGCCGGAGCCGATGTGCTTTTCCAGCGTGGCGGTCAGGCGCGGGTCGCATTCCAGCAGCCAGCGCCGGAAGGTGATGCCGTTGGTCTTGTTGTTGAACTTTTCCGGGTACAGCTCGTAGAAGCCGTGCAGCTCGGAGTTTTTCAAAATCTCGGTGTGCAGCGCTGCCACGCCGTTGGTGGAGTGGGTAAAGTGGATGTCCATGTGTGCCATGTGCACCCGGTCGTCCTTGTCGATGATGGCAAGGCTCTCGTCCTCGGTGCGGGTGCGTGCCAGCGCATCCAGCTTTTCGATGATGGGCATCAGCTGCGGCACCACGGCATCCAGATAGGCGCGGGGCCACTTTTCCAGCGCTTCGGCCAGAATGGTGTGGTTGGTGTAGGCGCAGGTCTTGGTAACGATCTCCACGGCCTCTTCAAATTCGATACCGCGCTCCCCCAGCAGACGGATGAGCTCCGGGATGACCATGCTGGGGTGGGTGTCGTTGATCTGGATGGCAGCGTAGTCTGCCAGATCATGGAAGTTGCAGCCCCGGGCGGCGCACTCGGCCAGAATGAGCTGTGCACCGGCAGAGACCATCAAATACTGCTGGTACACCCGCAGACGGCGGCCGGCTTCATCGGAATCATCCGGGTAGAGGAAGAGGGTCAGGTTCTTGTCAATAGCGGTCTTGTCGAAGGCGATGCCGTCATGGACGATGCTCTCGTCGATGGTATCCAGGTCGAACAGGTTCAGGGTGTTGGTGCGCCCCTCGTAGCCGGTGACCGCCAGCTTGTACAGCCGGGCGGTGTACTCCTTGCCCGCCAGTTCCACCGGGTAGGTGGTGTCGGTCTTTTCCGCCCAGCTGTGGGCAGTCAGCCACGGGTCGGGCTTTTCGTTCTGCACGCCATCCTCAAAGGACTGGTGGAACAGTCCGAAGTGGTACCGCAGACCTACGCCGTCGCCGGGCAGGTTCAGCGTTGCCAGAGAGTCGAGGAAGCAGGCAGCCAGACGCCCCAAGCCGCCGTTGCCCAGAGAAGGCTCCGGCTCAACCTCTTCAATGTCGGAAAGGCGCTTTCCGGCAGCAGCCAGCGCAGACCGGGCTTCATCGTACAGCCCCAGATTGATGAGGTTGTTGGACAGCAGCTTGCCAATAAGGAATTCGGCGCTGATATAGTACAGCTTGCGCCCGTTGACCGGCTGCACGCGGTCGGCGCTCTTCTGCCGCACAAGTTCCAGCAGTGCCAGATACAGCTCCTGATCGGTGCAGTCTGCCAGCAGCTTGCCGGTGATACTCTGTAACGTTTCGGTAAAGCTCATAAAAGCATCCTCCTTTGCTAGGGTGTATCTGAAAAGTCGAAAATCTCGTCTGTTTCTTTGTTTTCAGACACACCTTACGGAAAACAGGTTTGACATCTGTACTTCAAGATATACCACATAGAACCTTCAAAATCTTGCCTAAAGAGTGCAAACTATGGTACAATCCTATCATCGGGAGGTGAGACGATGCAAAATCAGGCTTCTTTGCAGGAGACAAAACAGCACGGTGCCGTGCGCTTTCCGTTCAATCTGTACCCCTGCACCATTCCGGGGGATTTTCAGCAGGTAGCACTCCACTGGCACGAGAGCATGGAGCTGGTCTTTGTCAAGCAGGGCATGGGGCTGGTACAGGTGGGCGCTGTGACCTACCCGGCCTACCGGGGGGATATCTTCCTTTTTGCCCCGGGCACGCTCCACGCGCTGCGGCAGGCTGAGGGGCAGCGCATGGAATACGAAAATATCATCTTTGAGCCGGAGCTGCTGGGCGGCGCAGAGGACCTTTGCGCCGAGAAATATCTGCTGCCGCTGCAAAGCGGGCGGTTGTCGCTGCCGGTGCGCCTGACCCCGAACGATCTATGCTATCTGCAGGCCGCCGCCTGCCTGCGGGAGCTGGAGGATGCCAACCGCGCAAAGCGTCCCGGCTACGAGCTGCTGGTAAAAGGGGCGCTGCTGCGCTTTCTTGCCCTGCTCATTGCGCAGGGCAGGCAGTGTCTCCCCACCGAAACTGCCGACACCCAGCGGCTGAAGACCGTGCTGCAATGGCTCTCGGCACATTATGCCGAGCCGCTCCGGGTGGCCGATGCCGCCGGGGTCTGCTCCTGCAGCGCCAGCCATTTTATGCGCTGGTTCCGGCAGATGACCGGGCAGAGCTTTATCGCCTTTCTGAACGAGTACCGGCTGAACACCGCCGCCGAGGCGCTGCAAACCACCGATGAAACTGTGCTGACCATCGCCACCCGGTGCGGGTTTGAAAACCTTTCCTATTTTAACCGGGCGTTCAAGGCGCATTTTGGCATGACCCCGCGGGACTACCGAAAAAAATAGGCAAAGCGCTTGACAGCTGCGGCTGTATGGCGTATGATGTGGGCAGAAGAGCCGCTTTCGGGCGGCTTTTCCCGGAACAGAAAGTTAGCGCATTCTAACTATCGTTTTTTGCAGCTTAAAATAAGATGCTTCTGTTCTGCGCCCTCATCAGTCACCTTTGGTGACAGCTTCCCCCGTCCGGGGGAAGCCTTTGTTCGGAAAATTGATTTCCATAGAAGGAAGGTATAATCATGATCCAGACGACCGTAGAAGTAGGCGGCATGGCGTGTTCCATGTGCGAAGCCCATATCAATGATACTGTGCGCAATGCGTTCCCTGTGGATAAGGTCTCGTCCTCCCACGCCAAGGGCAAGACGGTGATCCTTTCCAAGGAGCCGCTGGACGAAAACGCGCTCCGCGCCGCCATTGAAGCCACCGGATACCATGTGGGCGGCATCCACAGCGCACCGTACGAAAAGAAGGGCCTGTTCTCCTTTTTCAAAAAGTGAGCACTGTCCCCCCGCTGCGCGCCGGCCGCCGTGTTCAGCCGTATCGACAAAAAATAAGGCGCAATATTGTAGCAACTTTACAAAATGCAATTTCTCCTGAAGGAAAAGTTGTTGCACTTTTCAGATTGAAAGAAACCGTAAAAAACGCTATACTTTAGCTATCGAAAGCAAAGGCGCTTGGTGAACACTCACCAAGCGCCTTTTTTGCACCCTGCGGGGCAAGGCGGCCCCGGGGGCAGGCTGTAAGAGGAAAAGGGGAATGCGTAGTGATCAAGCTGGAACACGTTGACAAATACTTCGGGGACCTGCACGTTCTGAAAGACGTCAACCTTGAGGTCGCCGAGGGCGAAAAGCTGGTGATTATCGGGCCGTCCGGTTCAGGCAAGTCCACCACGGTGCGCTGCATGAATTTTCTGGAAGAGCCCACCAGCGGCCATGTCTACATAGACGGGCAGGAGCTGACGGCCAAAAACAAGACCAAACTTGTGCGCGAGACCACCAGCATGGTGTTCCAGCAGTTCAACCTGTACCCGCACATGACGGTGCTGAAAAACCTGACCCTCGCACCCATGAAGCTGCACCATAAGACCAAAGAGGAGGCCGAGGAGCTGGCGTACCACTATCTTGAAGTGGTCGGCCTGCGGGACAAGGCGAATGTCTACCCGGCGCAGCTTTCCGGCGGTCAGCAGCAGCGCATCGCCATTGCCCGTGCGCTATGTGCCCAGACCAAGATCATTCTGTTCGACGAGCCCACCAGTGCGCTGGACCCGGAGACCATTCAGGAAGTGCTGGACGTCATGGTGCGGTTGGCGCACGAAAAGAATATCACCATGGTGGTGGTCACCCACGAGATGGGCTTTGCCCGGCAGGTAGCAGACCGTGTGGTGTTTATGGCAGACGGCCAGATCCTGGAAGAAGGCACACCGGAGCACTTCTTCACCAACCCCAAAAACGAGCGTGTGCGCCAGTTCCTGGGCAAGATCATCCGGTAAGCAATTTTGGTCACTGCGGAGCTGCCGCAGCACAAGCGGCACCCGTTGTGGATAGAGCAGCCCATGGGGGACGGAAGGGAAAGCCGTCCGGGCTGCGGACTTTATAGAGGAGTGTATGATTATGAAAAAGATCTCGCGTCGTAGCTTTGTCAAGGCCGCCGGTACGGCCATTGCCCTCACCGCTCTTACCGCCTGCGGCGGCTCTGCCAGCAGCTCTGTGGCAGCCTCCACCGCATCCTCTGCCGCTTCCGGCAGCGCGGCAGCTTCCTCCGAGGCTGTCTCTGCGGATGTGCAGGCCATCATCGACCGCGGTGTGCTGAAGGTAGGCGTCAAGAACGCCGTCAAGGGCTTCAGTTTTCAGGATACCCTCACCGGCGAGTATACCGGTCTGGAGGATAGTCTGGCAGAGATGATCGCCGAGCATCTGGGCGTGGACGTAGAGTTTACCACCGTCACCGCCGCTACCCGCGGCGAGCTGCTGGATTCCGGCGATATCGACTGCGTGCTGGCCACCTTTACCATCACCGAAGAGCGCCGCAAGAGCTGGGACTTCTCCACCCCCTACTACACCGACTACGTCAGTGTTCTGGTGGAGGATTCCTCCGGCATCAAGGCGCTGGCTGATTTGAAGGATAAGGTGGTGGGCGTTTCCTCCGGTTCCACCTCCGCCCGTGCTCTGGTGCAGGAGATGATCGACGAGGGTGTTATCACCGGCGAGGGCTTCAATGCCGACACCTTCAACGCCGATACCTGGAAGGATGGCATCTCCTTCCGTCAGTACGACGATTATCCCGCCATCAGCACCGCACTGAGCGCAGGCGAAGTGAACGGCTTCTGCGTGGATAAGTCCATTCTGGCCATCTACAAGACCGAGGGCCGCAGCTACATTGATGCCGAGTTCAGCCCGCAGGAGTACGGCGTGGCCACCAAGAAGGGCAGCGGCTTCTCCGCTGTGTGCGATGAGCTGGTCAGCGGCTGGCTGTCCGATGGCACCATTGACGGCCTGATCAAGGAGAACGGTCTGGCATAACACCAGTGCCGTTACGGTATAGGAGAGAGGAGTGTTCGTTATGTCCGGTCTGTTTTCAATGGACGCATGGGCAACGGTGTGGAACCACCGGGAAAGCTTTCTGCTGGGGCTGGGCAATACCCTGATGACAGCGTTTTTTGCGCTGGCACTGGCCTTTGTGCTGGGCGTTGTACTGGGCCTGATGGCGACAAGCGGCAAAAAGCCGCTGCAATTCATCGCCCGGATATATGTGGAGTTCATCCAGAATACGCCGCTGCTGTTGCAGCTGTGCTTTTTGTACTACGCGCTGGCCTTTGCAGGGCTGAGCATGGGCGTCATCCGCACCGGCATCATTGCGCTGGGCGTTTACACCGGTGCCTATATGGGCGAGGTCGTCCGTGCCGCCATTGAGTCGGTGCCGAAAGGACAGTTCGAGGCCGCACAGGCGCAGGGCTTTGGCTATTTGCAGCGGATGGCCTATATCATCCTGCCGCAGAGCATCCCCGTTATGCTGCCGCCCATGGTCAATCAGGTGGTCAACCTGTTCAAGAACACCTCCTGCCTGTACATCGTAGGCGGTGCAGACCTGATCAGCGTGACCTACAGCTTCGTCACCGGTGCTTCCACCGGCGGTGCCTACGCACCGGCCTACATCGTCTGCGGTGCCATCTTCTTTGTGGTCTGCTTCCCGCTGTCCACGCTGGCTACCCGCTGGGAGGCCTCCCTCAAGGAGCGCAAGGGCAAGGCAGACCCCGCCCTGCGCGCCGCAAAGGCTGCAGCCTTAAAGGAGGCGGCATAAATGAGCACTCTCGCTTCCAGTTTTTCCATCCTCGCGCAGCCGGGCGTATTCCTGTATCTGCTGCGGGGCATCGCCTTTACCTGCATCATCTCGGTGCTGGGCGTCATTCTGGGCCTGATCTTAGGCTCGCTGCTGGCGCTGGCCCGCACCTACTGTAAAAAGGGCCCGGCGCGCATCCTTGGCTGGCTGTCCGCCGCCTACATCGAGCTGTTCCGCAACACGCCCTACCTGTTGTGGATCTTCGTGTGTGTGGTGTTCTGCCCCTGCCCGGCCTTCTTTGCCCACAAAATGTTCGGTCTGACCAGTGTGGAGATGAAGCTGCTGTTCAAGGCAGCGCTGGCACTGATCCTGTTCAACTCCTCGGTCATTGCCGAGATCGTCCGCGGCGGCCTGAACGGCGTCGCCAAGGGGCAGTTTGAGGCAGGCTATGCGCAGGGCTTCAACACCGCCGAGGTGCTGCTGTACATCATCCTACCGCAGGCCTACCGCAACATCATCCCTACCCTGCTCAGTCAGGTGATCACCACCATCAAGGATTCCTCCTACCTTGCCAACGTGGCCACCATTGAGCTGATGGCACGCATCCGGCAGCTGCTGAGCGCCGCCGGTACCTACAACGGCCTTGGCACGGTGAATGTTTCGGATGTCATGGTGCTGTTCGGCACCGCCTGCGTCATCTATTTTGTCATCAACTTCACCCTCAGCTGCATCGTCCGCTCCATGCAGGCGCGGCAGAAGAAGGCCGTGGTCTTTGCCCCGGCAAAGGCCGCATAAAACGGATATTTACCAACCATTCTTCTTTTCACCTCTTTTTTGTTTTCCACCCACAGAGAAACACCCCCGGCAGCCGCAATGACCGCCGGGGGTGTTTCTGTATTTTGTTCCTTAATGGATAAAGCCCACGAACACCGGGCAGAGCACGGCGGTCAGCACACCGGCTACGGCGATGGAAAGGCCGCTCATGGCACCTTCCACCTCGCCCATCTGCAGCGCCTTGCTGGTGCCCACGGCATGGGCTGCGGTGCCGATGCCCACGCCCTTGGCGATGGGGTCGGTGATGTGGAATAGCTTGCACACCGTCTCGGCCAGCAGTGCGCCCACGATGCCGGTGACGATGACGATGGCACCGGTCAGGGCTGCAATGCCGCCCAGCTCTGCGGCCACGTCCATGCTGATGGCGGTGGTCACCGACTTCGGCAGCAGGGTGGCGTACTGCTCCTGGGTCAGGTCCATTGCCAGCGCCAGTGCAAAGGCGCTGCCCAGACTGACCAGCGTGCCCACCGAGATGCCCGCGATGATGGCAGGCGCGTTCTTTTTGAGCAGATCCAGCTTTTCATACAGTGGGATGGCCAGCGCCACCGTGGCGGGCAGCAGCAGATAGCTTACCGGCGCAGCGCTGGTTTTGTAGTCCCCATAGGGGATATTGCACACCGACAGAAAAACGATGACGAAAATACTGCCCAGCAGCAGCGGGTTAAAGATGGCCTTGCCGGTCACCCGGTTGATGAGCACACCCAGCCCAAAGGCCGCCAGCGTAAGCAGCACGCCCCATGCCACCGAGCCGGTCAGAAAATCGTTCAGCAGCTCAGTCATGGTCGGCCTCCTCCTTTTTATTGCGGGCAGTCAGCGCCTGCGTGGTGCGGCCTGCGGCCGCCATCACCAGCACTGTCACCGGCAGAATGGCGATCAGGATGGGCAGCAGCAGCTGTCCCATCTCTGCCCACAGCTCCATGATGCCCGCAGCGGCGGGCACGAACAGCAGCGGAAAAATACCGGTCAGGTAGGTGCCGGTCTCCTTGACCTGCTCCAGCTTTACGATCCCTGCGGTTAGGGCTGCCAGCAGCAGCACCAGACCGTACACACTGGCAGGCACCGGCAGCGGCAGCACCGCGTGCAGCACCTCGCCCAGAAAACAAAACGCGAGAATGCGCCCGAACTGAAAAATATACTTCGTATCAGAACTCCCCTTTCTGGTTTTTAACGTACAGACAACGGGCTTTTTGCCCGGAATTTTCTGTCTCACACAAGGTAAAAGTATACCGCGGACTGCCCGCTCCATCAACCGTGAATCTTGCCAAGAAGTTCTGCACCTTTTGTGCAGAACTGTACAAAAAAGCGCACCGGTGCAGTTCCGGTGCGCAAGGTTCAGATCACATAATCGTTGCCGGCCTGATCCGGCAGGGCAAGGTCTGCCAGCGTGATCTTGCCGAAGTAGTCCGAGATCAGGTCGTTGAGCCCCTTCCACATCTCGTAGGTGCGGCAGTTGGCCATCCGGGCGCAGGCAGAAGCGCCGGGGGTCAGGCAGCTTACCGGGGCAAGACTGCCCTCGGTGAGCATCAAAATCTCGCTTACGGTGTACTGATCCGGGCTGCGGGTCAGCCGGTAGCCGCCGCCCTTGCCGCGCAGCCCCTCCAGAAAGCCGTTCTGCACCAGAACCTTGAGGATGTTCTCCAGATACTTTTCCGAGATCTCCTGCCGGGTGGCTACTTCCTTTAAGGGAACATATTTTTCAGACTGATGCTCTGCGAGGTCGATCATCACCCGCAGCGCATAGCGTCCTTTGGTCGAAACGATCATAATCCGTACTTCCTTCCGGTCAAATTTTATCATAACCCATTATACAACAGGGTAAGTCACTTTTCAATCCCACTTTTTTCAAAAAACCCCTTGACAAGCAGGGGAAACAGGGCTATAATGCCATCAAACCCACAAACAATGTTGGTTTGAAGGTTTAGAGGGAATCACAGCCGGACACACCGGCGCAAGACAGGGCCATGCACCCCGTAACGATATCAGAAAGAGGGACAAGTATTATGAGCAAGATCTATACCGCCGCAGATCAGTTGATCGGTCACACCCCGCTGCTGGAGCTCAGCCATATTGAGAAGGAAGAGCAGCTGCCCGCCCACGTTATTGCCAAGCTGGAGTACTTCAACCCCGCCGGTTCCGTGAAGGACCGCATTGCCAAAAAGATGATCGACGACGCCGAGGCCAAGGGTCTGCTGAAGGAAGGCTCCGTCATCATCGAGCCCACCTCCGGCAACACCGGCATCGGTCTGGCTGCTGTGGCAGCTGCCAAGGGCTACCGCATCATCATCGTAATGCCCGAGACCATGAGCGTGGAGCGCCGCCAGCTGATGAAGGCTTACGGTGCCGAGTTGGTGCTGAGCGAGGGTGCCAAGGGCATGAAGGGCGCCATTGCCAAGGCCGACGAGCTGGCAAAGGAGATCCCCAATTCCTTCATCCCCGGTCAGTTCGTGAACCCCGCCAACCCGCAGGCGCACATCGAGACCACCGGCCCCGAGATCTGGGAAGATACCGATGGTAAGGTGGATATCTTTGTGGCAGGCGTTGGCACCGGCGGCACCGTGACCGGCGTTGGCAAGTACCTCAAGAGCAAGAACCCCGCCGTCAAGGTGGTGGCTGTTGAGCCCGCTTCCTCCCCTGTGCTGAGCAAGGGCACTGCCGGTGCACATAAGATCCAGGGCATCGGTGCCGGCTTTGTGCCGGACGTGCTGGACACCACCGTCTATGACGAGATCATCGCCGTGGAGAACGACGACGCCTTTGCCACCGGCCGTCTGATCGGCCACAAGGAAGGCGTGCTGGTAGGCATCTCCTCCGGTGCTGCCGTCTGGGCCGCCATCCAGCTGGCAAAGCGCCCGGAGAACGCAGGCAAGAACATCGTTGTTCTGCTGCCCGATACCGGCGACCGTTACCTGTCCACCCCGCTGTTTGCTGAATAATCTCCAAAAACTCTCCTCTCCCGCTCTGCACCCCGCAGGGCGGGAGTTTTTTATACCCCCTCAGGCTCACTTCGTTCGCCAGCTCCCCCAAGGGGACGCCTGAACTCCCTCAGTCAAAACCTGACGGTTTTGACAGCTCCCTCGGGGAGGGAGCCAACCCTCTCCGTCATCGCTGCGCGATGCCACCTCCCCCGAAAGGGGGAGGTTTTGCTCTACTTACCGGTAGAGGCCGAAAAGCTCCCCCTTCGGGGGAGCTGGCGCGGGAGCGCCTGAGAGGGTTCGCTCCCCCTTGGGGGAGCTGTCGCGCAGCGACTGAGGGGTTTCAAATCGGCGGAGCCGGAAAAAACGGTTAAAAGATCTTCACGCCGAACAGGCGTGAATCTTCAGTTTTTTCCGGTGCAGCCCTCTGCTTTGGGGTTAAAAGGGGCGAGCAGCCCCTTTTTCGTGGATCCAGCGCGTCGAAATCGCTGGCACTTTTCTGGTTCTCTTTTGGTGTCAAAAGAGAACATCCCCCGTTCCCTCCCCTTTCCCCACGCCGGATTTTATGCTACAATACCGGTAACAAAAACGTTTGGAGAAACGCCCATGCTTTATTATGCTGCCCCCATGGAGGGGTTCACAGACCGGGTCTGGCGGCAGACCCATCAGAAATGGTTCGGCGCACAAGGCGCTGCCGACCGCTATTATGCGCCTTTTATCTCCCCGCCGGAGAACCGGGTGCTCATTAAAAAGAAGATGGCAGAGCTTGCCCCGGCGGCAAACCCCGGTGTGCCGGTCATCCCGCAATTGCTGGCGAAGGACGGCGCGCTGGCCGCGTGGATGATCGGTCAGCTGCGGGCGCTGGGCTATACCGAGGTGAATCTGAATCTGGGCTGTCCCGCCGGGACGGTGACTGCCAAGGGCAAAGGCTCCGGGATGCTGCGGGACCCGGCCAAGGTGGACGCCTTTCTGGATGGGGTATTCTCCCACGCCGAAGGGCCCGTCTCGGTCAAGACCCGGCTGGGTGTGGAGAAGCCGGAAGAGTTTGCCGCCATTCTGGAAATTTACAGCCGCTACCCCATCTCGGAGCTGACCATCCACCCCCGGGTGATGCGGCAGCAGTACCGCGGACAGGCCGACCGCGCTGCCTTTGCGGCTGCGCTGCCCCGGTGCACCATGCCGGTGTGCTACAACGGCGATGTGACCACCGCCGCCCAGCTCCACGCGCTGGAAGAGGAGTTCCCCGCCCTGTCCGGCATCATGGTGGGGCGCGGGCTCATTGCCGACCCGGCACTTTTCCGCAGGGCGCGGGGCGGTGCGCCCGCCACCAAGGAAGAGCTGCGAGGCTACCTGACCGACCTGTACCACGGCTACACCGAACTGTTCGGCAGCGCTGGCTGCGCCATCAGCCGGATGAAGGGGCACTGGTTCTACCTCATCCACTGCTTTGCCGGGGCGGAAAAGCTGGAAAAGCAGCTGAAAAAGCTGCGCGAGCCGTGGGAGTACGAGGTGGTGGTGAACCAGATTTTCACCCTGCCGCTGGCGGAAAACGATTAAAATGTGCTCCGCTTTGCTCTGCACATATTCAGCGGAAATAATATTTATAATTTCGTGTTTGTCGCACTCTGCGGAGTGCTCCAAACACATTTTCACGGGTGGGGTCGCAGAGGAAAGCGGCATTTATTGTGGATAGGGCCTGTTGGGGTGAGTATCCTCCTTGTGAAAAGGAGTTTATCTCGGCCCGCAGGCCGAGATAAACTCGAAACAAAGGATTTATTCCTCTGAATATGGCTAGCAACGACGACGACCGCCGCCAGCGGCGGAAACAGGGAGGAGTTGTTGGGGCAGCGGCCAGCAAGACGCAAGTGCCGCCCAAGGCACGAAGCGGATGCTGGGAGCCGCAACCCGATAAGCGGAGGCCATTCCCAATCGTCCCACACGCAAAAAAGCCCGCCGTCTTGCAAGACAGCGGGGCTGAAAAGGACCGTATTACACGTTGAGGTAGCTGCGCAGCATGGCCTGCAGCAGGTCGTCACGATCCACCTTGCGGATCATGGCACGGGCATTCTTATAGGTCGTAATGTAGGTAGGGTCTTCGGACAAAATGTAGCCCACCAGCTGATTGACCGGGTTATAGCCTTTTTCCTTCAAAGCATCGTACACCTGTTGTACGATCTCGTGGATCTCATAGTCCTTTTTATCGTGGATGGAGAAAATCGCGGTTGCGTCTCCCACGCAATACACCCCCTTCGGTTGAAACTAGTCCCATTGTACACGAAATGCGCCGAAACTTCAAGATAATTACGCCGGATTTGCACATCCTGTACAAAATTTCCAGCAATGTTCCGGCAAGATGAACGATGTCCGGGCGGCATTCTGCCCGCGAAAGGAGCCTTTGTATGTTTTACGGCATCGGCTGTGACCTGTGCAGCCTTTCCCATCTGGAAAAAAGCCTTTCCTCTGCCCACGCGGCGGCCTTTGTGCGCCGGGTGTACGGCCCGGCAGAGCAGGCGGCGCTGGGGCTTTGTGAAGCCTCTCCTGCGCCGCTGAACGCCCACCGCCTTGCCAGCGCCGCCGCAGATTTTGCCGCCAAAGAGGCCTTTCTCAAGGCGGCGGGCACCGGCCTGCGGGAGCCTTTTTCCCTGCGGGAGATCGAGGCCGTCCGGCAGGAAAACGGTGCCCCGGCCTACCGCTTCAGCGGGCAGACCGCCGCATGGGTGGCGCAGCACCGGCTGCGCGCCCGGCTCTCCCTGAGCCACGAGGGCGGCATGGCGCTGGCCTTCTGCACGCTGGAAGAGGAAAGCTGACCGCCCTTTGTGCATACAATGGAATATTGCCCCCGCACTGCATAAGCCGCACCCGGTCTGCGCATACTGAGAGCAGACAGGATGCGCCGGACGCATCACATAGCGGGGCACATCCTCCAGACAAACAGGAGGGAGATTCCATGGAGGTACACAGAGGAGAAGTTTTCTACGCCGATCTTTCGCCGGTGGTGGGTTCGGAACAGGGCGGTGTGCGCCCGGTGCTGATCGTACAGAACGAGATCGGCAACCGGCACAGTCCCACGGTGATCGCAGCGGCCATTACATCCCGGCTGGACAAGACCCGCCTGCCCACCCATATCAACATCCGGGCGGCAGACACCGGCCTTGCCAAAGACAGCGTGGTGCTGCTGGAGCAGATCCGCACGCTGGATAAGCACCGCCTGCGGGAGCGCGCCGGGCAGATCACTGCCGCCGACCAGAAACGGGTGGATCAGGCACTGGACGTCAGCCTTGGGCTGAGCTCGTACTGAAAAACGATTTGGAATGCGCTCCGCTGCGCTCTGCGCATCATCAGCGGAAAAAAGATTTTTTAATTTGGGGTTCTGAAAAGCCTGCGGGCTTTTCAGAACCCCTTTTTCACAGGAGGGGTCGTAGAGGAAAACGGCATTTGCAGTTTCTCCTCTATACCACATAAAAAAGGGATAGCAGAACCCATACGGGTGTTCTGCTATCCCAAAATACATATTATTACTCGATCAGGCCGTTGAGCAGGGTCAGGCACTTGCGGCTGTGCAGCTTGCGGATGGCCTTGGCTTCGATCTGGCGCACACGCTCGCGGGTGACGCCGAAGTCGCGGCCAACCTCCTCCAGCGTGCGGGGACGGCCATCGTCCAGACCAAAGCGCAGCCGGATGACCTTTTCCTCGCGGGGGGTCAGGCTCTTGAGCGCCAGATTGATCTGCTGTGCCACCATGGCGCGGTCAGCTGCCTTGCCGGGTGCTTCGGCGTTTTCGTCAGCGACGAAATCGCCCAGAGAGGAATCCTCTTCCTCACCCACGGGGCTTTCCAGACTGGCGGGCTCCTGTGCCATGCGCTGGATCTCGCGCACGCGCTCCACGCTCATGTCCATGGCCTTTGCCAGCTCTTCCGGGGTGGGCTCGTGACCGTTCTGGTACACCAGCTGGTTGGTGGCCTGACGCATCCGGTTGATGGTCTCCACCATGTGCACCGGGATGCGGATGGTGCGGGCCTGATCCGCAATGGCACGGGTGATGGCCTGACGGATCCACCAGGTGGCGTAGGTGGAGAAGCGGAAGCCGCGGTCGCAGTCAAACTTCTCGGCAGCCTTGATCAGGCCGATGTTGCCCTCCTGAATGAGGTCAAGGAAAGCCAGATTATGGCCGACGTGCTTCTTGGCGATGGACACCACCAGACGCAGGTTCGCTTCGCTCAGGCTGCGGCGGGCGTTCAGGCCGTCGCGGCGGGTCTTGAGCAGCTCCTGACGGCGCTCCTCGCTCAGGGGGCCGTTCTCCACGGCCTCCATGGCCTTTTCCTCGTCCGCCTTCTCCTCGGCATCCTCGGCGGACTTTTCGCTGTCCTCGTCCAGATCCTCGGTGTAACTGCGGCTGTTCTCGTCCTCTTCAAAAGAGAAGCGGGCGCTGTTCTTCTTGATGTACTCCGGTGCGCCGTACTTCTGGCGGTCTGCCTGCAAAATGTGCGCAGCCTCGGCACCGGCATGGATGCGGCGGCTCAGCTCCACCTCCTGCTCAGCGCTCAGCAGCGGGATCTGACCGATCTGCTTGAGGTAGTTCTTCACCGGGTCGTCCAGCAGCTCGTCCATGGCAGCCTTCAGGTCTGCCGGATTTTCCTCGGCATCCTCTTCGTTTTCATCGGCAAGGCCCATGTCATCGTTGTTGTTCTCGGCGTTCTCCACCTCAGCAATGATGCTGTCCACGTCCAGACTAGGCTCGTTCTCTTCCTCCAGGACCTTAATGCCGCGCTCTTCCAGCAGGGTGTAGAGGGTGTCTACATCCATGCGGCATTGTGCCGCCAGCGCCTTGGCCTCCTGTGCAGAGAGGGTGCCCTCGCCCTTAGTCAACAGTTCCTTCAAAGTCATGCCCATTTTTTCTCTCCTTCCCACTCCGGGGAAAATTCTGTAATATCGCCCTGTGCATCAGATCACAAGGCCGCCGTTCACCCCGAACACCTGTCCGGTGATGTATCCGGCATCCTCGCCGGCCAGAAAGACCAGCAGCTTTGCAACTTCTTCCGGCGTGCCCAGCCGCCCCACGGGGGTCTCCTCGGCCAGCGCCGCCTTGTCCTCGGCGGTAAAGGCCGCCATCATGTCGGTCTCAATGACCCCCGGCGCTACACAGTTCACCGTGATGCCGCTGGGGCCTTCTTCCTTTGCCAGCGCCTTGGTCAGGCCGATGAGCCCGGCTTTCGCGGCAGAATAGTGCACCTCGCAGCTGCCGCCGGTCTGGCCCCACATACTGCTCACGGTCAGGATGCGCCCCTGCTTGCGGCGGATCATGCCGGGCAGTGCCAGCTGGCACAGATGGAACGCGCCGCTCAGGTTCACGTCCAGCATCCGCTGCCATTCCTCCGGGGTGATGTCGGTAAACAGCTTCTGCTGCGCGATGCCGGCGTTGCACACCAGCACATCCACCCTGCCCATGGCCTGCTCCACTGCGTGGAATGCCAGCTCACAACTGGCGCGGCTGGCTACATCGCACTGGATGGCGATGCACCCGGGCAGCTGCTGTTCCAGCGCAGCGGCAGCGGCGGCGTTCTGATGGTAGAGCACCGCCACCTGATACCCCGCTGCCGCAAAGGCGCGGGCAGCGGCAGCACCGATGCCCCGGTCGCCGCCGGAGATCAGCACCCGGCGCGCCGCAGCGGGTGCGGCAGGGGCAGGCTGTTCTTTTACGGGCTGCGGCTCCGGCTCCGGTACGGGCTGCGGCTCCGGCTCTGCGGGCTTTTCCAGCGTGATCACCCGGGTAGGCTCGTCCACCGCAGGTGCTGCCGGTTTTTCCAGCGTCATGATGCGGGTGGGCTCGTCCACGACTGGCTCCACCGGCGCAGCCGGTTTTGCAGCCGGTGCGGCAAGGGGCTCCGGTGCGCTCTCTTCCTCCGGCACCTGAAAGGTCAGTTCAAACTCGTCCTCGTACAAGAGTGTATCCCTCCTGTTCGGTATTCTCGGCTTGGCGTAAGTGCGCCCAGCCGGAAAAACCCTGTGCCCATCCCCAGACAGTGCAGCGTTCCGTTCGTATGTCCGGCAAAGGTCCGGTGCTTTGGCGTGCCTGCCTGCAGTTGCGATGGGTTTCGACAAGATTCCATTGAATAATATACCACAATCCAGCCCAAAAAGAAAGTGGGAACCGCAATTTTTTACGCAGTTCCCACTATTTTTCCTTATTTTCCCCTGTTTTCGGGCACCGGCGGCTTCCAGCGGGGTCTGCCCGCCCGCTTTTCCCGCAGGGAAACAAAAAATGCCTGCAAAAGCTGCTGTGCCTCGGCCTCCCGCAGCCCCTTTTCCACCACCGGATGGTGGTTGAAGGGCAGTGCGAACAGATCGGTCACTGAACCGCAGCACCCAGCCTTGGTGTCGGCAGCGCCGTACACCACCCGGCGCAGACGGCTGTTGATGATGCCGCCCGCGCACATGGGGCAGGGCTCTAAGGTGACGAACAGCTCGCACTCCCACAGCCGCCAGCCGCCCAGCGCCTTGCAGGCGGCATCAATGGCCAGCAGCTCCGCGTGGTGCAAGGCGTTTTTTTCGGTCTCCCGGGTGTTGTGCGCTGCGGCGATCACCTCGCCGTGCCGCGCCACCACTGCGCCCACCGGCACCTCGCCCAAGGCGGCGGCTTTGGCGGCTTCCTCCAGCGCAAGACCCATCAGTTCAAAATCGGTCATGTATCCCATCCTCTCATCCCATCGCCAGCACCAGCAGGTTGTTTGCGCTGTGCAGCAGCATTCCCGGCCAGAGATGCCCGGTGCGGTCGGCAAGCCACCCCAGCCCCAGCCCGCACACCAGCGCATAGACCATGGCGGCGGCGCTGCCGTGCTGCAAGGCGAACAGCACCGCCTGCAAAAGAACGGCCTGTCCCCTGCCCAGCGGCTGCGCCCGGCGCTGCACCGCGCCCCGGAACACCCCTTCCTCCGCCAGCGGAGCCAGCAGGCAGACCCGGAAAAACCGTCCCGCGCCGCCCGGTGCAGCGGGCAGCAGCACCGCCAGTGCCTTGCCCGCCAGCAGATACCCCACCGCCCAGCCAAAGGCCGAGAGCAGTGCGGCGATGCGGGGATTCAGCTTGTGCATGGTCGGTCTCCTCCTGCTATGGTTCGTTCCCGGTTATAGTACCATATCTGCCGCCGGGTGCGCAAGGTTTCGGCGTTCTGTCGCGGCAAATTTATGCAAATTATTGACATATTGCCCTGCGCGGTGGTATAATAATTTCCAACCTTTTTAATGAAAACGTTGCGTATACTGTATTTTACCGGTAGACCGGAGGTATTATTATGATCCGTATCCTCACCGATTCCGCGTGCGACATCCTGCCCGCCGAGGCGCAGCAGCTGGGCGTGACCGTGATCCCCCTGAACGTAACGCTGGAGGACGGCACCGTCCTGCGGGACGGCATCGACATGACCCCCAGCGAATACTATACCCATCTGGCAGCCTGCCGCAAGCTGCCCACCACCAGCCAGCCCAGCCCGGAGCAGTTCGAGCGGCTGTATCTGGACGCCGCTGCCGCCGGGGACGAGGTGCTGGGCATCTTTTTGTCCGATGCGCTGTCCGGCACCGGTCAGTGCGCAAGACTTGCTGCCGACCTTGCCAACGTGGACAATGTGGTGTTTGTGAACACCGAGAACGTCTGTCTGGGGCAGTCCTTGCTGGTGCGGCTGGCTGTGCAGCTGCGGGACGCCGGCAAGACGATCACCCAGATCGCTGCCGATCTGGAAAAGGCCAAGCAGCACCTGCATCTGGTGGCTGCCGTAGATGATCTGAAGTACCTGCGCAAGGGCGGCAGACTGTCCGCTGCCGTGGCTGTGGCGGGCGGCGTGCTGGGCATCAAGCCCATCCTCGCCGTCCTGGAGGGCAAGGTAGCGCTGGCCGGTAAGGCACGCGGTCTGCCCGGCGTGTATGTGGCGCTGTTCAAGAAGATCGACGAGATGGGCGGCATCCACCCGGACTACACCCCGCTGCTGGGCTACACCGTCAACCCCCGGGAGCTGCAGCCGCTTTTGACCTACCTGCAGGACAACCTGCATCTGGACGCACCGCTGGTGCGCCAGATCGGCTGCGTCATCGGCACCCACACCGGCCCCGGTGCCTTCGGCATCGCGTTCTTTGATAAAGAACTGGTGCTGGAATAAAACCTATGAAAGCAAGAACAAGTCGGACAGCCCGCGGGCTGCCCGACTTGTTTTTTTGTAGGGGGAATGGGAAGTAATAGCGCTGTTTTGGGATGTGCGCCCTTGTTGGCAACACCCTCGCCCTCTCAGGCGCTAACGCGCCAGCTCTCCCAAAGGGAGAGCCCTTGGCATAGCGGCAAAGTTTCCAGTCGAACCGCAAGGCTTGCGGTTTCGCCAGAGCCTCTCCCTTTGAGGAAAGACTTCCCCCGCGCCGGGGGAAGATGTCGCGCAGCGACAAAAGGGGGAGTGTGGATGCGAACGCAGTGAGCAGACGGAGAGGGCGAGGTTGCTTCCCGCAGCGCCGCGCTTTCGCAGAAAGCGGCGCTGCAACTGCCGCTTTTCTCCACGACCCCTCCCTGTGAAAAAGTAGTTCCGAAACGCCCGCAGGCGTTTCGGAACTACAAATAAAAATATTCTTTCCGCTATTGATGCGCAAAGCGAACGCGGAGCGCATTCTGAATCGTCCCGCCCTGCCCTTACAGCACTGCGTCCGAGATGAGCTTGCCCAGCAGCAGCACCAGCACCATCAGCATCATGGGGCGGATAAAGCGGGCGCCCTTTTTCAGGGCGAAGTGGGAACCCAGCAGGTTGCCCAGAATGTTGCTGATGGCACAGGGGATGCCGATGTGGAACACCACCAGACCGTTCATCAGGTAGGTGAACAGGCTGGCGTAGTTGCTGGCCAGATTGAGCACCTTGCCGTTGCCGTTGGCGGTGCGCAGGTCAAAGCCCATCAGGGTGGTAAAGGCAATGATGGCAAAGGTGCCGGTGCCCGGGCCCATAATGCCGTCGTACAGGCCGATGCCCAAACCGATGGCCAGCGCCAGTAAGATCTTTTTCAGGTCCAGCGTGCCGTCGTCCCGGTTCTCGTCCGGCAGGTTGCGCTGCCACAGAATGATGACCGCCGCTACCGGCAGGATGATGAACATCATGGTGCGCAGCATCTCGTCACTGAGCAGCAGTACGATGTGCGCGCCCAGCGCACTGCCCGCAAAGCTGCCGATGGCTGCAAGGACGCCCACCTTCACGTTTATGGCACCGCTTTTGAAAAAGTTTGCCGTGGCAAAGGTGGTGCCGCAGGCGGCGCTGAACTTGTTGGTGGCATAGGTGTAGTGGGGCGGCAGCCCGACGAACAGATAAGCCGGCAGGCTGATCAGCCCACCGCCGCCGGCTGCCGAATCCACAAAGCCTGCAAAGCCGGTCATCAGAATGAGAAACGCCATCATCCACGGCGAGATCGTGATACCCATTGTTATAATTCCTCTTATCTTTCCAAGTCGTTTGTTCTTTTTCCGGGGACGCGCGCCTCAGGCCATATAAAGCCTCCCCTCGCAGGGCAATGCACAGCCCGGGATACCCGCGCAGCGCAGGGGTATCTTCGGGCATATTTTGCAATTTTTCGACTTGATATTACAGATTGTTTTTAAAGAAGCGGTATGCGTTGCGCCAGTAGATAGCCTCTACCTCGTCCTCGGTAAAGCCCTCGCGGCGCAGTGCCTCGGCCAGCAGCGGCATATCTGCCGCCGTTTCCAGCTCGTGCTGGCCGCCGATGCCGTCAAAGTCGCTGCCAAGGCTGATGACCTCAATGCCGCCCACCTGCTTGAAGTGCGCCGCGTGCTTTGCCAGCCGCTCCACCGTGCTGCGGCAAAGCTTGGGGTGTGCCGAGTCTGCATCCACAAAGGAGGCGCAATAGTTCAGCCCCGCAATGCCGCCCTTTTCCGCCAGTGCGCGGATCATCTCGTCGGTCAGGTTGCGGTTATGGGGCGACAGGGCACGGCAGTTGGAGTGGCTTGCCGCAAAGGGACGGGTGCTGTGGTTTGCGATGTCCCAGAAGCCCTTATCAGAAAGGTGGCTCACGTCTGCGGTGATGTGCAGCCTTTCCATCTCCTCCAAAAAGGCAAAGCCCCGCTCGGTCAGGCCGGTCTCGGTGTTGGGCACCAGCGGCCCGCCGGGGTTTGCGTTGGGGGCTGCCAGCTCGTTGGGATAGTTCCAGGTCAGGGTCATCATGCGCACGCCCAGTTCCTGCAGCCGCCGCAGCACGCCCAGACTGCCCTTGCAGCAGCCGCCCTCTTCCACCGTCAGCATGGCGCTGAGCTTGCCCTCGGCGCGGTTGCGCTCAAGGTCGGCGGCGGTGTACACCGGGGCGATCTTTTCCGGGTAAGCCGCCATGAGCCGCTTGAAGATATCGATCTCCTCCAGCACGCTTACCAGCGGGTCGGCCCCGGGAGCGGGGTCGGCCAGATCCACATAGGCCGCAAAGCATTGCAGCAGATAATCCCCCTGCTGCAATTTTTCAAGGTCGATATGCAGATCGTTGTGCAAAAAGCTTTTGGGTGTGCCCGCCTTTTCGGCGCGGCGCAGTTCTAACAGGGTATCGCAATGCAGATCCCAAACCTTCATGATGAATACACTCCTTTATGCTTCTTCTCCCAGCAGCTGCAACAGCTGTTCGGGGTTCATAGACAAAATCGCGCCGTCTGCCCCGCCGGTAACGGTGTCGGCCAGCGACTGCTTGGCCTGCTGCAGCTCCACGATCTTTTCCTCAATGGTGTCCTGCGCGATCAGCCGGTACACCTGCACCGGGTTGCGCTGACCGATGCGGTAGGCGCGGTCGGTGGCCTGATTCTGCGCCGCAAGGTTCCACCACGGGTCGTAGTGGATGACGATATCGGCGGCGGTCAGGTTGAGGCCCGTGCCGCCCGCCCGCAGCGAGATGAGAAAGACGTCTGCCTCGCCCTGATTGAACCGGCGCACCTGCTCGGCACGCACCGGCTTCGGGGTAGAGCCCTGCAGGGTAAAGTGGCTCACCCCGGCTTCGTCCAGCCGCTTTGCCAGCAGCTCCAGCATGGAGGTGAACTGGCTGAACAGCAGAATGCGGTGCCCGCCCGCCACCGCCTCGGTGACAAGTTCCAGACAGGCATCCAGCTTGGCGCTGCTGCCGGTCCAGTTGTCTGCCACAAGGCGCGGGTCGCAGCAGATCTCCCGCAGCCGCATCAGCACGGCAAACACGGTCATCTTGTCCTCCGGCTTTGCCGCCCGCAGCTTTTCCCGCGCGTCCACCACCGCTGCCAGATACAGCTTGCGCTGTTCCGCTTCCAGCTCGATGCGGCGCAGGTTCTCAGTCTTGGGCGGCAGCTCCCGCAGCACCTCGGACTTCATGCGCCGCAGAATAAAGGGCCCGGTAAACTGGTTCAGCCGCCGCACGGCGTTGGCATCCTCGTCCTGCACGATGGGCTTTTCAAACCGGGCGCAGAAGGTCTTGTACGGGGGCAGATACCCCGGCATCAAAAAGGAGAAGATGCTCCACAATTCGCCCAAGCGGTTCTCCACCGGGGTGCCGGTCAGGGCAAAGCGCACCCGGCTGTTCACCCGGCACACCGCCTTGTATTTCTGGGTGGTGTGGTTCTTGATGGCCTGCGCTTCGTCCAGAATGCAGGCATAGAAGCTTTGCCCGGCATACAGCTTTTCGTCCCGGCGCAGCAGGTCGTAGCTGGTAATGACGATATCCGCCTGCGCCCACCCATCGACCAGTGCGGCGCGGTGGGCGGCATCGCCGTCCATGGCAACGCTTTGCAGCTGCGGGGTGAACTTCTGGCATTCCTCCTGCCAGTTCAGCACCAGCGACGCCGGGCAGACGATGAGGCTGGGCAGGTGCTGCCCGTCCTCCTTCATCGCCAGCAGGTAGCTGAGCACCTGCACGGTCTTGCCCAGACCCATATCATCCGCCAGAATGCCGCCCATGCCGTAGCCGTCCAGCGTGCGCAGCCAGCGGTAGCCGTCCCGCTGGTATTTGCGCAGGGTCTTTTGCAGGGAGAGCGGCGGGGTATATTCGCTGTCCCGCACCGCATGGAAGCTGCGGCTGATGCGCCGGAAGGCGTCGTCCCGGTCGAACCGCAGACCGTTCTGCCCCGAAAGCGCCCAGTCCAGCGTAGGGGCGCGGTAAAGCGGCAGGGCGGCGTGGCCGTCCTTCAGCTTTGCGCCGGAAAGTTCCAGCGTGTCGTTCAGCTCGTCCAGCCCTTCCAGACTGTCGTCCAACCGCAGCAGACTGCCGTCCCGCAGGCGGTGGTAGCGCTTTTTCTGGTGCAGGGACTGCAAAAGTTCCCGCAGCTCCTCCACCGGGAACGCGCCGGTATCCACTTCCAAATCCAGCACGCTGCCGTGCACCGACACCCCTACCGAAATTTTAGGCGGAGCGGCCTGCAGGTTGCGGAAGGCATCGGTCTGGTACACCTCTCCCATGGCCAGCAGGGCGGGAATGCCCTCTTCCAGCAGCTGGAAAAGCGCCTCCTCCCCGGAAATGCTGTAATGTCCGGGCTTGCCGGGCTCGGGTTCCAGATAGGTTTCCAGCAGCCGCTTTGCCCGGTTCTCGGTGCGGGCATCCTGCAAAAGATCCGGCGGCACCGGCTCGCCGGGGGCTACCCTGTCCTCGCCGTACAGAAAGACCGGGTAGGCGGTGACGGTAAGCCCCCGGTCTGCGTCCAGATAAAACTGCACCACCGGTTCCAGCGGGATCTGGTTCAGCAGCAGCCGGTCGGGGTCCACGATGTTGACCCGGTTGCCAAGCTCCGGCAGCACATAGCTGCAAAAGGCGGCGGCGTCCGTGCTGGTAAAGAACAAACTGCGCCCGCCAAAGGCATCCAGCACCGGCAGCACCCGGCGGCATTCCTCCCGCTGCATCCGCCAGAGGGTGCTTTCGCCCAGCAGATAAGCATAGTCCAGCCCCTGCACCCCGCTGAGCGCCGGGGTACAGCTCAGCTGCACGCCGCCCTTGCGGCGCTCTACCTTTAAGCTGATGACCGGCAGACCCTCTTTAAGGGTATAGCCGCCCACAACGCCCTCGGCGGCGTAAAGTTCCACAAGGGCATCCAGCCCCTCGCCGGTCAGCGGCAGGCCGCCCGCCGGGCCTTTCTCCCAGCCAGAGCGCACCGTACCCTCGGCTTCAAACGCCTGCCGGGCGCTCACCTGACGGCGCAGCAGCCGCAGCAATTGCTGTGCATCCGGGGCAAAGGCGTCCCACCGGTGCACAAAGGCCAGCGACTTGCCGTAGCTGACGCTTTCGCCCCGCTCGATCGCATCCAGAAACTGCGGGATGCTTTTTATCAGATACTGCCGCCCGCCGATGCCGTCCGAGACCCGCAGCCGCAGCCAGACACGGTCGTTGTGCACCGTAAGCTCCGGCTCCAGCAGAGCAAAGCCGGTGCGCTGGGCAGCGGGCTGGGGCTGCTGCTGTGCATCCTCCCGCTGGTAGCGCTTCAGCAGCAGCTGGGCTTCATAGTCGGTCTCCGGCTCCTCGCCCCGCCACTTGCGGCCGAACAGCATATCCAGCCCGGCGCTGTAGCTGTCCCTGCGGGGTTCCGGGTTCAGCCCTGCAACGCCCCGCTGCACCCCGGGGATGCTCTCCGGCTTTTTTTCCGGGGCAGGCGGGCGCTTTTCCGCGTCCTGCAGCAGCAGCGCGCCGATATGTTTGCAGTAGGTGCCATCGCCGTTCTGGTTATAGGGACAGTCGCAGGAGGCGCTGACAAAGCTGCCGTTTTCCCGCAGCCAGACCTGCGTATAATAGCAGTCCGGCCCGCTGCCCTGCACCAGCGCTGTCAGGTGCCGCACCCCGTCCTCGTTGGTGGTGCAGCTGCTTTGCAGGATGCGCTTGCGGTACTTCTGTGCCCGCTCAAAGATGCTTTTGCCCAGCAATGCGCGGATCTCCTGTGCGTCCATGTGGTCTCCCTCCCCTGTGCTGTCGCGGTTCCGGTCTATTCTATAAGAATACCGCGTTCCATCCCGGGATGCAAGGGCAGAAGGGTAAAAAAACGGAAATCACTTTTCCTCTAAAGGCTTCCCCCGGAAGGGACAGATTCTCCCCGCGCCGGGGAGAAATGTCACCGAAGGTGACAAAGAGGGGAACGGCTGTCACCGCAGGTGACTGATGAGGGCGCGGGCAAGCTGCTGCTTGCGGGAATTACCCCTCATCCGGCGCTACGCGCCACCCGCTCCCCCTTTTGTCGCTGTGCGACATTTTCCCCCGGCCGGGGGAAATCTGTCCCCAAGGGGTGAAGGCTTTTGCTCCGGGTCTAACAACAAAAACTGATTTTCATGGACAGAATTGGCTTTGACAATTTTCAGCGAAAAAATTATTTTTACACAGAGCAATACTGGAGCGTCTGCGGACGCTCCGGTATTGCATTTTTCACAGGAGGGGTCGCAAGCGGAAAACGGCATTTGCAGTGCCTGTTCCCCGCGGAAACATCCGCACTGCGGGGTTGCTTCTTGGCGCTCAACAGATCAAAGAAAAAGCACCCGCAAACGCCTTCGGGTGCCAACGCACAGATGGAAGGGTTGCAGGTGCTTTCTTTGTTTCAGGAAGTTCCGCGCTTGCGGGTCTTGAGGTGGTACATCTCCTGATCGGCCTTATCGATCAGGTCGTGCACGGTGGCAATGTCCGGCTCAAGACGGGCGCAGCCAATGCTGATCTCGATCTGGTAGGGCTTGCCGGAGGCGGCGTTGGCGGCATCCAGTTCCCGCTGGATGGAGGCGATCAGGGTGCGCACCTCCACGCTGTTGCAGCCGCAGGCGATGCAGAATTCATCGCCGCCGTAGCGCGCCAGCACGCCGTTATAGTTGGCGCACACCTTTTTCAAAATGCCCGCCAGCAGCACCAGCGCGGCGTCCCCCTCCAGGTGGCCATACTCATCGTTGATGCGCTTGAAGTGATCCATATCCATCATGAGGAAATGCAGCGAGCGGTTGGGGTGGCGGCGGTAGTAGGGCAGCTCGCTTTCCAGATAGCGCAGCGCCACGATGCGGTTGCTGACGCCGGTCAGGGTGTCCACCGTGAACTTGGTCTGCAATACCAGCACATACACACACACCAGCCCCAGCGTAATGCCGCAGCACAGCAGCCCGCGCCCGGGCAGCCAGCCTTGCAGCAAAAAGCCTGCCGCCGGCGCAAGCGCAAGCAGCAGCAGAGTTTTCAGTTCCTCTTTGGGTGTTTCCTGCTTCCAGTGGCTCAGCGTCCAGCTGCAGCGGAGAAAGGCCGCTGCCAGATAGGCAAGCCCCACCAACTTCGGCCCCCAGAACAGGGTGCTGCCCCGCAGCCCCTCTGCATCCAGATAGCAAAAGCCGTTTTCGTCCCGCGCTGTCAGCAGCGCCAGCAAAAGCAGCGCCTGCGGCACGGCGCTGAGCGCCAGCCTGCGGCCGTCCTCCGGCCATGTATGCCCCAGTTCCGCCTCCACATACAAAAACACCAGCAGGCAGCAGCACGCCGCCAGCAGATAAAACAAAATACTGCCCCCGGCATTCAGCCGGTAAGTCAGGGGGATGCCCAGATCCTGCCACGCGCCCATCTGCGCCAGCGCACTGTTATAATCCACCAGCGTCAGCGCCCCGGCAGACCACAGCAGCGCCGTGAACAGCCGCCCGGGCAGACTTTTATCCCGCATTTTCTGCTGCGCCCGCAGCAAGACCGCCAGTGTGACCAGACAGACCGCACTGACCTGAGTATGCGCAATAGCATCCATGCCGCAACGCTCTCCTTTATCTTAGGGCGGCTTTACGCCGTCCCGACCCTTTCCGTTCTTCCATCGTTCCTTTTTCGCTCAGATCTATTGTACCAAATCCATAACAAATATGCAACACAAACCGAAAAAATTCATACAAAGAGAATGGTTGTGCCACAAGGGCAGCATCCTCGCCCTCTCCGTCATCGCTCACGCGATGCCACCTCTCCCAAGGGGAGAGGCCTTGGCAAAGAGATGAAGTTTGCGTGGAATGCCAAAGGCTCTCCCTTTGAGGAAAGACTTCCCCCGCGCCGGGGGAAGATGTCGCGCAGCGACAAAAGGGGGAATCTGTCACCGAAGGTGACTGAGAGGGCGAGGACGCTAAAGTAAAAGCATCTGCAATAAAAACTCGGCGATCTCCCATATCTCATTACGCAAAAAGGGACTGCCGCTCCAAACGCCTTTTCACGAGAGGGGTCGTAACGAGAACCGGCATTTGCGGCACGAATTTCTTCGCTATAAAAAGCAAAAACACCGGAACGTCTTTCGGCGTTCCGGTGTCTTTTGAAATCAAATCACTTTGCCTGCGGATGGGTGGCGTCGTTGCGCAGGGCGCTTTCGCGGATCTTTTCCAGCGTCTGCTCACTGAGGATGTGCTCTGCCTTGCAGGCGTCCTCGGCGGCGGTCTGCTCGTCCACGCCCAGCTGCACAAAGAAGTGGGT
>CAKTFS010000021.1 GCA_934561115.1 uncultured Faecalibacterium sp. | reverse complement strand
CGGGCACGATAGGCGCGCTGCCCTGCGCGCAGTGCACTTTTATAATCTTCCAGCATAAGAACTCCTTTTTTCTATAAACGCGGTGCCGCAGTCCTCCTGCCGCACCGGAACACCCCCAGTATACCACAAAAACAGAAATAAGGCAGTATTTTGGGGCATAGAAATCAACTTTCCGCATGAAGGCTTCCCCCGGTCGGGGGAAGCTGTCACCGCAAGTGACTGATGAGGGCGCTGTTGCCGTAGTTACCCCTCATCCGGCGCTGCGCGCCACCTTCCCCCCAAGGGGTGAAGGCTTTTGCTCTGGGGCAAGCTGCAAAAACCTGATTTCTGTAATTTTGGGGCTAAAACTGTTGATTTTCCCGGTAGATTCAGGTACGATAATATTGATATTCAAAACCGACAGGAGTTTACTATCATGCAGACCCTTTCTCTGCCCGTGCTCGAGGCGGGCAAATACGCCGGCGGCGTCTGGTATTACGAGCCCCACACCTACCAGAGCTACCGTTATGTTCTGGGGCGTGTGGGCAAGCACCCGCTGGTGTGCATTGGCATCAACCCCAGCACCGCCCAGCCCGGCGCACTGGACCCCACCTTAAAAAGCGTGGAGCGTCTGGCTGCCGCCAACGGCTTTGACAGCTGGATCATGTTCAACGTCTATCCCCAGCGCGCCACCGACCCCAACGATATGGACAAGACCCCCGACCGCGCCCTGTGCGACGAAAACCTGCGCTGGCTGCAGGCCGTACTGGCCCAGACCGAGCCCACCATGTGGGCGGCATGGGGCACCCTGATCGAAAAGCGGGACTACCTGCCCGGCCTGATGCGGGAGATGGTAGCCCTGACGCGGGAGCGGGAGATCCCGTGGGTCACCTTTGGCAAGCGCAGCAAAAAGGGACACCCGCACCACCCGCTGTACCTGCGAAAGGATTCCACCCCGGAGCCCTTTGATGTGGAAAACTATCTGGACACCTGTTTCTGATGTCCGCCCGACAGGAGGAGAGCTGCTTTGACCGCAGAACATTATAAGCCCATCTATCACTGGTTCAGCGCCCACCCGGCCGTAAAACGGCTGGTCGTTTTTCTGGACCGGTGGCTGCCGCTGGTGCCCTTTGTGTGCTATCCGGTACTGCTGTGCCTGCTGAACGTCCGGCTCTCGCGGCTGTTCCTCACCCAGAAGCAGGCCGCGCTGGACTTTATGGTGCTCATCGCCCGCTCCGTCTTTGTGCCGGGGCTGGTGTTCTGGGGCGGCACGCTGCTGCGCAGCCGGCTGCACTTCCCCCGCCCCTACGAGCAGCCCGGCTTTACCCCGCTGGTGGCAAAGGAGAGCCGCGGGCACTCCATGCCCTCCCGCCACGCGCTGAGCGCCGCCGTGCTGGCGGCGGTGTGGCTGTATTTCTACCCCGCTGCGGGCTGCGTGATGGTGGGCATTGCCCTGCTTATCTGCTGTCTGCGGGTGCTCACCGGGGTGCATCATGTGCGGGACGTGGTGTGCGGCTTTGTGCTGGGCTTTGCGCTGGGTGCCGCCGGAATGTGGCTGCTGTAAGGCCGTTTTGTGCACGCCGGAGCGTCCGTTTTTTGCCGCAAGCGCAAAAAGTTGAAACTTTTTTCAGATTTTCCTTGACAGAATGCGATGGGTATGGTATTATTTCTCTCGCAGCCTGTGCCGACACAGAACTGCCGCCATAATGGAACCCATTGGGATAACAACGTGCGCCCGTAGCTCAGGTGGATAGAGCAACTGCCTTCTAAGCAGTGGGCCGGGGGTTCGAGTCCCTTCGGGCGCATCTATGTGGTGCCCATAGCGTAGTCGGTTAACGCGCCAGATTGTGGATCTGGAGACCGTGGGTTCGAGTCCCACTGGGCACCCCACCAAAAAATCCGCTGTTGCATTGCAACGGCGGATTTTTTTATTTGGTGGGGTGTCCAGTGGGCTCGAACAGCAACAACGACGACCGCTGCCTGCGGCAGAAACAGGGAGGAGTTGTTGGGGCAGCGTTCTGATTTTTCAAAGCCCCGTCAGGGGGCTGCGGAAAAATCAGCAAACGCAACCCGTAAGGCGACGCGCCAGCGGCAGCGTAAGCAATCAGCCCAGTGGGCTGTTGCTTAGCCCGCGGGTCCCAATCTTCAGGAATGTCTACCGGGGTGACTACTGTCCGGTAGGAGAATACGATTTTAAATGCCCTCCGCTTTGCTCTGGGCATAGAACAAGGTAATTTTATTATTATATAGAGCAACGCCGGGCAGACTGCGGTCTGCCCGGCGTTGCGTTTTCACAGAGGGGTCGTAACGGAAACCGACAGTTGCAGCGCTTGTTTCCTACGGAAACAGTTGCGCTGCGCGTAAACCACCTGTCTACTGTCACGCCCCTTCCTGTGAAAATACGTTTGGAGCGCTCCGCAGAGCGCGACAAACGCGAAATCAAAAATAATTATTCCGCTGAAGATGCCCAGAGCAAAGCGGAGGGCATTTCCAATCATTTTCCTGCTCTTATTTATTCATCTCCTGCAGGATCTTTGCGATCTGGGCGGGGGTGTAGCCCTCCTGCCGCAGGGCGGAGGTGATGGCTACATCGCTCTTGCCCTGACTGCGCAGCAGCGCTGCCGTGTAGGGCACCCCGGCGCTGACGGTGCTGCGGCTGCCGCCGGAGGAAGAGCCGCTGCTGCCGGTGCTCTTTCCGCTGCCGGTGCTGCCGGACTTTGTGCCCGCAGCCGCCGCCTTACCGGCGGCCTGTGCGGCCTTCTGCTGGGCATTTGCCTGCTTCAGCGCCCACTCGCCCTTGGCGATGTTCAGCTTCTGGCTGGTCACGTTGTTGTTGAAGGCCTGCTGCTTCAGCGCGTCCTGATAGGCGCGCTCGCTGGCGGTGTTGTCGTACTGCTGCTGGGTCAGTGCGTCCTGCCGCTGCTTCTCCTGCATCTGCTGGCTCCACTGGGTGTCGGCGCGCTCGGCTTCGTAGGCGCGGTTGCCGGAGTAGATGTTGTACCCGGTGTTCAGCAGGCTGCCCGCCAGCGTACCCAGCCCGGTAGTGCCGCTGATGGCCAGCTGCACCACATCCCCGATGACGCCCAGCACGGTCATAACGTTGTTGAACGCCTGCTGGCGCTGGCTGATTTCCGCCTGCTCCTGCGCGGTGTAGTAGCCGTGCAGGGTGTCCAGCCGGTTCAGGTGCTCCTGATACAGGCCGTAGTCCTTGGCGTAGGCGTCGTTGTAGGCCTCGCCCTTCTGCTGCAGCTGGGTGTAATAGTCCTGCAGCTGACGGTCATACAGGCTCTGGGCATTCTCTTCCTGTCCGTTCAGCTGGTCCAGCCGGCTCACCAGCTCTTCGCCGCCGCTCTGGTAGGTATCCAGCGCCAGACTGTACAGGGTGGGGATGGCGCTGGCCAGCCCGCCGATCTGCTGCTGATAGGCCTGCTGCGCCGCACTGGTGGCATAGCTGGAGCCGTAGCCGCCGGTCAGGGCAGCGGCCTGCGCCGCCGCGTCCGCGCTGGCGTTGTGGGCGTTCTGGGTATACAGCTGCTCATACTGGCGGTAGAGCGGGTCGCGGGTGTAGCTGTACTGAAAATTCTCCCGTTCCAGCAGCTGCCCCAGCAGGCTGTTGATCTTATCCTGATAACTGCTCTGGTAGTCTGCGGGGCGGTTCTGCTGCCACTGCTTCAGGGCATCGGCCGCATCGGTCACCTGCTGGCTGGGGCGGTAGCTGGCGTCTGCCATGGCCTTTTCCACCTCGGCGCGGCTGTTCAGCCCCTCAGTGCTGTATGTGGGCTGCGCGGCAGGCTGTGTCTGCGTTTGCGCCTCCGGCTGCAGCAGCTCCTCCTTCTTTTTGGATGCCATAAAATTCTCCTTTCATGCTTATAATCCCTGCAGCTTGCTGCGCAGGGTGTCGGACATATTTTCCGTATCCAGATTGGTCAGTACATACTGCAGCTGCTCCTGCATCTGGTACAGATAGCTGCGCAGCACCCGGGCATCCTCCGGGTCCATGTTATCGCTGAGCTTGGGCAGCCCCAGCTTGCTCAGGCCGTTCATGCTTGCCATGAGGCATCCTCCTCCCATAATTTTCCCTTTGCCGGGGCGATGGTGCGCACAAGACTGCGCAAAGTGATCTGCCCCTTGCCGCGCAGCCGCAGCCGCAGCGACCCGCACCGCCGGGGCACAAAGGGCAGGTCATAGCTGCGGCGGCTGCCCTGGGCGGCAAGGGAGGTTACCGTCTCCCACGCGCCGCCGTCATAGCTTACCGCCACCTCCACAGTGCTGGTGCGTTCGGCGTCCAGCCGCAGGGTCAGCCGGGAGAGATACCGCTGCTCGGTGCCGTCCAGCCCCACATCGCCGGTGACCAGCTCAAAGGGGATGTCCGTTTCCACACCGTCGGTGCTCTGCCAGTCCGGCTCGCGGGTGGGGTCTGCCGCCCACAGTGCCTGCCCGTCCCACAGATAAAGCTGCCCGCCGGTGCTGGTCATATCGCTGGAGCAGACGTCCTCCTCGCTCCACAGCCCCTTCTCGGTATCGTAGACCAGCAGACGCGCACGCTCCCGGGAGATGTGCAGGTAGTACCGGCCATCCAGCGCACCGCCCACGGCGCTTTGCACGTTGGCAAGCTTTGCGGCGTCCAGCGCACCGGATACCTTGGTGGGCAGACTGCCGTCCCACGCCATGACACCGTCCGGCGAGAGATAATACAGCGTCTCGTTCAGCACGCACAGGCTGCGGGCGGCGTTTTTTGCCACGCCCCGGCAGCGCAGGCTGGAAAGCTGAAAATCCGAGGGCTTGGAGCCGTACAGCTTGTGCAGGGTGTTCTCTTTAAAGAACAGCGCATAGCCCATGCAGGAAGCCGCCCCGGTAAAGGCACCATCGCTGCCCACGGTGACAGCGTAGCTGTCTGCCGCGATGCCCCGGTAGCTGAACCAGTTGGTGGGGTCGCCCAGCTTGCAGCCGTAGATGACGTTCTCCCTGCTGCTGCAGCCCCACACCCGGTTGTCGCACTCGGTCACAAAATCCAGCTCCGGCACCCGGCGCTCTATGGATACCGTCTGCGCGGTGTCCACTCTGCGGTGCTGCTTGCCGTCCATGCTCTGCCACTGGGCGGCGGCGGTGTTCTGCACCAGTGTGCCGTAGAAGTACTCGCCCTGCGGGGTGCAGCGCACCCGCAGCCAGTCCTCGCCCACGTCGTACACGATCTGATCTCCGTTCAGCTCCGGGCTCTGCCCCGCCGCTTCGGCGGCTGCGCCCTGCACGGTCACGGTGTCCCACTGCCGGAACAGCTCCCCCAGCCCTGCCGCCGTGATGCGGCAGTATTCCAGCGGGATGGCCGCCCAGCTGCCGGAGTTTTTGCTGTACATCTCCAGCGTGCTGTCGTACCGCCACGGGTGGCCGGCATCTTCTACCTTTAAAAACAGCTGTCCGTCTGCCGGGTCGGCGGGCTCGTCCCGGCCAAAGCCCTCCACCCGGTAGATCTTGCCTGCGGCATCGCAGGGGGCAAAGGTCACGCTTTTGCCCACCGCCGTCCACAGTGCTCCCAGTGCGGTCACGCTGCCGTCTGCTGTATCAAAGGCCAGCTTGTCCGGGAAGATCAGGATCTTTGTGCCGATGCCCACCAGCGCCTTGCGGCCATCGGTCACGGCGTCCGGCTTCGTCACCGCCGGGGCGGCGGCATCGTCCGGGGTATAAACGATGTCCCGCCCGCAGACGGTCAGCAGGCCGTTCAGGTGGTACATCCCGTTCAGGCCGGTCAGCGCCCGCAGTTTGCGGCGCGGGGTGCGGGTGCTCAGGGCGGGAAAATCCCGGGTGGAAAAGTTCACGCCGGCGCTGTACTCTGCTTCCGAGCAGCCGTAAGTCTCGTTCAGGCCGCCAAAGGCCCGCAGCAGCTGCCGGGTGTTGGCAAGCCGCATTCTGTCTGCCAGTACCATCGCCTCACCCCCTTACCAGCGCCACTGCGCCCGGCTGCGGGGCGGGTAGTTCTGCCGCAGCCAGACCGCCAGCTCTGCATACAGGGCGTTGTACTGCGCCTGCTCCCCGGCGTAGCGGTCGGTCTCGCCCAGGGCGGCGTCCATCTGCGCACACAGCAGGTGCGGGTACAGCGCATCAAAGGGCGGCGGGGCCAGCAGCGTCTGGTCATCCTGCACCGGCTGCTCCCATGGACGGTCTGCGCCCACCGCGTCAAACGCCCCGGCGGCGCTGCGGTCAAACAGCTTTGTGCGCAGCAGGGCGTCCGCCTCCCGCAGCCACTGCAGCCGGGTCTCGGTTTCAATGCGGCAGTTCGGGCGCAGCTGCTCGGCACGCTCCAAAGCCTCTCCTACAGTCATCTCATCACATCCTTTTTATAAAAAGCCCGGCCGGGGGCATTTCTCCCAGCCGGGCAGCGTTGTTTTTACTGCGCCGCGTTCTCCGCAGCGGCAATGCGGGCAGCGGTCAGCTCGTCCTGACGCTGGCTGTGTTCCAGCACCTCGGCCACAGCGGGCGGCACCTCCACCTCCACGCCCCGGCGGATCTTGTAGTTCACGCCGTTGACGCTGACGAACAGATCGCCTTTGTAGCGGCTGTTGTCCTTGAACAGCCGGATGCGCACGTTCTTTTCAGCCATGGGCACCTCCTTAGTTGGCGGCAGCGGTGGCAGAGTAGCTGGACACGCTCTCGATGCGCACCATGTACTGCTCCACCAGACGCTCGGCGGCGCGCATCCCCTTCCAGCCCACAGAGGCGCGCTGGTTCAGCGGGTCGTCGCCGTAGCCCAGCTGCTTGACGATGTGCTCAAGGCCGCCGCCCTCCAGCTCGGTCACGCCGTAGGCGTGTGCACCCAGCACCAGCGTGCCGAACACTGCCAGACCCGCCGGGCAGGTATCGTCCTTCCAGATCTTGGCCTCGCTGGTCTCGATAAAGCGGATGTTGCCCAGCTTGCCGATTTCGCCGCGGAACATGGTGTCGGGGTCGGCGTACTTGTGCACCTCCATGAACTCCTTGCAGGTCTTGAGGTCGTAGGCCGCATAGGGGTGGATGATGGCAACGTAGCTGTCACCAATGGGGTCGGCATTCATTGCGCCCAGCTGCGCCGCTGCCTGAAAGAAGAGCTTCGGGGTCAGGGTGCAGCTCTTGTCCAGCGCCTTGCGGCTGGTAACGGCGGTCTCGGCACCGTCTGCGCCCAGCTTGGGGGCGTAGATGACATTGGTGCCGCCCGCCAGCACATCGCGGGTGATGCTGTCCATGGTGCGGCCGGCCTGACTTGCCAGCACGCGGGTGGCCTGCACCACGTTGTTGTCGATGGCGGTCATCTGCAGCACATCGGTCAGCGGGGTCCAGCCGCCGTACTGGTGCAGGTCGCTGGTGATGCTGGTCACGTTCAGGGCCTGACCGTTGGGGGTAACGCCCTCGGTCAGCGGGGTGCTGGCCTTGGGCAGGCTGTCATACTTACGGAACTCGATGGTCTTGCCGCCGTTCTGGGGCACGGGGTAGTAATCCGCAAACTGGTCGTGCACAAGGCGCGGCTCAGCCTGATCGATCAGGCGCTTCTCGTAAAAGGTCTTCATCTCCACCGACATGGTGCCGGTGGTGTTGGTCTGCGCGTCCGCAAACAGCTGGATGTTGAAATTCATCATGTTTTTTCCTTTCTCCTGTCGGGTCAAAGTTCGATCTGTGCACCGTGCAGCACACGGCGCTCCAAGGCTTCCCGCTGGGCGCGGGTCATGGCGGCTACGTCCGGCCGTACCGAGGCAGCAGCACCGGGGCGCAGGCCGTTTTCCAGCGGACGCGCGGCGCGCTGCTGCACCCGCTCTACTACCCCCTGCTCCACGGTCTGTGCCGTGGTGCGCAGGGCATCTTCGTAGTGGGCAAGGCGGTAGGCGTCCTGCACCCGCATGCCGGGCAGCTGCATCAGACGGCGCATTTCCGGGTTCTTCAGTTCTGCTTTCAGGTCAAAGCCCGGCTGGCTGCGGCGCATGGCTGCTTCCTCTGCCGCCCAGCGGGCGTGCAGGCTGCGCACCGTGTTCTGCACCTGCAGCGGCAGGGGCGGCAGCGCCGGGCGCTCCAGCTGTGCAGGGCTTTCCGGCTGCTTCTCCGGCTCCGCCGGGGTCTGCCGGGGCGCTTCCGGCTGTGGGGCGGGGGCTTCCGGCTTCAGGGTGCCCGCAGCCACCGCCTGCCGGGTCTGCTCCGGGCTCAACGCGGGGGCCGCTTCCCCCTCCGCAAACAGCTGCAGGTCCATCATGCTCTGCTGTCCGCTGTGGCTCACATCCGCAAAACGCAGGTTATCCGGGTAGCGCTCGGCCAGCAGGGTAAAGCCCGCCTTGGCCAGCTCAAACGCGCCCTGCACCCACGGCGCTACCGGTGCCTGCGCCGCCACGGCAAGGCGCGGGCCATCCGGCTCGTCCCAGGCATCGCTGCAGGCGTTTTCCTCCCCTGCCAGCAGGTACACCAGCGCCTGCATCAGGGTGCTTGCGCCAGCGCATACGATGTCCTGCCCGGCGGGCGCGTAGCCCGCGTGACCGGCGGCTTCCAGCCGCAGGCTCAGCCCCTCGGGGCCGTCCAGCTCGCTGTAACATACCTTGATCATCTCACTTCACCTCCTTTCCGTTCCAGTTCATGGCGCGGGCAGCCGCCGCCACCGGCAGCTGTGCCGTCAGGCCGGCAGTGTCCTGCGCCGCTTGGGTGCCGCCGGGCTGCTGGGCAAGGGCGGCAGAAAGTCTTGCCATCTGCCCCTGCAGCTGCACCAGCTGCTGCGCCAGCGTGCCGTTCTGCCGCACCCGGGCGCGCACCTTTTCCACCCCTTCAAAGTCCATCATCTCCAGCGCCGCAAGGGCAGCGTCCGCGTTGGCGGGGTCAAAGAAGCCCAGCTTGTAGCACTCCTTGGCGGTCTCGTTCTGGGACAGGCGGCTGAAGGTGCTCTTTTTGGCGGCGCTGACCACAATGTCAAAGACAGGCTCCCGGCTGCCCAGCTCCACCCCGCCCACGGCGGGCACGGGCTTTGCGCGCAGCCCCTGCGCCGAGAAGGGTACGAACTCGCTCTCGCCGCGCTGGCCGGTGATACGGAACACCCGCTGCTCGTCGTAGAACTGCCGCATCAGCTCAATGATAAGGTAGCACTGCCTTGCAAAGGCGCGGTAGGCGCTCTTGAGCATATCCCGGCTCAGCTTGCTGCCCGCCTCCTGCAGGGCAGCGATGGCGCTGGCGGCGGTCACGCCGCCGGTGGTGCCGCCCTGCGTCAGGTCTCGGTTGCCGCTGATCTCCTTCAGCTCCTCGATACGGCTGTTGCGGTAGCTCAGACTGTTGCCCTGCAAACCCGCCGTCTGCAGCGGACGGAAGGAATCTTCGTTCAGACGTCCCACAACGTGCACGATGTCCCGGCTCAGGTCGGCCAGCTCCTCCTCATTCACCCCGGCGGTATCGCTGAGCACATACCGCTGGCGGGAGGCCAGCAGCACGTTCTCGTCCATGGCGTGGTTCATCCGGTCAATGGCGTTCTGGCAGTCCTTCATCACGTCGATGTAGCCGAACCCGGCGGGAGAATCCTCCTCCACGAACAGCGGGTCGAACACAAAGGGGTACTTGCCGTGGTCGTACAGGCCGCGCGCCGCCAGCGCCGGGTCGTTCTGGCTGGCATACAGCACCACGCCGTTGCACAGCTTGCAGTAGTGCAGCCGCAATTTTCCGCTCTCGTCCGGGCGCTTATAATACCAGTCCACCACCACGCTCTTGTTGGCGGTGGTCTGGCCGTCCTCGTGGATGTACCGGGGCACGTCCACCACACCGGCGGCGTGCCCTGCCAGCTGCGGATACTGCGCGGTCAGCCGGGCGGTGTCCTCAAGGCTGAGGTGGAACAAATCCGGCGAGTCCTGAATATCCTGCACGCCCGGCTCCCAGTAGAGCATGAGCAGGTTGACGCTGCGCACCGCAATATCGCCCAACCCGCCGCGCGCCGCCGGGTCCCAGAAGATGCCGGTAACGCCGGTGCCCTGCTTGAGCTTGCGCCACCAGACGTCGCTGTACACCTGCTCGTAATCTGCCTGCTCCAGCACCACCGGCAGCACGCTGGAAAGCGCCTGCGCCGTGGCCTGATCGTCTGCCGCCCGGGGCAGGACCATGGGCTCGGGGTAGTTGTCCATGGCGTCGGCGTGCTTGTTGGCGATGCTGTTGAACAGCCACCCGCTGGAGGGCTGCGCCTTGCCGGGCATCAGCGGGTCGCGGTAGTTTTTCCAGTGTCCCATGCGGAACCACAATTCGTTATCGATCAGGCGCTTGTCCAGCGCCGCCTTGCCCGCCTTGTAGCGCTGCAGCGTCTGCAAGGCAGCCGCCGCCTCTGCCGCGCCGATGGGCAGGGCTTCTGCTCTTGTATCTTCCATAATCTTTCCTTTCTTTTCAAATGCGGTAGAACCGCGCCTGCCGGTGCAGCTCCAGCGGGTCGTCCGGCCTTGGCGGCGCGGCAGAAGCCTCGGGCGGACTGATGGGATGTTCCATCAGCACATAGCGGCACTCGTCGTAGATGTGGTCCTCCTGCCGGGTGTCGATATCCTCCACATTGCTCTCGTCGTACACAAGGTTCGGCAGGGTGCGGATGAAGTGCTTGCAGCTGTTGAACACCTGCAGCATCGGCCGCCCGTCCGGCGCGAACCGCAGCCGGTAGTGGAACTGCATCTTGCCCGCCAGCCGGGTGTGATCCCCGGGCTGCCAGCGCAGAAAATGCGGACTGCGCTCCATCATGGCCGCAATGCTCTCGCCCCGGCTCTCGTCGAAGATGGCGGGGTCTGCCACCCCGTGGATCACCCTGCCCCGCAGCAGCGGGTCGTTCTGCTCAGCCTCCCGGATGCGCTTGGCCTGCTCCACCGGGTCGATGCGCAGGCCTTCGTTGGGGCGGCCGGTGCAGCCGTACAGCTCCTTGATGCGGTACAGCCGCCCCTCCTCGTCCACCGCGTACCACCCCACCGAAAAGGGCTTGGAAAAGCCGAAGTCGTACCCGCGCCAGATGGGCCAGTGCTTGGGGATGGCAAAGGGCGCGATGACATGGGTCCAGCGCTGATCCTGATAGTGCGCCGGGTCGTTGCGCCACTCGGTGAACACCTGCCCGGAAAAGCTGTCCCAGCTGCCGTAGAGCAGCGCCTGCTTTTCCGCCTCCGGCAGGCTGGCAAGGCTTGCCAGATACCCGGGGTCGTTGGCCAGCAGCGCAGGGTTATCGAACACGCTGGACGGGATGAACACCCGCGCCCGCTCCATCTGCTGGTCGGTGCCGTCCGGCAGGCGCACCGTGACGGTTTCCACAATGGGCGTGCCGGGCGGGGCGGGGGTGATGAACCGCGCCTTTACCCAGCCGTGGCCGATGCCGCCGGGGTTCGTTGTAGCACGCATATACACCCGGGTGCCCGGCCCGGTGGGGCGGTTGCGGCTCATCATGTAGCTGTACTCGTCCCACTCAAAGTGGGTCAGCTCGTCAAAGCCGATAAAATCGTAGGCTTTGCCCTGATAGTTGGTGCGGTCCTTGGTGTACTGCATGGAGCCGAACCAGATCTTTGCCCCGCTGGGAAACACCCATACATGGGAGGTGGCGTTGTACTGCGCTTCCGGGAACGCCCGGCGGTAGTACAGCTGGCTTTTATCCACAAGGTCGGAAAGCTGCGGGTAGGTCTTGCGCAGGATCAGCGCCCGGTAATGCGGGATGTGCACCTGCCGCAGTGCTTCGATCAGCAGTGCATCGCTCTTGCCGCCGCCCGCCGCGCCGCCGTACAGCGCCTCCGGCTCCGGTCTGCGCATAAATTCCAGCTGCCGGGGCTGCGGCTTCCACACGATGACTGCGCGCTCGGTTCTGTTCATGCCTTTTCCTCCTGTTCCACCGGCGGCAGCAGCACCACGCCGCACTCCGTTCCTTCCAGCTCTGTGCCCTGATCGTTCAGGGTCTTTACCACGCCCGCCAGATCCTTGAGCACGGCGGTAGCCTCCTTCAGCCCCTTCATCATCCCGGGGTCGGGGGTGTTTTCCCGCCGGGCAGCTTTCTGCCGCTCGTTCAGCTCCTTCACCTCCTGCGCCAACAGGGTGCTCAGGGTGTCGGCGGCGCGGTTCAGGCTTTTCAGCCCGGCGGCGGGCTTTGTCTGCCCCATGATGTTCTTCCTCCTTTCGTCCGGTGTCCCGGGCTCTGTATACAGGATATCACCCGCCCGCTTTGCCCGACAGTGTGCACTTTTGCAGGGCCATAAGGTATTTTTGTGCAAGTATTATCCAAAACGTATATTTTGCATTTTCAAGGCAGAACGCAGCTGCGTCAGTTTTGTTATTTCAGGCAGTGCAGCACGCAGAAAACGGCCGCTTGTATTTCGGGCACTTCCCACAAAAACGTTCGCTGCGGTCTGACCGCCCTGTTACTATAAAGGTACAGTGCCGCAGCACTCTAAGGCCGCAGCACCGCCCCACCCCGGGAGTAATAATTTTTCTCGACTCGTGTTGTTTTTCCCTTCCGGTAAGAGTGTATAAAAGGCGTTTTCTTTCCGCTGTGTAGTATCCCTGAAAATATCTTTCAAAAAATGTATCGCCTCTTTTCGCGGTTTTTTAGCAGGCATGCAACATTCAGTCATGTTCAAGCATGTTTTTTTACATACCTTCATCATATTTGTATGTTGGTTGCATCGGTATGAAAAATTGTGATAATTCGCGAAAAGATTTTGTAACCTTTGGTCCGCTTTTGTAGAAACGTAACAAAACATTTGCACCAATATTGTGAACTTATTCTCTTGCGGAACACCCCCACACAAGGGTATAATACTGTCAGGGATTACGGACGCATGCGACAAATGCGTCTGTGAATATGCTGTGACACACAAATGAAGGAGATTACTATTATGAAAATGATTTCTCGTCGCGACTTCCTGAAGGCTTCCGCTGTTGTGGGCGCTACCGCTGCTATGACCGCTTGCGGCGGCTCTTCCTCCACCAGCACCGCTGCTTCCAGCGTTGCTTCTTCTACCGCTGCCGCTGCTACCAACGGCTCCGCCAACATCGGCGTTTGCATCTATCAGTTTGCTGATAACTTCATGACCCTGTACCGCTCCGATCTGGAAGGCTACCTGAAGGACATGGGCTATTCCGTCACCATCATGGACGGCAAGAACGACCAGAACACCCAGACCGAGCAGATCAACACCTTCCTGCAGCAGGGCGTGGACGTGCTGGTCATCAACCCCGTCCAGACCACTTCCGCTCAGACCATCGTTGACACCGTTTCTCCCTCCGGCACCCCCATCGTGTTCATCAACCGTGAGCCCGAGGAGAGCGTTCTGGATTCCTACAAGGGCAAGTGCTGCTACGTCGGTGCTGACGCACGTCAGTCCGGTACTTATCAGGGCGAACTGATCCTCGAGACCGAGACCCAGGGCGATATCAACGGCGACGGCAAGGTCACCTACATCATGTGCAAGGGCGACCCCGAGAACATCGACGCTCAGTACCGCACCGAGTTCTCCATCAAGGCTCTGACCGATGCCGGCAAGGAAGTTGAGTGCCTGTACGAGTACCTGGACAACTGGGATCAGACCACCGCTCAGCAGGACGTTGCAAACGCTCTGTCTCAGTACGGCGACAAGATCGAAGTCGTCTTCTGCAACAACGACGCAATGGCACTGGGCGCTCTGCAGTCCATCCAGCAGGCTGGCCGCACCGTTGGCAAGGACGTCTACCTGGTCGGCGTCGATGCTCTGGTAGAGGCTGTGCAGAACGTTGTCGATGGCAACATGACCGGTACCGTTCTGAACGACGACGTGGGTCAGGCTACCAAGGCTGCCGAGGCTACCAAGCTGTTCGTTGACGGCAAGGATGTTGAGAAGTACTACTGGGTCGACTACGTCAAGGTCACCAAGGACAACGCTGCTCAGTACCTGAAGTAAGACCAAAGTTTCCCTGAAAAGAATGCAAGGTGCGCAGCAGGCCTTAACGGCTTGAATGTAAGCTAAAAAGCGCGTGCGTGCGAGAAAACATCTCCACGCACGCGCCTTATTTTAGAAAAAAACTGCCCGCCTGTAAACAACCAAAAAGGAGGCTTTTGCGGAATGTCAGAATACCGTCTGGTAATGAAAGGCGTGGTCAAGACCTTCCCCGGTGTCAAAGCCCTGGATCATGCACAGCTGGAGCTCCGTCCCGGCAAAGTCATGGCTCTGATGGGCGAAAACGGCGCCGGTAAGTCCACTCTGATGAAATGTATGTTCGGCATTTACAAGATGGACGAGGGCGAGATCGAATACGAGGGGCAGAAGGTAACCATCCCCACCCCGCTGGATGCGCTGGACCGCGGCATCGCCATGGTGCATCAGGAACTGCAGCCCATTCCGGCCCGTACCGTGGCCGAGAATATCTGGCTGGGACGCTACCCCACCAAGAAATACGGCATCGTCACTGTTGTGGACCATGCCAAAATGTACAAAGATACCGATGAACTGCTGAAGAAACTGAAGCTGGACATCGACCCCCATGCAAAGCTGGGCTCTTTGAGCATCGCCCAGATGCAGATGGTGGAAATCGCCAAGGCCGTTTCCGCCAACTGTAAGGTGCTGATTTTGGACGAGCCCACCTCTTCTCTGACCGCGAACGAGGTCGAGAGCCTGTTCCGCATCATGCGGGATCTGAAGGAGCAGGGCGTTGCTCTGGTCTACATCAGCCACAAGATGGACGAGATCAAAGTCATCGCGGACGAAGTTACCATCATGCGCGATGGCCAGTACATCGGTAAGTGGGACGTTGCCAACATGACCAAGGAAGAGATCATTGCAAAGATGGTCGGCCGTGAGCTTTCCAACCTGTTCCCCCCGCTGGAGAACGTGCCTTCGGATGAGGTCATGATGAAGGTGGAGGACTTCACCTCCATCCATCCCCGCTCCTTCCGTCATTGCAGCTTTGAGCTGAAAAAGGGCGAAATTCTGGGCGTTGCCGGTCTGGTGGGCGCACAGCGTACCGAGCTGATGGAAGGCATCTTCGGCCTGCGTGCCCATACCTCTGGTAAGGTGTGGATCAAGGGCGAAGAAGTCAACATCAAGCAGCCCCGCGATGCCATCCAGAAGAGCGTTGCTCTGCTGACTGAGGACCGCCGTGCTACCGGCATTCTGGGCGTGCTGAGCGTTGCCGATAACATCTCCATCGCTTCTCTGGACGCCCTGCGCAAGGGTCCCATCATGCTGGACAACCAGAAAATCCTGGATCTGGTGGCTACCAACAAGGAAAAGATGGCCATCAAGGTGCCCAGCCCCAAGACCCAGATCAAGAGCCTTTCCGGCGGCAACCAGCAGAAGGTGCTGATCGCCCGCTGGCTCGCCAACAACCCCGATGTGCTCATTCTGGACGAGCCTACCCGCGGCATCGACGTCGGTGCAAAGTATGAAATTTACTGCATCATCGCCGATCTGGCCAAGCAGGGCAAGAGCATTATCATGATCTCCTCTGAAATGAGCGAGATCATCGGTATGTCCAACCGTGTCATGGTCATGTGCGACGGCCGTATCACCGGCTTTATCAACGGTAAGGATGCCACGCAGGAGAACATCATGGCGCTGGCCACCCAGTTCGAGACCGCACCTGACGCAGCTGCGGCAAATCAGTAATTAAGGAGGCTGTCTATCGTGGAAGCTACCAAAAAATTGAATGGCAAGGCTGTGGGCAAGTGGCTCAGCAACAACGCCATTATCATGATGATGCTGGCCGTCACTCTGGTCGTTGGCATCATGCACCCCAACTTCTTCTCCGGCACCAACATGATCAACCTGTTCAAGAACGTGTCCATCCGCTACATCATCGCGCTGGGCATTTCCGGCTGCCTGATCACCACCGGTAACGACCTGTCCGCTGGCCGTCTGGCTGGTTTTGCCGCCTGCCTTGCCTGCATTTTTGCGCAGACCGAAGGCGCTTCCGGCAAGTTCTACCCCAATATGCCCACCCTGCCCACCCCCGTGGTGTTCATTCTGGTCATTGCCATCTGCGCCATCGTGGGTCTGTGCAACGGTCTGGTGGTCAGCTACCTGAAGGTGCAGCCCTTCATTGCTACCTTGGGTATGCAGCAGGTGGTCTACGGTATCTGCCTTGTGTACACCGGCGGTACCCCCATCGGCTCTTTGAACAAAAACTTCACCTCTCTGGCCTCCAACACCATCCTTGCCGTTCCCGTGCTGATCTGGATCGCCCTGATCGTGGCTGTCTGCTTCTGGTTCCTGTACAACAAGACCCGCCACGGCAAGTACATGTACGCCATCGGCGGCAACGAGGCTGCTGCCGAGGTGGCCGGTGTCAACGTTTACGCCACCAAGATCCGCATCTACATCCTGGCCTCCTGCATGTTCGGTCTGGCCGGCTGCCTGCTGGCTGCAAAGTCCGGCGGCGCATCCGTCAACACTGCAATGGGCTATGAGCTGGACGCCATCGCAGCCTGCACCATCGGCGGTGTTTCCACCACCGGCGGCGTTGGTACTGTTCCCGGCGTTCTGGTCGGCGTTCTGGTCTTTGAGCTGATGAAGGTCGCTCTGCAGTTCATGAACGTCAACTCCTCCTACACCTACATCGTTCAGGGTCTTGTCATTATCGTGGCTGTCGCCATTGATATCCGCAAGTATCTGGCTAAGAAGTAATCTCCTCATCATCCCCCTTTGCACCCGCAGTCTTTGCACTGCGGGTGCTTTTTTTGTCCACATTTTTGTGGTATCATAAGGAAAACATCTTATGCTTACAGGAGGGACTTTCCATGGCACAGCCCACCCCGGACACCCGGACCGAGCTTGAACGCCGCGAGGCCGCACTGGCCGCCCGCGAGGCAGAACTTGCCCGCCAGCAGGCAGAGCTGCAGGCACAGAAGGCCGATTTTGAGCAGGGCAAAAAGCGCCTGCTGGACAACGGCAGCAAGGACTTTGTAAACCCCAAAGAAAAGCTTTACGATAAATTCCCGCTCACGGTGTACCAGATGGATATCATCATCGGCGTGCTGTTTGCTTTGATCGCTCTTTTCCTTGTGCTGGGTGTGACCCACACCAGCTTTTTCGGCCTGTTCGGCGGCTGAGCCGCAGGCGCATCCTCTGTGAAAAACATCCCGTAAAGGAGAATAAAAATGGCACACTATCCCGGTTATACCGTCCTGCGCACCGAGCCCTGCCCCGAGCAGCACGGTACTTTGACCCTGCTCGCCCATGACGTCAGCGGCGCAGCCGTGCTGCTGGTGGAAAACGAGGACGTCAACAAGGCCTTCGGCATCGGCTTCGGCACCTTTCCGTCCGATGATACCGGTGTGTTCCACATTCTGGAGCATTCCGTGCTGGCGGGCAGCGAAAAATACCCGGTCAGCTCCCCCTTCGTGCAGCTGCTCAAAAGCAGCATGGCCTCTTTCCTCAATGCAATGACTTTCCCGGACAAGACGGTCTACCCCTTTGCCACCCCCAACGAGACCGATTTCTGCAACCTGATGGATGTCTACCTGAACGCAGTGTTCTGCCCGCTGGCCATGGTGGATTCTGCCGTGTTCGAGCAGGAGGGCTGGCACCGGGATGCGGACGGCACGGTCAGCGGCGTGGTCTACAATGAGATGCAGGGCGCGCTGGCTTCCCCGGACGCCCAGCTGCAAAACGCCCTGCAGCGGGCGATGTTCCCGGATACTGCCTACGGCTTTGTGTCCGGCGGCGACCCGGCGTCCATCCCCGCCCTGACCTACGAGAAATACCAGCGGGTGTACCACCGCCATTACAGCGCCGACAACTGCTGCATCACCCTGTACGGCAAGATGGACATGGCCGACAAGCTGGCACGGCTGGATAAGGACTACCTGTCCAAGATGCCCAAAGCCGCCGCCCGTCCCCGCCTGACCATGCAGGACGAGCAGCCCGGCGCGTTCGTGGAGCTGCCCTACTACACCGACCAGCCCAAGCCGGACGAGGTGCAGTGCGCGCTGGCATGGTACACCGGCGCCTTTGCCGACCGGGAGCGGCAGCTGGGCGTGGAGATCCTGCTGGGCGCGCTGCTGAGCACCAACAGCTCCCCCCTCAAGGCCGCTCTGCTGGCCGAGCAGCTGGGCGCAGATATCGACATCGGTTTTGACGACAGCACCCTGCAGCCCACCTTGGAGCTGCTGCTGCGCGGCGCTACGGCAGATTCTGCCCGTAAGTTTGCCCCCGCCGTGCGCAAGGCTGTGAACGAGCTGCTGAAGACCGGCATCCCTCACGAGCTGCTGCTGGCCGCTTTGAACGAGGCCGAGTTTGCCTCGCTGGAGCGTCCGGGCAGTCTGCCGGACGGCGTGCTGGACGCCATCAACGCCGCCACCGGCTGGCTGCATACCGGCGATGCCGCCCTGCTGCTGCACACGGACAAGCTTTTCGCTGCCCTGCGCAGCAAGCTGGAAGAGGGCTGGTTCGACACCCTGCTGCGGGAGCTGTTTGCCCCCGCCCCGGTGCAGGTGCTGCAGATCCCCACCGCCCCCAAAACGGAGGATGCCGCCCCAGTGCGCACCGATGGCAAGCTGGTGCTGGAACACCCCCTCACCGCCGCCGACCTTGGCGCGGGCGATGCCGCCCCGCAGGGCAGCGCCGAGCAGCTGGCCGGTGCCACCCTGCTGCGCCACCCCTCTGCCGGGAGCCTGTACCTGAATTTCTACTATGATCTGGGCACCGTTGCCCCAGAGGAGCTGCAATACTTAAACTTGCTCACCGATGTGCTGGACGAGCTGGACACCCCCGCCCACACCGCCCAGCAGCTGAACACCCTGCGCAGCACATGGCTGGGCGACAGCCGCGCCCAGCTGGATCTCTGGACCGGGCGGCAGGAGGGTTCTCCCTGCCACGCGAAGCTCTCCCTCTGCCTGAGCCTGCTGGAGCGCAGCCTGGAAAAGGCGGTGGAGATCGGCGGCGAGTGGCTGTACGACACCGTCCTTACCGGCGCTGCCGCCGAAGCGGCCTATGCCCGGGTGGTCAGCCAGCTGAAATTACGCATGGAGCAGCTGTTCATCCAGCAGGGCAACGAGTTTGCCTCCACCCGCGCCCGCGCCCATTATTATGTAGAGGGCGCTGCGGACGAAGCCTGCACCGGCGTGAGCTACTACCACTTCCTGTGCAATCTGCTGGAAAAGGCCGACTGGGCGGCACTGGGCGCAAAGCTGGATGACCTGCGCCGCCGGGTGCTGCAAACTGCTGCCCTGACTGTCAGCCTGCACGGCACCGAAGCTGCACTGGAAAAGCTGCGCACCCTGCTGCCGGAAAGCCGCTTTGCCGCCGCCCGGCGCACCCCGGCGCAGCCCTACACCCAGCCCCTGACGCCCCCGGCGAACGAAGCCTTTATCATTGACGGCGGCGTGAACTACGATGTGCTGGCATGGCCCATGCCCCAGGACAGCCGCCGCCGGGTGCTGGCGCGGGTGATGAGCTACGAATACCTGTGGCACACCATCCGGGAGGTAGGCGGTGCCTACGGCACCGGAATGCTCTGTGCAGACGGCATCGAGTTTTTGTACACCTACCGGGACCCCCACCTGCGGGAAAGCTACGATACCTTTGCAAGCGCCCCTGCCGCCCTTGCCGCCCGGGACTACACCGCCCGGGATCTGGACGAGTTCATCGTGGGCACCGCCGCCAAGCTGGACACGCCCCGCAAGGCGCGTGCCGCCGCACGGGAGCTGGATCACCGGTACTTCTGCGGCATCACGGACGAGATGCGCGCCGCCGACCGCAAGGCGCTGTGCAGCGTGGACGCCGCCCTGCTCAAGGCACAGGCCGCCGCCCTGTCTGACGTGCTGTCCGGCGGCGTGCGGGTGGCCTTTGGCAGCAAGGACGCCGTGGAAGCTGCGAAGGATCTGTTCGACCGGGTAGAGACGCTGTAAGCGTTTGCGCTGCGGGCGGGACGATTTTGAATGCGCTCCGCTATCGGGTTGCGGCACCCAGCATCCGCATCGTGCCTCGGGCGGCACTTGCGTCTTGCTGGCCGCTGCCCCAACAACTCCTCCCTGTTTCCGCCACTGGCGGCGGTCGTCGTCGTTGCGCTTTGCGCATATTCAGCGGAAATATTATTTTAAATTTTGGGTTTCTGAAAAGTCTGCGGACTTTTCAGAAACCCTTTTTCACGGGTGGGGTCGTAACGGCAAACGGCAGCTGCCGCGCCTGCTTCCTGCGGAAGCGGCGGCGCGGCGGGCAAGCTTCTTGTTGGCTGAACCCCCTCAGTCAAAACCTGACGGTTTTGACAGCTCCCTCGGGGAGGGAGCCTCTGGCGCACCCGCAAACTTTGCGCTTGAGCCGGAAACTGTGCCGTTATGCCAAAGGCCCCATCCCAGAGGGGGCTGTCTGCGCAGCAGACTGGGGGAGTTTTTTCACAGACATTTTTTCTGCACAAATTGCCTGCATTCCGTCTAAATTACTAAAAAATGCCAGATTTTTTGTCAGATAAGTCATACTTATTTAAGGAAATTTGAACAAATTGCGAAATTTGTGTGTTTCTGATGTGGACAAAAACGTTTTCAGCTGATAGAATGGGAGCTGTTCTTTCTCCGCCGTCCGCAACCGGCGGAGTGTTTTATTGGAAACAGGAGGTTTCTCATGTTAGAAAAGTTCTTTCACCTGAAAGAAAACCACACCGATGTAAAGACCGAGATCATGGCCGGTATCACCACCTTCATGACCATGGCTTACATCCTTGCCGTCAACCCCAACATCCTGTCCGCTGCGGGCATGGATTCCAAGGCTGTGCTGATCGCCACTGCGCTGGCATCCTTTATTGCCACCGCACTGATGGCTGTGCTGGCCAACTACCCCTTTGCACTGGCTCCCGGCATGGGCCTGAACGCCTACTTTGCCTACACGGTCGTGCTGACCATGGGCTACAGCTGGCAGCTGGCTCTGATGGCCGTCTTTGTTGAGGGCATCATCTTCATTGCACTGTCCCTGACCAGTGTGCGCGAGGGCATCTTCAACGCCATTCCCATGACCCTGAAGAGCGCCGTCAGCGTGGGCATCGGCCTGTTCGTGGCCTTTGTCGGCCTGCAGAACGCCAAGCTGATCGTCAACAGCGATTCCACGCTGGTCACCTACCAGCACTTCAAGGGCGCAACCTTCCACAGCGTGGGCGTGGGCGCTATTCTTGCTCTGCTGGGCGTGGTCATCACCGCCATCCTGCTGGTCAAAAAGGTCAAGGGCGGCATCCTGTACGGCATCCTGATCACCTGGCTGCTGGGCATCGTGTGCGAGCTGACCGGTATCTACGTCCCCGATGTGGAAGCCGGCATGTACTCCGTGATCCCCACCGCTTTTGTCAGCTTCGACTTCTCCGCACTGGGCAAGACCTTTGGTCAGGTGTTCAAGACCGACTTCTCCGGTGTTGGCCCGCTGAACTTCTTCGCTGTGATGTTCTCCTTCCTGTTCGTGGACCTGTTCGACACGCTGGGCACCCTGATCGGCGTGGCCTCCAAGGCTGATATGCTGGACGAGGACGGCCGCCTGCCCAACATCAAGGGCGCACTGATGGCCGACTCCATCGGCACCTGCGTGGGCGCTGTGCTGGGCACTTCCACCACCACCACCTTCGTGGAGAGCGCCTCCGGCGTTACCGAGGGCGGCCGCACCGGTCTGACCTCTATGACCACCGGCGTGCTGTTCCTGCTGGCTACCATCTTCAGCCCGCTGTTCCTCACCATCCCCAGCTTTGCTACCGCTCCGGCTCTGATCATCGTGGGCTTCTACATGATGGGCTCTGCCGTCAAGATCGACTTCAATGATCCCAGCGAGGGCATCCCCGCCTTCCTGACCATTCTGGCCATGCCCACCGCTTACAGCATCTCCGAGGGTATCGCCATCGGCATCATCTCCTGGACCATCATCAACGTGATCACCGGCAAGGCCAAGGAGAAGAAGATCAGCCCGCTGATGTATGTGCTCACCGTGCTGTTCATCCTCAAGTATGTGTTCCTCTAATTCTTTGAGCATCTAAAAAGTTAAGCACCCCCTGCGGTCTGCCCGTACAGGCCGCAGGGGGTGCTTTTTATGGTTTTGTTTTGTAATTACTCCGGTGCTTTCATGCTTTCCACCATGCTGATGCGCCGGACGTGCCGCCGCATCACAAAGCAGACCACCACAGTAAACACCATGGTCAGCGCCACCGCCAGCAGGTAGCTGCGGGGGGCGATGGTGCGGATGAACATCAGCTGATCCATCTCCACGGTCAGTACGATGAACTTGTGCAGCGGCACACCCAGCGCCAGACCCACGCCGGAGCCGATGAGCGCCAGCAGCTCGATCTCGCGGAAGATGTAGCGGTACACCTCCTGATCGTAGAAGCCCAGCACCTTGATGGTCGCCAGCTCCTTTTTGCGCTCCCCAAGGTTGACGCTGATCAGGTTATACAGCACCACTGCCGCCAGCGCCGCCGCGCAGATGATGATCAGCACCACCACATAGCCCAGACTGACGATCAGGTTATCGAACAGCTCGGTGGTGTCCTCGGTAAAGCTGATGCTGCTGACGTAGTTGCAGTCCAGCAGGTCGGTGCGCAGGGCGTTGTACCCGGCAGCATCGGTGCAGGTGGTCTGGCCGTAGACCGTGTTCCACGGGATATCCTCCGTGCCCAGCAGGCTTTCCAGCTGTGCGCGGGGGAGATACAGCCGGGTGAACATATAGTTTTCGGTAATGCCGGTCAGGGTCAGCTCCACCCGGGTGCCCTCGGTGTTTTCCACCCAGAAGGTATCGCCGGTGTGCAGGCCCAGATTCTCGGCGGTCTTTTCGGTCAGGATAGCGCTGCCGCTGTCAAAGCTGATGGCCTTGTGCCCCTTGCGGGTGCGGAAGGTGACGTAGCGGGTCAGGTCGCTGTCCTTGGCGGCAGCCACGATGCTCACGCTTGCGCTCTCGCCTTCGGCATTGTAGATGGTGGTGGATTTGGTATACACCGCGCTCCAGTTCTGCACGGCGCTGTTGCTGTTCAATTCCTCCGCCAGCCCCTGCTCCATGGTCAGGGCTTTGGGGTCGCTGAGGGTGATGGACATATCGTTGTGGGTCAGCTCGGTAGACTGCTTCGTGACGATGGGCAGCAAAGAATCCTGAATACCGAAGCCGATAAGCAGCAGCGCGGTGCAGCCCGCTACACCCAGCACGGTCATGAAGAACCGCTTTTTATACCGGAACAGGTTGCGGGCGGTGGTCTTTTGGGAGAAGGACATCCGCTGCCACAGCGGGGTGATGCGCTCCATCAGGATGCGCTTGCCCGCCACCGGGGCCCGGGGCAGCAGCAAAGCTGCGGTCTTTTCGGCCAGACTGGAACGGCAGGCGAACCATGTGGCAAAGCCGATGACGGCGGCGCTGATGCCCACGCTGGCAGCCGCCATGCCCGGGTAGAAGTGCAGGGTGAAGGTGGGCAGGCTGAACACCATCTGATAGGCGTTCCAGATAATGATGGGGAATACCACAAAGCCCACCACCATGCCGACGATGCTGCCCAGAATGGTGGCAAGCAGGGCGTAGAACAAATACTTGCCCGCGATGCTGAAATTGGAGTAACCCAGCGCCTTTAAGGTGCCCATCTGCAGGCGGTTCTCGTCCACCATGCGGGTCATGGTGGTGGTAGCCACCAGCGCCGCCACAAGGAAGAAGAACACCGGGAACACCCGGGCAATGGCGTCCATGCGGTCGGCGTACTGGGCAAAGGTGACACAGCTCATGGTGGAGGTGCGGTCCAGCACATACCACTCGCCCTTTTTGATCTGGCTCACCTGCTCCTCGGCGTCGTTCAGCTGGGCAAGGCCGTCCGCCAGCTTCTGCTCCGCCTCGGCCTTCTGGCTCTCGTACTCAGTGCGGGATTCTTCCAGCTGGGTCTGTCCGGCGTTATACTCTGCCCAGCCCTCTTCCAGCTGCTTTTGCGCAGCATCGAACTGGGTGTAGGCGCTGGCGGTGCCGGTGGTCAGCTGCAATTGCCCCTGCAAAAGCTGCAATTTCATCTTGCGCAGCGCGGCCTTGGCCTCGGTCACCAGCTGGTCGTTGGAAAGGTTTGGCGAGGAGATCAGCCCCTGCTGGTACATCTGCCGCTTGCCCGCGTCCAGCTGCTGCTGATAGCCTTGCAGCTGGTTATAGATGTTGTCGTAAGCGGCCTGCGCCTTGGCCAACGCATCCCGCAGTTCAATGTAGTCCTCGTCCTCCGGCTCGGCCTCGTCCAGCGCCTTTTCGGCGTTGCGCAGGGCGGCTTCCGCGTAGGTCAGTAGGGGGTCGGCCACCTTTTTCAGGTTGACCAGCAGCTCAATTTGCTGTAACTGTTCCTCAAACTCCAGCACTTGCGCTTCGCTGGTCACCAGCTTGTCGGCACCGCTCTGCATGGTATCCGGCAAAGCCTCCTTCTGGGCGGCAAGTTCCTTTTCCCCGGCTTCCAGCTGCGCCTTGGCGGCGTCCAGCTGCTGCTGCGCGTCCTCCAGCTTTGCCTCGGCCTCGGCAAACTGGCGCTCTGCTTCTGCCTTCTGGCTGTCGTACTCCGCGCGCGCTTCGGTCAGCTTGTCGTTGGCGGTGTCCATCAGCGCTTCCCGCCGGGCGGTGCACTGCACGCTCTGGATGGCTTTGAGCTTTTCGGCTACGGCATCCACTGCGGCCTGATATTCATCCGAATAATTATCATACAGTCCGGCGTTTTCCGCCTTGATATAGCACACCGTATAATAATCTGCGGTCAAAGTGCCCTCCGGCACAAAGAGGATGCAGTCCAGCTGGCCGTCGCCCACGGTGCTGCTCTCGGAATCGGTGGAAAAATGCAGCGGGTCCTGCACCGTGCCCACCACCGTGAACACCTGCCAGCTGACCCCTTCGGTCTCTTCCGGCAGGGTCAGCTGGGTGCCCAGCTCCACCGGGCTGCCGTGGCCCATCACATGCACCACGCACTCCCCGGCAGCTTCCGGCATCCGGCCGGACAGCAGCACCGGGCGGTTCATGTTCTCCGGTGTATCGGCCTGCGGGTCGGCAGGTAGCTGGTACAGCCGCGCCACGGTGGTCTGCTCGTCCCCTGTCCAGTGGCCTTCCACGTCCTGATACTTCACCGCCTGCACGGCATCCACCCCGTCCACAGCGGCAATGGCGTCGATATCGCCCTGACTGAGGCCAAGGGTGGACAGCACCCGCAGGTCGAACACATTCTGCTGCACATAGTACTTCTGAGCAGCGGTGCGCATATCGGGGGCAATGCACATCAGACCGGTAAGCATCATTACTCCCAGCGCCACGATGCCAAACAGGGACACCACCCGGCTGATGCTGCTTTTCATCTCGCGCAGGATATTTTTGCGGTAACTTTTCTGCACAGTACTCACCACTCGATCTGTTCCACCGGCACCGGGTGCTCGTTGACCTGATTGGACACGATGCGGCCGCTGCGCACCTGAATGATGCGGTCAGCCATACCGGTCAGTGCCGTGTTGTGGGTAATAACAATGACGGTGCGTCCGGTCTTGCGGCAGGTATCCTGCAAAAGACCCAGCACCTGCTTGCCGGTGCGGTAGTCCAGCGCACCGGTGGGCTCGTCACAGAGCAGCAGCTTGGGGTTTTTGGCCAGTGCGCGGGCAATGGACACCCGCTGCTGCTCGCCGCCGGAAAGCTGCGCCGGAAAGTTGTTCAGCCGCTCGCCCAGCCCCACGCTGCGCAAGGTCTCGGCGGGGTCCAGCGGGTCGCGGCAGATCTCGCTGGCAAGCTCCACATTTTCCAGCGCGGTCAGGTTCTGCACCAAGTTGTAGAACTGGAACACAAAGCCCACGTCATACCGGCGGTAGGTGGTCAGCTCCCGGGCGGAAAAGCGGCTCACATTGCGGCCGTCCAGCCAGACATTGCCCTCGTCGCAGTTGTCCATGCCGCCCAGAATGTTCAGCAATGTGGTCTTGCCCGCGCCGGAGGGTCCCACAATAATGCAGAACTCGCCCTTGTCCACATAGAAATTCAAATGGTCGGCAGCAGCGATCTTCACACTGCCGGTCTGGTAATATTTACAGACATCTTCAAACTCCACAAAATGCTCCATGGCGTTTTTCCTTTCTGTCAGAATGCAAAGTATTTCAACTTAAATATAGCATAAACCCACCGGGATTTGCAAAGCCCCCGGCACGAATTTTCAAAAACTTAACAGACAACGCCATAAAATGTAAAAAGGCAGCAGCGTTCGCCGGGAGGGAACTCCCCCAGTCGCCTACGGCGACAGCCCCCTCTAGGATGGGGCCTTTGGCATAGCGGGAAAGTTCCCGGCTCAATTGCAAAGCTTCCGGTTTCGCCAGAGGCTCCCTCCCAGAGGGAGCTGGCAAAGCCGTCAGGCTTTGACTGAGGGAGTTAAATCGTCCCACGCAAAAAGCCCCTGCACACAGGGTGCAGGGGCTTTGGAACAGCTTTTTACTTGCGGTTTGCCAGCAGGTTCTCGATCTTCTTCAGGGGGTCGATGATGCTGGAAACGGACATATCGTGGTTCAGGGCCACCACAAAGTAGGCAGCGTACTTGGAAACATCCACGTCCACATACCAGTCGCGGGTCAGCAGCTCGGGCATACGGTAGGTCAGGTTGGTGCCCACAACGTAGGTCAGGGTGCCGTCTGCCACAGCCTTGTCGAACTTTTCCAGACCGCTGGTGAACAGGGGGAAGGTGGCGTTGGCGATGATGTTGGCAGCGCCGCGCTCCTTCAGGTTGCTGGCGACCTCCAGCATGCTCTCGCCGGAAGCAATGATATCGTCTGCGATAAAGACGGTCTTGCCCTCTACGCTCTCGCCCAGATACTCATGGGCAACAATGGGGTTGCGGCCGTTCACCACGCGGGTGTAGTCGCGGCGCTTGTAGAACATGCCCAGGTTGCAGCCCAGCACGCTGGAGAAGTACATGTTGCGGTTCATAGCGCCCTCGTCCGGGCTGACCACGGTGAACTTCTCCTTGTCGAAGGACAGGGTGGGGTCCTTCTTCAGCAGGCTCTTGAGCACCTGATAGGTGGGCATGGCATTATCAAAGCTCATCAGGGGCACAGCGTTCTGCACGCGGGGGTCGTGTGCGTCAAAGGTGATGATGTTGCGCACGCCCATGGTCTGCAGCTCCTGCAGCGCCACAGCGCAGTCCAAGCTCTCGCGCACCACGCGGCGGTGCTGACGGCCGCCGTACAGGCTGGGCATGATCACGGAAACGCGGTGTGCCTTACCGGCCACAGCCTGGATCAGGCGCTTCAGGTTTGCAAAGTGGTCGTCCGGGGACATGTGGTTCTCGTAGTTGAACAGCTTGTAGGTGACGCTGTAATTGCCCGGGTCCACCACGATAAAGATATCGTCGCCGCGGACAGACTCCTTGACCAGACCCTTGGCATCGCCGCTCTGGAAGCGGGGGCAGTCGCAGGAAATAATGAAGGTGTCTTTTTCAATTCCGGCAGCCTTTGCCCAACGGACAAGGTGCTTGTCGATCAGGCCGGTCAGCTCCTCGGCACCGGGGCAGGCGATCAGCCGCATATCCGCCACACTGGGCTGCTCAAAGAAGGACTTAGGGGAAATTTCAATAGACATAGTCACATAACTCCTTATTGCTGTTTACCATCCGTACCATGCACACAAGTGCGCATATCTGGTTTTATTTTATCACATTTTGTCGATTGTTCCATATCAATTTGTTTCATGTGTGGATTTTCTGCGCCTTGCACAGCTGTTTTTCTTTTTCCTTCAAGAGAATGTGAGTTTCTTACAAAAACGCGACAAAATCTTTACCGTTTCGCAAAGTTTCTCTGATTTTCGAGGAAAAGTAGGACTTTTGCCATTGATATTCTTATCCCCAAAGACCCCTAAAAACAGGAACGGGGAACGGCATCAAAACCGTTCCCCATCGATTGGTATTTGGCAGGCGTAGCATTCTCCTGCATCTCTCAGAACCGAAGTTCCTGTCGTTACCGGCGGCGTGTGGTCGCTACGAATTTTACCACCTCAAATACCTCTCTTATCCTATTATCAGGGTAAAATGCTTTTTACAGGGCAGCCACGGCAGCCTTCAAAGCATCCACGCGGTCGGTGTTCTCCCACTTCACGCCCAGATCCTCG
>CAKTFS010000020.1 GCA_934561115.1 uncultured Faecalibacterium sp. | reverse complement strand
TTCCAACATGAAAATAGGTTCCGTTACAAGTTCTTTCGATATTGTTCAATTTTCAAGGTCCTGTGCGCCGCAGCCTTTCGGCCGACGACTTAATTACTTTACCACAGAAGCGGTTTTTTGTCAAGCACATTTTTGAGAAGCTTTTGAAGTTTTATGAACTTGGAGCGCATCAAGTTTCTCGGTATCAGCCGGAACTTTTCAGCGTCTATTGGTTCTTTTCAAGGGCTTCCTGCTGAGCTTTCAGAAGTCATTCTTTTGTCTCAGCACTTGGCGCTCAAGTATAATACCACACCCCGGCAATCTTGTCAACACTTTTTGACATCTTTTTTAAAAGAAAATTGAGTTTGCTTCACTTATATTGTATTCACTCCCTCTTCCCCATATAAAAAGGCCGTCCATGCACTGCACAGACGGCCTTAGGTCTATATATAATTACTTATAATATGCGTTTAGCGGATCTCGATACCCAGCTTGAACTTCAGGTTGCCGAGGATCTTCTTGACCACACGCTCCACTTCCTCGGCAGAGACTTCCTTCTTCGGGTCAGACAGGGACAGGCTGAAGGCCATGCTCTTTTTGCCTTCGCCCAGATTTGCGCCGCGATAGATATCGAACAGCTTGACCTCGCTGACCAGCGGGCTGGCCTTGCGGATGGTCTCCTCGATCTCGCCGCAGGATACATCCTCGCCGCAGACCAGAGCCAGGTCGCGCTTGACCGGTGCATAGGGGCTGAGAGGCTTATAGCGCAGCTCGCCCTCTACGCAGGACATCAGAGCCTCGTAGTCCAGCTCGCCCAGATAGATATTCTGGCTGTCCTTCTGCTCCTTGGCGATCTCCAGCTCTGCGTTGATCTCGTTGGCAAGCTTGCCGAACACGCCAAGACGCTTGCCGTTGCAGTACACGGCGGCGCTGATGCCGGGGTGCAGCCATGCGGCGGTCTCGCGCTGATAGTCGAAGGTCAGACCAAAACCGGCTGCCAGTGCTTCCAGTGCACCCTTGACGGTGAAGAAGTCCTCCTCGGGGCCGAAGGCACCGATGCAGAGGGTCTGACGCTCGTGGGGGTGCTCATTGATGGGCAGCTCCTTGGCCAGATAGACCGGTGCCATCTCGAACAGACGGCCCTCGGCGTTGCCCTTTTTCAGGTTGTCCACGATGACGTTCAGCATGGAGGGGGTCAGCAGGGTGCGCATGATGGACAGGTTCTCGCTGATGGGGTTCAGGATGCGGATGGCTTTGCGGGCTTCGTCCTCGGCGGGGATATGCAGCATATCCAGCTCGGCGTTGGAGTAGAAAGCCAGCGTGGAGGCCTCGTAGAAGCCCTGTGCAGCCAGCAGACGCTTGGTCTTAAGCTGCTGCTTCTGGTCGTAGTTCAGGCCGCCGTTGGTAACGGAGGCAGTGTTCAGGAAGGTGGGCACGATATGGTCGTAGCCGTACTCACGGATGACCTCCTCGGCCAGATCCGGGAAGCTTTCCACGTCATCGCGGTACAGGGGTGCGGACACATCCCAGCTGCCATCGGCCTGCACGTCCACGGTGAACTCCAGACGCTGCAGGATGTCGATCATGGTCTGGTCGGGCACGGTGATGCCCAGCACGCCGCAGATCTTGGCCGGGGTGGTGACGATGTGCTTGCGCTCCAGCGGGCGGCCATCGGTCAGGTCGTATTCCAGCGTGGTGATATCACCGCAATCCAGCTGCTGGATCAGGTGCAGAGCACGTGCCAGACCCAGCTGCGGAGAGTAGCGGTCCACGCCCTTCTCGTAGCGGGCAGAGGAATCGCTGTTCTGACCCAGTGCGCGGCTGGTCTTACGCACGCTGTCGCGGGCAAAAGTGGCGCACTCGAACAGCAGGCTGGTGGTGTTATCGTCCATGCCGGAGTTTGCGCCGCCCATGATACCGGCCAGTGCCACCGGCTTCTCGGCATCGCAGATGACCAGATTGTTGGGGTTGAGGGTAAATTCCTTCTCGTCCAGCGTGACGATCTTTTCACCCTCGTGGGCACGGCGCACATCAATGGTACGACCGGCGACCTTGTTCAGGTCAAAGGCGTGCATGGGCTGACCCATCTCCAGCAGGGTGTGGTTGGTGATATCCACCACGTTGCTGATGGAGCGCAGGCCGCACAGTGCCAGATGGCGCTTCATCCAGCGGGGAGACTCGCCCATGCGGATGTTGCGCACATAGTGTGCCATATAGCGGGGGCACAGCTCCGGTGCCTCCACCTTTACGGTGATGGGAGCGTCCGGCTCGCAGACCGCCTTATAGTCCATAGCGGGCATGTGCAGGGGCTTGCCCAGAACAGCAGCCACCTCGCGGGCGATACCCAGAACGGACTGGCAATCCGGGCGGTTGGCGGTGATGGAGATATCAAAGATGTAGTCGTCCAGACCCACCACAGGGGCGATGTCGGTGCCGGGGACAGAGTCCTCGGGCAGGATGAGCAGGCCGTAGACCTCAGAGCCCGGGAACAGGTCATCGTTCAGACCCAGCTCTGCACCGGAGCACAGCATGCCGTTGGACTCCACGCCCTGCATCTTGCGGGCCTTGATGGTGATGCCGCCGGGCAGGGTGGAGCCATCCAGTGCGGTGGGCACGCAATCGCCCAGCTTCATGTTGGCAGCACCGGTGCTGATGCGGATCTCGTGGCCGTAGGCGCCGCAGTCCACCACACACTTGGTCAGGTGGGTGCCCTCCTGCTTTTCCATCTCCACGATCTTGCCGACGACCACCTTGCTGATGCCGGCATCCAGCGGGATGAGCTCTTCCACCTCGAAACCGCAGGAGAACAGCTTCTCCTCCAGCTCCTGTGCGGTAACATCGATATCAACGAATTCTTTTAACCAACTGAAAGGTACTTTCATTGTTTGTTCTCTCCCCTCTTATTCGTGGAACTGCTTGAGGAACTGCAGGTTGTTCTCGAACATCAGACCAATGTTGTTGATGCCGTATTTCAGCATGGCGATACGCTCGATGCCGATGCCGAAGGCGAAACCGGAGTACTCATCCGGGTCAATGTTGCAGTTTTCCAGCACCTTACGGTTGACAACGCCGCCGCCCAGCACCTCGATCCAGCCGGTGTGCTTGCACAGAGGGCAGCCCTTGCCGTGGCACTCGAAGCAGCTTACGTCCACCTCCACGCTGGGCTCGGTGAACGGGAAGTAGGAGGGACGCAGACGGGTGCGGGTGTCGGCACCGAACAGCTTCTGCACGAAGGTGTTCAGCGCGCCCTGCAGATCGCCCAGCGTGATGCCCTTATCCACGACCAGACCTTCCATCTGGTGGAACATGGGGCTGTGGGTAGCGTCCGAGTCAGAGCGGAACACGCGGCCGGGGATCAGCACCTTGATGGGCGGCTTCTGGCTGTCCATGGTGCGGATCTGGCCACCGGAGGTCTGGGTGCGCAGCAGGAACTCATCGGACAGATAGAAGGTATCCTGCATATCGCGGGCGGGGTGATCCTTGGGCACGTTCAGGCGGGTGAAGTTGTGGTCGTCATCCTCGATCTCCGGGGCATCTGCCACGGCAAAGCCCATACCGGAGAACACGTCGATGATCTGGTTGGTGACCAGCGTCAGGGGGTGCAGACCGCCCACGGAGCGGGTCTTGGCGGGCAGGGTGATATCCACCGTCTCGGCGGCGTTGCGGGCAGCAAGCTCTGCCTGCTTCACGGTCTCGGCGGCGGCATCGTAGTCTGCCTGCACCTTCTGTTTGAGTTCGTTGATGATCTTGCCCATAGCGGGGCGCTCTTCCGGCGCGACGGTGCGCAGGTTCTTCATCAGGGCAGGGATCTTGCCGTTTTTGCTGAGGTATTCCTGCCAGAAGGAAGCCAGCGTCTCCTTGCTGGACACCTGACCAAGGCTTTCAGCGGCCTGCTTGGCCAGCTCATCGATCATTGCTTGCATGGATTTTCTCTCCTTTATACTTTGTGTTCATGGAGCGGAGTACAACAAAAAAGCTCCGTCCCCTGCCCGACTGCTCAGGCAAAAGGGACGAAGCTGTAACCATTTCTGCTCCGCGGTACCACCCGGTTTCCGCCTGCACAAGGGCAGACGGCGCTCAAACGCCGTAACGGGGCGCAACCGTCCTGTGCTAATAGATGCACCCGCATCGTTCGCGCAGACCGCTCGGGAGCGAACTTCAGCCCCTGCCGCACATGGAAGCCCTTTCAGCCGGTGAAGCTTCTCTCTTTGCCGTGCAGACAGCGCCTACTCTCTCCGTCGCTGCGTTTGGTATTATGATAACCAAGAGTTATGTTACCACATTTTGCGGCGGTTTGCAAGCCGCAGAGCAGTTTTTATTTGCCGGAGCTGCATTTTGCGTCTTATTTTGCGTCTTCTTCCCGCCGGTCAGGCGGCAGGCCTCGCAGGCCGTGATGCAGCACACCGCGAACACCAGCAGGGCGCAGTCTGTCGGCACCCGCTGCATGGGCACCACCCGGGCGCACAGGGTATTGAAGCTTTCCACGGCGTCTTGCGGCAGGCCCAGATAAAACAATGCCAGCGAAAGCGGCAGATGCAGCACCCTGCCCCACAATAAGGGCTTGAACGAGACCTCCGGCGGACAGAGGGTGCGCACCTGCAACAGCACCGAAGCGCCCTGCACGCTGAGCGCAGCGCAGCACAGCCCGCTTGCCCACAGACCGGTGCGGGCGGCGTAGTCGCAGCCGGAGCAAACCTCCAGCAGCATCGCCGGAAAGGGCGCAAGCGCTGCGGGCAGCAGCAGCCCGCAGCCTGCCGCCAGCAGCCGAAAATACAGCACAAAGCCGCATAATTTCAGATAGGTCACCGCTGCCTGCGCAAGGATGGCATCCAGCGCGGGCGGCGGTGCTTGCACGGCGGCAGGCAGTGCGGGCAAAGGCTCCGGTATGCCGCGGACACGGCAGAGCAGTGCCGCCGTCAGCCAGCCCGCCAGCACCTGTGCAGCAAACAGGCACACCCCCGCCGTGCGGCTGCCCAGCAGCTGCTCCCCTACCGTCAGGATAACAAAGGACGGCCCGGAGCAGATGCAGGCGGGCAGCAGGGCCGAAGCCTCCTGCGGGGTCAGCTCTCTGCTGCGGACTGCCTCGGCAGCAGCGGCGGCGGCAGGGGCAAAGCCGCCTACAAGGCCGATGAGCAGCACACTGCCCGCGCTGCGGCTGCGCAGACCGATGCAGCGCACCACCGGCCAGAGCAGCACGCCCAATACCTCGCCCGCGCCGCTGCGCATGATGAGCGCTGACACCACCAGAAACGGAAACAGCGACACCAGCAGCGGCCCGCCGCAGAGTACAAGACCCTGCCGCAGGGCATCCGCACAGGTCTGCGGTGCGGCAAATACCAGCACCGCTGTGGCTGCACCCAGCAGAAAAAGCCCCGGATACAGCGGTTTGCAGCTTTTACTCATAAGCACGCCCTCCCCCTCCATATATATGGAAGCATGGGCTGTGCAATGTACAAAGCGCGGGACGGGAGGGACAACGATGGCCAGAGCACACCACGGCCGGCGCACCCCGGGCGACTGGCTGCGCGGGCTGTTCCGACAGCCGCCGCCCGGGTTTTACAGCCGCCCTGCCGTATACCTGAGCGGTGACCGGATGGAAATAGAGCATTTTTGCACGGTGTTGTTTTTTGATGAAAACAAGCTGTGTCTGCGGCTGCCGAAGGGGCGTTTCACGGTATACGGCAGCGGACTGCGCATCTGCACCCTGACCGCCGCCCGGCTGACGGTGCAGGGACAATTTTTGCGCACCGATTTTTCCGATGAATAGGAGGCCGCCATGGAAGCTGCAAGCCTTTGGGCGGGGGTGCGCTTTACTGCCCGGAACGGCAGCCCCGAGGCGCTTTTGACAGACGCCGCCGGACAAGGGCTGCATTTATATGGCATCCGTGCCCTGCCCGGCGGCTTTTGCGGCCATTGCGCAGCGTGGCAATACCGGCGGCTGGCCGCACTTGCCCGGCACAGGCGGGTGCGGCTGCGGGTGGAAAAACGGCAGGGGCTCTATTTTTTGCTGCGTCCGCTGCTGCAGCGCAAAGGGCTGTGGGCAGGGCTTGCCGCTTGGGGGCTGGTGCTGGTCTGGCTGCAAGGGCTTATATGGGCGGTGGACTACGGCAGCCTGACCACCGGGCAGCGGACGCGGGCGGGTGCGGTGCTGCGCAGCTGCGGCTTGCAGCCCGGCACTGCCGTAACCGGGGAGCTGCTGCGCGCCGGAGAGTATGCTCTGCTGGAAAGCGGCGAGTTCTCCTGGGCAAGCCTGAATTTTGAAAAGGGCCGGCTTGCGGTAGAGGCTGCCCCTGCCCGTGCCCGGCCTGAGATCGCCGTCGGCACCCTGCACGGGCTGCGGGCAAAGTGCAATGGGACGGTGCTGCGTACAAATCTTACCAGCGGCACCATGCTGGTAGTCCCCGGGCAGACTGTGGAAGCCGGGCAGGGGTTGATCGGTACGGCGCGCAGCGAGCGGGACGGCACCTTGATCTTTGCCCCGGCGGCTGGCACGGTGGTGGCGCAGCTGGAATGGGAGACAAACCAGAGCGTTCCGCTGGCAGAGACCCTGTCACAACTGACCGGCGAAAATACAACAAATTATAGGCTGTTTTTTGCGGGTCATTCTGCCGCGCTTTTGCCTTCCGCGCCCGATGGGGACGGGCTGTGCCGCACCCGGCATCTGCAATTAGAGGTTTTCGGTCTGCCCCTGCCTTGCGCGGTGGAGGAGACCACCTATTACGGGCAGCGACAGGAGACGATATACCGCACCGAAGTGCAGGCGCTTACGCTGGCACGGCTGCAAGGGCTGCGGGCGCTGCACGAGGCTTTCCCGGATGCCGAGATCTTCGCCCACCGGGAGGCGTGCACCGTGCAGGAGGATACCCTGCATTACAATGTGGTGTATACTGTGGCGGCAGATATCTGCGCATGACAAAAGGCAGCCGATTTGGAATGGTCTCCGCTTTGCTTTGACCATGTTCAGCGGAAAGATTATTTTTATTTACAGGTCTGGAAAATCTGCGGATTTTCCAGACCTGTCTTTTCACGGGAGAGGTCGTGACAGAAAACGGCAGCTATAAACGCAACTTGCTTTTGAAACGCAGAAACAAAAAAAGGCGGCTGCACACACCTGCGCAGCTGCCTTTTGAAAAGCGGAATATTTTATTAGTTCTGGAAAATCCACGGATTTTCCAGAACTATCTTTTCACTGGACGGTCTGCACAGCTTCAGCTGCCTGTGCATCGTACTCGGCAAGCAGAGCGTTCAGGTCGTACTGATACTTGCTGTGGCAGAAGTGGCACACCACCTCACAGGTGGGGTCCTCGTCCCGCATCCGCTCAAGCTCTGCACGGCCAAGGCTGAGCAGCATTTCCTTAGTGCGCTCGGCGCTGCAATCACACTGGTACTGCACCGTGCGCTCGTCCAGCACGTTGGGGGCAAAGCCCGCCAGCGCCATCTGCATCATGTCCTCGGGGGTCTTGCCCGCATGGAGCAGCTCGGTAACAGAGGGCATGGCGCTGATGTTCTTTTCCAGCTGATCGATCTCAGCATCGGTGGCACCGGGCAGAAGCTGCACCATAAAGCCGCCAGCGCAGAGAATGGACAGATCTTTGTCCACCAGCACGCCCAGCGCCATCACGGTGGGTACCTGCTCGCTGTAGGCATAGTAGCTGGTCAGATCCTCGGCGATCTCGCCGGACACCAGCGGCACCTGCCCGACTGTGGGTTCCTTTTGCAGGCGGTTGTCCCGGATGACGGTCAGCACGCCATCCTTACCCACAGCAGTGCCTACGTCCAGATGGCCGTTGGCTTTGGCGGGCAGCTCCACCAGCGGGTTATCAATGCAGCCCTTCACGTTGCCGGTACCATCAGTACATGCAATGAGCACACCGGCAGGGCCGCCGCCCGCCACACGCAGGGTGATGCGGTCGCGGTCGTCCTTGAGCATAGAGCCCATCAGGGTCGCACCCGTGAGCAGACGCCCCAGTGCCGCGCTGCAGGTGGCGCTTGTGGTGTGAAGCTTTTCTGCTTTACGGACGATATCGGTGGAATCCACACCGCAGAACACGACACCGCCGTTCTCGGACAGGCCGCGGATCAGGTTTGCCATAGGTTATTCCTCCAGTTGTGTATACTGTTTTGTTGCGCAGAAGAAGTAGCGCTGGCTTTCCTCGGTCAGCGGGCCGAAAGTTTCGCCGTCGCAGACGCTTTCCAGCGCAAAGCCGTGCTTTTCCAGCGATGCACGGATAGTGTCCAGATCGTAGGTGTACTCGCAGAATTCCTCGCGGAAATGCTCGCCGGTCTCGTGATAATCAATGTCCACCGTGATCTCCACCTTGCGGTCGGCGGCGTTATAGTGGTTGCGCCACACGCAGGCGGCGTCCTCTTCCTCAAAGGTGAATTCGTTATCACCCAGAACCTTCTGGTGCTTATAGGGGGTGTTCATATCAAACAGGAACACGCCACCCTTTTCCATAAAAAAGCCCGCATTGGCAATGGCGGTATCCAGATCCGGGATATGGTTGAAGGTATCAAAGGTAGATACCGCTGCCCGGATGGTACCGTAGAGATCCAGCTTGAGCAGGTCCTGCCGGAGCAGCAGCAAGCGGCCGGAAAGCCCCAGTTGCTCGGCCTTATCCCGCACCACGCAGAGCATCTCCTCCGACTGGTCGATGCCGATCATATCGTAGCCCGCCTGCGTCAGCATCAGGGTCAGTTCCCCGGTGCCGCAGCCAAGGTCGGCTACAATACCGTCGTGGATGCCGTGGGCTTCCAGCTTTGCATGGATCTGGCTGTACAGGGCATCGTAGTCCGCTTCGCCGTTGAATTCATCGTAGAAATAGGCAAATTCGTTGTAAGCCATGGCGTTACTCCGCTTCCTCGTTTTCCGCAGCCACTGCAGCATTGAGCACCGCCTGCAGCTCCGGAATGCCGTAGCCGTTTTCGCCGCTGGTCAGCACCACCTTCTGGCAGCCATAGGGGCGGCAGATGTTTTCAAAGTCCTCCTGCGTTTTGGCAAGCTGGCTCTTTTTCAGCTTATCCGCCTTGGTCAGCGCCACCACATAGGGGATGCGGTGGTAGTGCAGGTAGCGCAGCATCTGCAGGTCGTCTGCGCTGGGGGCGTGGCGGCAGTCCAGCAGCTGCACCAGCAGGGTGTGGTGGCGGGGCGCCTCGAAGTAGCTGTTGATCAGGTCGTCCCAGCGCTCGCGGTCGGCATTGCTCACCTTGGCGTAGCCATAGCCCGGTAGGTCCACAAAGTAGCAGTCGTCCACGGAATAGAAGTTGATGGTAGCCGTTTTGCCCGGCGTACTGGACACGCGCGCCAGATTTTTGCGGCTGCACAGCTTGTTGATCAGGCTGGATTTGCCCACGTTGGAGCGCCCCGAAAAGCTCAGCTCCGGGCGGTCGCTTTCGGGCAGCTGGCTGGAAATGCCATAGCTGGCAATAAAATCAGCTTTATTGAAGATCATGGCGTGTTCCTTTCTGTTTTTCAGCAGACAGCGCCCGGCTGGTTCTTCTCAGGCGCAGCGGGGATGCGGTTCTCCCCTGCCTTGGACTTTTTGGTGCGGGGACGGCCTGCGGTGCTTTTAGCAGCTTTCGGCTTAAGCAGAGCGGCAGCCAGCACCTGCGAGAGGTTCTGCATAGGCAGGAAGGTCAGGTTCTTCTTAACCTCCTCATCCACATCGTACAGGTCCGGCTCGTTGTCCTTGGGGATGAGCACGGTCTTCATGCCCTCGCGGTAGGCAGCCATGCTCTTTTCCCGCAAGCCGCCGATGGGCAGCACATTGCCGTGCAGGGTGATCTCGCCGGTCATAGCCACATCGCCGCGCACCGGCACACCGGACAGGCAGGACACCAGTGCCGTGGTCAGGGTGACGCCTGCACTGGGGCCGTCCTTGGGCACAGCGCCCTCCGGGGCGTGGATGTGCAGGTCGCATTTTTTCAGCCGCTCAGGGTCGATGCCGTATTCCTCGGCATGGACGCGCACCCAAGTAACTGCCAGCTGTGCGCTCTCCTTCATCACATCGCCCAAAGAGCCGGTAACGGTGATCTTGCCGGTGCCGTTATCCATGACCTGCACCTCAATGGGCAGGGTCTCGCCGCCCACACTGGTCCATGCCAGACCATTGGCAATGCCCACGGCATTGGTGCGGTTGAGGAAGTCCGGCTTGACGATGCGGGGCCCCAGCAGCTCCTCCAGCATGGCGGCGGTCACCGCCACGCTCTCCACCTCGCCGGAAGCGATCTTGCGGGCACACTTGCGCAGCACACTGGTGATGGTACGCTCCAGATTACGCACACCGGCCTCGCGGGTGTAGCCGTCGATGATGCCGTAGAGTGCGCCTTGGTTCATGGTGACCTTGCCGGTCAGACCGCAGGCCTTGAGCTGCTTGGGCAGCAGATGCTTGCGGGCAATATTGTATTTTTCCACGCGGGTATAGCTGGGCAGCTCGATGACGTCCATGCGGTCGCGCAGCGGGCCGGGGATGCTGCCCAGATCATTGGCGGTGGTAATAAAGAGCACATGGCTCAGGTCAAACGGGATATCGATGAAATGATCGTTAAAAGTGCTGTTCTGCTCCGGGTCCAGCGCTTCCAGCAGAGCTGCCGCCGGGTCGCCCCGGAAGTCCCCTGCCAGCTTGTCAATCTCGTCCAGCAGCATCAGGGGGTTGGAGGACTTGGCGGTGATCATGGCGCTGATGATCTTGCCGGGCATGGCACCGATGTAGGTGCGGCGGTGGCCGCGGATCTCAGCCTCGTCCCGCACGCCGCCAAGACTGATGCGCACATACTTGCGGCCAAGGCTTTCGGCGATGGAGCGCGCAATACTGGTCTTGCCCACACCCGGAGGGCCGACCAAGCAAATGATCTGCGCCTTCACATCCGGTGCCAGCTTGCGCACAGCCAGCGTTTCCAGAATGCGGTCCTTGACCTTTTTCAGGCCGTAGTGATCCCGGTCCAGGATCTGCTGGGCGCGGTGGATATCCAGATCATCCACAGTCATGGTATTCCACGGCAGATCCAGACAGGTATCCAGATAGGTGCGGATGACCGTGGCTTCCTGATTGCTGCTCTGCATCCGGGAAAGGCGGTCTACCTCCTTGAGCAGCTTTTTCTCGCTGTCCTCGGCAAGGTGCAGCTCCCGGATCTTGCGGCGGTAATCGTCGGCTTCGGCGTGGGTATCGTCCCCCTCGCCCAGTTCATCGTTGATGATGTGCAGCTGCTCGTGCAGGTAGTAATCGCGCTGGTTCTTGTCCATGGACTCGTTGACCTTTTCCGCGATCTCCTTTTCGATCTTCATCACCTGACACTCGCGGCGCAGCATCTCCACAAGGCGCTGCAGACGGCCGTTGAGGGTGTTCTCGTTCATCACGGCCTGCTTGTCCTCGTAGCGGAACAAGAGGTTTGCCGGCATATACTCGGTGAGGAACATGGGGTCATCGCTGGAAACGATGGTGAACACCACGTCCTTGGCAAGGCGCGGGTTCATGCCCAGATATTCGTCAAAGCCGGTCTTGAGGGCGCGGAGCAGCGCCTCGGTCTCCACAGCCTCCTCGGGCTTTGCGGCACGCACCGGGGCGGAGCGCACGGCAGACAGCAGAAAATCGCCGGTGGTATCCAGCTCGGTCAGCTTGGCGCGGTACTTGCCCTCTACCAGTACCTTGACCAGTTCGTCCGACACACGCAGCACCTGCTTGACCTCGGCTACTACACCGTAGGTGTACAGATCCTGCTGGGTGGGCTCGCTGGTCTCCATCTCCTTCTGGGCGACCAGAAATACGTTGGAGTTATTGGCCATGGCCCACTCCACGGCGGCAATGCTCTTTTCCCGTCCGACTTCAAAATGAACAAGGTTGTTGGGGAACACCACCAGCCCGCGCAGTGCGATGGTGGGCAGATGGAGCTCCTTACGCTCGACCTTGATGGTAACTTTTTCAGACATATACAAACACCTCCCGACTGCCGCTCAAGTTCCCATGCTGCGGCAGCGCTATCCTTTGGGGTCTTTTAGATAAAAATACAGTTGTTTCCTTATTATACAGATTTCCGGCCAAAATGCAACTGCCTTGCCGGAATGGTCGGTCATTCGGGGCGGTTTTCGTGGGTGTTGAAGCCCATTTTGCCCAGCGCGGGCAGCAGCGCCCGCAGGGTGACCGAGGTGAGCGCGCCCATGACAAGCCCCAGCACCAGCATGACCGGCGCGTAGTACAGCGACAAGGACGAAGAGATGATGACCCCCGCGCTCAGCAGCTGCCCCACGTTATGCGCCAGTGCGCCGCAGACCGACAGGATGAACCATGTGGGGCGCACCGGCAAAAGATAGTACAGCACCCACATCACCGCAAGGGACAAAAGCCCGCCGCACAGCGAGAGGAAGCCCGCCGTAAAGCCGGAAACCAGAAAGACAAACAGCGCCTTGAGTACATCCAGTACCAGTGCCTGCCGGGGACCCATGAAGAACAAGGCGTACATGACCACGATGTTGGCAAGGCCCAGCTTCATGCCCGGCAAAAGCCCGGGGATGACCAGCGTGCCCTCAATGAAGGAAAGCGCCATGGCCAGCGCAAACAGCAGGCCGGACAGGGCGATGTGCCGTGTTTTTTGATAGTTGCGGTGATTTTTAGGCATAGAGGATACGCTCCTTTATTCTTCGGGCTGCTGCGTCTGTTCGTAGGCTTCCTGCTCTTCCATGGCGGCTTCCCATGCGGCAAAAAGTTCCTCCTGATGGAAGCGCAGGTCGCTCAGCTCATCGCTTTTCTGGCGCAGCAGGTCGGGGTCGTTGTATACCTCCGGGGAGTTGATCTCGTTGTCCAGCTCCACCTCGCGTGCACCGCAGGCTTCCATCTCGTCCTCGCAGGCCTTGATCTTGGCGCGCAGCTCGGCGCGGCGGCGGCGCTGTTCCTTGCCGTAGCCGGTCTTGACGGGCTCGGCAGCCTTCTGCGCAGCCTGCACCGGGGCGGCACGTCCCATCAGGGCATCGTAGCTGGGGTAAAGCACCGCCTTGCCGTCCTCAAGGTAGAGGATGGGACAGGCCAGACTGTTCATCAGGTGACGGTCGTGGGTGACCAGCAGCAGGGTGCCGGTATAGGCCATCAGTGCTTCGGTCAGGTTTTCGCGGGTGTAGATGTCCAAGTGGTTGGTAGGCTCGTCCAAAAACAGCAGGTTCGGCCGTTCCAGCACGATCTCTGCAAAGCGCAGACGCGCCAGCTCGCCGCCGGACAATGCCTCACAGGGCTTGAACACGGTATCACCCCGGAAGCCCAGCTTTGCAAGGTGGCTGCGCACCTCCAACTCGGTCATGCGGGGGTACTTGTTCCAGATGACATCAATGACTCTGCCCTGCCCCAGACGGTTCTGCTGCTGGGCAAAAATGCTGGGCCGCGCCCCGGTGCCCAGCCGCACCATGCCGCCGGAGGGGCGGCGTTTGCCGTCCAGCACCTGCATCAGGGTGGATTTTCCTGCACCGTTGGGGCCGGCAATGATAAGCCGCTGCCCGCGGCAGACCGTATAGGTAAAGGGCTCCAGCAGGGTACGCTCCCCGATCTTGATGCTGAGGTTTTTCAGCAGCACCAGTTCATTCCACGGCTCTACGTCATATTCAAAGCGGAACTTGAGCTGATTGGTCTCGTCCTTGGGTGCTTCGGTGATCTCCAGCTTTTCCAGCTGCTTGCGGCGGCTCTGCGCCATTTTGGTAGTGGAGGCGCGCACAAGGTTGCGGTCCACATAGTCCTGCAGCTTTTCAGCCAGTGCCACATCAGTATCGTGCTGCTTCTGGCGCAGGGCATCGGCAGCTTCCTTCTGGGGCAGATAGGCCGAGAAGTTGCCTTTGTAGGTAGTCATGGTCTGGAAGGATACCTCCCAGATCTTTGTACACACGTTATCCAAGAAATAGCGGTCGTGGCTGACCACCAGCACCGCACCGGAGTAGCCCTTGAGGTAATTTTCCAGCCATTCCATGGTGGCAAAGTCCAAGTGGTTGGTGGGCTCGTCCAGAATGAGGACATCCGGTTTTTCCAGCAGCAGCTTTGCCAGACGCAGTCTTGTCAGTTCGCCGCCGGAGAGCACCGCAATGTTCTTTTGCCATGTATCCTGCGCAAAACCCATGCCGGACAGCACCTTTTTGATGTTCACGTCCATATTGTAGCCGTCGGCGGCGTCCACAATATTCTGCAGGGCATCGTGCTGTGCCAGCAAATCGGCGTTATCGGGCTGGGCAGCCATGCGGCGCTCTAGAATTTGCATCTGCGCCATGGCGTCCAGCACCGGGGCAAAGGTGGCGCGCATCTCGCCGTAGATATCCAGCGTAGCGTCCAGCTTTGCGTTCTGCTCCAGATAGCCCAGCGTTACCCCATGGGTCACACTGAACTCGCCCTCGTAGTCCTGATATTCGCCGGTAAGGATCTTGAGCAGGGTGGTCTTGCCTGCGCCGTTTTGTCCCACGATGCCGATGCGGTCCTCCCGCTCGACACTGGCGGTCACATCGTGCAGCACCACCTTTTCGCCAAAGGTCTTACCCAGTTTTTCCAAATGTATCAGCATAGTTTTGATCCGTTATCCGTTCTTTTTCATCTCTCAGCACTGGTGGCGGCGGTTCTTCAGGCCAACATTGGCCAGCTCCTCCTGCTCCATCACCAGCGGATACAGCTCTTCCAGACTGGCGATCTCGTAGGTAGGGATCACCTTACCGGGGTTCTCGGCGTGGTTGGGGTTGTACCAGCAGGTATCCAGCCCGGCGTTGCTGCCGCCCTGAATATCGCTGGACAGGCTGTCGCCCACCATCAGAACGTGCTCCCGGTTCTCCACGCCCAGCGCGCGCAGGGCGGCATCGAAGATGCGGGCACTAGGCTTTTCGCAGCCCATTTTCTCAGAGATGAACACGTCCTCCATAAAGTTCATCACGCCGCTTTCTGCCAGACGGCGGGTCTGCACCTTCTGGGCACCGTTGCTGACGATGGCCAGCGTTGCCACCTCGGAAAGTTCGCGCAGCACGTCCAGCACCTCTGGGCTCATCAGGTCCGGGTGGGTGGACAGCTGCTCCAGATAGTAGCGGTTCATCTCCACGCCGTCACCGGCGGCATCGATGGCCTTTAAAAAGCGGCTGAACCGCTCGCCGAACAGCTTTTCGCGGCGGATCTGGCCTTTTTCCAGCAGCCGCCACAGCTCCTCGTTGATGGTGCGGTAGGTCTGCACGGTCTCGGCGTCCGGCTCGATGCCGTAGTTCACCAGCGTTTCGGCCAGCGCCTTGTTTTCAGCTGCATCAAAGTTGAGCAACGTATTGTCCGCATCGAACAGGATGCAATAATATTTTGCCATAGTATCTCACTTTCTTTTCAGCATTTCCCACTTTGGTGTATCAACAGGGAGAAGCCAGCCCCACCCCCGGCAGAGCTGGCTTCTCGTTATTCAGAAACAATTTCATACGCAGACAGGTCTGTTTGTGCCGGGGTGTTGTCCGGACACATTGTCTTTCCCTCGCAGGGCGTCAGACCGCATTTCTGCATTTCTTCCTCCAGTGCGCTGTTATCCACGTTTTCCCAGTCGGTATCGTAGTAGTCCACGCTGCCGTTGGTCACATCATTCTCCCCGGGCAGGGAGGGTGTGCGCATCTCTTGCCAGTACATAGGGCTCCACCTTCCTCTCACGCCAGCCTATGCAGCGCAGAGAAGGAATGTGCCCTTAGTTGGCAGCTTCCTTGCTGGCGCTGGCCTCTGTCTTGGAGGAAGCGGGCTTTTCCTCTTTAGAAGAAGCCGGTTGTTCTCCCTTGGAGGAAGCCGCATGCTCCTGCTTAGAGGAGGCAGACGTTTCCTCCTTAGAAGAAACTGTGTGCTCCTGCTTGGAGGAAGCAGGTTTTTCCTCCTTGGAAGAGGAGCTGCTCTGCGAAGAAGAGACGGGCTTTTCTTCCTTAGAGGAGGCCGCAGAAGATGCGGGCTTCTCCACCTTGGAGGAGCTGCCGGTACTTTCGGAAGTACCGTTCGAGGAAGAAGAAGAAGAAGCGGGCTTCTCTTCCTTGGAAGAGGCCGGCTTTTCCTCCTTAGAGGAGGACGTTTCTTCTTTAGAAGAAGCAGGCTTATCCTCCTTAGAGGAAGCGCTGGAACTGCTGGTGCTGGTGGACGAGCTGGACGATGCACCGCTGACCATAAGTTCCAGCTTATTGCTGGTCACGGTGCAGTCGTTATAGCTGGCGGTGGCGTACACCCGGAAGGTGCCGCCCAGCATGGAGGGGTCTACCTCGCCCTTTACGGTGGTCTTACCGGCAGCCTGTGTCACCTCGGTGCCGTTGACATACCAGCGGATGCTGGAAGCATCCAGATACTTGCCCTTGAGGGTAGCTTTAAAGGTGTAGGCATCCCCCAGCACAGCCTTGCCGCTGCTGCTGATCTGGATAGAGGCTGCCGCAAACACAGCAGTCACATCCACGTTCTGGTCAAAATTGGTGTCGGTGCGGGTGCGCTTGGTCACGCCATCGCTCCACTTGACGAACACATAGCCGTCCTCCGGTACAGCGGTCACGGTTACGCTCTGGGTGGCACTGGTCACCTTAATGGAAAGAGACTTGCCGCTCTCGTTGCCGCAGGTCAAGGTGCCGCCGCCGGTTTTATCTACACGGTAACCGGCCTGATACTCTGTTTTGTCCTCGACAACAGAGGAGGAAGTCACCTCCGAGCTGCTGGGCGCTTCCACCGCGGAGCTGGGGTTGGCGGTATACTCGGCGCGGGTGGGGATGTTATTGGTATCCGGGCGGCGGTCCTCGGTCTCATAGGCGTGGGTGCGCAGATACTTCAGCAGCACCTTCAGGCCTGCGGGCTTGAGGTGGATGTCCCCGCTCTGGTAATAATCGACATTGCCGTAGCCGTTGGCGTCCTTGAGCGCCTCGGCAGAGTTGAGGAACTTGACGCCCAGCTGCTCGCACATGGTCAGCAGTGCCATATTGAAATCATCAATGCGGGTCTGGTCCATGTTAGGGTAGTTGGAGTGGTTGGACGGGACCGGCGGCACCGTGTTGACGATGATATCGGTATAGGGATAGCTGGCCTGAATGGCCTGCACCAGCGCGGTATAGTTGCTGATAAAGTCCGCGGTATTCATGCCGTTGTCGTTGGTGCCCAGCATGATGACCACCCGGCGGGGCTTCATTTTTGCCACTGCCTGCGCGATGGTGTAGCGGTTATCGTCCCGCTTGAAGGTGACGATGCCCTCGTTCAGGGCGGCGCTGGTGCCAATGCCTTCTTTTGCGCAGAACTGCTGCAGCGAGATCAGACCATTGGCGTACAGGCGCACCGTGTTGGAATCACCGATAAAAAGGGTCTGCTCCTGATAGGCATTGCCGGCATCGGCAGTCTCGGTGAGCAGCGCGCTGGAGGTCTGGTTGATCTGGTAGTGGTCGGAGATATCCTCCTCCCCTTCCGGGGCGGGCGCGGGGGTATCAATAGAGGACTCCCCCGGCTGCTCCGTCGGGTTCTTGCCCCGCTTGAGCATGGTAAGGGTGATGCCGATGGTCAGCAGCGCAGCCAGTGCACAAACGATGCACACCAGCACCGCCTGTTTCTGCATCGGGGTCAGCGCCTGATTCTCCTTGTGGTTATTGCTTCTCATATTCTATCCATTCTCCTTCCGAAGGAATGAAACATCCTGTCATACCCGGGCTGCCAGCAGCCGGTCGGTAAGGTCGGCGCAGCTTTCGGCCAGCAGCACCGGATGGAAGGGTTCCAGCTCTTCCCGGCTGCCGTAGCCATACAGCACACCGGCAGCATCCAGACCGCAGTCGGCAGCGCCCCGCATATCATCGTTGCGGTCGCCCACCATCAGCACCCGCTTACCCTGCAAAGCAGGCTGGCTGAGTACATAACGCACGACCTCGGTCTTGGTGTCCCGGCTCTCGTCCATGGAGGCACCGCCGATGAAATCAAAATACTGTGCAAGCCCCTGCTCTTCCAAAATGGGGGTGACCACCTTGGTGGGCTTGGAGGTAGCGGTGCACAGGAGAAAGCCCGCGTCCTTCAGGGCTTGCAGCAACTGCGGAACACCCGGGAACACGGCACACTCGTGGCTGCCCTTCACCGCGTAGCTCGTGCGGTAAAGATCGGTGGCTTTTTCGATCAGCGCCGGGTCGGTGAAGTGCTCGCCGAAGCTTTTGCGCAGGGGCGGGCCCAGATACCGGCGCAGGTTTACGCCGGATACATCCACACCCATGGTGCCGAAGACCTCTTGCAATGTATGAATGATACCGGGGGCCGAATCGATCAGCGTCCCGTCCACATCAAATAGGATCGCATCATAATGCAGCAATGTTTTATTCCTCGCTTTCATGGTGATACATCCAATAGTATAGCACAGATTTGATACATCAGCAATTCCAACAAAAGATTTTTCTGTCTCTTATGCAGAATTTTCCTGAAAAGGGAGACTGCTGCACCGTATTTTGCGCAGCAGTCTCCCTTGCAATAGAACGATTCAGAATGCCCTCCGCGTGCGCTCTGGGCATCATTTAGAGGAAAAAACATTTTATCAGAACAATGCCGGGCAGCCTGCGGGCTGCCCGGCATTGCATTTTCACGGGTCAAATTGCAGCAGAGACCGTCCCATGCAAAAGCGTTACTGCGCAGGCGATGGGCAGCTGCTGTCCCCCGGGACGTAGAGGTTGTTGGAGACGAACTCCAGCTTATCCTTGAGCACCAGTTCAAGGTTTGCGACGGCGTGCACCATGTTGGTGGCAGAGTCGTTCACTTCCAGCAGTTTGCAAAGATCCAGACCATCCAGATCCATGGCTTTCTGCATCTTCCGGCTTTCGGCACACAGAATGTGGCTGAGCGCTGTTTCCTGCAGGGCAATGCTTTCCATCAGGTCCACAACAGCCTGATCCAGGCTGACCTTGGGCATTTCCGGGCACTGAGAACGGGCGCAGGGTGTATCGATCATCATAGGGCAAAACCTTCCTTTCCGGTCGTGTGCCCTATCCTATGCCGCAGCGGGTACGGCTGTTACTGCTTTTCTGCCTGTGCGCGCACCTTCTCGATGGTGTCGCGATAACCGCCGGAGCCGTACTGGATGCAGCGGTTGATGCGGCTGATGGTGGCAGTGCTGATCTCCACCGCCTTGACGATCTGCTCGTAGGTGGCACCGTCCAGCAGCAGCTTTGCTGCCTGCAGGCGCTGTGCCATATCCGAGATCTCTTTTACAGTGCACAGATCCTCAAAAAAGGCGTAGCACTCTTCCCTGCTCTCCAGACTGAGGATGGCATCAAACAATGCGTCCGTTGTCTCGTTTCTTCTGGAATTTTTTTCAGCCATTGTTTTTCTCCTTATTATAACAGCGGCGGCAGCGGGCAAGCCAGACCGTGCTGCCGCGCGGAATATTCTGCACGCTATTACTTTAGCACTTCAAAGTGCGAAAGTCAAGGCCTATGCGTGAATGCTTTTCAATTAAATGCATATTCAGTTTTATTCTCTTCACACATGAAAGAAAATCATCTAAAAATTATTCCCAGAAAATGGCTTGAATTGGCGCATCCTCTGAACTTGTGACAAAAATATTGACAATTGATGAAAACGGGAATAAAGTAGGACACAATCATTCAGCAAATGCAAGGAACAGGACATGATCTTCTGCATCACCCTCTTTCAGCGAGCCGCTTCTCGGGTGAAAAAGCGGCAGTCAGGAGCAGAAGACCCTCGCCTGCGAGCAGCCTGTGTGAACCGGGTTTTGTGCCCCTTAGTAGCACGGTGCCGTCCAGCCCACGTTATCGGGCAGCATGGCAAATGTGTCATGCGTGGGAGAGTGGCTGTCCTAAGACAGCAAGCGAAGTGGTACCGCGGAGTAATGCCCCTGCCCTGGCAGGCGGGTGCAGAAGCCTTCGTCTTCGGAGTGTGGCCGAAACGCCGGTCATGTGCTGAGGACGAAGGTTTTTTACGCTCCGGGGATGTACTTTGCCGGACGGCAGCCCATTGTTCCGAGCCTGTTGCAGAGTGAAAAAAGGAAAGAGGTAGAAAACTATGAATACGCTGGTCATCGTATTGATCGCAGCGGTGTGCCTGTTTGGCGCTTATGTGCTTTACGGCCGCTGGCTGGCTAACAAATGGGGCATCGACCCCGCAGCCAAGACCCCGGCAGTCGTCCACGAGGATGGCCGGGACTATGTGCCCACCAACGGCTGGACGGTGTTTGCCCACCAGTTCAGCTCCATTGCCGGTGCAGGCCCTGTTACCGGTGCCATTCAGGCCGCTGCCTTCGGCTGGCTGCCGGTGCTGCTGTGGGTGCTGCTGGGCGGCATCTTCTTCGGCGCTGTCACCGACTTTGGCGCTCTGTATGCTTCCGTTAAGAACGACGGCAAGAGCATGGGTATGCTGATCGAAAAGTACATCGGCAAGACCGGCCGCAAGCTGTTCCTGCTGTTCTGCTGGCTGTTCTGCGGCATCGTCATCGCTGCCTTTGCGGACATGGTCGCCGGCACCTTCAACGCCTTTGGCGCAGACGGTGCAATGGTCGAGGCTGCCAAGACCAACGGCGCTGCCGGTATGGTGTCCATCATGTTCATGGTGTTCGCCGTTATCTTTGGCCTGCTGCAGAAGAAGTTCAACTTCTCCGGCTGGAAGGAAAGCGTTGTCAGCATCGTGTTCATCGTGCTGTCCTTTGTCATCGGCGCAAACCTGCCCCTGATCCTGGGCAAGGCCGCTTGGAGCTATATCACCTTTGTTTACATCTTCTTTGCCGCTGTGCTGCCCATGTGGCTGCTCAAGCAGCCCCGTGACCACATGACCACCTTTATGTTCGTGGCAATGATCGTGGGCGCTGTGGTTGGCCTGCTGGTAGCACACCCCACCATGAACCTGCCCGTGTTCACCGGCTTTACCAACGAAAAGCTGGGCACCATGTTCCCCATCCTGTTCGTCACCGTGGCCTGCGGTGCAGTTTCCGGTTTCCACAGCCTTGTTTCCTCCGGTACTTCCTCTAAGACCGTTGAGAACGAGAAGGATATGCTGAAGGTCGGCTACGGCGCTATGATTCTTGAAAGCCTGCTGGCTGTTCTGGCTCTGTGCGTAGCCGGTGCTGCCGCAGCTGCCGACGGCACCCCTGCCGCCGGTACCCCGTTCCAGATCTTCAGCCGCGGCGTTGCCGGTTTCTTTGAGATGTTCGGCGTGCCCGCCTACGCTGCTACCGTGTTTATGACCATGTGCGTTTCCGCACTGGCCCTGACCAGTCTGGATGCCGTGGCCCGCATTGGCCGCATGAGCTTCCAGGAGCTGTTCAGCGTGGACGACATGGAGCACGCTGAGGGCTGGCGCAAGCTGTTCTGCAATGTGTACTTCTCCACCTTCATCACCCTGGTGTTCGGCTTTATCCTGACCAAGATCGGTTACGCCAACATCTGGCCGCTGTTCGGTTCTGCCAACCAGCTGCTGAGCGCACTGGTGCTGGCTACCCTGTGCGTGTTCCTGAAGGTGACCGGCCGCAGCAACAAGATGCTGTTCCCCCCGCTGATCATCATGCTGTGCGTCACCTTTACCGCACTGGTGCAGCGCCTGATCGCTATGGTCAAGGCCATCAGCACTGCCGCTTCTGTTACCATCCCTGCCGGTGAGACCACTTGGGGCGCTGTGTTCATCGCAAACGGCCTGCAGCTGATCCTTGCCGTGCTGCTGATCGTGCTGGGCTTGAATATTGTGTTCCACTCCTTCTCCGCTTACAAGAAGGCCGAGCACAACAGCGAAGCAAACGTCTGATCTTAATCTGCCATTCACAATCCTGTTTTCAATAAACAAAACGCCGCTGACGATGCACAAAGCCGTCAGCGGCGTTTTGTTGTGGATGCGTATTTCGTATTGTAAGCCCGGAAGATCTGCAGCTCTTCCGGGCTTACATTTTTACAGGCAGGATGCAAAGAGAAACCGCTTTTTTATAAATGACAGCTTTCCCAGCTTTGCAGAGCAGCCAGCTGCGTCTCGGTATGGAACCAGTGTTCCCCGCCCTCCAGAATGGTCAGGTGCGCCCCGGTCTGCCGCCGGAACTGCTCCATAGCGGTATGCCCGGTAAGGGGGTCTGTATCGGCATAGAGCACCTGTGTGGGCACTTTCCAGTGCAAGGGATGTTCCCGCACCCAGCACAGATACGGCCACGAGAGGGTCTCTCCGAAGGCGGTGGGGATCTCCCCTGCCGCGCGCAGCTGCTCCTCCGTTACCCCTGCCTGCTGCATCAGGTCAAGGATGAGCTTTTCCATATCCACCATCGGGGAGACAAGCAGCGCCTTTTCCGGCTGCTGCGTCTGCAAGGCCTGCATGGCAAACCACGCCCCGATGCTGACCCCATACACCCGGATATGCTTCCACACCGGCTGCATCCGGGCATAGACTGCCTGCAGCTCCCGGGTGACCACCCACGGCACCAGCTTTTCCGGGCTGTTTTTCCGGTTGCCGTGCTCCGGCAGGTCAACAGCCAGCACCTGCCAGCCTGCCGGGCAGGCAGTGCGAGCAAAGCGGGCTGCCTCGGCCGCGCTGCCGTTTTTGCCGTGGACATAGAGATAGACCTTACGGCTGCGCTTGCCGTACAGGACAGCCGGAATGCCTGCGACCTCAAGTTTGATTTTTTCCATAACGGCTCCCTCCTGTTTTAGGGCGTTTTGTGCCCTGTTTTCTCTATGATAGCACAAGCAGCTGACAAACACAAACAGGAAAAAGCCGCTATCAGTCCTTAGAGCAAAACGATTTCGAATGGCCTCCGCTGCCGCTCTGGCCATTGATCAAGGAAAGTATATTTTAATATTTGAGGTTCTGAAACGCCTGCGGGCGTTTCAGAACCTCTTTTTTCACAGAAGGGGTCGTAACTGGAAACGGCAGCTGTTACCTCTTACGTCCTCTCCCGTGAAAATGGGATAATAAATCATAATTCCGCTGAATATGGCCAAAGCACAGCGGAGGCCATTTGAAATCGTTCTACACAAAAAGAGCCACCGCACAGACTTGTGCGATGGCTCTTGGGATAGTGCTTCAGGTTTTGCTTAGCCGAAGATGTTGATCAGGATACCAGCAGCAACGGCAGAACCGATAACGCCGGCCACATTGGGGCCCATGGCGTGCATCAGCAGGAAGTTGGAGGGGTTCTCGCTCTGACCCACCTTCTGGGAAACACGAGCAGCCATAGGCACAGCGGAAACGCCGGCAGAACCGATCAGGGGGTTCACCTGGCCGCCGGTCAGCTTGTACATGACCTTGCCGCACAGCACACCGGCTGCGGTGCCGAAGGAGAAGGCGATCAAACCCAGCACGATGATGAACAGGGTGCGGGTGTTCAGGAAGGTGTTTGCACTGGTGGTGCAGCCAACAGACAGAGCCAGGAAGATGGTGATGATGTTCATCAGCTCATTACCGGCAGTCTTCTGGATACGATCCACAACGCCGCACTCCTTCATCAGGTTGCCCAGCATCAGCATACCGACCAGAACGGCGGCGTCCGGCACGATGAGGGAAACGATGATGGTGACCATGATGGGGAAGATGATCTTCTCGGTCTTGGAGACGGTGCGCAGCTGCTTCATGACAACCGAGCGCTCCTTGGAGGTGGTCAGTGCCTTCATGATGGGCGGCTGGATAACGGGCACCAGTGCCATGTAGCTGTATGCTGCCACGGCGATGCTGCCCAGCAGCTCAGGTGCCAGACGGGAGGTAACGAAGATAGCGGTGGGGCCGTCGGCACCGCCGATGATGGCGATGGCAGCGGACTGCTTCTGGGTGAAGTCCACCAGACCGGTAGCGGCCAGCAGACGGGCACCCATGTAAGTACCAAAGATACCGAACTGTGCGGCAGCGCCCAGCAGCAGGCTCTTGGGGTTGGAGATCAGGGGTGCAAAGTCGGTCATGGTGCCGATGCCGAGGAAGATCAGCGGCGGGTAGATGCCCAGCTTGACGCCCATATAGAGCATATCGGCCAGACCGCCGTTGTTCAGGATCTCGACCCACATGGGGTGCTCCAGACCGTCACCGACGAAGTACTGCATATGGATGATGCCGCTGCCGGGGAGGTTGGCAAGGATCATGCCAAAGGCCATGGGCAGCAGGATCAGGGGTTCGAACTCCTTGACGATGGCGAGGTACAGCAAAAAGCAGCCCACGCAGATCATCACGGCGTACAGCCAGCCGCCGGGCTGGCCAAACTGTGCAAAGCCGGAACTTTGGAAAATACCGACCAGAGTATCAATAAACTGTGTCATGCTCTTCCTCCTGTGTTAAAACGGGGCCGTGGTGTCGTTCACGCCGGCCTTGCCCCAGCCATTTTTGCCACGACGCACTGCCTTAAGGGTGTACTTGCCGTTGCCCATTGCATGGATAGCAGCCATAATGGCGGCCACCACGTCACCGGGGATGCCTTCCTCCACCTGAGGAGCGGGCGCCGCCTGCTGTACCGGAGCGGCAGCGGGCTTTGCGGCAGGTGCCTGCGCAGCAGTCTTGGCGGCCTTCTTCTTGGCATTCATCGAGTCGAAGATCTTGCCCTCCAGCGTGATGATCGCCATCAGCAGCACGAGGATCAGGAACACCAGCACGATACCAGTAATGGTAACGACCACATCGAAACCTAAGTCCATGGTTTTTCCTCCTGTTTGTTGGATACTGCGTCCGATACAAGATCGTCAGCAGAAAATCAATTTGGGTATAGTATACCGTATTTTGCCATTCATTTCAACAAAAATTAACAATTTTTCTTTTTGCTGCTTTGTGATATGACATGGACAAAACGAGCCTGCCTCAGCGGCGGCCGATGCGCGGAGTAGCATCCGTAAAGCCGGTTTCCAGCTTATCACCGAGGGAAAGGCTCTGTGCCGTACCCAGTGCAACGCAGTTCACAGGATCCGGCGAGACCGTCACCTCCACCTTCAGCTCCTGACTCAGATATTCGGTCAGGCCGTGCAGCTGGGCGCCGCCGCCGGTCAGCATGACGCCGTTGCGGTAGATATCGCCTGCCAGCTCCGGAGGGGTCTTTTCCAGCACCTGATGGGCTGCAGTGCCGATTTGCTCGCTGAGCATCATCACCGGCTCGTACAGATCATCGGTGGAAACGGTCACGCGCACCGGCAGACCGGTGAGCAGGCTGCGGCCCTTGATCTCCATGCTCTCGTGGAAATCGGTCTTTTGAGGGCAGCAGGCAACGTGCTTTTTCAGTTCCTCGGCGGTGCGCTGGCCGATGGCAATGCTGTATTTGTTGCGCACGTGCTTGAGGATCTCTTCATCATAGTGGTTGCCGGCCACGCGTACACTGGTGGCCTTGACCTTGCCGCCAAGGCTCAGCACCGCGATATCCGTGGTGCCGCCGCCGATATCAATGATCATGCGGCCGTCCGGCAGGGTAATATCAATGCCGGAGCCAAGGGCTGCGGCGATAGGCTCGTCGATCAGGTACACCTGACGGGCACCGGCTGCCACCACAGCCTCCACCACGGCGTCGCTCTCAATGCCGGTAATGGCGGCGGGCACGCACACCGCCACCCGGGGCTTGACCATGTGAGAGCTGTACACCTGCTTGACAAAGCGGCAGATCAGCTCCCGGGTCATGGTGTGGTCGCTGATGACGCCGTCCTTCAGCGGGAAGATGGCGGAAATATAGTTGGGCGTGCGTCCCACCATAGCCAGTGCCTTGTCGCCGGCCTCCAGCACGGTGTTCTTGCGGGTATCCATTGCCACAACGCTGGGCTGGTTGAGCACCACACCCTTGCCCTCCTGCGCGATGATGATGGTAGTAGTACCAAGGTCGATGCCGATATCATTCTGTGCCATAATTGCCTGAATCCTTTCTCTGCGTTCCTCTATCATGTATGTAACGCCCGCAGCTGCGGACAAAAAACAAAGACTGCTTTAGTATAACATAGTTGCGGCAAAAAGTATACAAGCTTTGCCGCTGTTCTGCGCGGTTTTATCAGGAGCTCTCCCCTTCTGTGCTGAGCTGCTCCGGCGGCTGTCCGGCCTGCAGCAGAGCGCACAGGCCGCTGTAGCGCAGGTTCTGCCGGATGTTGCTCATCATGCTGTTCACCACATCCCTGCGGCCCGCCACAACGCACAATTTGCGTGCGCGGGTGACGCCGGTGTAGAACAGGTTGCGGTAGCACAGCCTTGGCGGCACCTGCGCCACCGGCAGGATCACCGCCGGGAACTCGCTGCCCTGACTTTTGTGCACCGTGATGGCGTAGGCGATCTCCAGCTCGTTCAGATTTTCCGCTGGGTAGAGCAGACGCCGGTCGTCCATGCGCACCACCATGGAGCGCTCCCGCAGGTTGATGCTTTCCACGATGCCGATATCGCCGTTATAGGCGCCCACGCCCTGCTCGCCGCCGATGCGGTTCCAGACGATCTCGTAGTTGTTGCGCACCTGCATCACCTTGTCCCCTACCCGGAACACCCGGGCAGCGCTTTGCAGCTGGGGCTTGCCCTTCTGGGGCGGGTTGAGCAGGTTTTGCAGTTCCACGTTCAGCGCCTGCGTGCCGGTGGGGCCAAGCTTTGTGGGGCACAGCACCTGAATATCCCGGATGGGGTCAAAGCCGTAGCTCCGGGGCAGCCGGGTGGTGACAAGGTCGCACACCAGACGCTGGGCGGCCTCGCCGTCCGCTTCCAGAAAGAAGAAATCGTCGGTCTTGCTGCCCTTTTGCAGCGGCTCACCGGAGATGATATGGTGGGCGTTTTCCACGATGAGGCTGCGCTTTGCCTGCCGGAAGATCTCATTCAGGCAGACGGTGGGCACGCAGCCGGAGCGGATGACCTCGCTGAGGATGTTGCCCGCGCCTACGCTGGGCAGCTGGTCGGCATCGCCTACCATAATAATACGGCAGGTGTAGCGCAGCGCCGCAATAAGCGCCTGAAACAGCTTGACGTCCACCATGCTCATCTCGTCCAGAATGACCACGTCACACTTGAGCAGATTTTTGTCGTTGTGGATAAAGCTGACCACGCCGCCGGTGTAGTCCACCTCCAGCAGACGGTGGATGGTGCTGGCCTTGCGGCCGGTCAGCTCGCTGAGCCGCTTGGCGGCGCGTCCGGTGGGGGCACACAGGGCTACCCGCTCGGCCTGATTTTCCAGCAGCTGCAAAATGGCGTTGACGGTAGTGGTCTTGCCGGTACCGGGGCCGCCGGTGAGCACAAGGCAGTTCTCGGTCATGGCCTTGCGGATGGCTTCCCGTTGCAGGGGCGCATAGGCAAAGCCCTGCGTCAGCTCTAAGATCTGGATATTTTTATCCAGATCCCGGGCAGTGTTCTTGCCGCGCTTTGCCAGCAGGTTCAGCCGGTCGGCAATGTCCTGCTCCGCTGCCAGCAGATCCGGCAGGTAAATATAAGGTATAGCATCGAACATTTTCACACACAGTTCTTCCGTTTCGATGCACCGGTCCAGCGCCCGCGCCAGCTTTTCCGGCGGCTGGTGGATAAAGTTGGAAGCCGTTGCCAGCAACTGTGCCCGGGGCAGACAGGTGTGACCGTTGCCCGCGTTGTGACGCAAAGTGCGCAGCAGGGCGGCTTCCAGCCGCTGGGCGCAGTCCCCTTCCATGTGGTAATACTGGGCGATGCTGTCCGCGTGACGGAAGTCCAGCTGCAGCGGCTCGCCGCACAGCAGATAGGGGTTTGACGCGATGGCCTGCATCGCCCCCACGCCAAAGGCCTTGAACACCTCCATGGCCTTACGAGGACTGATCTCGAACTGCGCCAGATAGGCGATGAGCTCCCGCATACCGAACATCCGCTTGAACTCCTGCTGGATGCGGTCGGCTTTATCCGGCGAGATGCCGGGGATCTTGGTCAGCCGGGCGGGGTCGTTGGCGATGACCTCCAGCGCCTCGGCACCGAACATATCAATGATCTTATCCGCAGTTCTTGCGCCGATATACGGCAGGGAACGGCTGGCCAGAAAGGCATATACCGCTTCCAGATCCTTGGGCATATCGGTCTCGCATTCCTGCGCGTGGAACTGGCGGCCATAGGTGGCGTGGTTTTCGTACCGGCCGCGGCAGATGACGCTTTCGCCCGCATGCAGCTCGCCCACGATGCCGCAGACCACCGTAAGCACCCCGCCGCCGGAGATCTCGAACACCACATAGCCGTTATCCTCGTTCTCGTAGATGATATCCTCCACGACGCCTTCGATCTGTTCCAGCTGCTCGTCCACCAGCTCCACCTCCTTTTGCACAGATATTATAAGTATAGCCCTTTTGGCGGGATTTGTAAATTGTTGAATCCGCAAAATCCCCGGGCGGCTCTCGCCTTTTTCCGGCGGTTGTGCTATACTGGGCGCAAACACTACGTCACGAAATGAGGAGCAACAATGGAGATCATCATTCATCAGGCCATTCTGCACGTTCTGGATACCACCATGGATGCGCCGGTGCTCAGCGGCGGGCCCATGGAGCTGACTGCCGAAAAGAACGCCTACCTGCAGAACCACATTGAAAAGCTGCTGACCAGCGACGATATCCGCCAGTGCCGCCCGCTGCCGGACTCGGCCTTTAAAAACGAGCTGGAGCACAATCAGGACTTCGTGGATCTTTCCTGCCGCATTGCCGGGGTGTTGTTCGACTATATGCACGCCCACACCACCATTCCCGGGGCAGACCTTGCCGTGGTGGATTTTACCCGGGACGGTGCGCCGTGGCTGGGCATCCTGAAGCTGAACTACAAAAACGGCTACACCCATTACACGGAAAATGTGGAGGGTGCGCCGGTGAACTCCATCATCCAGCAGCGCGCCTGCCTGCCTACCCAGAGCGGCAAGGTGGAGGAGGGCGCACTGGTAGACCTGACCGATTACTCCATGCGTCTGCTGGAAAAGAAGTACGATATCGACGGTCACAAGGAGTTTTATCTTTCCACCGTGGTGTTCCAGTACACTACCGCCCAGCCGGAAAAGAAAAAGCTGCAGGCCATTCAGGAAGCCGCCGTGCAGGCTGTGCAGGAAAACTACGCCGAAACGCCCCATGTGGAGGCACAGGTGGCCATGATGATCGCCAATCAGGCCGCTGACAACGACAATCAGGTGTCCATCCAGCAGGTGCGCCAGCAGCTGGAGGAGGAATACCCTCTTGCCGCCGTGCCCTTTGACGACTATGTAGAAAAGAGCGATGTCCTTGACAGCGCCGCCCAGCCGGTGACCGTGACCCCCGCCCGCATCCGCCGGATGGAGAGCCGCAGCCTGCGCACTGCCAACGGCATTGAGGTAAAGATCCCCACCGAGCTATTGAACGCCGAATCCGAGGTAGAGTTCCTGCACGCCGATGACGGCAGCATTTCCCTGCTGATCAAAAATGTCATTTTGTAAGCTGTAACTGCAAAATCTTGCAAAACCCTGCGTTTAGCCTTGCTATCCGCAGGGTTTTGTGCTATACCTGTGTTGTATCTTTCGTGGTATACACGTTATGACCTTAGAGGAGGAAATTTTATGGAACTGGCTCTCATCACCGCGCAGCAGGTCGCGGTCTTGTTCCTGTTGATCGGCACAGGCATGGTGGCGGTCAAGACCGGCGTGCTCAAGTTGGAAAACAAGCAGGCGCTTTCCAATCTGCTGGTGTACATCATCGTACCGGCCATGGTGGTAAACTCTTACCGCATGGAGTTCAGCGCCCAGATCCTGCGCAATCTGCTGGCGGCTTTCGGCATGAGCGTCCTGTCCGTGCTGCTGGGCACCGTGATCACCCTGCTGCTCACGGCACGCAAAACCGGCAGCCGGATGCCTATTTTCCGGTTCGCCTGCATTTTTTCCAACGCGGCGTACATGGGCTTCCCGCTTATTTCGGCGCTGTTCGGCTCCGAGGGTCTTTTGTATGCCAGCGCCTACGTTACCGTGTTCAACATTCTGCTGTGGACGCTGGGCTACGGCCTTGTCAGCGGCGGCTCCAGTGTAAAGGAAGTCGCCCGCAGTCTGGTGCGCACCCCGGTGCTGTACGCCATTGTGGTGGGTCTGGGCATCTATCTGCTGCAGATCCCGCTGCCTGCCCTGATCACCCAGCCGCTGAAGCTGCTGGCCGGGGTGAACACCCCACTGTCCATGCTCATCACTGGTATGCTGATCGCTGCCGGTGACGTACGCAGCATCGTGACCGACAAGCACATCTGGAAACTTGCCTCCGTGCGTATGCTGCTGATCCCGGCGGCTACGCTGGCACTGTTCGGGGTGCTGGGTTTCCACGGCACAGCCGCACAGGTGGTAACGCTACTGGAATGCTGCCCGGCGGCCGCCATCACCTCGGTATTTGCGGTACAGTTCGGCCATGACGAACATTTTGCCGCCGGCAGCGTGGTGCTAACCACCCTGCTCAGCATTATCACTCTGCCGCTGTGTGCGCTGATCATCACGATGGTGATGTAAGACGCCATGCGGTGGTGTTATATCTATATTGTAAGAAGAGCCGCCGTGCATCGTGTTGTACGGCGGCTCTTTGCTTTGGCAAGCGAGACGATTTGGAATGCGCTCCGCGTTCGCTTTGCGCATAATTAGCGGAATCGTTATTTTAAATTTCGCGTTTGTCGCGCTCTGCGGAGCGCTCCAAACGCATTTTCACAGGTGGTGTCGTGACGGAAAACGGCAGGTGCAAGCTTTAGCAGGCTCGCCCTCTCCGTCATCGCTGCGCGATGCCACCTCTCCCAAAGGGAGAGGCTCTGGCGAAACCACAAGCTTCGCACCTGAGCATGAAACTTTGTCTCCATGCCAAGGGCTCTCCCTTTGGGAGAGCTGTCACCGTAGGTGACTGAGAGGGCGGACAGGGCAAAACAAAAAGCCATCGCTTTTGCATTTCTGCATCAACGATGGCTTCGTATTGGAGCGGCCGACGAGGCTCGAACTCGCTACCTCCACCTTGGCAAGGTGGCGCTCTACCAGATGAGCTACGGCCGCATATTCGGTGCATTTATCCTTGCACCCACCCGTTCTTTTTAACGGGGCCCCCGCGAAAGCTTGCGAAGCAAGATTTTGTGGGGAAGAGGAGAAAGTCTGGTATTCATCACGGAAGTCTTGCTTGCAAGACTTCTCGATGAATGACAGGACTTTCGACGTGGTGCCTCCGATCGGAATCGAACCAATGACACGGGGATTTTCAGTCCCCTGCTCTACCGACTGAGCTACAGAGGCATAAAAGCGACCCGGATCGGGCTCGAACCGACGACCCCCAGCGTGACAGGCTGGTGCTCTAACCAACTGAGCTACCGGGCCATATGGTGGAAGTTAACGGGCTCGAACCGCTGACCCTCTGCTTGTAAGGCAGATGCTCTCCCAGCTGAGCTAAACTTCCACATATGGAGCGGCCGACGAGGCTCGAACTCGCTACCTCCACCTTGGCAAGGTGGCGCTCTACCAGATGAGCTACGGC